>CAYLLN010000112.1:0-19256 GCA_964384375.1 uncultured Pirellulaceae bacterium
TGAAGTGCTGCCCGCTCACCATCAATCAGGCAGCCGTAAACTGTGAACGGCTACATCATCCTTTGCGCCGACTACATCATGCAGCAGAGCTTCGCTGATGTACTTGCCGACATAAAGCAGCGTCGCGGGATCCATACCGACATAGTTCGCCGCATTCTCAAGGGAATTGAATTCACCGGCGCTGAAGCTACAGTTCTCTCGTTGCTGGGCTGGGCACGGTCACCCCTGCCTGTCGAAGTGCTCAGCAAGGCGATGAGGCAAAATGTAAGTCGCGACGTAAACAGCCTTGTGGCCAAGGGAGTTGTTGAAAGGGGATGGCGTGACTTCCTAAACTGCCAGAGGTTGTGAAGGGATTTGCCGATCTGGGAGACTGCGACAGCACCACCTTAACTCTATTTCACAAGGTTGCCGCAGAACACTTAGCCCAATTGGCGCGACAAGCGAAAGATGTACCGCAGTTGGATTTCGCGATCGCGTCCCAATACCACGCACAGCTCGCCGGGGATGCGAATCTTGCCGCGCCGACGCCGGACATTATTGATGGAAAGCTTGGGTCATTGCAGCAACTCGTCCAGGAGCACGCCTATGAAGCGGCAAAGCCGATCGTAGACTTGCTGCTAAAGGTACGGCGGTCGGGCGAAGTATTTCAATATGCGGCACTGGTGTATGCAAGACTCGGAAATGTGGATGAAGCATTGACGTTGGCGAAGGAGGCGTATTCTGTCGATCCGGCGAGGCAGTGGATTGTTACTGAAGTAGGGCGGCTTTCATTGCACGTGCATCGCACAGATATTTCAAACGAATGTGTGCAGCTCGTTAAAAGTACCGGGCATGATAGTCCGAGCTTGGCGACGCTCGAGGGGAAAATTGCGCTGCGCGATTCTGGTGACGCAGCGGCACTTGCCCCGTTTAGGCGAGCCGTCCAGCTAACCGAGGCCGATACACGCTGGCAGGATGGGTGGCCACATTTCTACCTCGGTCGATCTCTGATAAAGCTTGGTGAATGGGATGAGGCGATTGACGTGCTCTATCGCGGCGAGGCAATTGCCGTACAACGTCGGTGGCGTAATCAGCGTTTACTGATTGCAATTCGCACTCAACTAGCCGTTGCCTATATCATGACCGACGACGTGGCGGGCGCCCGTCGTATCTTTGACCTACTCGGTTCAGAGGAGTCGCGAAACCCGGAAGTCGTTTGGGCATTCGCGTTGTTTCGGGCTGCTACGGGAGACATTGCTGACTCGGCCGATCTTGCGAAGGAGACTCTGAGGAAACTCAATCCGGCAACTGCTCGCGATAGGTATGGGCGATGTCAGGTGTTTCTCTATAGAGCGCTAATCTTCCTGGCGATTGGCAACAAGAGCCAAGCTAGCGAAGAGTTCTCAAAAGCAAATCAAGAGGATCCGCGAAACGTATTTGTCTCAACGAGGTGGGCACAGACATTGCTCGAATTGGCGTACGAGTCGCGTAAAGAAGGAGATGAACATGCCGCGCGCATGTGTGCCGAGCATGTCAAGTCAATTGCCGACAGCATTTTAGCGTTTCATCCGGGAAACGAAAACGCACTCGCTATCTTGGAGCGGTTGAGCGACGACTTCAATGTTCTGTGATTAGGCACTTACTGTCCTGGGAGTCGTAATGGCTTTCGCAGCCGGACGCAGTGGTGCATGAGGCGCCGCAGCGTCCGGCGGTGTTTTTGTCTCACCGACTCCGCCGTCAGTTCTGATCGGCCAGCACGATCAAGAGCTTCTTGCCAAGCGCTTCGGCATAGCGCGTGAGCGTCGTCACGGTTGGGTTGGCTTGGGCTTCGTTCTCCAGCCGCGAGAGGTTGGGTCGGCCGATACCAGTGCGTTCCTCCATGTCCGAAAGGCTCAATCCTTGCCGTTGGCGTTCGGCTTTGAGGAGCTGCAGCGCTTCTTCGAGCGCCGCCTGACCAGCATCGTAGGCCTGTTTGTATTCGCGTGCCTTGCGCCGGATGTCGTCCTTCTCCCCCACGATCAACCGGCGGGCTTCGGCAACACGCTCGCTCTCTTCTGCCGTTAGTTTTCGATGCACATGGCGGGCTTCGCGACGAGTCATAATCACTCCTCCGGCTCGAAGGCGGTCACCGGGTAAACGGTCGTCTCATCGAACTGCTCGTACACGCAGGCGAGGTATTTGCCGGTCGATGTGGGGCCAAACGCGATCGGTCGCCCGGACGATTCGCTCGTCTCAACGCGATCGGGATTGCAGACCACCTCGGCAAATTCCTCGGGTGTTACTCCATGCTCGGCCAGGTGTTCTTCGTTCTCGCCGTCCCACACGAAGAGATAGAAGGGCATCAGCCGCTCCTGTTGTATTTAATCATAACACGCTGCCGCTAGTTCGCCAATCGTAATCCGTAAGGATGCACACCGCCAGAACTTCATCGCCAGCGATACGATGCCTTCGCCCGCAGCGGCGCGTTCGCCGTTCGCGGCTGGACGAGCGGCGACCTGCGCGTCGATCCCGCCCCTTGCTGGAACCGAAAGTCGAACCAGATTCTAGTTTCCGCCCTAACGACCGACAAAGATCGCACCCGGCAGCTCTTCCTGATCACGCTCCACGAGTAGGCAGCCGGGTCTATCGCTTCTTCGGCGCGAAGATCAGGAGCATCCCAATCTGTTCGTAGCCCAGGTGCGGATAGAGCAGTGCTCCCGCATGGCTGGCTAGCAGGACCGAGCGTTTGGCGCATCGCTTCGCATCGTCACGCAACATGCGAGCCATGAGAGCCTTGCCGATACCTTGCCGCCGGTGCGTCGGCTGCACGTGGAGATTCGAGCACCAGGTAGAGTCGCCGGCATCGACGCTTCGCACCCAGCCGACAATCTGTTCGCCGTCGAGCGCCAGGTACTGCCGAAACGTGGCTTGCGACTCGTCGAGTTGCTCGGCAGCAACCGGGCGGGTGCGCGTTGCCTTGCCAAACTTCTCGGCCATTTCCCGCGTTAGCATCCGCTCGATCGTGATGCCGCCGCTGGCTCGTTTGCCGCGGCTGCCGGCGGAGACGCGCGGGATGCGTGCGAGCCGATGCACGAACAGCGCCTCCGTCGCCAGCAGCCGATAGCCGAGCGCCTTGTACTCCGTTCGCAGCTCCGTATCGTCCTGGTCCGTGCGGCGAATCGCACAGACGAAGAACCGCCCCCGCGTCATTTTTCGGGCTGCCTGATCCACATCGCGCGGCGAAACACCGTAGGCGATCCACTCTTCCTTGCGATAGTCCTTGGCGTTCTTGCGGGGTGCGTCCCGCATTCGCCACAGTTGATCCACGCGGGAATGCTCGTAGGGATGCGTGCGGCTCTTCTCCGCGGAGAATCCACGCACGAATACTTCCAGGGCATGCGGGATTTCGTCGGCTGGCTGACGCATGCCGAGCATTCTAGGCAGCCGGCCCGGCGATTTTCGAGTAGGATGCAGGCACTCGCCCGCCTAGCCGTCTCGCTCTGGTGCCTTCCATGCTCTCCGTGACTGGTCTCGTCGAATCCCCCCGCTCGCTCACCTTTGCCGATCTCGCGGCGATTCCGGCCGAGCATCAGATCGTCGATGTGAGCCGCATTGTGCCGGGGCGGAAGGGGGACGCGGTGAAGCTCGCCGGGATTCTCGCGCTCGTAAAGCCGAAAAGTGCGGCGCAGTGGCTCGGGCTGCACGCCGCCAAGGATGACTTTCACGCGAGCATTCCGCTGGCCGCGGTGGTTGAGAAAGCTCTCGTGATCTATCGGCTGGACGGCCAGCCGCTGCCGGAAAAAGCGGGCGGTCCGGTCCGGTTTTTCATTCCCGACTTTGCCGCCTGTCACACACACGAGATCGACGAGTGCGCCAACGTCAAGTTCGTCGATCGGCTGGAGTTCACGGCCGAGAAGGGGTTTGACAATCGCCCGCACGACGGTGACGAGCACGCGGCACTACACGCCAAAGAAGCAGAGCACGCCAAACAGTAGGTCCCGCCGGCCCGGCGGGACTTGCTGTCATACCAGCTCATTCCTTCGTTCTCGCTTCAGGCTTGTGCGGTTTCCGTCGCTGACGTCTTCGTCTCCGCACCGTTCCCATTCGAATGGCCGTTGCTCGCCGCGGCTTTTTGCCCCTGCCGGAAGCAGGCCTCGACACTGTCGTCGCCAAACGAGATGCCGAGGGCCCGCGCTGCCTGCACCGCGGAGCAACTCGGGCAAACGCTCGACAGCGTGATCGCGTCGATGATCGGCACGTCGTTCATTTCCGGCGGCTGATACGTCACCATGTGGCCAAGCTTGCGCTCGACAATCAGTCGCACGGCATGAGCGCCGAACTGCGTGGCGAGGACGCGATCAAACGTGGTTGGGTTGCCGCCGCGCTGCAAGTGGCCGAGGATCACCGTGCGGGTTTCTTTGCCCAGCCGCTTCTCGATCTCTTTGGCGACGAAGTTGCCGATCCCACCGAGGCGAACCTGCTTCTGACTCTCGGCCTTGTCCTGGGTCACAAGTCCCTTCTCGGGCAGTTCGGCCCCTTCGGCGACGACGACGAGCGTGAACTTGCGGCCTCGCTGTTCGCGGCGAATGACTGCCTGACAGACGTTCTCGAACGTCCACGGAATCTCGGGAATCAGAATCACATCGCCGCCGCCGGCAATGCCCGCATAGAGAGCGATCCACCCCGCATGACGCCCCATCACTTCCAGCACCATGACGCGTTCATGGCTGGCGGCCGTTGTGTGCAGGCGGTCGAGAGCGTCGGTTGCACAAAAGACCGCGCTGAAGAAACCGAACGTAAACGCCGTGCTGGAAAGGTCGTTGTCGATTGTCTTGGGAACGCCAACGACCGGAATGCCGTGCTCGTGGAACTGCTGGGCCACTGCGAGCGAGCCGTCGCCGCCGACACAGATGAGGCCGTGAATGTTGAGTTGCTCGACGGTCGTCTTGACGCCGGCGACCAGTTCCGGATCAAGCTCCAGCCGGTCGTTCACGCCAACCGTCGCGGCAAAGCGACCCTTGTTCGTCGAGCCGAGGATCGTCCCCCCCTGACTCAAGATGCCGGTCGTGTTCTTGTGGTTCAGCGGGATGTAGCTGACCGGATCGACCAGCCCTTCGTATCCCTTCAGAAAGCCGACGACCTCATAGCCGTGGGTGGCAGCCGATTTGACGACGCCGCGAATAACGGCGTTGAGTCCGGGGCAGTCGCCGCCGGCCGTGAGAATACCGATCCGCGGAACGGGCGCCATGTCGTCTCTCCAGTCGCTGCGGGTGGGCTCGCTCGCCCCTTCCAGGCTTTTGGGCTGGCTGGTCATGGCGATGTGAGCAAATCTAGGTTGCGGTCCGCGGGCTGCGTTGTCGCTATGACCGGAAAAACCGGAAACTAGACACTGCCGAGGACTGGGAGAGATGAATTGAGTTTGTTCGACCGGCAGATGGGATGCAAGTGGGCCGCGGAAATGAAGCGCTGAAGGCAACTTGCTCGACAAAGGGACGAGCATCAGCAAAATTGGTGAACAGGAGGAGCTATGCGATGACGCGAGTACCAAACTTCTGCACCTCAATCAAAGTCTTCTCTCTCGTGGCAATGCTCTTGGCTTGCGCTGCCGCGTCCGCCCAGGAGAGCCAACCGGCGAAGCAGCGGTTTATCGACAAAGGGGACTACGTCGAGGACACACAGACGGGCCTGCTTTGGCAAAAGGACGGCGAAGCCTCGGGCAAGTTGAACTTCGAGGGAGCGGCCAAATACGCCAAGCGACTGAAGCTCGGCGGGCTTACTGGTTGGCGCGTGCCGACGGCGAAGGAACTGGCGGCGATCTTTCCGGCCGACCAAGCGCCGTTCAAAAACTCGGCCTACAACAAGGAGATGTGCTGTGCCGGGCCAAACGAGTTTCGGTCGTATTGGACGAGCGAGCTCGACGAGCGGCTAGAAGATTACGCGTTCCTCTATCAATGGTACGACAAAGGGGGCGCGAACAATGGCTATGCCAGCAAAAACTTTGTCTATGTCCGCTGCGTGCTCGACGTGGGCAAAGCGGTGCCTGCCGGCAACGACAAACCGCTCGATGAGGCCGGCGCAAAGGCGGCGCGGGCACTGATCGCGCAGCTTGGCAACGACAGCTTCGAGAAACGCGAAGCGGCGGCTGCGGGGCTTAAGGCGATGGGCCGCAAAGTGCTGCCGCT
This sequence comes from uncultured Pirellulaceae bacterium, assembly GCA_964384375.1. Classification (GTDB taxonomy): domain Bacteria; phylum Planctomycetota; class Planctomycetia; order Pirellulales; family Pirellulaceae; genus CAYLLN01. The sequence goes on from CAYLLN010000112.1 coordinate 6,141, forward strand.
CTTGATCGTCGCGCTGGAGCAGGCGGAAGATGCCGAAGTGCGGTTTCGGCTGAAGGCCGTGATGAAGGAGATTGGCGGTTAAACGCTGGGCGGATCGAACCGACCGCGGCTTCGCTCGGCTGGGTATTTGGCCGCGTTCTTCACCATCTTGTCTCTGACCGCTTGCGAAAGGTCAAGGTTCAGGGCATTGGCCAGCGCGAGCGTATAGCAGAGGACATCGGCGATTTCTTCACGGATCGCGGCCAGCTTCGCAGGATCATCGACGACGCGGCGCGACGTGTCCATGTCGATCCACTGGAAATGCTCCATCAGCTCGGCCGCTTCGATCGCGAGCGACATGCTCAGGTTCTTGGGCGCGTGGAACTGTTCCCAATCGCGCTCGGCGACGAAGCGAGCGACGAGGCTGCGAAGATCGGCCAGCGTGGTGGTGGTGTCGCCGGACATGGATACGGAGGTCGGAAGTCCGGAGGTCAGAGGTCAGGAAGCAACCAGTGTCGTTAGGCGTTCGTGATACGGTCCGTCCCCCATCAGGTCGAGGCTGCGGGCCAGGCGGGCGCGGTCTTCCAGTCGAGGCACTGATTCGAGGGCAATCAGCACTCGTTCGACCTGGTCAGGCGCGACTTCACCGGTCAGTGGCTGGCCTAGGCCCATGATGAACTTGGCTCGCTGAAGGTCGGCGAACTTGGCAGGGTCGTCCTGCATCGCTTGAAAGAGGCTGGTGACGGCAGCTTGTGCGTCGGCCACTTCATCCCAGTCCCCCTGCTCAGCAGCAGCCAGGATATGCAGATATTGATAGACGGCAAACGACATCGGGCCACTGGTCACGCCGCAGCGCTGACGACATCGGGCATCGTGCTCTGGCCCGTCGAGCAGGGCCTTGGCCAGATGCGGATCCCAGCCTTGGACAATCTTCAGATGGGTCAGTCGCGAATCCTGGAGGAAGCGTAGTGTGCTGTTAGCGTAACTCGATTCGGTGACCTTGATCGCGACGATTCGATCTCCCTGTGGACCATCAACAAGGCGAGCGGCAACATCTGGTGACATCGGTACACCGCTCACGTCCGGAATCGAATATAGGCCGACGGCTAAACCCGCCTTCGCGGCGGCCTCGACAACCGGACGCATGTTATCGGCGATTTGTTCGTCGGAAGCATCCTTGGGGAGATTCCGCCCGGGACGGACGAAAGCGACGGCATAGTTAAGCTCCGCGAGGCCTAGCGCCAGATCGTTCGATAGTTCTGGACCATCTTCAGGACGGAGTAGTGCCGTAAGGACCGCGCTACCAATGTCTGCGCGAGCGGCAACGCTAAACCAGACTTGGAGTGCAGCCGTTGTCCGCAGATGACCGTGCCCTGTGGACGCGGCTATCAAGAAAGCCGGAGCGCCAGCCGCGGCCAGTCGCTCCAGGAAGGCGATCGTGCGTTCCTCGTCCAGCTTGCGAGTCGTTTCGGCACGCTGGCCAGGCGTTTTGTCGTTCGTCGGATCAAAGCAGGCAACGGTAGCCGACGGGTAATTCCCAATCGGGTCGGCGAGGAGGCCTGCGGCAAGCGTCGTTGCGGTCATGGGCGGCGCGGAGATGCGGCGGGAAGCCCCAGCGGCAGCGGCAAATGGGTGCGGCCGGGGGAACAGCAGCAAGTTAGCTCCGCTCGCCCACGACCGCAACTAACGCTGCCGCAGCTTCCATCTCCTCGTCCGTTCGAGCCCTGTTTCGTCCGGCACTGCTCGATCGGGTGCAGCACCAACCAACTCGCGATCGGCACCCGCAGGGAGGCCGATCACTCGCTTACCGCGCAGCACGTCGCGCGCGGCAAAGGTTAAATAGCGGCCGCACAGGGCCTCGCGCGTCACGCGAACGCGGGCAACCATCACGGTCGCTCGGCTTGCGGTGAGCACGCCATCCGCACTAAACCGGGTCTTCTTCGAGTCCATCCGTGACATCGTCCAGAAGGGGGAACCCGCCATAAACCGGCGGGTGGAGAGGTTGCCGGGGCCCTTCTTGCCATCCGGGCATGAAGGCATCGGCATCCTGCGTATCGCCAAAGTACGCGTCGCCAAAAAACGCGGCGCTAAACGCCGCCTCGTCGTCGGCCAGCGGGTGATCGGACTCCGGCTCGAATCCATCGCCGCCCACCGACTCATCCGACCAGTTGCCGCCGGACGGAGCATCGTCCGCCCAGTCGTACTGGCGTTCCAACCGCACCATGAGCGTGGCAATGTACGGATCGGCCCAGGGGAGGAGATCGCGGGGCCACTCGTTGCCGCAGGGGAGGCGGCCGCAAGCGGGCATCTCGATCACCTGGCAAATCACGCGTCCGTAAACCATTGCCTTGCCTCCGTTCGTGTGGTCCCGGCCGAAGTCCGTCGCTCGTGGCTTTCGGCCGGGCGAATGTAAGTAAAGCAACTGCGATGCCAGAACGGGCAAGAATTGCCGCGGCGAGCTAGCAGACCGGCGGCAAAGCGTTGTCCCATCACGCTTTAGCGGCGAAATGTCTTTTCAGGGGAGGATTTAGCCAGCGTTGCCAGCCGAGGAAGGAATTGCAAAGGGCGGAAGAAATGTCAAAGCCGCTCCGGTCATAAACTGGTAGCGTGCTTCAGCATGTGAGCCCGTCGACAGTAAGATCGAAGCTAGATTCTCCGATGGCCGTCGAAAAATACCTCAAGCCCGAAGTCATCAACCAGATCAAGCGGCTCGATCTGCGCGCCCAGTTCGTGGTCAAGGGGTTTCTGCAGGGGTTGCACGCTTCGCCGTTTCACGGCTTCTCGGTCGAGTTCAGTGAGCACCGGCGGTACACCACCGGCGACGATCCCAAGGACATCGACTGGCTCGTCTTTGCCAAGACCGACAAGTACTACGTCAAGAAGTTCGAAGCCGAAACCAACATCACGGGCTATCTCGTGATGGACCTCAGCCAGTCGATGGGCTTCACACATCGGCAGGAGCTGACGAAGTTCGATTACGGCATCTGCCTGGCCGCGTCGCTCTGCTACCTGATGGTATATCAGCAGGATCCAGTCGGCCTGGTCACGTTCGATAAGCAGGTTCGCGACGTGCTGCCGCCCAAGAGCAAGCGGACGCAGCTCGGCTCGATCCTGGCTCACCTCACCAACCTGAAGCCGGCGGGTGAGACCGACATCGCCAAAAGCCTGTCGCAGATCGCAGCCATGTTCCGACAGCGGAGCCTGGTGATGCTGTTTTCAGACTTGCTCGCCGAACCCGGGCCGGTTTTTCAGTCGCTCCGCCGCCTGCGCCATCGGGGGCACGACGTGATTCTGTTTCACATCCTCGACGAAGCCGAGGTGAGCTTCCCCTACGACGGCATGATCGAATTCGAGGACCCGGAGACAAACGAGAAGGTCGTCGTCGATGCGACGAGCTACCGGCAGGACTACAAGCGCGAGATCGACGGCTTTCGGGAGCTGTATCGCCGCGAGTGCTTTCAGACCGGGGTCGATTACATCCCGCTCGACACGAGCATGCAGTTCGACAAGGCGCTGCTCGAGTATCTGCTCAGCCGGCGGGCGCGGGGATAAGCCGTGGGCAGGCATCTTGCCTGCCAGGAATCAGAAACACGGAGACCGCAGAACAGGTAACGCCTGATGCTTGTCGCGGCCATCCTTTCCTAGCCACGCTCGGCACGACAGTTGCCACTGGTCGTTTCGCAACCAATGGCAATCGTCGCGTCGCTCGAAGGCGAAGTTATGATCGGGTCGGAGCCGCACATTCGTCCTAACCGGCGAATTGGCGTGGAGTTAGGCTGCGACTCCGGCCGCAGCCAATTGTCGCCTCAGCCGCCGCAAGCGATAATCGAGGATTGACCGATGGGATTGCCGCCCCCCGGATTGCCCCCGCAGGCAATCCCCAAACCACCTGCCGCTGGACCGATGTCCGAACCGTTCGATCCCTACCGCAAATGGCTGGGCATTCCGTCCAAGGACCAGCCGCCGAACCACTATCGGCTGCTAGGGATTGCGACGTTCGAGACGGACCCGGACGTGATCGATAACGCGGCCACGCGGCAGATGGCCCACATCCGCACGTTCAAAAACAGCAAGCATGCGGCCCTCTCGCAGCGGATTCTGACCGAGCTGGCCGCCGCACGTCTCTGCCTGCTCACACCCGAGCAGAAACAAACTTATGACACGTGGCTCCGCGGGCAACTCGCCGCGGCAGGCCGCTTGTCGGACAGCATGGTGCTCGGCGCGACGCCGGCGCTGGCCATTCCGCCAGCAGTGCCGATGGGAACACCTGCCCTGCCGCCGTTTGGCGTGCGGGGCGACGACCGCTGGCGAACCGAGGACGACAGCGAGCCGCCAGCGGTCGGTCCCCCTCCCGTACCGATTCCGATGCCGATGGGAACGGCCATTGCACCGACGCCGACGATCCGCCGCGGTAGTGCAGCGGCGATTCGATCCAAACGGGAGCGAAGCGCCCTGCCGATGGCCGTGACGATTGTCAGCCTTGTCGTGCTCGCCGGCGCTGCGGGAGTGGCGGCGCTCGTCTTCGGCGGTGTGCTGGGAACCGATACGAACAGCCGACCGAAAACGAAGTCGGTCGAGAAGCACGTGCCGACGCCGCGCGTCGAAAAGAGCGAACGACCGAAGTCGAAGCCGAGCAGCACCGACAATGCTGCTGCAGGCAAGCCTGCTGCCGAAACAGAAGAGGGTGAATCGAACCCGCGAAAATCGAAGGGAACTCCATTTCCGATCGGGAGTGCGACGAGTGGCTCGTCTAACGCCTCGGTCAAGCCACCGAAGACCACAACGCCGCCGCCAGCCGATGCACTTCCCGCAATTGACCGCGTGCGCCAGGCGCTGTTCCAAGCGAGCGATGCACTGGAGAACCGCGACGACGATAAATTCGTGAGGCACATCACGCTCGCTGAGAAAGACCTCGCCTCCGGCGGCATCGCGGAAGGCGAGCTTGGGCCGCTCAAAGAGGAGGCCCAGCATCTGCGAAACATCCAGCAGCTATCCACGCAGTTCTGGCAGACAGTAAACGACAACCTGCAGAACCAACTCCCGATTGGCGAGAAGTTCAAGTTCCTGGCGAACGAGTTGACAGTCACCGCACGTGAAGCCGACGTTGTCGAACTGTCGCTGAACGACAAGACCCACAAGAGCACGATCCGCGAACTTGATCCGATCGCCGCCGCCCTTATTGCCGCCCGCACTGCCAAGATCACCGAGCCGTCGACGTTCATGCCGATCGTCGCGTTCCTCTCGATCGACGGGCGGGCGATGCGCGAGTATCCCGAGGACAATGCCGTCAAGTTCTCGCGCAACTTCTTCCGCGAGAACAAGCTTGCGGGTGAGAAGAACCTGGAAATCGCGGCGAAGCTTGGCCTGAAGCTGGCCGAGTTGCCGCTGGGCGAGATGAAGTAGCAATCGTGGCGAATACTGCCTGCTACGCCCCATACTTCCCCATCCGCCCCGCATTGGCCAGCGCGAGCGTCATCAGGTACTTCGCCTTGAATTGCCCCAGGCCGCCGCGCACGGCGGTGTTCTCGCCGAAAGTTGTGTTCCCATCCGGCCGGCAGCAGTCGCTGACGAGGAGCGTCGGCACTGGATGCCAGCTGTGACTCTTCAAGTAGCTCGGCGTGCTGTGGTCGCCGGTGACGATCAGCACCGTCGGCTTCAGTGCGTTAATCCGCGGGATGATCGCGTCGAGCTCTTCGATCTTCTTCACCTTCGCGGCGAAGTTGCCATCTTCGCCCGTGCTGTCGGTGTACTTGAAGTGGATGAAGAAGAAATCGTACTTGTCCCAGTTGGCCGCGAGCGTGTCGATCTGCTCGGCCAGTGTCTGGGCCTTGCCTACAATCTCCATGCCGACAAGCTGTGCCAGCCCCTTGTACATCGGATAGACGGCAATGGCCGCCGCTTTAAGTCCATACACTTCTTCGTAGCTCGGCAGGTTTGGTCGCGACGCGAAGCCGCGGAGCGTCAGGCCGCTCGCCTTCTTCTCCCCCGCGAGGAGCTTCGTCGCGGCGGCGATCCACTGGTTGGCCACCTCGGCCGTCCTCTTGCTTGCCGCATCGGTCGCCTCGGCAGCGAGTGGCGGCACGCCGGTCGCTTGCGGATCGGTGTCCTTTACATCGCCGGCCAATCCCGGGCCGCGGAACACGACGACGAAACGATGCTCCTTCACGGGTTCGACGAAGATCTCATAGCCCGGGACCTTCGCCTCGCGGAGCCGGATCGCCAGCGGGGCGCTCTCTTCGGTCGGAATGCGGCCGGCCCGGCGGTCGCTGATCTTGCCAGTAGCGTCGAGCGTGCAGAAGTTGCCGCGAGCCGCCACGTCCCCTTTCTGCATGGCAAAGCCGATGCCCGTCGCCTCAAGGGCGCCGCGGCCAATCAGGTACTGAATCGGATCGTAGCCGAACAGCCCCAAGTGCCCCGGCCCGCTCCCCGGGCTGATGCCGGGGAACACCGGGATGCTTCCTCCCTGCACGCCGATCTTGGCGAGCGCGTCGAGATTCGGCTTTGCGGCCGACTCCAGCTCCGTCTTGCCTCCGGCAGACATCGGCAGCCCACCAAGTCCGTCGGCGACGAGCATCACGATCTTCGAGTCGTTCTTGGTATGCAGTTCGCGGGTAAGGGAGTGGATATCCATCGCAGGAAATAGGGTTCAGGGTTCAGGGTTCGGGGTTCAGTTAGTTTGTTTTGACCGATACGAAGTGGTGCGACAAGGACGCCATGCCTAACTTCGAGTCGGCTATCTTACTACTTGGCTTTCTCCCGACCCCTGACCCCTGACTCCTATGCCCACCCTTACCTGGCTCGGTCACGCAAGCTGGCAACTGGCCACATCGCAGCACACGATCCTGATCGACCCATTCCTCGACGACTCGCCAACCGCGCCGATGAAGTCGAAAGACGTGAAGGCCGACTACATCCTTGTCTCGCACGGCCACTACGATCACATCGCCGACGCGGCGAAGATCGCAAATCGAACCGAGGCGACGGTCATCTCCAACTACGAGATCACGACTTGGCTTGCCAAGGAGCACGGCGTGAAGAACACGATCGGCGGCAACCTCGGTGGTGGCGTAGATCTCCCTTTCGGACGCGTGAAACTGACGCTTGCATTTCATAGCTCGGCTCTTCCCGACGGCAGCAATGGTGGGAATCCGTGTGGGTTCCTTGTGTCTTTGACCGCCGGCCAGAAGCTGTACTTCGCTTGCGACACTGCCCTCTTTGGCGACATGGCTTTAATTGGAGCTGCAGGCCTCGATGTGGCCGTGCTGCCGATCGGCGACCTCTTCACGATGGGGCCGGAAGATGCGCTAGCCGCTGTGAAACTGCTGAAGCCGAAGAAGGTCATTCCATCTCACTTCAGCACCTGGCCACCGATCGCGCAGGATGCGGATGCGTGGGCCAAGCGGCTGGCGGCGGAAACGTCCGCGACGCCCATCGTCCTGAAGCCGGGAGAGTCAGTTGAGGTTTGAAGGTGGCTGGGGTTGCTTGGATGGCAACCCCCGGATCGCCGTGGTCGCTGCGCGATCCACAGCCACCCCAACTACGCCACTGGCTCGCCGACCAACTCTGTATCGCGATAGCGATAGCCCACGCCGCGAACCGTTTCGATCACGTCGGCCGAATCGCCCAGTTTGCGCCGCAAGGCGCGGATGTGAACGTCGATTGTCCGCTCCATCACCATCGTGTCTTCGCCCAAGGCCGCGTCGATCAGTTCTGTGCGGTGAAACACGCGACCCGGCTGCCGGATGAGCGTATCGAGCAAGCGAAACTCGCTCCGCGTGAGTTGCAGCGTCTTCCCTTCGGCGGCGGCCTGGTGCCTGCGGCGATCGACGGTGACACCGAGCTTCGTCGTCACTTCGTCGGTGGCCACTTCACCGCTCCGCCGTCGTCGCAGGGCTTTGATCCGCTCGAGCAGCACCTTCACACTGAACGGCTTGGCGACATAGTCGTCGGCGCCGAGCGAGAAACCGACGATTTGATCGCTCTCCTCGCTCTTGGCGGTGAGCATCAGAATCAGCATGTCGCGGGTCGAAGCATCCGCCCGCAAACGGCGGCAGACATCCAGACCGTCGATCACCGGCAGCATCAAGTCGAGGATAACGATGTCTGGGGACTTGATCTGTGCTTGGAGCAAACCGTCTTGACCGTCGGTCGCGACGAGCACTTCGTAGCCGGCTTGCTTGAGGTTGTACGTCAGCACCTCCGCCAGCGAGCGGTCGTCCTCGATCACCAGAATCTTCAGCTTGGCCATAGCTTCCCCTTGCAATCCCAGCGGGCCTCACGCCGTCGCCCGCGAATCGAACAAATGCTTGTGCCGGACGATGTCCCCCTCGACGAGATAGACGACGTCCTCGGCAATGTTGGTAGCGTGGTCGGCGATTCGCTCGATGTGGCGGATCGCCGAGAAACAGTGCAGCGCGGCGGGAACCAGCTCCGGCCGCTTTTGCATGATCGTTTGCAGGTCGGCGATGATGTCCCGGTTGAGCTGATCGACCGTGCTGTCCATCGAGATGATTCGCCCGGCTGCTGCGGGGTCCATGTTCACGAAGGCGTCCATCGAGCCGCGTACCATTTGCGTCGCCAGGACGACCATTCGGGGCACAGGATCGGGAATCGTGAAAGCCGGGAATTCGTCGAGAGCCTTGGCCCGCTGGGCGATGCTCACCGCCAGGTCCGCGATCCGCTCCAGGTCGTTGTTGACCTTCATCACCGTCGCGATCCGCCGCAGATCGACCGCCACCGGCTGGTGCAGGGCCAGCATCTTCAGGCACTCTTCCTCGACATGCACCTCATGCGAATCGACGAAGTTGTCCGAGCCGACGACCTCATCGGCCAGGGCATACTTCCGTTCGGAGAGGGCCTGCGTCGCCTTGTCGATCATCTCCTCGACCATCGACGAAATCGTCAGCAGCTCGTGGTTGAGGCGTTCGATGTCGCGCTGGAGATGTTTGCTCATGTCTCGTTCCGTGGGCGAAGGATCGGGCCAACCAATGGGCTGCTCTGGAACCTATCTTTGCCGTAAGTTCCTTCCCCCGCAACGGCTTAGGCGATTTCGCCAAACTGGCGAGCCACACTAAGCACTCACTCTTCATTCACCCTAGTTGGAACCCTAACCGGGCAATATGAAGAACAAGCGAAGATTCAATGAAGGCGACTAATACCTGAAATGGGGGCTTTGACACTGAGTAGTTTGATATCACGCCCGTTTTTGCTTGCAACTGGATAGGAACTGTTTCGAGCCTTTGCATGGCTCGCGATCAAGGTCAAACCATAAACCGCGTTCTCGGAACTTGAATCCTGGAATGCGAATTGAGATTTGGCCTATGCCAGCAGGTCGCGAATACAGTACAAGCCGCGGTGGAAACCATTCTCTTTGGAGCGTACGGATGAAGACCCGCATTTGCCTGTTCGCCCTGTGCTTGAACGTGCTGGCCTGTGCCCTGCTGCCCGCGCTGGCACGGGCCAACGACCCGAATCGGACGGTCGAATCGGCGACCACCGTGCTCAACGAATTCCTCGATCTGAAGGTCAAGGGAATCCCCGCGGGCCTCCTCTCCGAAGCGCACGGTGTGGCGATCATTCCGAACGTCATCAAGGTCGGTCTCGTCGTCGGCGGCCAGCGTGGCAAGGGAGTGGTCGTCATGAAGGAAGCCGATGGCTCGTGGCGGGCGCCGTCGTTCGTCACGCTCACCGGCGGCAGCGTTGGCTGGCAGGCGGGGGCTCAATCTACGGACGTGGTACTCGTGTTCAAGACAAAGCGGAGCGTCGAAGGGCTAATGAAGGGGAAATTCACGATCGGGGCCGATGCGGCCGCGGCAGCGGGTCCGGTGGGCCGCCGCGCTGGGGCCGCGACCGATGCGGAACTGAAGGCCGAGATTCTGTCGTACTCGCGCACACGGGGCCTGTTTGCCGGCGTGTCGCTCGACGGCTCGGTGCTCGAAATCGATGAGCGTCTCAACAGTGAGTATTACAAAGATCCCACCGCTCCGCCCGAAGCGGCGATGAAGCTTGTGCAGCGGATCGCGCAGCTCGCCGCTGGGGGTGCAAACGAAGGACAGGCTGCCGACGTCGCGAACGCGGAACAACTGCCGACGCCGGCCGGTCCCTCGCTCGCGCCGGCTGGACCGACGACGATCATTGCCAGCGAACCGATGCCTGCTGGGCCGACGCTGCGGAGCCTGCGCGTGCCGGAGACGGAAATCGTCGCGAGTGCCGATTCGATCCGACCAGAACTGGCCCAAGCGGGAAAGGCGTTGTCGCAGCTGGTCGATAAAGACTGGCAGCGCTACCTGGAACTCCCCGACGAAGTGGCCGAGCGCGGCAAGCACCCATCTTTGAGGTCGCTGGCCGGGGCGATGGGCCGCTACGATGCCATCGCGAATGACCCGCGTTATCGGTCGTTGGCCGAACGGCCGGAGTTCATCACCACGCGCGACCTCCTTCGCGCCTATCTCGATACGCTCAATGCCGAGAATTCGCCGAAGCTGGCCCTGCCGCCACCGCCAAGCGGACAACGGTAGATAGTGGCTCGCGACTGGGTAGCTGTGGGTCGCGCAGCGAACCACGGCGATGGCAGCCAGTCCTTGTATTGTCGGCCGTTGACCGTCCAAAACGGCAAGACTACATTCAAGTTGCGTATTGACGGTGGCTGTAGCTCAGCTGGTTAGAGCATCAGATTGTGGATCTGAGGGTCGGGGGTTCAAGTCCCCTCAGCCACCCTGCTTCCGGCGTTTGCCGCGTGGTCACGGCAAATCCACTTGGCCGACAGATTTTCGCTTAAGTCGTCTTTCGCGGATCGGCTGTGTCTTCGCCCGGCCGGCCGTGGCGATAAAGAAGTGCCCGGATCACTCGCGTTTGTAGCTCGATGACTTCCCGCTCGGTCCAGTCGGGGTCTTCGACGAGCGATTGAATGAAGGCCGATACCCTGCTAAAGGGTTGTTCGGTGGCCCGGCATTCTGCCAAGCATTGCCGGACTCCTTCGGCAATTCGATCCTCTTGATCGCGCGTCAGCATAGCATCCCCACCGGTGATCGTCGTGAACCCCCGATAATTATGCTCTGCGATTGGCGCGCTGCCGTTTTCAGCCGCCCGAATTGGCGGTTTGCCGCGAGCGTTGCGACAATAGGTGACAGCCAGTCGGACCAACCGATACGGAGTCCATTCCTGCCTGCTATTCACGGAGGAACTCGGGCCAAATCGCATCGCTCACGAGCAAGCCCTCGCGCGTCAGCGACAGTCGCTTGCCCGTTTGCTGGAGCAGCCCTAGCTCGACGAAGCGTGCCAGTGCCGCGCCGCCGAGTTCCGTTGCGGAGTAGCCCGTCACTGCGGCAAACGTGGCCAGATCGATTCCTTCCAGTCGCCGCAAGGCGAAGACGAGTCGCTCGCGGGCGGCGTCTTCGGGGCCGAGTGTTTCCGATTCGGCGACGGGGGACTGACCGGCGAGGACCCGCTGGATGTAAGTCGTTGTGCTCCGGTGGTTCGTCTCGCGGCGGCCGGCAATGAACCGCGCGGCACCAGGACCGGCAGCAAAGTATTGCCCGCCGGTCCAGTAGGTTTCGTTGTGTTGGCAGCGATGACCGGGGCGGGCGAGGTTGGAGACTTCGTAGTGCTCGTAGCCGGCCGCGGTGAGCGTGTCGATTGCCGCCAGGTACATGGCTCGTTCGTCGTCCTCGGCAGCGCGGGCCAGTTCGCCGCGCGCGAGGCGAGTCCAGAACGCAGTCCCCTTTTCGAACGTCAGTCCGTAAGTGGAGAGATGATCGGGCGCGAGAGCCAGCGCTCGCGTGAGATCGCTCTGCCAACTGGCGAGCGTCTCGCCCGGCGTGCCGAAGATCAGGTCGAGCGAAACAGACTGTGCGAACGTCCGTGCCTGGGCGACAGCTTGTTCGATCTGCCCAGTCTGGTGATCGCGCTCGAGGAGGGCGAGCTTGGCCGGGTCGAAGGATTGAACGCCGAGGCTTACACGCGTGACACCGGCTTCGGCCAAGACTCGTGTCCGTTCACTGCCAACAGCATCGCATAGATCGATCGGATTGGACTCGACCGAGAATTCGCCGCCTGAAGCCAGGGGAAACGTCTGCCGCACGACGGCCAGCAGACGTTCTAGCTGCTTCGGCGGCAGGTGCGTCGGAGTGCCGCCGCCGAGGAAGAGCGTCTGCACGGGATGCGGCCCGTCGAGCCACGAGAGTTCAATGGTGAGAGCGTCCAGATACGCGACGATCAGATCGTCGCGACCCGCCACCAGCGTGAAGTTGCAGTAGCCACACCGATGCCGGCAAAAGGGGACGTGGATGTACGCAGCAACAGGTTTCTCGTTCGAAGCGGCCATTCCCTGGCAGTGTACCAAAGCTGCGACCGTTGCCTTCCGCGGGGCAGGGCGGTATCGTAGAACGGTTGTTTGGACAAGTATCGCAGCTGCAGCTGTAGCTGCAGCTGCGGCTCGGCTGGAGCCTCGCCCTCCCACCTGAACCCTGAACCCCGAACCCTCCGATGAAACCCGAAGTCATTCCCCAGGCCGAGATGGATGCCCGCGTGAAGGCCGCCAAGGATGCGCTCGACAAGCACGCCTACGAGATCGTCCAGCACCACTTTCACGAATCGACCGGCTGCCCGTTCTGGCTCGGCAAGAAGCGGGAATTCAACTTCGACCCGCTCAAGGAAGTGAAGTGCTACGAGGACACGCGGAAGTTTCCGCTGTTCGAGGACGAGTGGCTCCGCGGCGGACCGGCCAGCCGCTGGGTTCCCAAGGCCTATGCCGGCAAGCCGACGTACATCTTCGAAACCGGCGGCACGACGGGCATCCCCAAGAGCCGCGTGGTGATCGACGACTTCCGCATCGACTACGAAAACTTCAGCCACACGCTGCCGGATCAATACTTTCCCAAGGGAGCGAACTGGCTGATGCTCGGACCGAGCGGCCCGCGGCGGTTGCGGCTGGCGGTCGAGCACCTGGCTCAGTACCGCGGCGGCATTTCGTTCTGCATCGACCTCGATCCGCGGTGGGTCGTGAAGCTGATCAAGAAGGGATGGATGGAGCATCTCGAAGCGTACAAGCAGCACTGCATCGACCAGGCCCTGACAATTCTCAGTGCCGGGCACAACATCAAGTGCATGTTCACGACGCCGAAGCTGCTCGAATCGCTC
>CAYLLN010000113.1:0-18641 GCA_964384375.1 uncultured Pirellulaceae bacterium
GCGAGGCCACCGACGAGGAGGAGCAGGTTTTCGAGGAGTACCATCGTCGCCAATCGCCAACGGCGAAAGCCAGCGGCGCGAAGCAAGGCGAGTTCCCTCCGCCGTTCGAAGACGCTCCGAAGCTGGACGGCTGCTAAGCCAAAAGTGCCGAGCAAGAGGCCGATCGCTCCCAGGCTCTGAAACGTGCTGATGTAGGTGTTTTGCACGGCCAGCAGATCGGCAAGCCGCACCTTGGCGTCGGCCGTATCAAATCCCTCGTCACCAAGCCGGTTCTCCAGCAGCGTAGCGACAGCTGACCGGCGGCCGGCGGGTGTGCGAATGAGAAACGTGCGGTAGCCGCTGGTTTGCGGAAAGAGCCGCGTGAAATTGGCCTCGCTGATGAGCAAGCTCCCTTGCAGGACACTGTTGGCCAAGAGGCCCACGACACGAAAGCGAATCTGCGTCGTCCCGTAGGTAAACTCGAACTCCTCGCCAATCCCGCCATATTTTTGCAGGCTGTACTTCGCCGTGTTCTTGTCAAGCACGACGGGCACCGGCTGATCAGCGGGGGTGGCGGCGGCGAGGAGTTGCCACGGATTGGCACGTTCTTCGGGCGACGCTGCGGCACTCGCGGCGAAGTTGAAGCGGGTGGCGGCGGGATCATCAAAATGAGCGATGAACGTCGGCGTGACGCCGAGAATCCGCGGCTGCGTCGCCTTATAAAGATTGCGACAGCTCGCGTCGTCCCCCGGCTGCAGGCGGAGCGAAAGGATCGTCGTGCCGTCGAGTTGCTTGGCCTCGTCGGCAAGGAGTTCCCGTCGGGCAGCCGCCGAATTGAGATCGACGATCACCGCTTCGGAGCTTTCAGCCAAGAGGTTAAAGCCGCCGGTCCCTTCGTCTGTCGGTGCGAGGCGAAACGAGCTGACCGCGACGATCAAGAACGCGGCTGACGCCATGAGGGCAATCGTTGTGATGCTGCGGCCAACGTTGCGTCCCGCGTTGCGAATGGCAAGCGTGAGCAGCGAGCCGCCGCTGGCGACTTGCTCCCGTCGATTCAGGCCGCGGAGTTGGTCGGCGACAAGCAGCAACAGCAACGTCAGCACAAGTGCTCCGGCCGAAAGGAACGCACCCGCCTGAGCCTCGCCGCCAACCGTCGTTGCCAAGATCGCCAACCCGATTGCGGCGACAAGCAAACCGCCGCGAAGGAGCCAGGCGATTGAAGTACCGCGATCGCTCCGCGCCTTCGTCGAAGGCCGTGAATCGCCCGCAGCCTGGCCCGACATGAGCTGTCGCACCGCCACGTTCCGCAGGCTGCGGAGGCTGAGCCAGATGGTGACTGCCGAGACGACTAGCCCTGCGACAAAACCGACGACCAGGCTGAGCCAGCCGACATGTAGTGTTAAAAAGGGAGAAGCAATGGCGCCGACCCACCAGGTGCGCAGACCGGCGAGCATGAGCCAGGCGTAGCCGACGCCTGCCGCAACGCCGATCGCCGCTCCGATGGCCGCGACGAGTATTCCTTCGGCGAGCAAGAGCCAGCCGACCCTTTGGCGCGTCCAGCCGAGGGCCAGAAGCGTGCCGATTTCGCTGGCTCGCTGCTCGATGCCGAGCCGAAACAGCAGCCACACGAGCATGAGGGCCGCCGCGATGATGAACATCGAGAGGAGCAGAAACAGCACATCAAACGGTGTTGTGCCGGCTGAAGCGGCGAGGCCTTGTGCTTTGAGCGGCTGGAAGCCGAGGCCGAGGCGGTTGTTGTCCTGAGCGAGTTGCGCAAGGAAGCGCTCTTCGAGTTTTTCTGCGGTGAGGCCTTCAGCGGCGGGAATGCGGATCGATGTCGTTTCTCCAAACCGGCTGCCCCAGAGACGACGCCCGGTCGCGAGTGAAACGAACGCCTTAGGCGTCGTACGCTGGTGATCCCAGTACGTATCGTCCTGGTCCCGAATCCGCTGGTAATCGAACGGGAAAGGGGCGTCCCAATCGGCGATGCTCTCCTGGTCGGTGATCCCCTTTACCTCGGGTGTCAGATCCGGATCGTTGGCCACTGTCGGCCGCTTGGTGAATACAGCCGGCGCGCGGCGCGTGTACCCCTTTGACGGTTCGGTGAGCGGCACCATCGCCGCGACGCGAAACTCGGCACTCGTCTCGCGCTCGTTCCCATGCGTCGTTTCGGGTTCAAAGAACGTGACGCGGATCCGATCGCCGACTTTCGCCCCTTGATCGGCTGCCGCCCAGCTCGTAAGTGCGATTTCGTCGTCGGCCAGCTTTGGCAGCGATTGGCCGGCATCATCGACAAGCGGCCCGCCCGGCAGTGGATCGATGGCGCTGATCGTTGAGTACGGAATCCCTTTGGGCTTGTCGGCGGCGGCGGTCTCGCCGGCCTGGCCAACTCTCTCGATCGAGTTCGCCAGGTACGTTAGTACGGATTGAGCATGGAATTCGCCAAACGCCTTCATTGCGGCTTGCTCGACCTCTGGCGAGAGCATCATCCGGTCACTCGACAGGCTGAAGTAGTCGAAGATGACTTCTTTCGTTTCTCCTTCGCCAAATTCCCGACGCACATGCTTCAGCGTGAGACCAAAATCGGCCATCCGAGGCGTGAGCTTCGGCGACTCGCTCGCACCACTGACGAAGATCGCGTTGATCTGATCCGGCACTTCGAGGGCCGATTGCAGCGTGTCGAGCGAGACGTAGGCATTGTGCGGCGCAGTCTGCATCGGCTGCAGGCTGAAGCGGCCGAGGCTTTCGGCCGGCACAATGCCGACGACCTCGAGTTCGGGGACGCTCTGGATCCGGTCTGTCTTGCGGCCGAGCGGGCTATCGGCGGGCACCTGATTCATCTTGCCCAGCCGCAGAATCAGCCGGTCGCCCACTTTTGCGCCGAGTTCGTCCGCGAGCGGCGCGTTAAGGACAATCTGCCCCGACTGCGGCGGCGGCGCAGTGCCGAGTACGTGGGCATCGCCGAGCTGCCAAAACTCAGGGCCGCTGGCAATCACCGTGACGCCGCCGGCACGCGAGCGATCCGATTCGCCGCTACGTTCGACGGTTCCGGCTGGAAACAGGATCGCCGGCACAACTTTGAGCGACGAATCGGTTTTCGCCAGTTCGGTCGCGAGTTGCTGGCGAAAGAAATGGTCGGCGACGAGTAGTTGATCGATGCGGCCGAGGCGATCGAGCGTGAGTGCCCGCAAGCTGCCGCGGACGGAATCGCCGACCAGCAGCGCCCCGGTCAGCACAGCCGCCGCTGCCGCCACGCCTAGTGCAACGGAAATGTGAATTCGCCAATGGAATCGGAGGCTGTCGAGCAGGAATCGAAACATTGCTCCATCGTAGCGTCGCTCGCAGCAGTCGTGGGCTCAGTCGCAGGCTGGTCCAATGTAATTGGCGGCTAGAGCGTCTTGATGTACGCCTCCAAGTGTTGCAGGTTGTCATAGAAGGGGAGCGTCATGCATCTTTGTCCGGAACTCTGGCTTAATTGCACGTCCGCCGACTCAGACCCTGCGTTCCCGATGGACCTCGATGTCGTACTATGATCGGGAGTCCGATTGCGTCGTGATTGTGCAGACGAGTGCTCCGCCGATAAGCAGCGCCGATGACTGCGAGGCGTAGCGACCTCTGCCCGGCTCGCGCTCGGAGAAATGGCGGACGAACTGCTACTCGCTTCGGCTCGCGTCGTGCCGCAGCGGCTCACTGAAAGTGGCTACACCTTCCGTCATCCCACGCTCGAAACGGCCCTGCGGCACATGCTGGGGCTGGCGGCAAAGCCAGCCTGAACGCGTATTCACGGATCGCTGTTGCCTGATCGGGTTATTCTTCTTCTGGCCGACGTGTCTTGGCGCTGGCCCGGGAGGGAACTTCGACTGCCTATGACGGTGGCAGTCGCACTACGGTTCAAATGGATCCCGACCCTGGTTTTGCATCTCGATGACAACCATCACGAACCACAGAAGCATGAGTCCCAACTGAGCCAACAAACCCAGTGCCCCGCATACGACTCCCCCGATGGCAAGCCCTTTGTTCGGTGGATGCATCGACATCATTCCCATGGCAATCGCCGCAATGTTCAGTGGAAAGGAGATCGGCCCGCAGCACAGTAGCATGAACAGGCCCATCACCCCACAAACGAGCGCGCCGACGGCCAGATTGTTTTGCGGTTGCTGCGGCGCGTAGTTGTAGTACTGCGGCTGCGGCGGCTGATTGAAATTGTATTGCGGCGGTTCAAACGGGTTGGTGCTCATCTTCGCGTGGCCGGGATGGACCCGTGGCAGATGGCGTGATCGTAGCTGGCCCGCGGTCCGATTGCCAGCGTGATGCTGCTAGCGGTCAGAGAGTCCGCATTTTGCCTTTCGCGGCAAACAATCGGCAAATCTTCACGCCCCGCTCATTTTCGCACTTGGAACAGAGCGGCATCTTCCGATACAAGAGGCGAGGGACCCCGCCTGTGCGCGAGGGGACACCTGCCATCCTCTCCACGACAGCATCCATGGAAGCCAAGAGGGCCAAACCATGTGGACGAGGACCGTCTCGCTATCGGCTGCCTCCGCCGCAATGATTTGCAGCGCGGCTCTTCTCGCCTCGGAGCCGGAGGTCAAGACCACCGATCCAGGCACGCTCCTCTCGCAAACGTCCTGGCTGCGGCTGGAGATTGTCGGTGGCCGCGTCGCGATGAGCGGTGCCCGCTGCGGGACGCATCGTTTAGCTGCGGAACCGGCCAGTGGCCCGCGCGAACATCTGTGCGTGCAGGTCGATGGGGGGCAGCTAACCGCCCAATACGATCAGGTTCGGGCCGATGCCGAGTTGTCGCTCACCGTTGATGCGCGCGAGCGGCTGGTAATCGTGCGCCGGCCGGCGGATGGCGTCGCTGGTGTGGACGTTCGCTACGAACAGCCGGCCACGGGCGAAGTGACGCTGCTCGTCGGCGGCCAGCAACCCGAGCGTTTTTCCGCTCCCAGCCTGTGGCATTTGCTCCTCGTCGAACATGAAGTGGCGAGCGAGCATTTGCTGCCCTTGCTGACTGAGTTGCGGCCGAATTGGCACATTGCCGACGCACTCGCCGATGCCGAGCGAGCGCTGATCGACCGGGCCGGCGAGGAAGTCCTTCCCGAGCGGCGTCAGTGGCGAACGTGGGTCGATCAGCTCGCCAGCGACCGCTTCGCCGAACGACAAGCGGCCGATCGCGAGTTGCGGGCGGGCGGACAAAGCGTCCTCGGTTTCCTGCGGCAACTGGAGGCAAGCGAACTCGACCCCGAGCAACAGCGGAGAATCGCTGGCATCGTCGCGGCAGCCGCCAAGGAGCCGGACTCTCCCAGCCGCGTGGCCGAATGGCTGCTGGCGGACAAACGGGTTTGGCTGGGGCTGCTCAGCCGGGGTGACGTCGAACAGCGAATTGCGGCTGCCGAGCACCTCAGCCGCCTCTGCGGCACCACGCTGGCATTCGATCCGGAGGCGAGCGACGATCTCCGCCGCGTGCAACTGGCCGAACTGCGGGCCAAGCTGGCAGAGAAGTGATAGCAGTAGGTACTGTCAGCCTAGCGGACTCTGGCTCTGCGTCTTAACGAACTTTGCGCCTTTGCGTTTGCAAGAAGCGGCTTGATCGACGGTGGGTGTCACGCGCTCTCAGCGATTGACCCGCTGCGAACCCCTTCCTATACTCCGCCCGCCTTTGTCCAGGCGCAGCGTAAGCTGCTGGTGCTCTTCGCTTTAGCGCAGTCGATCGCGCCACTCGCGCGATCGGCCGCCACGCGGCAAGGATGCCACGCCTCTGAACCGACAGCCGTCCGACATTCGCTCGACGACGATGAGCGAGCGCGCGATTGTGCGCCCGGCGCTTGCGGCTGCGCGCGAGAGTGGTTTATCGGTCGCTAGTGATCGGACCGTGGCGGGTCGCGACTTTAGTTTCTCCCCAGTCCCAAGCCCCGAGCCCCGAGCCTCTTGGCTCGCGAAACTGGCAATCGTCGTCTGGCTGCTCACTGCGATGTCGGCTCATGCCGCCGACATCGAACTTCCCGTCGCCGACCAGCAACAGCCCATTCGCATTCGCGCAGCGAGCGCGAGCCACTGGCCGCAAGGGAGCTACGAGGTCTGGGTACTGCGCGGCGATTGCCGCATCGATCAAGGGGACGTGTCGGCGCGAGCAAGCGACGCAGTCCTGTGGATCGATCGGGCCGAAGCGTTCAGCGGCCGTCCGAGCAAGGTGATCGCGTATGTCGAAGGAGGTGTGAAGGTCGAATTCGGCAAGCGCGGCGATCCACACTCCATCAGCCGTTGGCAGTCGCAATCGCTGGAAGACAAGTCGTGGCTCGGCCGCTTCCACACGACGGCGGGCATCGAGATGGCTGCTCCCGTCAGTGGCAGCGAACCGAGTGTGAAGCCGGCGATCTTCGAACGCGGCCGCACCGCGTGGATGCCGTCGGCGGTTGTACCCGCCCAGTTTTCCGCCGAAGAGATCGCTCCACCTAGCGGCCAACCGCTTAGCTCGCGCGCTGTGCCGGTCCCCGGCAGCACGAGCCGCATCCGCCTCTTTCCGCGCAGCGGCGGGCGATTCAACTTCCGCACCGAAGTCGATCCGACCCGCAACGAACGGCTCGTCATCGTCAACTCACCGATTCAAATCGCCATCAGCGGCCTGGACCTCGTGGGCGATGTTTCGCTCGAAACGGATCGCCTCGTCGCCTGGGTTCCCAATACGCAACTGGCCGGCGCCGATCCCACGCAAATTTTCGGCAGCGGCGATGGTCCGCTCGAGTTCTATCTGGAAGGGAACATCGTCTTCCGCCAGGGGGACCGGGTCATCTATGCCGACCGCATGTACTACGACGTGAATCGTGAGTACGGCGTTGTCCTGAAGGCTGAGATGCTCACGCCCGTCCCCGAGTATCAAGGGCTGATTCGCCTGAAGGCCGACGTGCTCCAGCAGGCCAATCGCCAGCATTTCGAGGCTTACGGCGCCGCGATCACCTCCAGCCGCATCGGCGTGCCGCGGTATTGGTTTCAGACTGAAAACGTGACGATCGACGACGTGCAAACGCCCCTCGTCGATCCATTCACCAATCAGCCGCTAATTAATCCGCAAACGGGCGAGGCAGTCGTCGAGCATCAGCTGCTCGCCACGTCGCGCAACAACTTTATCTACCTCGGCGGCGTGCCGATCTTCTACTGGCCGCTGATTGCGACCGACCTCAACAAGCCGACGTACTATCTGGACCGAATCAAGGTCGCCAACGACGGCGTCTTCGGCACGCAGGTCTATCTCGATTGGGATCTGTACCAGCTCCTCGGCATCGAAGAGCCGCCGCCGAACACTGAGTGGTCTCTCTCGACCGACTATCTGAGCAAACGCGGCCCGGCCCTGGGGACCAACTTCAAATACAGCGGCGACATGTTCTTTGGCATCCCGGGCGAGTACAAGGGTTTCCTCGACGCCTGGGGCATTTACGACACCGGGACCGACAACCTCGGTCGCGGCATGCGCGACCTGGCGATTCCCGATCCGTGGCGCGGCCGCGTTCTCGGCCGGCATCGGCACTATCTCCCCGGCCAATGGCAGCTCACCGACGAAACCGGCTACATCAGCGACTTCAACTTCCTCGAACAGTATTACGAGCTGGAGTGGGACACGTTCAAGGACCAGACCACGGGCATCGAGTTGAAGCGGCTCGACGAGAACAGCAGTTACGGCATTGCCGCCGACGTCCGCCTCAACGACTTCTTCACGCAAACCGAAGGGGTGCGAGCCGATCACTTCCTTTTCGGCCAATCGCTCCTCTTTGACCGCCTCACCTGGCACGAGCACACGCAAGTCGGCTATCTCCGGATGGGCCAGGCCGATCCGCCGGCCGATCCACAGCAGCTCGCCGTCTATAGCCCGCTGCCGTGGGAGGCGAACGTCGAAGGCGTCCGCGCAGCGACGCGGCATGAGATCGACATGCCGATCGAGCTAGGGCCGACGAAGATCGTGCCGTATGTGCTGGGCGAAGCGGCGTACTGGGGGCAGGACGTCAACGGCGACGAAGTCACGCGGCTCTATGGCCAGGCAGGCGTGAAGGCGAGCATGCCGATGTGGCGAGCCGATCCGATGATCCGGAGCGAACTGCTCAACCTGAACGGCCTCGCGCATAAGGTCGTCTTTGAAGCGGAGGGGTTCATCGCCCAGTCGAATCAGGACCTCGATCGCTTCGCCCTGTACGACCCGGTGGACGACGACTCGACCGAAGCGTTCCGCCGCCGCATGGCGGTCACGACGTTCGACCAGGCTGCCGGTACCTTCGTCCCACAGCGATTCGACGAGCGATACTTCGCCCTCCGAAGCAACTTGCAAGGAGACGTGGCGAGCCAGACCGAAATCGCCGACGACCTGATGGAAGTCCGCATGGGGATCAAGCAGCGTTGGCAGACGAAGCGCGGCCTGCCGGGACGGGAGCGGATCATCGATTGGATCGTCTTCGATGTCGATGCGGTCGTCTTCCCCGATCCCGACCGGGACAATTTCGGCGAGGCGATCGGCCTGATCGACTACGAATTCGCGTGGCACCTCGGCGACCGCTTTACGCTGCTCTCCGACGGGTTCTACGACGTGTTCAGCGACGGCCTCCAGCAGACGACGTTTGGGGCCCTCATCAGCCGGCCGGAATATGGGAATGTCTATGCCGGTATTCGCTCGACGGAAGGGCCGATCAGCAGCACGCTGCTCACCGGCTCGCTGAGTTATCGGCTGAGCGAAAAGTGGATCGCGACGGCTGGTGCGACCTATGACTTGGGACCGACCGGCAACATCGGCCAATCGGTCGCCGTGACGCGGATCGGCGAATCGTTCCTGGTGAAGCTCGGCTTCAATTTCGATGCCAGCCGCGACAACCTCGGCATCAGCTTCCTCGTCGAGCCCCGGTTCCTCCCCAACACCCGCCTGGGGCGCGTCGGCGGCGTGCAGATTCCGCCGGCTGGTGCGCTGGGGCTCGAATAGGTCCCGCCTACCCCGCCCACACCGACCGTCCCCCATCCACCGGCAAGCACGCGCCGGTAATGAAGTCGTTGTCGATGAAGTGCAACGCGGCCTGAGCGATGTTGTGCGGACTCCCCTCGCGCTGCACGAGCGTCGCCCGGATCGCTTGCTCGCGTTCGGCGGCCGGCAGGTCCGGCGGAAGCATCACGGGGCCGGGGAGGATACAGTTCACGCGAACTCGCGGGTTCCGCGTCCCGAGCTCGACCGCCAGTGACCGTGTGAGCGCCTCGACGCCCCCCTTCGACGGAAAGTATGCCGCGTAGCCTGTGTACGGTCTGACCGTCGCCCAGTCGCCGATGTTGACGATCGAGCCCCCCTCCGGCTGCCGCACCATCGTCAGGCCCACGTGTTGACAGCAGTGAAACGTACCGAGCGTGTTCGTGTCGAAGTGCTCGCGCACGTCGGCCGCGGTCACTTGCTCCAGCGGCTTGCGATTCCAGATGGCGGCGGCATTCACGAGCACGTCGATCCGGCCGAAGCGCTCGAGCACGCCGGCCACCATTGTCTTTACTGCAGCTTCGTCCTTGAGGTCGGCCTGAAAGGCTGCTGCTTCCACGCCCATCTGTTGAAACTCAGCGACGGTCGCTTCCGCGTCGGCTGTCGAGCGGTAGTAGTGGATTGCCAGCGAGTAGCCGCGCTTGGCCAAGGCCTGAGCGATGTGCCAGCCAACGCGGCGTTTGCCGCTGCCGGTGATGAGAGCAGTGGGAGTGTTCGTCATGCGGGTAGTGTAACTCGACTTGGGCCGTAGTATCGTAGTAGGTCCGGCTTGCCGAGCCGGACGTTGCCCGCCGTCGTAGTGTTTCGCCAATTCGATCCCGCCCGGCAGGCGGGATCTACCAGGAACCGCCCCGTGATTCGCCCCCTCTCCGTGCTCCTCGCCGCACTGGTTGTCGTTGCGACAAGCGTCGCTGGCCGCGCTCAAGACATCGCTTCCTCCGCCACGCCCGTCTCGCAGATCAAGGCCCTCAAGGACTTCCACGTCGAGCTGCTGTACAGCGTTCCCAAGCGCGACGAGGGCTCGTGGGTCAACATGTGCGTTGGCCCGAAGGGGACGCTCATCGTCTCGGACCAGAACGGTTCGCTGTATCGCATTCATCCCGCTCCGGTCGGCACCGACGCGCTGACCCGCGTCGAAAAGATTCCCGCAAAGATCGGTTATGCCCAGGGGCTCCTTTGGGCGTTTGACAGTCTCTACGTCGTCGTGAACAGTCCGAAGATGCAAGCCGGACTGTATCGCGTCCGAGATAGCAACGCCGACGGCGAACTCGACGACGTGCAACTCCTCCGCAAGTTCGACGGTCAGCGGATCGGCGAGCACGGCCCCCATGCCGTCCTGCTTGCTCCCGACGGCAAGTCGCTCCGCGTCGTCTGCGGTAACCAAACCGCCCTCACCGAATTCACCAAAAGCCGCGTCCCGACACACTGGGGCGAGGATCACCTGCTGCCGCGGATGCCCGACGGCAACGGCTTCATGCGAGGCGTGCTCGGCCCGGGCGGAGCGATCTACGCGGTCGATCCCGACGGCAAAAACTGGGAGCTGCTCTCCGTCGGCTATCGCAACCAATACGACGCCGCGTTCAACCGGTTCGGCGACCTCTTTACCTACGACGCCGACATGGAATGGGATTTCAACACGCCCTGGTACCGGCCGACCCGCGTCTGCCTCGCCGCCAGCGGCAGCGAGTTCGGCTGGCGAAACGGGGCCGGCAAATGGCCCGCGTACTATCCCGACAGCCTCCCCGCCATCATCGATATCGGCCCCGGCTCGCCGACCGGCGTGACGTTCGGCTACGGGGCAAAGTTCCCCGCCAAGTATCAGGATGCGTTTTTCATCTGCGACTGGAGCTACGGCAAGCTGTACGCGGTGCATCTGACGCCCGAAGGCTCGGCTTACACGGCGACTTTCGAGGAATTCGTCGCCGGCACGCCGCTCCCGCTGACCGACTTGGTCATCAGCCCCGACGACGGCGCGATGTACTTCACCATCGGCGGGCGCAACACGCAGTCGGGCCTGTACCGCGTGACGTACACCGGCTCGGAATCCACTGCGGCCGTCGGCACGCCGCTCGCCGCTCCAGCCGACGCGGCTGCCGAGGCTCGCCTCCTCCGGAGCAAGCTCGAAGCGCTGCACGGCGAAAAGGACGTCAAAGCGATCGAAGTCGCCTGGCCACACCTCAGCAGCCCCGACCGCTACCTCCGCTTTGCCGCCCGGGTCGCCATCGAGCATCAGGACCCTGATCTGTGGAAGGGAAAGGCCCTGGCCGAGAAAGACCCCGTGGCCGCCACGCAGGCACTGCTGGCGCTCGTCCGCGTGAGCGAATACGACCCGTTCCATCGCCCGCCGTCCGCGCCGCCGGTCAATGAAGAGTTGAGAGCCGAAGTGCTCGCGGCACTGGGCCGGATCGACTGGAGCAAGCTGACCGATTCGCAGCGGCTGGACCTCTTACGCGTCTATGCCGTCGCGCTCAATCGCATGGGCAAGCCGGACGACAAGATCCGCGAGGAGCTGATCGCCAAGTTCGACACGCTCTATCCCGCGAAGGGGCGCGAGCTGAATGTCGAACTGTGCAACCTGCTCGTGTTCCTCGAAGCGCCGAGCGCGGCAGCCAAGACAATCGCTCTGATGACTACCGCTCCAACGCAAGAGGAGCAGATCGATTATGCCCGGGCCCTCCGTGTGCTCAAAACCGGCTGGACCCCCGAACTCCGCAAGACTCAGTTCGGCTGGTTCCTGAAGGCAGCGAACTACAAAGGTGGCAACAGCCTCAAGGGATTCTTTAAGAACATCAAGGACGACGCCCTCGCAACGCTCACGCCGGAGGAGAAGACGGCTCTCCAGCCGATCATCGATGCCGCCCCCGAGACGCAGGCGGTGGCGATCGCTCCGCCTCGGCCGTTCGTGAAGAAGTGGACGCTCGAGGAGCTGACGGGACTGGTGGACAAGGGGCTAACGAAGCGGGACTACGACCGGGGACGCACGCTCTTCGGTGCGGCGAACTGCTTCGCCTGCCACCGCTTTGCCGGCGAAGGGGGCTCGAACGGCCCCGACCTGACCGGCCTGGCGGGGCGCTTCAGCGCCAAGGACCTGCTCGAATCGACCGTCGATCCCAGCAAAACGGTCAGCGATCAGTATGCTGCCGTCATCATCCGCACAGCCGACGGCCAGACGATCACGGGCCGCATCGTCAATCTCAACGGCGACAACCTGATGGTCAACACCGACATGCTGAACCCGGCGGGCACGGTGAGCGTGAAGCGACAAGACGTCGAAGCGATGCAACCCTCGAAAGTCTCGATGATGCCTGCCGGCCTGCTCGACACACTCAATGAGGACGAAGTGAAAGACCTGCTGGCGTTTTTGCTCTCGCGTGGGGACCGGGGGAGTGCGATGTTTGGAAAATAGAACGCTTTGAAACGCTCACCCAGGGTGCGCCGGAGGACCGGCGACCCTGGGTTAGTGCTTCGTCACAGTTGATTTTTGGGATCGTTCGGGTTGCGAGTTTGCGCGATGCTGTTGCAACCACGGAGGGTTGCCATGCAGAAGAAGTATCTTGTGCGGCTCGCAAGAGCGGAGCGTGAAGTGCTCGAGGCGATGGTCAGGCCGCCGCCTCGGCGACCTTCCCAATGATCGACCATCCTGCAAATCGCCGCGCCATCGGGAGGCTGACGCCTCCCGCTCGCCTCATCGAGATTCGCGACACCAAGAAATGAGAAAGTCCGGGCGACCTTGGCAGGTCGGCCCGGACAATCGTCCCCCCCGGGAATGTGCCGCGGCGTGATCGCTTTGGAGATGCGGTTGGCTGGCGGCGACAACCTTAACATCGGCCCATCCTGCCGATCGACTTTGGCAATCTTTGCCGATTGTGCGGCGCGTGACATTGAGATGTCACACTGCAACCGCGCTCTGGTCCAAGCTGCTCTTGGCTGCGGCGACTTCTTTCGGTAATCCACGCGCTGGGAATCCCCGCGGCAGGTCGCGCTTGCTAGCAGTGCTGGCGCTCGCGCCTGCGGCAAATGACGAAATGGCTCATTCGCGTGGGTGAAGTTGGTCGATTTTAACGGTTAGCAAAACCCTGCGGCCTTCCTAGGGCCACCGGGTGAATGCCGCGAGAAAGGATGCTCCTGTGTCACGCAAGGATCAGCGTCAATCGGGCGGTTCGCTCGTGGCGAGTCTGGCCTGGCCCTTCCTGCTGGGGCTGGCCGCGACGTGCGGATTTTATTACCTGACCTTGCGCGGGCCGCTGCAGCACCCACTCGCCAGCCGTTACTTTGCGGGCCATCCGATCAATATGGTCGAGACGGCTCTGTTCTTTGTGGGCCTGGTCGTGCTCGCCCAAAAGGTCTGGAGCCTGTTCGGGCAGCAAGGAACGCTGACCAGCGAGCTCTTACCCGACAAATCGCTCGGCCAACCCGTGACTAAAGCGAGCGAATGGCTCGACTCGCTGTCGAGCTTGCACGCATCCGTTCGCAACAGCTACCTCGGCCGCCGCCTCGCCGACGCGCTCGAAACGGTCGAGCGCAAGGGCTCGGCCGATACGCTTGAAGCCGATCTGCAAAATCTTTCGGACCTCGACGCCACCCGCGCCCACGACAGTTACGGTCTCGTCCGGATCATCGTTTGGGCGATTCCGATGCTTGGCTTTTTAGGAACGGTCGTCGGCATTACCGACGCGATGAGCCAGCTCGACGGTGAAACGCTCGCCACGTCCCCCGACAAAGCGGTCGACGCGCTCACCGCCGGCTTGTACGTCGCGTTCGATACGACGGCAATTGCCCTGTCGTTCGCCATGGTTCTCATGTTTATCCAGTTCGCCCTCGATCGCTGGGAATCGCAGGTGCTCTCCACGGTGGACAACCGCATCACGACCGAACTCGCCGGCCGGTTTGAGGCGATCGGCAGCGTTTCCGATCCACAAATTGCCGCCGTTCAACGAATGGGCCTAGCCGTCGTGAAAGCGACCGAACAACTCGTGCAGAAGCAGGTCGAATTGTGGCAGCGAGCACTGGGTTCCGCCCACGACGAGTGGCAACGGATCAGCCGGCAATCGACCGAACAGATGCAGCACGCGCTCGGAACAGCACTGAGCCAATCGCTTGCGCAGCACGCCGCGCACCTGGCCAAGAGCGAGCAAGCTTCCGCGGAGCAGCTCACCCAGCGTTGGGAGCAGTGGCAAACGGCCCTCTCGCATAACGCGCGCCTCTTGCACGCGCAGCAAGTTGAAATGGTGAAGCAGGGCGAGCTGATGACGCAGGCGATTCGCGCAGCGGGCGATGTCGTCCAGCTCGAACGAGCGCTGAACGACAATCTCGACGCGCTCGCCGGGGCAAAGAACTTTGAAGACACCGTGATGAGCCTGGCCGCCGCGATTCACTTGCTCAACAGCCGCCTCGGTCACACGCCGGAGGGTCAGCGGATCGAGCTGAAATCTTCGCTTCCGAAAGGCCGAGCGGCATGAAGCGGAACGTCCGCCGCCAATCGATCAGCGTCGCGCTGTTCCCTTTCCTGGCTGTGCTGATCTGCACGCTGGGCGTGCTGATCGTGTTGCTCGTGCTGTTCACGCATCAGGCCCAGGTGCAAGCCAAGACGATCGTCGCCAGCCAGCAGCAGGCGGCGGCTGCGCCGGCCTTGGAAGATCCGAAGATCCGCGAGCAGATCGAAGACGCGGCCTGGCGGCGCGAGATGCTCGAACAGCAACGGACGGAGAAAGCGGCGGAACTGGCCGATTCGCGTGCCAAGCTGACCCATTTGGAAGGGCACCTCCGCGAGCTACAGGATCGGGCCAAGGAACTGATGGCGCAGGCGCGGGCGATTGACGAAGGGAAGGAGCCGGACGATAGCCAACTGGCCGACAGCCGCAAGGAAATCGATCGTCTTCGCGAGGAAATCGCCCGCAAGCAAGCGGAACTCAACGAGGCCCGCCGCAAGCACAAGGAAAAAGAAGGTTGGTACGCCCTCATTCCGTACGACGGGCCGCAGGGGACTCGCCGGCGACCGATCTACTTGGAATGCACCGATCGCGGCATCGTGCTGCAACCGGAGGGCTTGGTCTTCCGCCCCGACGATTTCAATGGGCCGATGGGGCCGGGAAATCCACTCGATGCGGCCCTGCGGACGGTTCGCGAATACCTGCAACAAGCCGAGGGGGGCAAAGGAGGCGATGCCTATCCGCTGCTCGTCGTGCGGCCCAGTGGCGTGGTGTCGTATGGAGCGGCTCGCTCGGCACTCAAGGCATGGGACGACGAATTCGGTTACGAGCTGATCTCGGACGACAAGAAGATCGACTTCGGCGGTCCCGATCCAGCGCTGGCATCGCGGCTGCAAAGCAATGTGCAACAGGCCCGGCAGCGGCAGGCGGCCATGCTCGCCGCAATGCCACGCAAGTTCGGCAGCGAAGAGCCTCTCCGGTCGTTTGATCCGGCGGAGTTGCCCAACATTGCCGGCACAACAAGCGTGGTCGGTGGTGGTCCCGGTCGAGGCGTCGGCAATGGTCGCGGTGGATTTGGCGGGTTTGGCGATGCCACGGCTGGTGGACCATCACTTGGTTCGCCGACGGGCGAAGGAGGTGGCAGCGGAGCAGGCGCAGCCGACCGCTACACGCCTGGTGGAACTGCCGGCAATGGGGTGGCTGTGGGCGGCGCAGCCGACCACGGCAATACGGCTGGGGGCGGACAGCCGAGCTATCCCACAACCGCCAGCGGCGGACAACCTGGACCGTATGGTGCAGCAGGCCAATCTGGCGCACCCGCTGGTTCAGGCGCATCCTCAGGCAGCCCAGCCGGTCCTCCCGGCGCATCACAGATCGGCGGGATTCCCGCCGGTTCCGCGGGTGGGCAGAGCGGCGGCAGCGCCACGTACGGCGCAACCGGCGCTCCCTCTACTTCCTCTGGTGGCAGCGCCGCCAAACGTGGACCGAGCCAGGTCAAGTCCGGCGCCGGTCGCGGCTCGAATTGGGGCCTGCCCGGTGCAAACGCCCGCAGCACGGGCATCACACGCCCAATCCACATCGCCGTGCTGCTCGATCGGCTCGTCATCATTCCCGAAGCCGGCGACGATCGTCCGCAGCAGCAACTCCGCGTGCCCGATCGACTGCGAGACAGCGACATCGATGCCTTTGTGACCGGTGTGCAGAAAGAAATGAAATCGTGGGGCCTTGCCGTCGAGGGAGGCTACTGGAAGCCGGTGCTCGGCATCGCCGTCGCCCCCGACGCGGAACATCATTTTGCCGACTTGCAGAAGGCCCTCGACAGCAGCGGCTTTGAGCTGCGTCGCAAAGAACCATGAAACGGACTCGCAAAGACGAAGTCGAAGCGCCCGGCCAGGACTCGTTTCTGGACGTGGTCGCCAATCTTGTCGGCATGGTCATCATCGTCGTCATGGTGGTCGGCGCGCAGACGAAACGGGGGGTCATCGCCCGCGAAACCGAAAAGCAAGCCGCCGCTGCATCGGTCGCGTCGCCCGACCTGTCTAATAAGGAACTGACTGCAGCCGAGGCCGCCGCGACTTCGGTGGAGCAGAGCATTGGTGAACTCGAGCAGAAAATTCGCCGGCAGAATTTTGAAGCGGCGCTGCGTCAGCGGGAGCGCGACGAGGTACAGTTGCTCGTGACCGTTGCCGAGCAGCGGCTGGCAGAGCATCGAGACAAACTGGGTGCGGCGGAACAGGCGAAGTACGACGCACAAGCGGAATTGGTCGCTGCCCGCGGCGAGTTGGCCCGCCTCTCGCAGGATCAAACGGCTCTTTCGCGGCCGACGCCTGCCGTCCTGCAGCACCTGCCAACGCCGATGGCCAAGACCGTCTTTGGCACGGAAGTTCACTTCCGGCTTCTGGGCGGCAGGCTCACCTACGTGCCGTGGGACGAGATGATTGCCGCCCTCAAAGCCGACGCCCCGAATCACATTCACAAGCTGCGCGACGCGCCGCGGGCCGAAATGTCGCTCCCCGTCATTGCCGGATTTGGAGCACGCTACGTCCTGCAGCGGGCCGAAACGGAAGTGCAGACGCGGATCGGTGTCGCGACGCAGTCGAAGATCGAACTTGAAAAAATCTACTTCGTCGATGCCGAGGCCAACCTCGGCGTACCGCTGGCCGACGCTCTGAAAACCGGCAGCCAGTTCCGCAGCCAACTCGCCGGCCAGCGCCCCCAGCAATCAACCGTCACCATCTGGGTCTATCCCGACAGCTTCGATCAGTTTCGCGAGCTAAAGGCCGAACTCTTCAAGCAGGGCTTCCTCACAGCCGGTCGCCCGCTTCCGGCCGGTCACCCCATCGGCGGCTCGCCGGATGGTTCGCGATCGAGCGCGGAGTAAGTAGCAGGCACACTCCGTGTGCCGCCTCGAGTCGGTGAGCGGTGGGTCAGCCCACTGAGCTTAGGGCGACACTGACTTCCGAGCCTCGTCTTGGCTGAGCCACCCATTCACATAACTCTCCCGCACTGCCGGTGGGTCCGCTTCGCCGCGCGTCCAGACTTCCTTCTCGCCGAGTTGCACTGAGACGACTCCGCCCGTCATTTGAGCCAAGGCATATTGCCATGTTGCGTGCCCGACCTTCGGGCCGCTCGCTTCGAGGACCAGCAGGATCTCCGGGTTTGTGCCGTTAGCGAAAGCGAAGATTGCCCCATCGGTCACCCCATTCGTCGGGTCGCTGTAGCGATGCAATGGATTCGTCAGCGCACGCAGCTCGATTCGGCCCTCCGTAGCTGTCGTCTCGTGCGCTGTAAAGCGTCGGAGCAAGGTCTTCATCTGCCCCAGTCGCCGCACCGGCTTGTCGGCAGGCGGATCGGCGTCGTCGAGCGGAGTTAGTTTCAGCCCCGGCTCCTTGGCGGTCCAATTCAGTATCTCTTTCCGCTCGACCGCGATTCGCTCAGGCGAGAGCGACGCGATTTCGTAGAGCCACTGCGGCCCCTTGGGATGCCGGGGATATAGCTCGATGGCTGCAATCGCTGCCGGTCGTCCACCGCTCGACCAGATCCAAAGCGTCGCCTCGTTGTTGTAGCGGGTATTGTCGGCATAGCGGAGGAGCGGCTCGTCGGCAAGTTTCGCGGCAGAGTCCTCCCGGCCCGATTCGGTAAGAATCCGAAAGCTCTGAGCCAGAGCCTTCATGTTCGCCAGGTGCTTTGACCGCTGCTCGGCAGTTGGCGTCCCCTCAGGAATCGTATCCTCCTGGGCCAACGCGTTCCCAATTTGCGCTGGAAAGGAGAACACGAACACTCCCAGCGTCAAAAGAGCCCGGCAACAATTCGCTTTCATATCGCACCGATTTAAGACGTAGTGTCTGTTTCGGTCTGAAGCATAGCGCGACTGGTCGCAAAACGCAACTGGCGGATCGAATCGGCGGCGAGAATTGTTTATTCCACCGTCGCCTTGGCAATTCCACGCTCGACCGCGTGACAGGTTCGATCGAGTTCAGTCAGCGAAATGGCCAATGGCGGAAAGATGACGACGACGTTCCCGAGTGGCCGGAGCCAGACCCCTTCGGTCATGGCGTGATCGCAGACTCGCTGGCCGCGGCGTTCGGCCCACGGATACGGCTCTTTCGTGGCGGGATCGCGGACGAGTTCGATACCGGAAATGAGGCCGCACTGGCGGACGTCGCCGACGTGCGGATGGTCGGCGATCCGGGTGAGGTGCTCGGCAAGGCGCTCGATCTTGGCGGGAAGCTGATCGA
>CAYLLN010000114.1:0-18059 GCA_964384375.1 uncultured Pirellulaceae bacterium
CCCGATTCCAGGCGCAGATCGAGCCGCTGCTCGTGATTCTGCGAGAGAGCAAGCGTTCGTGGCGGGCCGCGACGTGGGTGGTGAATTATTTGCAGAAGCAGATTCGCGAGCGCGAAGAAACGCCCGACGAATCCCGCGAGCGGCAGCACACCGAGTTCGAGGACTCGCTCGTGCGGAGCGAGGAGAGTTCACTGGCGGCGGAAGAGCGGCGCAAAAAGCGACAGCAAGCCGAGTGGCGTCGCCAGGTCGAAGTGGAGACGGAAGCGCTTCGTCGGGAGCGAAAGCAACGAAAGGCACGGAAGCAGGCAAAGCTCCGACCCACGGTCGGGGTGATTGGCAATGGCGGCCTCACCGCAAGCGCACCCTGACCACTGGTCAGGGCTTTGATCGGGACGGCTGCCACCTTCATCACACCACTACTGCCCGGAGCCCTTGATGTAGAGCACCACTTCCTCCGGCTCGGCTACCAAGATGACGAAGTCCTCGTTGCTGAATCCGCCCGGTTGGAGTTTTCCCGTCACCCGAATCCCATGCGTTTCTATATGCTTCACGACCTGTTTCCGCTCTTGTCCGGGCGCGAGCGGCGTCGTGCTGCCGTCAGTCGCTGGGAGCTTCAGCTTCCGATAGACGGCTGGCGGGATGATCGCGGTGAGGGTGCCGCCTCCCACAAGCCGATTGTCCCACGTGGCCGAGATGGCGGGCTCTGGGTCGTCTCCCTGGCGGGCTGGAGCGTCGGGAAAGCCGACGGGCTCGACGCCGAATTCGACGGTGACGGGGACATCGGGTATGCGTTTGAACTGCTCGACCGCTTCCTGGGGCGTAATGCCCTTGCGGCCAGGAAGCCTCGCCAGTTGTCCGCGGACATGCGCCAGTTCCTGCTCCAGCGAGGCGATCAGGCCTGTCAGGTGCTGGGCTCGCTCCGCCAGCGCGGCAGCGTCGGGGGGCGCGGCAAGCACTTCCCGCTCCCCAGCGATCCCCATCGCAACCAGTACGCACACCAAACGCAGTTTTGCAGGCATGGCACTTCTCCCCGGACAGGACAGACTTGTGAAGTACGACCAGAGAATACGACGATGCAGCGGCTGGAACGATTCGTAACGATCGGTGGCTGTGGGTGGCGTGTAATTAACAAAGCCCCGACCAGCGGTCGAGGTGATTGCGAGTGGCGGCCGCTCCGGCAGCGCATCCTGACCGAGCCACAGCGAAGTACGGCCAAACGTCGGACCTACCAAAGGCGCTTGATGCCGTAAGCGTCGAACTTCACATCGCTGCTGACCAACGTGACCGACTCGGCCACTGCCTGTGCAACAAGGAGCCGATCGAAGGGGTCTTTGTGGTGCACTGGCAAGGCTTCGACGGCAGTTGCGTGGGCCAAGCCAATCGGCAACAAGTCGAAGGAGTTGGCCGGAATCTCCCGTGACAAGAGGACGGCCGCAGGCTCCTCAGTTTCAGCTTGCCGAGGCCCGCCTTGATGGCAATTTCCCAGCAGGAAACGATGCTGACCACCTTGCGATTCGCGGGATTTTCAAGGGCCGTCTTGGCAGACACGCTGAGCTGCGGATCGTTCTTCAGGAACCAGAGCAACGTGTGCGTATCGAGGAGGAGCGTCACTCCATGTACTCCTGAAACTCCTCAAGCGGCTCGTCAAAGTTGGGAGCGATCCAAAGGATCTTGTCGGCAGCGCTGCCGGCGCGGCACCGCCAACTCGTACGCTCGGCCCGCACGAGTTTCGCCAGTGGCTGCCCCGCTTGGGCAATCAGCAATTCCTCCCCGGGGGGCAAACTCGAAATCAGTTCCCCCAGGTGAGCTTGAGCTTCGGCGAGTGAGACGGTGGACATGGGAAATAGCGTCTGACGATGTATTCCGCTGCTCAATTCTACCATGCGATTGGCGCCTGAGGCGGCGCAACAAACAGTGGCGGCCTCTTCGCAGGCGCACACTGACCACTGGTCAGGGCTTTGACCGTCAGGGCTTTGATGTCGGAAACACCTGATTGCCGCTCAGATAAGTCGAGAGCACCTTGGTCTCTTTGATCTCATCGAGCTTGCACGCCAGCAGGTCGCGGTCGAGGACGATCAGGTCGGCCAGCTTGCCCGGTTCGAGAGAGCCGACTTGGTCCTCCAGGAACAGCAAGTAGGCGTTGTTCGTCGTGTAAAAGCGGATCGCTTGCTCGCGGGTTAGGGCTTCTTCGGGGTGCAGTTGCCCCTCGAACCATTTGGCCTGGCGGGTGAGCGTGACCCACATGCCGAGGAACGGGTTGTAGGGGTTGATGCTCCGGAGGGAGCCAACCTTCTGCATGTGGTCGCTGCCGCCGCCGGCAATCGCCCTGTGCTCGAAGATCGTTTTGAGCGGCTGGAAATAGCGCAGGCGGCGGTCGCCGAACTGGGCGGTGAGCGTGCGAGCGTCAAGATAGAGCCAAGCCGGCTGGATGTCGGCCACCACGCCGAGTGATGCCATTTGCTCGACCGCTTCGCGGCTCATGAAGTTGCAGTGAGTAATGCAGGGGCGGGTCGGGCGAACGGGGGTCGTTTTGTTTGTTTCGGCATACGCATTGAGCAGTGTATGGACCGCGCCATCGCCGACACTGTGAGCCGTGAATTGCAGGTCCGCATCGACCGTCGTTTTGACAATGGCGTTCAGTTTTTCCTGGTCGATCATCAGGACGCCGCGATATTCAGGGTCGCTGATGAGGTAAATCTCGCTCACCCCCCACGGCTCGCGCATGTAGGCGCTGCCGGTGAGCATGCCGCCGTCGAGAAAGCACTTGATGCCGATGATACGGAGCTGATGATCTTCCTTCCGCAGCGGATGGGCCGCGACCTTGCGGATCTCTTCCTGCACCGTTTCGAGCTTGCTGGCCGCTTCGACCGCATGCGACGCCATCATCCGCACGCTCAGCCGTCCGTCGGCCTTCAGCTTGGCAAAATGTTCGAGCGATCCCGGCGAGCTGTTGCGATCCGAGACGGTCGTCAGACCGACCGAGTTGTAATCGCGAAACAGGGCTTCCAGTCGATCGAGCTGCTCGGCACTGGTCGCCGACTTGCCCGAAGATTTGCTCTTCACATACCGCGTGCAGCTGCGCAAGAGGCCCGTCGGCTCGCCGGTCTTGGGATCTTTCTCGATGTAACCCGCTCCCGTGACTTGAAAGTCCTTGTCGATGCCGCTTTCTTTGAGAGCCAGCGTATTGAGCATCGCGTCTGGGCCGGTAGCGAAACTCACGGGATGCTTTGGAGCGGCCGCATCGAGTTCGGCCCGCGTCGGATAGCGCTGCTCCTTGAGCCGCGTGATGAAAATCTGCCGGACGACGATCCAGTCCCCTTCGGGCAGGGCCGCCGCCCGGGACTTGATGTAGGCGAGCACGTCGGCGATCGTTTCCATGTCGGGGACCGGATGATCGAACTCGTGCATGGCGGCGCTCGAGGGGTGGACGTGGCTGTCGATCAGCCCCGGCAGCACCATTTTGCCCGCCAGATCGACGAGCTTCGTCGCATCTCCCTTTGTCGCGAGCACATCGTCGTTCTTGCCGACGGCGACAATCCGCTCGCCTCGAATGGCAATCGCCTCGGCCAGCGAAAAGTCTTTATCGACCGTGACGATCTTGCCGTGATGCAGGATCAGATCGGGGGGCTGGGCAGAAGCGTTGCCGATGAACGCTATTGCAATTCCCAGAATGAGCAGCAAGCGAATATCGAGCATGAGGAAATCTCCTACATCTCCATTGTTTCAACGACACACGGAGTGTGCCTGCTACTTCTGCCGCACGAACTTCTGGGCCCGCTTGCCGATAATGTCGCCGACGTACAAATCGCCGTGCGAATCGACCGCCAGGCAGTGAATCCAATTCACGTCGCCCGGCTGCTCTTTTCCGTCTTCCCCTTTGGGAATGGTCCAAAGTTCGAGAGCGCGGCCGGCTGTGTTGAACTTCATCACAACCTGGTCCTTCGGCGGGCAACTGAGCGGAGCGCCGGGATACTTGGGATCTTCGCGCCAAGGCATCGGAGTGCTGCCGCAAACCCAGACCTCGTCCTTGTCGGTTATCCACAGTCCCCAGGGCACAATCACGTTGGCCCAGCTATCGAGCAGCTTGCCGGCCTGGTCATAGACCTGCACGCGGACGTTGTTCCGATCGGCAATGTAGAGCCGCCCTTGGCTGTCGATCGCGATCGCATGCGGCAGGCTGAAGTCGCTCGGGCCGGTTCCCATTTGCCCCCAGGCTTTGACGAACTTCCCCTTCGCGTCGAAATGGACGACGCGATTGTTGCCGTAGCCGTCGGAGACGAAAATGTCGCCGCTTTTGGCGATGGCCATATCGGTCGGAGCGTGGAGGTGCGATTCGTCATTGCCCCGCTTGCCGGGCGTGCCGAGCGTAAGCAAAATCTCGCCGCCGGGGGACAGTTTCCGCACCACGTGCAGGCCAATGTCGGCAATCCAAACATTGCCGTCGCCGTCGAGTTTGATGTGGTGGGCACTGCCGATCGTGTCGTCTCCCCAGGCCCGCACGAGCTTTCCTTCTCGCGAATAGACCTGCACCGGCGGCTTGGCTCGCGTGAACGTCCAGACATTGTCTTGCTTGTCCACCGCGATTCCCGGCATCGCGGCCCAGGCATATTGCTCGGGCTTCTGCGGCCAACTGCGATCGACCTCGTACCACGGGGCGACATTCACCTTTGGAAAATCGGGAAGCACGAGCTTGTCGGGCTCCGTCGCCGGTTTCTCTTGAGCGTGCGTGACGGGAACGACGAAAAGGAGGGCGAGGCCAGCGACAAGCGTGCGAGTCATGCGAGGAGCTCCGGCAAAGGCTGAGAGAGGAGGAGCGATTGGCGGACCAGTGTAACACGAGGCCAAGCGACATCGTGGTCGCGACACGAATCGGGCTGCTGTCCAAAACCACGCCAGCAAACCACCCCTCTAGGTGGTTGTTTAAGCGGTCGCCGGAAGATGCATGGATTTTTTTAAGGAAAGTGCAACAATACTAAGTATGAGCGTTGCTTATTGGCGCGTCGAACTGGTGAATTCTGCTAAAGCCGGCGATGACCGGTGCGTGATGCTGCACGGCGCCGAGGAAGAAATCGTCGGTCCGATGTCGCTCGAACTGGCCGAAGCGTGGATCGACTTCTTTGAAAACCGCCGAGCCAGTGGTGATAAGTCGCCGCTCGATCTGTCGAAGATCCGGTCTGCTGCAAAGGCGGGTCGTTAGTAGCGGTACGGCTCAGTTGGACCCTCCTTCGCGGTGTATAGTTCGCAACCGCGCAACCAGCGGCAGATGGTCGAGCGGTTGCCCCGTCGCTTGCTTGACGAGGTCGGTGGTTGAGAATCGCTTGCCGTGCCGATAGACACTCCGTGCCAACCACTCGCGTAGGGCGGCGAAGTTGCCCCCCGCAAATTGTTCGTCGAGCGGACCGACATGCAGGTTCGCGTGTGCGATGAGCTGTGCCGCTGCAAGATTGCCGAGCGTATAAGTCGGGAAGTAGCCGAACATGCCGGCGGCCCAATGTCCATCTTGCAGGCATCCCTCCCGGTCCGACGGCGGACGAAGTCCCAGCTTTTGCTCGTACCCCTCGTTCCATGCCGCAGGCAGGTCGGCTACCGGCAAGTCGCCCGTGAGCAGCACCCGCTCCAGCTCGTAGCGAACGAGGATGTGCAGGTTGTAGGTGATTTCGTCCGCCCGTACGCGATTCACGTTCGGCTCGACAAAGTTGACCGCTCGCCACAGGTCGTCCGCGGTCATCCCTGCGAGCTGCTGCGGAAACAACTCCGCCAGCCGGGGCAAAAAGCATCGCCAGAACCCCCGGCTCCGGCCGACGGCGTTTTCCCAAAGCCGCCCCTGCGACTCGTGGATGCTGAGCGATGCCGCTTCGCCGACGGGCTGGCCGTGATGCTCGTGTGGAAGTCCCTGGTCGTATAAAGCGTGCCCCAGTTCGTGCAGCGTGCCAAAGATCCCTTCGCGCAAGTCGAGCGAATCGAATCGGAGGGCAATCCGGACATCCGCCGGACCGAGCAGGCTCGTGAAGGGATGCACGGCCAGATCGATCGTCCCGCGGCTCATATCGAAGCCGACAGCAGTCGCCAACTCCTGGCAGAACTGCCGCTGACGAGGGACGTCGAAAACCTGGCGCAAGATTTCCGGCCGCGCCTTCGTGCGACAGCGATCCTGCTGCGCCAGCACTTCGGCCAGGAGCGTGGTCAATTCGCGGCCCACGTCGGCAAACAGCCGATTGAGCTCTGCCGACGTGAACCCCGGCTCGTACTCAGCAAGCAGGGCGTCGTAAGGAACTTCGGTCGCTCCCAGGCAGAGCGCTTCTTCGCGCTTCAGTAGCACGATCCGCTCTAACCACGGCCGGAAGTAACCGAAGTCGTTGCACTCGCGCGCGACTTTCCAATGCTGCTGGCCGGCAGTAACGAGAGCCGCGAGTTCCTCGACGAGTCGCCGCGGCACTTTCGTCAGCCGATCGTACTGCCGCCGCGCCTCGCGAACGTTCACTGCCGCGTCGGACGCAGGATCAGCAACCAGGTTCGACTGTTCGAGCAGAGCCAGCCACTCCCCCAATCGCGGATCGGTTGCCAGCGCATGATGCCTGCCGGCCAGCCATGCCAGTTGTTCGCCGCGATACTCGCTCGCCCCGTCGGGCATCTGCGTCAGCTCGTCCCAGCCGAGCAGTTCCTGACACGAAGCGACGAGGGCCTGCTCCTGCAAGTGTCGGATGAGCGAGCGATACGTGGATTCAACCTGCGTGGGCATACAGGAATAGCATATCGTGCGTCGGCTTTTTCGCGATGATATTGACCGCTACGCATGTCTATAATTTATGGCATTGCCAAAGGCAGTTTTGCGATTGGATCTGGCGCTATATGGTCGCAGCAAAGGACAAGATTGCTCTCGACGTGCCCGGCATTTGGATCGATCGCTTCGGTCCAGAGCTGACGATTGTCCGATCATGGCGGACTCGCTATGCCGCGGTTCAGTTCGCGGGTCTGGCATTTTGGAGTTTGATCGTTTGGACGTTGATTGTCGGAATGATCTTGCAGGGTCATGCGAAAGGACTCCTCGCTCTTCCAGTTCTTTTCCTGCATGCGGCTTTGGCGACGTGTTTCGGTTACGGCCGGCTTTGCCGACTCGTCAATCGAACCCTGATTCGCGTCTCCATGTCAGAGATTTCTGTGCGTCACGGCCCGCTACCCTGGCTGGGAAACAAGCGGCTGCCAACCGCCGGCATCCTGCAGTTATTCTGCGTTGAGACCAAGTTGTCGCGAAAGGACTTCAATTCTCACGCTTACGACGTCATGGTTTGGTATCGCGACGATTCTCAGGAGGAGCTCGTGTCCGGGATTGAAAACGAGCAACAAGCACTTCTCATCGAGCGCGAAGTCGAGCGCCGGTTGAACCTGACCAAGGAACGCACGCCTCCGGGTTACGAGCGCCGAACTATGCGATTTGCAGGCTAACGCTTCCCCTCGTTTACATCCCTCCTCCTTCCGATCACACTGGCGAAATTGACCTGTAGCCCTCTCCGGAGTTGATACGCATGACTCGCACACTCGTTCTGACCTCGGCATTGGCCCTCGTAGCTGCCGCTGCAACCTTTCCCCTTGCCGCCGAAAATGACGCCGACGGCTTCGTCACCATCTTCGACGGCAAGTCGCTCGACGGCTGGAAGAAGTCGTCCGAGCATCAGGACGCGATCCAGCTCAAGGACGGGGCGATCGTCGCCAACGGCGAGCGGGCCCACCTCTTCTATGTCGGCGCTGACAAGCCGTTCAAGAACTTCCACCTCGTTGCCGAGGTGCAGACGAAGCCCAACAGCAACGGCGGCATCTACTTCCACACGAAGTATCAGGAAGAAGGCTGGCCGGCCCAGGGACACGAATGCCAGGTGAATAACACGTTCAAGCCCGACCCGCAGAAGACCGGCGGCGTTTACAAGGTCGCCCGCGTGCTCGAAGCCCCGGCCAAGGACAACGAGTGGTTCAAGTACGAAATCATCGTCGAGGGGAACCACACGATCGTGAAGATCAACGACAAGGTGACTGCCGACTACAAGGAAGACCCCGAGGCCCTCGCCAAGGACAAGTCGATCGAGCCGGGCCGCCGCATGGGCGAGGGAACCTTCGCCCTGCAGGCTCACGACCCCGGCAGCACGGTGCTGTACCGCAACATCAAGGTGAAGCGGCTGGACTAGTTGGCTACTGTAACCACTGTGTACCCCTAGGAACACTATTTGTCCCAACAACACGGAGCAAGACGTCTCGATCTTCTCCGTGGCATCGGGCATGAGCGAATCCAACAGCCGCGACGCTTGGCTCGTCGATCTCGATGGGACGCTCTATTGGCAAGCGCCGGTGCGCTGGTTGATGGCGTGTGAGCTGCTGCTCACGGGCCCACATCGACTTCGGGCGATTGCCTGCTTCCGACGCGAGCAGGAGCGGATGCGGCACGAAGCGATTCGCGTCGATGGAGAAGCGTCGCCATACGAGCAGCAGCTTGCGCGGAGTGCGGCATCCTTGGGATGTAGCTCAGAATCGTTAGCGGCTACCGTGCGTTACTGGATGGAACGTCGTCCGGCCAAATGGCTGCGTCTGTTTCGGCGCCGCGGACTGCTTCGGGAAATCGCCGAGTTTCGTGCAGGTGGCGGACGAACGGCCGTGGTGAGCGACTATCCCGCGACGATCAAGCTCGCGGGAATGCAAATCGCGTCGCTCTTTGATGTCGTGGTTGCATCCGGTGAAGCAGGCGGCCCGCCCGCACTGAAGCCCGATCCGGCCGGATACTTGCTCGCGGCTCAGCGGTTGCAGGTCGAACCGACACGCTGTCTCGTCGTGGGTGACCGCGCCGATGCCGACGGCGAGGCAGCGCGACGAGCCGGCATGGTGTTTCGTTTGATCCGTTGACCCGCACGCCGGGACGAATCATAATTCTGCCGCCCGCTTGGCACTCTGCCGCGGCATGGTGCTTCGCCAACCACCCATCCGGCTGATTTCGCGCGTCCATGAGTTCTGCTTGTCGAATGGCGCATGGCCGACTCTTGATTCTTCTGCCGGTTTTCTTGATTGCCGGCTTAGCGTCGTGCGGTTCGCGACCACCGTCACCGGACGCGCGCTTCGTTCGCACGATCCCTTGGGCGGAGAAGGGGGTTTGGCTGAAGGCAGATACGCACGTCCACACAAAGTTCTCTGACGGCGGCGTCGAACTGGCTGAGGTCGTTGCGCGTGCTGCCAAGAACGGCTGCCAGGTGCTCGCCATCACCGAACAT
This sequence comes from uncultured Pirellulaceae bacterium, assembly GCA_964384375.1. GTDB lineage: Bacteria > Planctomycetota > Planctomycetia > Pirellulales > Pirellulaceae > CAYLLN01. The sequence continues at coordinate 9,249 of CAYLLN010000114.1, forward strand.
GCCGATGCGGAATTGGCGGCCACGAGTGACGAGTACTTTGCCGCCCTGGAGCAGGCACGCCTCGATCATCCCGACCTGATTTTGCTCGCCGGCCTGGAGTGGAATGTGCCTCCGTGGGAAGGTCGTGAGCATGCGACGGTGCTCCTTCCGTCGAAATTGCCCGAGCGCCGGATTCTGCGAGAGTTTCAAGTCCTGTTCGACGACTGGAAACGGGAGGGGCGCGATCCGGAACTGGCAACCATGGCGCTTGCCTGGCTGGCGAACCAGTCGTCATCGGACCATGATTTGCCGGTCGTGATCTACAACCATCCGTCGCGCAAGCGAGAGGCGACAGAGTCGTTCGCCGAGGAACTTGCCAATTTGCAAGCGGCAAGCGGAGTGATTGTCGGTTTTGAAGGAGGCCCCGGTCATCAAGACTCCAAGCAAGTCGGTGATTACCTTGGCACACTCAAGACTGTGGATCGGTGGGACCCCGCGGCGGCAGAGGTTGGAGGCGCTTGGGACACTCTCCTTGCACAAGGAAAGCCGATCTGGGGAGCGGTGGCCACGTCGGACTTCCATCAAGGAGATCCCAAGGCGGCCGATGATTTTTGGCCAGGGGAGTTTTCGGAAACGTGGCTCTATGCACCAGACAAGTCCGCGGGCGGCGCGCTAGCCGCACTGCGTGCCGGGTCGTTTTTTGGCGTGCATGGACAGATCGCCCGCGAGGTGCAGTTGCGAGTGTATGCCGCCGGCCTGGAACGCGAAGCAATTGCAGGCGAGGCGATCATCGCTGAGCCGGGCACCGAGCTAATTGTCACTCTGCACCTGCAAACGCCGCTGGTCGATTGGGAAGGGGAGCCTAATCGAATCGACGAAGTGGAATTGATCGCGGCAAGTGGCAACGAATCGAAAGTGGTTGCCACGCGCACTCCCACCATTCGGAGTGCGATGCGTGTTTCGGTTCTGGTCCCCGAAGAAGGGATTGCCTTGCGCGCGCGAGGCCGACGGATCGTCGTCGATGGTCCCGATCTGCTGTTCTATACCAACCCTATCCAGATCCTGACGAGCGAAACTCGCCAAACAACACCTGCCAATCGAAATCGGGACACTCAAGTGGCCGCTTCGCCGATCGCGGTGCAGCCAACAAGAGCAGTGCAGCCGGCAAGTGCCCACACGGGTCTGCCAGGTCAATCGCCGTCGGACCCTCGATCGCGCAGCGTCCCAGCCTGGATTCCCCTGGGATTTATCATTGCGGCGAGCTTATTCACGAGTCTGGTCGATCGCTGGCAGTTGGAAGTGCGCCGCCGCTTCGCCTCGCGCCAGCAGCGCGACGAGCCGGTCGTGCGGGCCATTCCGCTCGGTTGGCGGCGATATTTCCTGGCGCTGCTTTTGGGCTTCGTATTCCTGGCGGTGTACGGCTCGCTCGTCCCCTTCCGCCCCGCGCCGATGGACTGGCCGACAGCCGTGGGCCAGTTTGCGAATATTCTCCAGCAGCCGGTGAGCCTGGCGTCGAGGAGCGATTTCGCTACGAACGTGCTGCTCTTTCTGCCGATCGGTTTTCTGATGACGGGGCTTGCCCTCGGTGCGCGGCCGGGCGATTGGCGGCGCGGCGTGGGCATTGTGCTGGTGGTCGTGCTGTGCGCGGCCCTAAGTATGACGATTGAGTTTGCGCAACTCTGGGTTGCCGATCGCACGTCCTCACAAAACGATGTCGTTGCCGAAACGCTCGGCGCGCTAGTGGGTGGGATGCTATGGCTCTTGCTCGGTCCGCTTTTGATCGTGTGGCTGGGTAAGGTCATGAACGCCTCGCGTCCTCGCGAGCGGATCGAGCATATGCTCGAGGCGTATGTCGCGCTCGTCGTTGTGTACATGCTCATGCCACTCGATTTGACGCTGCGACCGGCGGAGATCTACGACAAGTATCAGGACGGGCGGATCAACCTCATTCCCTTTGCCGACCTTGCGGGTAAGTCTGCGGCGTGGATGGAACTGGCCGGGGACATGCTGCTGTTCATTCCGCTGGGGCTGCTCGCAGCCATTTGGCGCTGGCCGGTGTGGGAGCGGGTACGGCCGCTCTCGCGCTCACTGGCCGCCGGGTTGCTTGTGGTTGGGGCAATCGAACTGGCACAGGTCGCTGTGGCAAGCCGGTATTCGTCGGTCACCGATCTGGCAACCGGAGGATTGGGGGTACTCCTGGGATGGTGCATCGCCGAGCGTCTAGTGCGAGCCAACGCCAGCCGGCAGCCAAGCGGCACGAATCGTGGGCATGCAGCGGCGCTTTCGCTCTGGACGGTTGCCTATGCACTGCTCGTGGCCGCCGTGTTGTGCCTGCCCTTTGAGGCGTGGGCAACCGCTTCGCAGGTAAGCGAGCGATTGATGGGGCTCTTTACCCGGCCGCCACTCGCGGCGCTCTACTGGGGGACGGAACTCAATGCGGTGTCGCAGATGCTCCGCAAAGTGCTGCTCTTCGTGCCGCTGGGAGGGCTGTTCTTGCTGAGCGTTCAAGCCCGCTGGCCGCAAGCGGCTCGCGGTTCGCTGGCGATTGGCCTCGGCTGCCTGGTGGCGTTCGCCTGGGGGGCGTCGATCGAAACGGCCCAGGCGTGGATGCTGCCGCATGTCCCTGATCTGACCGACGCGCTCTTGGGTACGCTCGGTGCGGCCGTCGGCATGGTCGCCGTGCAGCGGGTGCTACGCAGTCAGCAAGCCGTCACTTCCTAGACGCTTCGATACCAACCCGAGGCGTCAGCGAGGGACCTCTTAGGTTCCCGCCAGCGACAGCCAGTCGGTCTGTGCATCGAGGCCGCCGATTCCTGACCAAGCGTCCTCGGAGTGGCCGTTTCGCGCCAATCGTAGGCTGGTCAGCAGCTCAGTCGCTTGCGCGAGCACCGAAAGCTCGGCGGCCACATCACCCGGCTGGCTCCAAACCTGCTCGTGGACGGCGCTGCGCTGGACGGCGGGCGTCGGCTCGGCAGTCGGAAGTGGCAAGGCGTCGGGCTCGCTATGCTCTGCATGTTTGCCGCTGCTTGCCAATGCCGTCAGGGCGGCCCAGTTTGGCGCTGTTCCCTGCACGACCAGCGGTGCGGCGGCAACCGGTGCTGCAGCGGAAATCTGCACGAGGCGAACCGCATCGGCAACGACCGTGCCGTTGGCCTTGTTGGTCAGCCTGACCTGGGCCCAACCGTTGCTGACCGTGATCGTCGTCAGGAAACGCCACTTCGCGCCGTCGGCAGTGGCGGTCGGAGCTTGCCTCTGATTGACGGAAACGCCGGGAACCGCGCTGCCACCTGTATAGAATGAGAATGGGGCGTTGCTCGCATTGCTGCTGCTCGCGGTGTACGTCACCCACACGTTGTACTGCCCGCTCGGCAGGCCGGTGAACGTCCAGTTCGACTGCCGGGAGCCGTTCCCTTTGGCGGATGTCTGCACATCCCCCGCATATCCGCGTCCCGTTGCCCGCGTCCAACTGCCGCTTAGACGATTGCCCGAATCGCCATTATCGACGATAATGCGAGTAGAAAAGGAATTCGTCGTCGCATAGGCGGACGCGGAAGCCGTGCTTACATTTCCCGTTGGATCGTATGCTACGACGGTGAACGTGTAGGCGGTCGAGTGGGATAGACCGGTACAAGCAAACGAGTTAATGGTTGTTACGCCTACCAACGTATTGCCACGGTACACACGATATCCTACAACCCGTACGTCATCGCTCGAGGGATTCCAAGCCAAGTTGATCTGTGAGGACGACACGACGGTGGCGACTAACCCCATAGGAGTGGTTGGCGCTGTCGAATCGGATTGAGGCAACGAATGTGTTGTCCCGCTCGCCGCTATGGAAGCGGGACTCGTATTGCCTGCTGAGTCGTAAGCAACGACGGTATACGTATACGTGGTTGCAGCAGCCAAGCCGATATTGGCATAGGAAGTGCTCGATGTATTTCCTACCTGCACTCCATTGCGATAAATGCGGTAGCCGACAACTCGCTCGTTGTCCGTTGACGCCTCCCAAGCCAAGTCAATCCGCGACGTTGATACGGCATTAGCCGTGAGACTCGTTGGCCTTGAAGGGGCTGTCGTATCGGGTGCAACGGAATAGGCAATGACCAGCCCGTCAATGCCAGCAACAGTGATCGCACTGGCTGGCGCTATTGCGCCCGCGATGGCAATGCCATGTTGATCCCAGTTTTGTTGATTTGTTAGGCCTGCGAATGGCGAGCCCACTAAGTTGCCAGATGTTTGTGGAACGATGTGCGACCCCGCCTGTTCATGATAATAGACCCGGTAGTTTACACCAGTGCTATTGTAGTTCTCGACAAAAACCGCGTCGTACACAATCAAATTTGGGAATTCCCACTCAGCAGGTTCGTAGTGCATCCACACGTTGCCCTCACTGGCTCCGCTACCAAATGTAAGATTTCGTAAAATGGTAGATCGCCCTTGGCGATTGATGCCAGGTCCACCGCTTCCAGGCGCTCTAATTGTACTGATCCACACGTTGGCCTGAGTATTGCGAAGGTACGAATCTTCAATGAGCGTGTGATTCCCGCCGAACGTGCCCGGTCCAACTCCGACGCGACAGCCTTGGATGTCAGTATTGCGAACGATCATGTTTTTTGACATGTAGTCGCCCTGCCAGATGCCAAACGATGGGTCGTGTGGCGCGACACTAAAATCATTTCTTTGCACCCAGCCATCGATAGTGACATCAGCAGTGGGATAGCCGAAGTAGCCAGCATAATTTATGTGCCACGCAATGCAATCTTTGATGACGGTTTCACCGCCATTTTGGGGCACGTTATTGTGTGTGTTGACATCCCACAACGTCAATCCATTTTCTGATCCATAGATCTCGTTTCTGGCAAACTCGGGGATGGGCATTCCCTGCCCGTCCACTTGAACATATTGACCGGCAACTGTCGTGTCAGCACCTGCAAACACCGGTATGCGAATGCTGCCCAGGTGTGACTGATAGTATTTGAACCCATACGACGCAAAGAAATCGCCTAGATTGAAATTGCTCGTAGCAATGTTTTCGCGGACAAAGTTGTTTGGCCCGCGGAACCAGAACCCCATCCCTTCGTCGCCAGGATTGCCGCTTCCTTCCCGGTCTCCATATCCTCGATTTCCTACCGAAAAGTTTTTGGCGATAGTGTTACTGCTCTCATTGCCGCTGATTGTCGCCAGTCCGGATCCGGCCCAGTTGAACAGTAAGTTTTCCTGAATCAGTCCGAAGTGGCTATCGCGAATCCCAATCCCCCATTTGACTTGATGCGTCGCGAGGGGACAAAATACTGAATTGCCCACAAACGTAAACTGATGGCCGTTTGATTGGCCATTCGCGGGTCCATAAAGATGCGCAAATGTGACCGGGAATCGGTCGGTTAGATTTGATGCGGTCGCCGCACCGATCTTCGTTCGACCGGTGCCAGCGAAGGCGGAGTAGCGCACATCAACGTCAGCACGGCCGGTGAATAGCACGTAACCCCTAGTCCCTGCTGCGGATTCAGACCGGACGACGAGGTTGCGAGTGCGGTTTGCGACGTGAGGCAAGAATTCGAGCACGCCATTTCCATCTCGCGCGCCCGGATGATCGAACTGAAGCGGTGCAGTTAGCGTAATCGTCTTACGATCGGCGGAAATGGCGGAAATGGTGACTGTTTCTAGCCAGGATGAGTACGCTCCACCTGCGCGTACCCACTGCTTGGAGTCAGGCAGTATTAGCTTATCGCCTACGCGCCATCCGGTTGCTGCTTCGGAAAGAGCCAACGTGGTTTTTCCCGCCAACGGTTCGACGGCTAAGCGAACGACTGAGGCCCGGTCGGCCCCATGCATGATGATCTTGCCCAGGCCTATTAGCCCATTCCCGAATTGAGACGGATCTCGAATTGAATTGAGAGCGACATCTCGAATAACGATCTGTGCTGTTACGTCCGCCGCAATTGGAGTGCTTGCCGTGCCAACTTGCAGTTCGGCCCCCTCGAGTACTTGCAGGTTAGTCACCAACAAGTGTGTACTGATGTCGGTGCGGAAACTTAGCACTCCTCCGGCATTGATGACTACACTGTCGAGTGCCGCCGAAGTGACTAGGTCGTAAGTGACGGCCGTGCCCGCAGAAATCACAACCACGTCGTTGGTCGTGGGCACGCGGTCAGATGACCAAGTATTGGGGTTTGACCACATCCCACTGCTGTCACTGTATATCGTCGCATATTCGCCATAGTTTGGGATCTCATAATGCGGGGTGATGATGGGTGCCAGGATGAGGCGATTCTCCAACTGCTCGACAGCGAGCTGAATTGACCGCGACCGTGGAGTGCGGCATGATTCTTTCTGTAGTAGGGATCCCTTTAGAAAAGTCCATCCAGACATATTGACCGATTTCTGCGACACCATCGTACGAACCTTATTTTACGAGTCGGCTACTGCCCTGCCTTTCAATTCAAAAGTAAGAACTACCAACGGAGGGGAGTTACTAACCCGGACGTGAGATGGTGAACAGGAGCAGGTCGGCTGATGCCGAGAAATCCCGCTGATTTTGCGCAAACATGTGTTCAACCATTCTGTCCGAATTAATTGGTGAGGACATTACTTCGTCATTGACGGCGCAAGGCCAGGCTTGACTGAGTGAGCAATTGCTATGCCAACATTCGCTTTGCTGTTGGCACAAATTTTCTGTTTTCGGAGCCCAGTACAGCCGCTTGAATAAGCTGACTGGTCCTCGTGACCAGTAAGATGGGACATCCAAAGAAGGGAATCTCGTAACAATTGTTGAACACATACCGGCACGAAACCAGCGAGATTTCTCGGCATTAGCCGATCGGTTTATGTTCACCATATCACGTCCGGGTTAGTAATTAGTACAACTTTAAACTATTCTCCGATTGCTAGAACCCAAATTCTCTGCTCTCCTTGTTATAAGTCTGTAGCTTTATGAGAGCCAGCAGTGAGCGTCACGACCGAGGAAGAGTCCGCAAATCTCTGACCAGGAGTCCTCGGAATGGCCGTTTCGCGCCAATCGTAGGCTGGTCAGCAGCTCAGTCGCTTGCGCGAGCACCGAAAGCTCGGCGGCCACATCACCCGGCTGGCTCCAAACCTGCTCGTGGACGGCGCTGCGCTGGACGGCGGGCGTCGGCTCGGCAGTCGGAAGTGGCAAGGCGTCGGGCTCGCTATGCTCTGCATGTTTGCCGCTGCTTGCCAATGCCGTCAGGGCGGCCCAGTTTGGCGCTGTTCCCTGCACGACCAGCGGTGCGGCGGCAACCGGTGCTGCAGCGGAAATCTGCACGAGGCGAACCGCATCGGCAACGACCGTGCCGTTGGCCTTGTTGGTCAGCCTGACCTGGGCCCAACCGTTGCTGACCGTGATCGTCGTCAGGAAACGCCACTTCGCGCCGTCGGCAGTGGCGGTCGGAGCTTGCCTCTGATTGACGGAAACGCCGGGAACCGCGCTGCCACCTGTATAGAATGAGAATGGGGCGTTGCTCGCATTGCTGCTGCTCGCGGTGTACGTCACCCACACGTTGTACTGCCCGCTCGGCAGGCCGGTGAACGTCCAGTTCGACTGCCGGGAGCCGTTCCCTTTGGCGGATGTCTGCGTGTCCCCTTCAAAGCCCTGGCCGGTTTTCGCCGTCCAGCCGCTGGTGACAGCGTGTCCCGCCGCACCGTTGTCGATAATCTGCTTGACCAGCGTCGGTGCGGCGTTCACCGTTCCGGAGAGCTGCAGAGCGAACGGGTTCTCGTTCGCATCGTTGCTCGCCAGGTTGAGCGTGCCCGACGGAGATCCTGTCGCGCCGGCATCCAGGCGAACGACGAAGGTCGTTGTCGCTCCGGGGGCGAGCGACGTGCTTCCCAGGTTCGTCACCAGCGTGAAGCCCGCGGGCATGTTCGCCTGGCTGAGCGACGTGAGCGTTAGGGTTCCGTTGCCGTCGTTGCGGACGGTGATGGTCCGATTTACCGCGGTGCCGACGGTCGTCGTGCCGAAATCGACCGTTTGTCCGCTAGTCAGGTTGGTCGTCCCCAGGAGGACGCTGATTTCGGGGTTCGTCACCGGGGCGTTCGCGGTGGCCGAGAGCGTGATGTTATATGGGTTTTCGTCGCCATCGTTGTTCGACAGGTCGATCGTACCGCCGAACGTGCCTGCCGAAGCGGCATTGAACCGGATCGAAAACGTCGTCGTCGCGCCGGCGGCGAGGCTCGTGCTGCCGAGGTTCGTGACTAGCGTGAAGCCGGCGGGCATGCTTCCCGCGCTGAGCGAGGTGAGCGAGAGCGTGGCGTTGCCGTCGTTGCGGACGGTAAAGGTGCGTGTGACCGTGGTGCCGACGGTTGTCGTCCCGTAATCGACGCTGCCACCGTCGCTCACTCCCGTGCCGCTGATGAGCACGTGAATCTCGGGGTTCACCGCGTTGACGACCCCCGTCAGCGAGAAATCGTACGGATTCTCGTTGGCGTCGTCGTTCACCAGCGAGAACGACCCGTTAAACGTGCCGGCTGAACCTGCATCGAGGCGAATGGAGAACGTCGTGGACGCACCGGCGGCGAGGCTCGTGCTGCCGAGGCCGGAAACCAGCGTGTATCCTGCTGGCATGTTTCCTTGGCTCAGCGACGTGAGCGTCAGCGTTGCGTTGCCGGTGTTCGTGACCGTGAAGGTCTTGGTCACGCTTGTCCCGGCACTGGTCGAGCCGAAGTTGACGGTTCCGGCGTCCGCGACGGCCGTACCATCGACCTGCACAGCGATTTCCGGAGCCGATGCCCCAGCGGGCAGCGTGCCGGTGATGGTGTACTGCCCCATGTTCCCGTAGCCGCCAGAGCTGCGGGCGACCAGGTAGAACGTGCCGG
>CAYLLN010000115.1:0-17338 GCA_964384375.1 uncultured Pirellulaceae bacterium
CGATCTGGTTCACCTTGATGAGGATGCTGTTAGCGATTCCCTCGTTGATGCCGCGCTGCAGTCGCTCGGTGTTGGTGACGAACAGGTCGTCGCCGACGAGCTGCACCTTGCTGCCGAGTCGGTCGGTGAGGAGCTTCCAGGTCGTCCAGTCGTCCTCCGAGCAGCCGTCCTCGATCGAGATGATCGGGTAGTTCGCGCACCAATCGGCCCACAGGGCGACAATCTCTTCGCCGCTGATCGCTTTGCCGTCGATGGTGTATTTCTTTGTCTTGTCGTCGTAGAACTCGGTGGCGGCCGCGTCCAGAGCGATGCGGACCTGCTCGCCCGCCTTGTAGCCCGCCTTTTCGATGGCCGTGAGAATCAGGTCGAGGGCCTCGCGGTTGCTCTTGAGGTCCGGTGCGAACCCCCCTTCGTCGCCAACGGCCGTGTTTAGGTGCTTATCATGCAGCACTTTCTTCAGGTTATGGAAAATCTCGACGCCGCAACGAAGCGCGTCGGAAAACCGCTGGAAGCCCAGCGGCATGATCATGAATTCCTGCAGATCGACCGAGTTATCGGCGTGCGCCCCGCCGTTGATGATGTTCATCATCGGTGCCGGCAGCAGGTTCGCCCCCGTGCCGCCGAGATAGCGATACAGCGGAAGCTGGCTGAAATTGGCACCCGCCTTGGCGACGGCAAGCGACGCCCCGAGGATCGCATTGGCTCCCAGGTTCTTTTTGTTGTCCGTGCCGTCGAGCTCGATCAGCCGCTGGTCGATGCCAATCTGGTCGATGGCGTCCCAGCCGGTGAGTGCGTCAGCGATCACCGTGTTCACATTATGGACCGCCTTCGTCACTCCTTTCCCGAGGTACACCCCCTTGTCGCCGTCGCGCAGCTCCCAGGCTTCGTGAACGCCGGTGCTCGCCCCGCTGGGCACTGCCGCCCGGCCGAACGAGCCGTCGCTAAGCGTCACTTCCACTTCGACGGTGGGATTGCCGCGGCTATCGAGAACTTGGCGACCGTGGACGGAGGCGATGAGGCTCATAGGAGGAAAGGGGCAGGAGGCAGGGGACAGGAAACAGGCGACAAGAGCCTGGTGAGAGGAACGCGTGGTATTTTGACGGCACGGGAGCCAATTGCCTAGGCGGTGGGGGGCTGCCGCTTGACCGTGCGATGGGCGTGCGTTAACAAAAATCGTTGTTGAGGGGTCGCGAGCGGCCGGGCGAGCGCGGCCAGAGTTTTCAAATAAGTCCCGGCATTGAACGAAGGGTAGCGACTGTGACGATCACGCGTGTGGGAACGAACGCCAAGTATGCGGACGGGTGGGATTCGGCATTCGGCAAGAAAGCAGCCGCCGGAGCGAAGAAGCCAGGCAAGGCCGCCGCGAAGAAGAAGTCGCCGAAGAAGGCAGGAAAGAAAAACAAGTAGGCGCATCGGCAGCCACCGACGAAACACGGATAGGTCAATCAGTGATGCAACTAAATCCGCGAAATCCGTGCGATCCGCGGTTCTCCAATTCCTCGTTTCTCGATTGGACTAGATCATGAAGGCCTATTTCCGCTTCGGTTTGTGCATCGCGCTGCTGGCAGTCTCCTCCGCGCTGGCCCAGGAAGCTCCCAAGCCGGCCACTCCCAATAAGGAGCACGAGTGGCTCACACAACTCGCCGGCGAGTTCACGACCGATGCCGAGGCAGTTATCGCGCCGGAGTTGCCGCCGTTCAAGTGCTCGGGCACGGCAATCGCCCGAACCGTCGGCGGCTTTTGGATCGTCAACGAGCACAAGTCGGAACAGATGGGCAACGGCATCATGACCATCGGCTATGACCCCGCGGCGAAGAAATTCGTTGGGACGTGGGTCGATTCCATGACCAGCCACATGTGGAAATACGAAGGTTCGCTCGACAAAACGGGCAAGATTTTGACGCTCGAGGCGGAAGGTCCGAGCATGGCCGATCCGAGCAAGATGGCCAAATACCGCGACGCGATCGAGGTGAAGAGCGATGATCACCGCGTCCTCACGTCGGCCATGCAAGGGGCGGACGGCAAGTGGACGAAGTTCATGACGATGAACTATCACCGCAAGAAGTAGCGGTTACTTGATCTCGTAATGCATGCGGCCGTGCTGCTGGGCCCGGCTGATCCGTTCGAGCGAGTAGAGGCCGGCCAGCACGAACTCGACACAGCTGGCACGCACCGCCGGATCGCCGGCCGCGTTCACCTCGAACGCTTTGTCCCACACTGGTGGCACGCGTTTCAGCCGTTCGGCATAGTGCTGCGACGGGAGCATGTCGCCGACCTCGATTTTCACGCCGCGGCCAAAGATTTCCGCAATCTCGGCCAGGCCGTGCTGTTCGACATATTCGTGGAAGACAACACCGATCGCCTCGGCGATGACCGCGTCGAGCACTTGTCGCTCCGACATTTGATGGCTCCCCATCAGGTCGAGCTCCAATTTGCCGAGCGAGCTTGAGTAAAGATGGCCGAGGTCGCTGATGCGCGGCACGGCGGGCTTCTCGCCGAGCACGACCGATCGCTGGCGGCTGCTCGCGATCATCGTGCGATAGTTCGCGATGCTGAAGCGGGCCGACACGCCCGACGCCTGGTCGATGTACTTCGACTTGCGGGCCTGCACGGTGATCTGCTCGATCAGTTGCTTCATGAAGTACGGCACGACGACTGGGTAATCGCCGCCGAGTTCAATGTTCGCCTCTTGTTCCAGAATGCGGATGCCCAGGTCGCGCTCGCGCGGGTAATGCGTGTGAATGACCGAGCCGATCCGGTCCTTGAGCTGCGGAATGACCTTGCCGCTCCGGTTGTAAGTTGCGGGGTTGGCCGAAAACAGGATCACGAGGTCGATGTCGAAGCGGATCGGAAAGCCGCGGATTTGCACGTCGCGCTCTTCGAGGATGTTGAACAGACCGACCTGCACGAGTTCGTCGAGTTCCGGCAGTTCGTTGATCGCGAAGATACCGCGATGCATCCGCGGGATGAGGCCGAAATGCAATGCTTCCTCGGCCGACATGCTCACGCCGCCGGCCAGTTTTGCCGGGTCGATCTCGCCGATGATGTCGGCGAACTTGGTTCCCGGAGCAAGCCGCTCGGCATAGCGGCCCTCGCGCTTCCACCAGCCAATTGGCGTTTCTTCCTCGGAATGTTCGGCGAGAAATCGCTTGCCAGCGGACGTGATAGGTTTGAGCGGATCTTCGTGGACTGCGACGCCCGGAATATCGAGGTACGGAATCTCCTCATCGAGAAAGCGGACGAGCGTCCGCATCAGACGGCTTTTCCCCTGCCCCTTTTCGCCGAGAAAGAGCATGTCGTGCCCGGCAAGCAGGGCCAAGTTCGTTTCAGGAATGACGGTGCTTTCGTAGCCGACGAGGCCGGGAAACAGGTCGTCGCCGCGGGCCAGGGCGGCGAGGAAATTGTCGTGCAGTTCGCGCTTGACAGTTTTCGATTGCCAGCCGCTTTCGCGCAGCTGGCGGAGATTGTGTGGCTTATCGGTAGTGGTCATAGGTGGGGCAAGAGGCGGCGGGAATTGACAGTAGTGACACTGTCATTCTACGCGGCTGGGAAAGCCCTGCGGCTGGCCACGTTGTGGCGGCGGAGACTACCCCACTACCGCCACGAAGTCCTCGGCCAGGCGCTGGAGCACTTCGCGCGTGATGTTGGCCGGCACGATCTGCCGCATTTGGCCCGGCTTTTTTTGATAGCGGCTGAGCGAGACATCGCCGCCGCGGCGGACCATGAGCTCGTAGTAGCTGGTGCCGTCGTCCCCCTTCTGCGGCGGACTGCTGCGAAGCTGGACGGCGGCCCGGTCGCGATCGACCTCGACAAGGCCGATCGGTTCCAAGAGATAGGTGAGGCGGCTCGTGAGCTTCGTGCTGATCTCTTTGAGTTCGTCGAGCGAAGCCGAGGCAAGCTTTTCGGTCGTGTACGCGAGCGTCTGAAACGAGCAACCGATGGCATCGACCGCCAGGAGATCGGCCTCGATCCGCCCGCTATCGACATCGACCTGCAACAGGCCCTGGCCTGCCACGGCGGCGATTCGTTTCAGCTCGCGCTGGATGTCGGTTTTGATGTCCATGACTGCCTCAACTCTCTGACCTCTGTCGTCTTCGATCTCAGGGGGCTGACGCCCCCGCTCGCCATTCCTATCCCTTTCCTCCTTTGGGTTTCACCTCGCCCGATTTCGTGTGCTCCTTCCCGTCAAACGAGAGCACGGTCGATGCGTCTTCCAGCTTCGTCTCGATATGGACGGGCCGCTTCCACAGCTTGTACAAATTCGTGAGCGTGTCCTCCGCGTAGTTCGCTTGAAGCTCGACGCCGCTATAACGGTGTTCCAGAAAGAGCTCCCCCCGGTTCTTATAGTTCGCGTCTTTCACATAAATAATCGGCCGGCCGACGTTCGTGAGATTAAACAAGAGCCGCTGTTTCACCTCGTCAAACTTGCGGCTTTCGATCTCGTAATAGCCGCTGTCCTCGTTGTAGCCGAACGAAAACAGCTTATGCCGTCGGCAAAAGTCAAGCGTCAGGAACGAGTCGATGAACGTCAGATCGTTGTGAATGCGGCGGACCTCAAAAATCTTCTGCCGCCCCAAGCCGAGCTTCTTGTCCCAGTCGCGCTTGGCAGTGAAGTCGTCGCACTGGTCGTATTCATCGCCGAAGGCGCCTCGGTTCCAGCGGTCCTCAATATCGCGGTACAGTTCCACGCCGAGCTTGTAAGGATTCAGCCGCGTGCGCGAACCGGCGAGCGTGCCGGCGCAATGGTCGGCATAGCAGATCAGGTCGGAATCGGCCATGCCGTGCTTCGTCATGATCGTGCTGTGCCAATAGGTGGCCCAGCCTTCGTTCATGATCTTCGTCTGCGCTTGCGGGGCAAAGTAGTATGCCTCGTCCCGAATGATCGAAAGCACATCGGCTTGCCACGCCTTGAGCGGCGCGTGTTCCAGCACAAACAGCATGATGTCGCGCTGCGGCTCGGACGGGAATTGTTCTTTCTTCTGCAGGTCCAGCTTTTTCTGAGCGAGTTCACGGTCCATCGCTTCGCGCGGGTTCACGAACGAGTCCATGTACCCCTTGGCTTGAAACCGCGTGGCCGTCGGTCCTTCCGGCTCTTCTTCGACGGTGTCGCTGAAGTGATACTGATTCCTGTCGTCGCGGCGCTTGATGTGCGGAGCGTGAATGTCGATTAGGTCCTCAATGCTCAGGCAGGCATCGATGAATGTCTCGACCTCTTCCACGCCAAATCGGTCCATATAGTCCCGAATCCGGTTGCCGTGGTTGGCCATCTCGTCGATCATCTTCCGGCTGGTGTGGGCGAACCAGGCGTTGTTCTTGAAGAAGTCGCAGTGGCCGTACACGTGCGCCATCACGAGCTTGTGATCGGTGATCGAGTTGCTGGCAAGCAAGTAGGCGTAGCAAGGATCGTTATTGATTACGAGCTCGTAAATCTTCTGCAAACCGTACGAGTAGCCCTTGGAAAGCTGCTCGTACTCCATGCCAAACCGCCAGTGGGGATAGCGCGTCGGGAACCCGCCATAGGCCGCTACCGCGCTGAGCTGATCGTGATCGACGACCTCAAAGATCGTGTTAAAGAAGTCGAGGCCGTAGCTGCGCGCATGCCCCTCCATCTGGCGCTGAATGTCGGCCATTTCCGGAGTGAGCGTACGAAAGCGGTGCAATACGGCGGTCACTATTTCCCTTTCCCGAGAAACTTTCGAATGGAGTCGTAAATCCCCTCTTTGCTTTCAATTTCGGAAAGCACGACCGTTTCGTGTTCGCTGCCGAAAGCTTCATCGAGCACGCGGTAAAACTCGCCGCTGCCATAGGGGCTTTCGACCTGCCCATAGCAGAACAAGTTGCTCTGTGGGATGAGCGTCTCTTTGAGCATGTTCAAGGCCGCGCGGTTGTCTTCACCCCAGTTGTCGCCGTCCGAGAACTGGAAGCAGTAAATGTTCCACTCGGCCGGGTTGAACTTGGCCTGGATCATCTCCTGGCAGACCTTGTAGGCCGAGCTGATCCGCGTGCCGCCGCTTTCGCGGGTGTGATAGAACGTGTGCTCGTCCACTTCCTTGGCGGCGGCGTCGTGAATGATGTAACGGCGTTCGAGCCCCTGGTATTGGCTCCGGAGCCAGGCGTCGATCCAGAACGACTCGGTCCGGACGATTTCCTTCTGGTCGTCGGTCATCGAGCCACTGACGTCCATCATGTAAATGATGACGGCATTGGCGACTGGTTCGGGGACGCTCTGCCAGGAGCGATAGCGGCGGTCGTCCTTAAACGGGATGACTCGTGGATCGGCCGGTTTATACGAGCCTTCGCTTAGTTGCCGCTTGAGGGCCTCGACATACGTCCGGCGAAAGTGCCGCAGCGACTCCGGGCCGATGCGGCGGACGCTCGTGTAGCGGACTTTGTCCTGCGTGATATTTGCTTTGCCTTTGGGCTCGATGCGCGGAAGCTGCAGTTCGTCGCCCAGAATGGCAGCGAGTTCTTCGAGCGAAATATCGACCTCGAGCACGTGCTGGCCGGCATCGCTTCCCGCCTGGCCCTGACCGTCGCCGTCGGGATCGCCGGCAGCAATCGGCTGACCGACTTCGCCGTCCCCCTGGCCGACGCCGCCACGGCCGTTCTGCCCATAGCGGAAGTGCGGCACGTCGAGTTGCGGCAGGGGGATGCTAACGAGGTCATTCCCCTTCCGGCCGATCATCTCGCCGTGCGTGATGTACTTTCGCAGGTTCTCGCGTATTTTCCCGCGGACGATTTGCTTGAACCGCGACGCGTCGCGGTCGATCTTCATAACCATGTCGTAGGACAGGCATCTTGCCTGCCGTGCCTCTCTATTTGTTTGGCAGGCCGGAAGCCTGCCCTACTGTTATTTCTTCTTCACATCCCCGCGGGCAAAGATGCTCGCGACAAAGTTGAGTACGTCGGTGGCACTTTCATCGTCGTAGCCGAAGTCCCGAATCAAGCGGCCTTTGACCACGTCGATCTTGGCTTGCGTATCCTTATCGACGACCTGCGATACGAGGCTCGTGAGCTTGATGGTGTCCTTCTGGTCCTCGAAGAGTTTGAGTTGCAGAGCCTTATAGAGCCGTTCGTTCGACTTGTAATCGAACGTCTTGCCGTCGATCATCAGGGCCGCGATATAGTTCATGATCTCGCGGCGGAAATCATCCTTCCGGCTGTCCGGAATGTCGATCTTCTCCTCGATCGACCGCATGAGCCGCTCATCAGGTTCTTCGTATTGGCCCGTGAATTTATTGCGGACCTTTTCGCGCTGCGTGTAGGCCTTCACATTGTCGATGTAGTTGCCGCAGAGCCGCTTGAGAGCGTCTTCGTCGGCAGCAATCGCCCGCTGCACTTCGTTTTTCACGATGTTCTCATACTCTTCCTTCACGACGCCGAGAAGCTCGCGGTACTTCGCCCGGAGGTCTTCGCTCGTGATGAGGGAGTGGTGCTTGAGACCTGCCTCCAATTCGTTCATTACCATGAACGGGTTGATGCTGTTGGCGTCGAGATGAGCCACCAGGGCGTTGGAGATTTTGTCCTGCACATAGCGGGGAGAAATCCCGTGCATCCCTTCAGTAACGGCTTCGTTCCGGAGCTCCTTGATGTTTTCCTCGGTGAAGCCGGGAAGCGTCTTGCCGTTGTACAGCTTGAGCTTCTGCATTAGCGTCAGGCTGGCATTGTTCGGCGGCTCCAGACGCGTGAGGACGGCCCACATAGCGGCCATCTCAATGGTGTGCGGGGCGATGTGCTTCCCCTTCACCTTTTTGGGGTTGTAGTCCTTCTCATAAATCTTGATTTCGTCGGAAAGCCGCGTCACATAAGGAATATCGACCTTCACGGTCCGGTCGCGGAGGGCCTCCATGAACTCGTTGTTCTGGAGGCGGCGATATTCCGGTTCGTTGGTGTGGCCGACGATCACTTCGTCGATGTCGGTCTGGGCGAACTTCTTTGGCTTAACCTTGTGTTCCTGGCTCGCGCCAAGCAGATCGTAGAGAAACGCCACGTCGAGCTTGAGCACTTCGATGAATTCGATGATGCCGCGGTTGGCAACATTGAATTCGCCGTCGAAATTGAACGCCCGCGGATCGCTGTCGCTGCCGAACTCGGCGATCTTGCGATAGTTGATATCGCCGGTCAGCTCGGTGCTGTCCTGGTTCTTTTCATCCTTCGGCTGGAAGGTGCCGACGCCGATGCGATCCTGCTCGGAAAGGACGATCCGCTTCACCCGGACATCTTGAATAACCTTGGTCCAGTCGCCGCTGTAGTTCTTCAGCCGCTCGGTGTACATGAACCGGCAGTAGGGGCAGAGATCGCCGAAGATGCGGGCGCGATACTCTCCTTCGACCCGGTTGGCGTTCAGATTCGCGGCAACGTCCTCGCGGAACCGCTCGGGAATCAGATGCAGCGGCTCCTCGTGCATCGGGCACCAATGCACGTCGCTTGAGTCGGCAGTCGTCCAGCCGAGGGTATAGAGTGCCCCATCATCGGTAGCGGAATAGCGTTCGATGCCCCGCTTGAGCACACGCGCGATGGTGCTCTTGCTGCTGCCGACGGGGCCGTGCAGCAAGAGAACACGCTTCTCGATGCCGTACCCCTTGGCGGCCGATTTGAGAGCGTTGACGAAGGCTTCCAGCGAATCGTCGAGACCGAAAACGGCATCGCGGCCGTCGTTGTCCGGGTCGTCGAAGAAGTTGTAGTGGACCTTCTTTTCGCCCCGCATTTCCTCATAAACCGAGGTGCCGCGGGCCATGATCATGTCGTACACCCGCTCGAAAGCATTGCGGGCGACGAGCGGATTGCTCCGCACGAGGTCGAGGTAGTCCTCGAACGTGCCGATCCAATTCTTCTTGCGGAACTGTTCGAGATCCTGACGCTGGGCGACGAGGGAAATAATATGGCGGCCGGTGCTCATTCTCCGTTCCTCCCGGGGCGCTACAAATCGAGCCGGCGAACTGGCTGTCGCTTCGCGGGCTTCTGCGGACACCCCCTGATGAGTCAACCGCTGCGGGCGGATGTTTGGTGATGGTCTGGTAATGACGGACGGCAAGTCACCGCCCCAAGGTTCGGACCCAGTTACCCGCCAACACGCTCAGTTTGTGTTGGTTGCCACCGCGCAGCACGTTTCGAGAGACGTGCCAAGGGCTGCATTCGCCGCGGGGAACAGAACCTTCACACCCCGTGAAAGAATGCCGACTCTGCGGAGGGCTCGCAGTGGCGTGGGCGAACTTGGGAAAGAGCGCTCGGGGTGGAGGCGAGAGGACAGGCAGGGAAAGACGACATCCTGTCGCAACGTTGACCAATCCCTAACCGATCAGTTCATCTGCCTCTCCTAATTAAGCGTATTTCGCAGGTACAATTTCGGCAATAGCAAACTGGGTAAGATTTGCTGCAAATCGCGTGCGAGAACCCGCCGCGCGGTGGAGAAAATCTTGCTGGCCCGGTTTTTCCGGCATGGAATGCTCGCAGGGCGATACGCAGGGCTGGGGATTGATCGCCGATTGCGAGGATTTGCAGCAGGTGTCGGTGGATTGTGGACAGGTTGTTGGCAAGGGCCTGGATCGCTGCGAAGAAGATAGAAGAAGTAGGGAGTCACAACATGATCGCGGTTCCCACCGAACGCTACCTGGCCGTCAAAGTCGTCATGATGCCAAGGGATACGAACCCGATGGGGACGATCTTTGGCGGCGTCCTGCTCAGCTATATCGATCAGGCGGGCGTTGTCGGGGCGCTGTGGGAAATCCGCAAAGCGGGTTGGCCCGACCCGCGACTAGTCACCGTGGCGATGAACGCAGTCGAGTTCCACGAACCGGTGCTAGTCGGGGACATTGTCAGCTTCTGGACCCAGGTGAAGCGGGTGGGCCGAACCTCGATTGTCGTGCATGTCGTCGTCGAGACGGACCGCGAACGAAAGCCGGTGAAGTTGACCGAAGCAGAGGTCGTCTATGTCTCCATCGACGAAACAGGGGTGGACCGGCGGCCGCGGCCGTTCGCGAGTGCGTGACGTGGTCGTCGCACGTCGGCAACAGCCGGCAGATTCAGGTATGATGGAGGTTTCGGAGGCATGCAAACGATGGAATCTGCGAAGACACTCGTGAAGATGCTGGGTTTGGCGATCACGGCTGGCCTGTCGATGCCGGCCGAGGGCGCACCGGTCGATTTCAACCGCGAGATTCGGCCGATCCTGGCCAATCACTGCCTGAAGTGTCACGGTCCCGATGCGGGCGAGCGGAAGGGTGGCTTGCGGCTAGATGTGCGTGAAGCGGCGGTTGCAGCCGCGGATTCCGGTGAGAAAGCGATCGTGCCCAGCAAGCCGGACGCGAGCGAACTGATCAAGCGGATCAACTCGGCGGATGCTGACTATCACATGCCGCCGGCCGAGGAGAAGAAGCCGCTCTCGGAAGAGCAGAAGAAGCTGCTCACCCGCTGGATTGCCGAAGGGGCCGATTACCAGATTCACTGGGCGTTCGTTGCCCCGAAGCATCGTGCGATCCCCGACGTGAAGAACGCCGCGTGGACGCGGAACGCCATCGACCGCTTCCTCCTGGCTCGACTCGAGCGCGAAGGACTCGCTCCATCTGCTGAAGCCAGTCGCGAGACGCTTGTTCGTCGCCTGGCGCTTGACTTGACCGGCTTTCCGCCGACGTTGCCCGAGATTGACGCCTATTTGGCGGACACCCATCCCGACGCCTATGAGCGGTTGGTCGATCGGCTGGTTGCATCGCCTCACTATGGCGAACGGCTGGCGGTCGATTGGCTCGATGCGGCTCGCTTCGCCGACACGCACGGCTATCACATCGACGCCGGGCGAGACATGACTCGCTGGCGAGAGTACGTAATCGACTCGTTCAACCGCAACACGCCGTACGATCGGTTTACGGTCGAGCAGCTGGCGGGCGATCTCCTGCCGAGCACGGGTAACGCGGCGACCGACTTGCGGCAGAGACTGGCGAGCGGCTTCAACCGTAACCACATGATCAACTTCGAGGGAGGAGCGATCCCGGAGGAGTATCTCAACGCCTACATCATCGATCGCGTGAACACGACCGGAACAGTGTTTCTCGGGCTGACGGTCGCTTGCACGCAGTGCCACGACCACAAGTACGACCCGATCTCGCAACGCGACTACTACCAGTTCTATGCGTTCTTCAACAACGTTCCCGAACAGGGGCTCGATGGCCGCAAGGGGAACGCCTCGCCGATGATCAAGGTTGCGTCGCTCGCGCAGGAGCAGGAGCTGGCGGCAATCGCTGCGGAGATTGCCGCGGTGGAGAAGCGGCTCAAAGAGTCGAATTCGCAAATCGACGATGAGCAAGCCGCTTGGGAGAAGACGGCTTTGGCCAAGCAGGCCGAGCGTTGGTTGGCGCTGACGCTGGAAGCTGCCGTTTCACACGGCAAGGCAACGCTCGTGCAGCAAGAGGATAAGTCGATTTTGGTCACGGGCGAGAATCCGGCGACCGACGCGTATGAGCTGACGATTGGACAGACGAAGGACGCCAACTACGCGACGGCTCTGCGGCTCGAAGTGCTGCCGCACGATAGCCTCGCCGGGAAGGGGCCGGGGCGCAGTGTGAATGGGAACATCGTGCTCACCAATGTTGCTGCTGAGATCATTCCCGCCGCGAAAGATGCCAAGCCGCAGTCCGTGAGATTCAAAACCGCGTCGGCTGACTTTAGCCAGAACGACTTCCCTGCCGAACTGGCGATTGACGACAAGCCGGCGAGCGGCTGGGCCATTCATCCCGAAATGGGCAAGCCGCATGCTGCGGTGTTCGAGTTTGTGTCGCCGCTCGAATTGGCGGACGGCGCGAAGCTGCGCGTCGTGCTGAAATTCGAATCGCAGTTCGGCCAGCATCAACCCGGGCTGTTTCGGCTGTCGGCCACACGGGCAACGAATCCGCATGCTGCCGGGACGATTCCCGACAGTGTCGCGGCCGCACTTGCGATTCCGGCCGCCGACCGAACCGGCGAGCAAACTACAGCGATCCGAAAGCACTATCGCGAACAGATCTCGCCAACACTCCGGCTGCTCAATGCGGACCTCGCGGCACTCAAGATGAAGCAGGCGACTCTCGATAGCCAGATTCCGACGAGCATGGTGATGCAAGACCAGCCGCAACCGCGCGACACGTTCGTGCTGCTCCGTGGAGCGTACGATAAGAAAGGTGACAAGGTCGCTGCTGCGGTCCCCTCGTTCTTGCCACCACTGGCCGAGGGGTTGCCGAACAACCGCCTCGGTCTGGCTCGCTGGCTCGTCGATGAGCGACATCCGCTGACGGCCCGAGTCACGGTGAATCGCTATTGGCAGCTCGTGTTTGGCACGGGCCTCGTGAAGACGGCTGAGGATTTTGGGACGCAGGGGGAATTGCCGAGTCATCCGGAACTCTTGGATTGGCTGGCAGTTGATTTCAGGAGTCAGGAGTCAGGATGGGACGTGAAACGGCTGCTGCGGGAACTCGTGAATTCGGCGACGTATCGGCAATCGTCAGCGGTTACGCCGGCATTGGTCGCTAAGGATCCTGAGAACCGGCTGCTCGCTCGTGGACCGCGATTTCGCCTGCAAGCCGAGTTCATTCGCGATCAGGCACTTTTTGTCAGTGGCCTTTATGACCGGCGGCTCGGCGGGAAGAGCGTCTCCCCGTATCAGCCGATGGGTTTGTGGGAAGAACTGATGTCGCGGGCTGACGGCGATAACTGGACGGCACAGAAGTACTCGCAGGATCACGGGGCAGACCTGTATCGCCGCACGATGTACACGTTCTGGAAGCGGACCTGCCCGCCGCCAAGCCTGGCAACGCTTGACGCTCCGGATCGCGAAACGTGCACCGTTCGCCGCAGCCGCACGAACACGCCGCTGCAGGCCCTGGTGCTGATGAACGATCCGACTTATGTCGAGGGGGCCCGCAAGTTTGCGGAGCGGATTTTGCTAGAAGGTGGCAAAACCGCCGACGAAAAGCTGACGTTCGCCTTCCGCACGGTCCTGAGTCGCTCGCCGAGCGATGCCGAACGTGCCGTCCTGCGCCGTGTTCTCGATCGACAACTCGCGGCATTCCGCGGTGACGGGGACGAGGTCAAGAAGCTGCTGGCGATCGGCGAATCGCCCGCCGATGAGTCGCTCGACGCGGCAGAACTCGCCGCTTGGACGATGGTCGCCACCGCGATTCTGAACACGGATGAGGCGGTGACGAAGGGTTAGTGATTCAACAGGAAATATCTCATGCAAGATTCCATACGCCATATTCAGCCGGCGAATCGGCGGCACTTCCTCACCCGCTCCGCCGCAGGGCTGGGCACCGCCGCACTCGCGTCGCTCCTGGGCCGTGAATCGGCCGCGGCAGAAGGGAAGGCCATTCCCCGCGGAGAAGCGCGGCCCGGCATCCTCAAGGCGCTGCACGTGCCGGCCAAGGCCAAGCGTGTGATCTACCTGGTTATGTCAGGCGGCCCGAGCCAGATCGACCTCTTGGACTACAAGCCGAAGCTCAAGGATCTGAACGCGACGGAACTCCCCGACTCCGTCCGCATGGGCCAGCGCATCACCGGCATGACCGCCGGACAGAAGTCGTTTCCCTGTGCCGCGTCGGCCTTCAAGTTTGAGCAGCACGGCAATAGCGGCACGTGGATCAGCGAGCTGCTGCCGCTTACGGCGGGCGTCGTCGATGAGCTGGCGATCGTGAAAACGCTCAACACCGAGGCGATCAACCACGACCCGGCGATCACCTACCTGCAAACCGGTTCGCAGCAGCCGGGCCGGCCGAGCCTCGGCGCATGGCTCAGTTACGGCCTCGGAAGCGAGAACGACAACCTGCCGGCGTTTGTCGTGATGATCTCGCAGGGGAGCGGCAACAAGACCGATCAGCCAATCTTCTCGCGGCTCTGGGGGAGCGGTTTTTTGCCCTCGGAGCATCAAGGGGTGCGATTCCGGGCCGGAGCCGATCCGGTGCTGTATTTGTCGAATCCTTCCGGCATCGACAGCGAATCTCGCCGGGCCATGCTCGACGGCGTGGGCGACCTGAATCGTTTGGCGGCCCAGTCGCTCGGCGATCCAGAGATCGACACCCGCATCGCGCAGTACGAAATGGCCTTCCGCATGCAAACGAGCGTTCCGGAACTGACCGACCTGTCGGGCGAATTGCAGGAGACGCTTGACATGTACGGCATCAAGGAGGACGGCGTGGACGGCGGCTACGCTCGCAACTGCCTGCTCGCCCGCCGCATGGCCGAGCGCGGCGTGCGATTCATTCAGCTCATGCATCGCGGCTGGGACCAGCACAGCAGCCTGCCGGGGCAAATTCGCGGCCAGTGCAGCGACGTCGATCGGCCGAGCGCGGCTCTCGTAAAAGACCTCAAAGATCGCGGGCTGCTCGACGAAACGCTCGTCATCTGGGGAGGCGAATTCGGCCGCACGGTCTATAGCCAGGGAGCCCTCACGGCGACCAACTACGGCCGCGACCATCACGGCCGCTGTTTCTCGCTCTGGATGGCCGGTGGCGGCATTAAGCCGGGCATTTCCTACGGCGAGACCGACGACTATTGCTACAACGTGGTGCGCGATGGCGTTCACGTCCATGACTTCCAGGCCACCGTGTTGCATTGTCTGGGCATCGACCACACTCGCCTGACGTATCGTTTCCAGGGCCGCGACTTCCGCCTGACCGACGTGCATGGGAAGTTGGTGCAGGGGCTTTTGGCGTGAACCTGACCTTGAGGCCTGCTGTCGCTAGTCGCGGGAGATTTCGCTCATGGTAACGATCAATGTCGAACGACTGGGAGATGACGTGCAGGGAGTCATCGCCGCTGCTCAAATTGGTGATGTACTCGTCATGGACCAAGGAAAAATCGTCGCCGTAGTATCCAAGCCAAGGCCCATTCACGACGCAGCATATTGGCGTGAGCGCGACGCCTTGCTCGCCAGCGTCGTTGCTGCACCCGATTGGGATTCGACCGTCGCAGTGTCGCAAGATCGCGACCGATAAATGATCTACTTCGACACTTCCTACCTGCTGAAGTGCTATCTCACCGAGCCGGGAAGTCAGCCAGTGCGCGAATTGCTGGAGCTCGAAGGAGGAGCAGCGTGCTGCACATTGGGCAGACTGGAGTTGTCGGCGGCAGTTAAACGATGTGTCCGCGAAGGACGGCTCGATCCGCGAGCGGCGCCAATGGTTTTTACAGTTCTTAAGCGGGACGACGAGGATGGTGTCTGGACATGGCTACCGCTAACACCTCAGTTGATTGACGGCGCTGCCGCTCAAATTCAATCATTGCCGGACGACGTCTTTATTCGGTCGGCGGACGCTTTGCATCTCGTTTGCGCTCGGGAACATGATTGCAAGCGTATCTGTTCGAGCGATCGACACCTTCTGGCCGCTGCAAAGCACTTCGGAATTGCCGCCAGCAATGTCATTCCCTAAACAAAACACGTGCCTCAACTCTTCAATTCCATGCCCGAACTCGGCGTCAACATCGACCACGTTGCGACCATTCGTCAGGCCCGCAAGACCTACGAGCCCGATCCGGTCGCGGCAGCCGTGCTGTGCGAACTGGCCGGGGCGGACGCGATTACGATCCACCTCCGCGAGGATCGCCGGCATATTCAGGATCGCGATGTCCGCGTGCTTCGCGAGACGGTGAGAGTCAAGCTGAATCTTGAGTTGTCCGTCGCCGAGGAGATCGTTGGCATCGCCTGCCAAGTCAAGCCGGAACAAGCGACGCTCGTCCCCGAACGGCGCGAGGAGGTGACGACCGAAGGGGGCCTCGACGTCGTTACCCATCGAGCGGCGGTCGCTCGTTCGGTCGAATCGCTCCGTGCCGCCGGCATCTCGGTCAGCCTCTTCCTCGATCCCGATCCGCGGCAGATTGAGCTGGCGAAAGAACTCAGTGCCGACGCGGTCGAGCTGCACACAGGCCAATATGCTCTCGCCAAGGGGCAGGCGGCTTACGAGCAACTCGTCGCCCTTACGAATGCCGGCCGCTTGGTTACCGAGCTGGGAATGCATCTGCATGCCGGCCACGGACTCAATTACCACAACGTGATCCCCGTGGCCCGCATTCCGCGAATGCACGAGCTGAATATCGGCCACAGTATCATCTCGCGGGCGGTGCTGGTCGGCATGGAGCGGGCGGTGCGGGAGATGAAAGAGCTGATCGCCAGTCCGTAAGCACTTTCGCACTCGCGGACTTGGTACAATCCGGCAGTGCAAGATGCACCATCGCTGGGCTTCGTTACGAGAGCGAATGCGAGTGTCCGAGCTTCCCCTGCAAGAAATCGTCGGCTGCCTGGGGCATCCCGTCGCGGGTAACCCCACGCAGTACATGATGGAAAAGGCCTTCGCAGCCGTGGGCCTCGATTGGCGGTATCTGACGTTCGACGTGCTCCCCGAAAAGCTCGCCGATGCGATGCGCGGCGTGCGAGCCCTCGGCTTCAAAGGTGCGAACTTCACGATCCCGCACAAGGTTGCCGTCCTCCAGTACCTCGACGAGCTGAGCCCGGCTGCCGAGCTGATGGGAGCGGTCAACTGCGTGAATCGCGTGGGGGAGAACCTCATCGGCGAAAACACGGACGGCAAAGGGTTCGTCCAGTCACTCCGCGAATTCGGCGATCCGGCCGGCAAGCGTATCGTCATCCTCGGCGCGGGTGGCGCGGCGCGGGCGATTGCGGTCGAGCTTGCCCTCTCCGGCGTGAGCCACATTACGATCGTCAATCGCTCGGCGCCGCGGGGCGAGGAATTGGCTGCAGCACTGCGTGATCGCGTCAAAGCTCAGGCCGACTTTGCCGCCTTAGGTAGCGAATATGCCGTGCCAGCCGATGCGGACGTGCTCATCAACGCTACGTCGGTTGGCCTGTCCGATGCTTCTGCCCGCGTGCCCGTCATGGTCAACTCCCTGCGGCCAGAACTCATCGTGTCCGACGTGATCTTCAACCCGCCGCAGACGTGGCTGCTCCGCACCGCCGCCGATCGCGGCTGCCGCACGCTCGATGGCCTGGGAATGCTCGTCAATCAGGCGGCGATCAACTACACGATCTGGACCGGTCAAGAACCCGATCGCACGGTCATGCGCGATGCGCTGGAAGAGTTTCTGGGATTCTGAGCTCGCTCGTGTCGAACGAATACTGATTTGCAGCTCATGCAACATCAGGTTCATTCACTACGACGTTGATTTCACCTGGATCGGGGATGCGATGCATATCAAATGTCGTGTCCGTAAACACGTCCAATACATCAAGCATGCCGCGACGAACGATGAGTAAGTAGTGAACGGACAACCCGTCGGAGTCTGCCGCAATACCTTCTACTGGGACAGCAGGGCGATTGCACCATAATTCATACTCCCATTAGGACTTGTGCCAGGTAGTGGT
>CAYLLN010000116.1:0-17208 GCA_964384375.1 uncultured Pirellulaceae bacterium
TCGCCCTAGCTTAGAATCTCCCCGCCGCCTGTCCAGCTTTTGGGGTCCACCTCAAGCAATTCTGTCGGTTGAAGTTGGAGCGGTTCGCGCCCTCGCATATGGGCTTGATGTGATCCCGGATACGGAGCATCACGCGGTTATCGATAGCAACGTGCCATATTGTGACGATGCCGAACATTTTGAGCGCGTTCAACAAATCGCGGCAGATCTCGTGCAAATCGCGGGCGATCCGGTCTGGCCTAAACCAGCTAATTGACTTCGTCGTTAACGAGTGTTTCTAGGTCTGCCGCTCATCTTTCACTTTCCTGGCGACATCGCTCGAAGCTCCACCTCGTTACACACGCCCCCGCGATCCCGCCTACAATAGGCGATATGTCTGGATTGCCGCCCGACCGCCAACTCTCACGCCGCGCTGCTCTGCGCGCCGCGGCGCTCGGGGCGTGCAGTCTGGCCACCGGCTGCATCAGCCACAGCCGCGGGCCGCAGTCCGGCAAGCTCGACAAGGTCTGGGGCCTTCGCGGCAGCACCCCCGGCCGTCTTAACAAGCCGCGGGCCATCGCGATCGA
Source organism: uncultured Pirellulaceae bacterium (assembly GCA_964384375.1). GTDB lineage: Bacteria > Planctomycetota > Planctomycetia > Pirellulales > Pirellulaceae > CAYLLN01. The sequence goes on from CAYLLN010000116.1 coordinate 567, forward strand.
CAAGGAGGACCACCTCTACCTCGTCGATGTCACACCCCGAATTCAGGTCTTCACCCCTGACGGCCAATTCCTTCGCGGCTGGCAGACTCCTGAATTCAAGCACGGCAAGCCGTCGGGGCTCTCGTTCGACCGGGACGGCAACCTCATGGTGGCCGACACGCATTACTTCCGCATCCTCACCTACACGCCGCAGGGGAAACTGCTCGCCGATCGCACGCTCGGAGGCACGTGGGGGCCGGGACCGGGGCAGTTCCACTTCGTCACTGATGCCGCTCAGGATTCGCACGGCAACTTCTACGTGACCGAATACGGCGAGTACGACCGGATTCAGAAATTCACGCCGGAGCACAAGTTCCTGTTCCAGTGGGGGAGCCACGGCAACAACCTCGGCCAGTTCCTCCGCCCCCAGAAGATCGTCATTGACGCTCAGGATCGCGTTTGGGTCACCGACGCCTGCAACCACCGCGTGCAGGTCTTCGACACCAGCGGCAGCGAGGCGAAGCTCCTCTTCTCCTGGGGCCAGCAAGGGCACGAGCCGGGACAGCTCAACTACCCCTACGACATCCTGCTCGACGACGATGCCCTCGCTGGCAAGAAGAGTGGCTTCGTGTACCTCTGTGAATACGGCAATCACCGCGTGCAGAAATTCACGCCCGATGGCCAGTTCGTGGGCCTGTGGGGCGAAAACGGCCGCAAGCCGGGCCAGCTCGATCAACCCTGGGGAATCACCCGCGACTCCCGCGGGCGGATGTACGTCCTGGACTCGTACAATCACCGCGTGCAGCGGTTTTGGCTATAGTAAAACACGAAATGGAATGGAAAGCGGTTGGACCGGAGAATCACGATAACACGAAAGGAGAAAAAGCACGAAAAGGGGAGGAAAGGGACATGTTGGCTTGAGAGCAGAATTCACACGCTGGTGGCGATCAAGAACAATTCGACATCGCCAATTTCGTTTGCCTTCCCTCTCTTCCCTTCGTGTTTTCCCACTTTCGTGTTTTCGTGATCGTTCGAGCCACCCGGCCTCCATCCGGACAGACGTGACGCAGCGAGGGACCCATGTTCGGCCTCCAAATCGACTTCGACCAACCCTGGTACTTGCTGCTGTTGCTCTTGGTCCCGATCCTCTGGATCTTCAGCTTCAACACACTCTCGGGCCTGGGGCCGTATCGCCGGCTGTTTGCCCTTGGCTTTCGCACGATCGTCTTCACGATGCTGGTGCTCGCGCTAGCCGGCGTGCAACTGCTAAAGGTGAGCGAGCGGGTGACGGTGCTCTACCTGCTCGATCAGAGCGAGAGCATTCCCAAGGCGACCCGCGAGGCGATGCTGCAGTACGTGATGAAGGACGTCGAGGCTCACCGCCGCACCGGCGACTTGCAAAGTGCCTCGGAGGACAAAGCCGGCGTGATCGTTTTTGGCCGCGAGGCGACGATCGAGCATCCTCCGTTTGCCGATAGCATCCGCGCCGTCGGCATGCTCGAAAGCCTGTATGAACTGCGGACCGACGCGACGAACATCGCCTCGGCCCTGAAGCTCGCCCAGGCGTCGTTCCCCGAAGACACGGCCAAGCGGATCGTCATCGTCACCGACGGTAACGAAAACCTTGGCGACGCCCGGACGATCGCCCGCACGATTGCCGATTCAGGCATCGGCATCGACGTCGTCCCGATCAAGCTCCCCTCGCAGCAAGAGATTGCCGTCGAGAAGGTCGCCCTACCGCCGGACATTCGCCGCGGCCAGCCGATGGAAGCCCGCGTCGTCATTCACAACTATACAGCCGCCACGAAAGAGAACCCGACCGGCGAGGTGAAGGGCCGCCTCAAGGTGACCCGCAAGTACGGCAGCGTCGAGGAACTCCTCGGCGGTGCGGAGCAGCAAGTCACGCTCAAGCCGGGCAAGAACGTCTATACCTTCGAGCACACAATCGACATCCCCGCCGGCTACACCTACAAAGCCGATTTCGTCCCGGATGACCCGACTGCCGACGTGCAGCTGCAGAACAACTCGGCCAGCGCCTTCACGCACGTCCGCGGCAAGGGGCGCGTGTTGCTGATTGAAGACTGGGAGAACCCCCGCGAGTTCGAGTTCCTGATCCAGTCGCTCGGCAAGCAGAACATCGAAGTCGAGGTGATGTCGAGCGATCGGCTCTTCACCAACCTCGCAGAGTTGCAGGGGTTCGACTGCGTCGTGCTCGCCAATGTGCCGCGGGCCAGTGGCGGCGACCTCGCGACGAACAAGGAAGCGACGAACTTCACCGACGATCAGATCAAGATGCTCGTTCGCAACACCGAGCAGTTCGGCTGCGGCCTGGTCATGATCGGCGGCGACCGGAGCTTCGGCGCCGGCGGCTGGACCAACACCGAGCTCGAAAAGGCGATGCCGGTCGATTTCCAGATCAAGAATGCCAAGGTGAAGGCGGTTGGCGCGCTCGTGATGCTGATGCACGCTTCGGAAATCGCCCAGGGGAACTATTGGCAGAAGGTGATCGGCGCGGAGGCCCTGAAGGTGCTTGGCCCGAGCGACTATTGCGGCTGCCTGCACTGGGACGACTTCACCGGCCGCGAGAATTGGCTGTGGCGCGATGCCGCCAGCGGCAAGGGGCTGGCCCGTGTGCAGGACCGGCAAAAAATCTGGCTCGGCAAGATCGACCGGATGCAGCCGGGTGACATGCCCCAGTTTGAGCCGGCGATGGTGATGGCCCTCAAGGACTTTCAGTCCAATCCGGCCTCGATCAAGCACATGATCATCGTGAGCGACGGCGATCCTTCGCCGCCGAGCGGTACGGTGCTCGCCGGGTTCAAGAAGGCTGGCGTAAAGATCTCGACGTGTGCGGTCGGCGCGCACGGTCCGGCCGAAAGTTCGCTCCTGCAAAACATTGCGACGACGACCGGCGGCAAGTACTACATGGTGACCAATCCGAAGGCGCTGCCGCGCATTTTCCAGATCGAGGCTCGCCGCGTCGCCCGCCCGCTCGTGAAGGAAGATCCGAAGGGGATTCCGATCAACGTCACCGATCCGTCGCACGAGATGATTCAGAATCTCGGTGACGGCGTGCCGCCCGTCACCGGCTTCGTGCTCACGCAAAAGAAAGAGAACCCGCTCGTCGAAATCTTGATGCGGGCCGACAAGATCGACCCCGAGAACGGCACGATTCTCGCCTCGTGGACGTTTGGCGCTGGCAAGTCGGTCGCCTTCACCAGCGATGCCGGCCGCAAATGGGCCAACGGTTGGACCGGCTGGGAAGGGTACGACAAGATTTTCAGCCAGATGATCCGCTTCGCGATGCGGCCCGTGAACGAGGAAGGGAAGTTCACGATTGCCACCGACGTGAAGGACGGCAAGGTGCGGGTCGTCGTAACCGCGCTCGACAAAAACGACGAGTTCCTGAACTTCCTGAACATGACCGCGGCCGGCAGCGGTCCGAACATGGAGAACATCGACATCAACTTCCGCCAAGAGGCGCCGGGGCGGTATGTCGGCGAATTCGCGGCCGACAACGCGGGAAGCTACCTGCTCGCCGTGAATACCGGCCAAGGAAACACGATGCTCCTTTCCGGCGTGACCGTGCCGTACTCGGCTGAATTCCGCGAACGGGAAGAGAACAAAGCCCTCCTCGCGTCGCTTGCCGCGATCAAGCCGACCGGCGGCCAGGCGGGCACTCTCGTGGAAGCGGAATTCAAACCCAACACCATCGACACGATCGTGCAGTCGGTCGATACGTTCCGCCGCACGCTCGCCAAGGCGATCAGCAGCGAGGACTTTTGGCCGATCTTCCTGCTCATTGCCGCGGGTATTTTCCTCGCCGACATCTTCATCCGCCGCGTGACGGTTCACTTCTACTGGATCAGCCCAATGCTCGCTGCCGCTTATGCCCGGATGCGCGGCCAACCCGAGGAAGTGCGCGACGAACGGATGGAGCGGCTCCGCAACCGGAAGGCAGCCGTCTCGAACCAGATCGACGAGCGCCGCGCGGCCGCCCGCTTCGAGCCGACTCCCGACGGTTTCAGCGAGCCGCGCGACTACGAGCAGGTCATTGCCGATGCGTCGGCCGGCAGCGGCGCGCCTGAACCGCAGCGCCCGCAATCGCAGCCGCAAAGCCAAACGCCGCAATCGGAACAAGACACCTACACCGAACGGCTCTTGGCGGCGAAGAAGAAGGCGAAGCGGGATTAGAGATCGCGACCATGACCCGGCGCGAGAAATCGATCAAGCGAATTCACCGCGACAAAGATCGTTGGCTCCCTCTGCGCCATCTGCCTGGGCTTGCCATCTTCCGTTGCCGCAATTGCGATCGTGTTCTAACGCCGCCGCTGAAGTTGATCGAGTATGCCTCAGCACTGGGCCTGGAGTCGGACAAACCGCTCCTGCTGATGGGCCACTTTTGGCAAGTTGCACCGGCGAGAGAATTTGCCAGGCAGTTTGCCGTTAATGTGAAGGATGTCCGCGATTGCGGTTACCACGCAGATACCTCCCGGCTCGTTGGTTGCTGTGGTCCGAGCGGTGCGTATGGCCGAAATCGTGTATGTGCATGCGGGTATGAATTGGGGACGGAGCAAACTGATTGCGTTTACCCCCATGCGGTCTATTTAGAACCCGACCGAATACGCTTGGTGGACGCTGAGGTGGAAAGGAAACCGGCAGCCGAGGACTAGGATTGGCCGTGTTACGCGTCCACGGAGCAATCGAGTTCGCCGAGCATCTTTGCCAGCAGTTCCATCGGCAGGCCGACGACGTTACTCTCGCTTCCAAGGGCGACATGCACCCAGTCGAGGCCGTCCTGGTAGCCAAACGCGCCCGCTTTCCCTTCCCAGCCGCCGCTGGCGAGATACTCCTCCAGTTGCTCGGGCGTAAGTTCGTCCATGACCAGCCGCGTCACATCCACCGCCACGTGCCGCTCTTCACCCGGCCGAGGCCAAAGACAAAGTCCGCTATAAACGTGATGATCGCGGCCAGAGAGCAGCGTCAGCATCTCGCGGGCGTGCTCGCGGTCTCTCGGCTTGCCGAGGATCTGCCCGCGGCATTCGGCGACCGTGTCGCAACCGATGACAATACCACTGTCGATCCGCTGGGCCACATCGGCCGCTTTCTGCATCGCCAGCCGTGCGACGAGTTCCGGCGGCGTTTCCCGGCTGCAGACGCCGCATTCGGCGGTCGGTGACGGCGGAATCACCTCGAACGTATATCCCGCCTCGGCCATCAGTTCGCGCCGCCGCGGGGACGAACTGGCCAGGATGAGTCGCTTCGCGTGCATGAGGCGATTCTAACCTTAGCACTCCACCGGCAAGAGCCGGCTGTACTCGTCCCGAATCGCCCGGTAGCACTCGCACGATGCCCGCTCCAGCCGCGGCCGATCCACCACGGCGACGATGCCGCGACGATAGCGAATCAGCCCCTCGTTCTGCAGCGGCTTGAGGACTTCGGTCACGGTCGCGCGCCGCACGCCGAGCATCTGCGCGAGAAATTCGTGCGTGATAACAACTTCCGGTGTCGGCGAGCGGTCGGCACAGAGGAGCAGCCACCGGCAGCAGCGCTCCTGCACGGTGTGCAGGCCGTTGCACGCCACGCTCTGCATGATCTGCATGAGAAACGCGGTGTGATAGCGAAACAGAACGCGCCGCAGCGGTGTGTCTCGGCTCACCTCGTCGCGCAGCTCGTCGGCGTTCATCCGCAGGGCCCGGCCGGGAATCTGCACGAGGTGCCTGTGCGGCGACGTTTCCACGCCGCACACCAGCGGCAAGCCCGACATCCCCTCGCACCCGATCGTGCCCACTTCGATCGTGCTCCCGTCGTGCATCGTGCTGACGACGGAGATCAGCCCTTGCTCAGGAAAGTAAGCGTAGCGAAACGCAGTCCCCGGTTCGTAAACGACTTGCCGCCGCTCGAGTTCGACAGGTGCGAGCCTCGGCAAGAGTCGCTCGACCTCGCCCGATGGCAGCGCCGCGAGCAAGCCGTTGCGGGCGCGCAGATTGTCTCCAAAACGTGTCATGGCAAAACCTCTGCCGGTCCGCGGCCTCGCGTGGACATGCTGCCCGCGGGCGGATTCCGGCGAATCTGTAAGAATTTTTGTGGAAAATCAAAGTTGCGAATCACGTGCCGATCTCGCGCCGGCCGCTGCTCTCGCGGCATAAAGACCGCGGCGGCAGACGTTTACGGCGAGCATCGTCGCGAATAATCCCCTCGCTGTCGGTACGCGAGCGGACGGAATGTCGCACCCCCCGCCGCAACAATGGGAGTCAGCTTGGCGGGCGTCATTTCGTCGCTTGCCCGACATCGGCAGCATCTGGCATGACGCGACTAACTCCCGCCCCATTGGCCGCCGCTGCAATTCCGCGCCCGCTTAAGGTGCTGATCGTCGATGACCTGGTCGATGCGGCCGAGGCGCTCGCACGGCTGCTGCGAATCGACGCGCATGAGGTTCGCACGGCTTATCGCGGCGCGGACGCCGTTGCCGCTGCGAGCGAACTTATGCCCGACGTCGTCCTGCTCGATCTGGGTCTGCCGGGACTCGACGGCTACGAAGTGGCCAGGCACGTTCGGGAGCAAACCGGCTGCCGCGGCGCGATCATCATTGCCATCACGGGGCGGACCCAATCACGCGACCGCGAACGAGCCGTCGCGGCGGGTATCGACGACTATCTCCTCAAACCGGTGCGGATCGAAGAACTGCAGGCGGCACTGGCCCGGTTCTTTCCGGGGTAGATCTCTGGGAATCTCAGTAGCTAAACTCGCCAGAGTTCAGGCGCTAGTAATTCCCCGAATTCTGGCGAATTCAGAAAGCACCGGTATTTGCACAATCGGCTTCAATTGTACGTAGAACATGAATACGCTAATGTTACAGGCTAACTGGTGGCATGCCGCTTGCGGATGGCCCACCCTTGAGCCAGGATGGAAGAGGGCGAGCCCGAATGTCTGCACCTATCGTCGATTCTCCGCGCCCCGACTACGACACCCCGCCAGTCATCGAGACGGTCTTGGGTATTCAATTTGACCGTTTGCCAAAGTTCACAAACGGTCATTTGGGGGCGTTTTGGAGTTCGCTCGATCAAGCAGAGTGGCCCACGGCTGCAGATGCCCCGTTCTTGCAATCTCAGTTCGAGCGATTCACGCCTGAGGCACGTTGGGCGCAAGGCGTTCATCTGCAAGTAACTGCCATGCCGCCCTCTCGCTTGCAGATTACGAATCGCTCGGGCGATAAAATGATACAGGTGCAAAACGGGCGATTTCACTTCAATTGGCTCGGTACGACCGGCGTGAAGTATCCTCGATACGAAGCTATCGAGGAAGGATTTCTGGACGCCCTGCGCCACTTTATCTCGTTCGTCGAAGCCGCCAACGTCGGCACGTTTCTGATGAACCAGTGGGAGATTACTTACATCAACCAGATACCCAAAGGGACTGTGTGGGAGACGCCTGAACATTGGGGATTCTTTGGGCCCTTACGCGGTTCGGCAAGCGTCGAAAGCTTGGCGCAATTCGAGAGCTTTGATGGCGAGTGGCATTTTGTGATTCCTGGCCAGCGTGGCCGCCTGCATGTGAAGTGGCAGCACGCGCAGATGGCACAAGCCGGACCAGGCGAATCCGAAATCGTCCACCTCACTCTGACTGCACGAGGCCCACTTAGTAAGAACTCGGATCGGAGTGAACTCGTTCATTGTTTGGGCATCGGTCGCGATTCAATCGTGCGAACATTTAGAGCGATGATGAGCGACGAGGCGAATAAATACTGGGGACTAAACAATGCCGGCAACTAGTTTGCTTTACATTTCGGAGCCGCGCAACTCCGCGGTGAGCACGGGCGTCGATTCAAATGCGCCCGTGACCAAGGAGTACGGTCGCGAGGACAACAGAAAGCAGTCGTGGGATGCAATTGAGGCGCAGCTTATTAGTTGGGGATGCGATCCGCATCAACTCGACGAAGGGGGGACGGTGACGCCGTCCGGGGATACAATCCGCCAAGCAATCCAGTTCGCAACTGACTTTGCGCGCCAAAGCCGGCCGGCGCCGACGAGAGTTGTTCCCGACGTTCGAGGCGGGATTGTTTTCGAGTTAGCTGGTCCGAACAGGTTAGAGACAATTCACGTCCACGCCGATTCCCGCATTGAGTATCGGTTGATCGTGAACCACAGGGTCGTCAACCGTGAGTTCTGGAATTAGTCGGCAACTCGGTGCTGGCCCATGTCCACTCCCGGAACCGAGCCTGTTGGTGCCGACGAGCTAATCTATCGGCGAGTTCCAGTTTCAAAGGGGTGGTATTCGGCAGGTGGGTTGTCACCGGAAGCATTCGAACCCCGCGACGACGAGGACACAGGGATTTCCGTCTATCGTAGCAAATACAAGTCGCTTCCCGACGCTGCGAAGGGGCTAAGCAAGAGGGGTTACTATGTTGCGGTCATTCGGGCAAGTGATCTAATCGCTAAGGGAATTGACATTGCGCCACGCCCGATTTTACCCGATGACCCAGGACACGCAGAGTTGCCCGCGCTAACGGCTCATAGTCGCGATTCGGACGAGGCCATCGCGCTGAAGTCCCTACTATCGGAACTGGCAACGGTGGAGGGGCCGTTCGTGCCATCACCGGGTTAGATTTGGCGAATTCGGCGACCTTGCCGGACTTTTGGCGAAAGTGTACAATTCGCCATCATGTCCGGCTCCCCCACTCGTTTCGTCGGCCGCACGACCAACCTCGCGCCGGCGAACCGCTTTGAAACCACGCGACAGGAAGCGGACTACGAGCAGTTGGAAGGGGACGACGAGCTGCTCGCCGCCGAGCGGAGCGTGCCGACGGTGTTTCTGCCCGATCGGGCTGCAACCCTCATTCGTGAGAACGACAGCCCCGACATTCCGTTTCGCTATAGCCTGAACCCCTATCGCGGCTGCGAGCACGGCTGTGCTTATTGCTATGCGCGGCCGACCCACGAAACGCTGGGCCTCAATGCGGGGCTCGACTTCGAGTCGAAGATTCTCGTCAAGCACGACGCGCCCGCAATCTTGCGGCGCGAACTGAACCACCGCCGCTGGCGCAGCGAGCCGATCATGATCTCCGGCGTCACCGACTGTTATCAGCCGGCCGAGCGGCGCTATCGGCTGACACGCGGCATCCTCGAAGTGTTGCTCGAAGCTCGCCAGCCCGCGTGTCTCATCACGAAGAACGCCCTGATTCGTCGTGACATTGACGTGCTGGCCGAAATGGCGAAGCGCAACCTCGTTAGCACTGCTCTCAGTATCACGACGCTCGACGCGGACCTGGCTCGCACGCTGGAGCCGCGCACCGCCACGCCAGCCGCGAAGCTGCGTTCTGTTCGCGCCCTGGCCGATGCAGGCGTGCCGGTGCGCGTGATGGTCGCGCCGATCGTTCCCGGCCTGACCGACAACGAAATCCCGGCCATTCTTGCCGCCGTGAAGGAGGCCGGCGCGAGCGGCGCCGGCTACGTTATGCTCCGCCTACCGCTCACGGTCGCGCCGGTTTTCACCGACTGGCTTCGAAAGAATCGCCCGCTGGCCGCCGACAAGGTCGAGTCGCTCATCCGCGAGATGCGCGGCGGACAGCTTTACCGCTCGGCCTGGGGCGAGCGGATGACCGGCAGCGGGGCGTATGCGGAAGGAATCGCCAAGACGTTCGACGTTTTCACACGGAAGCTCGGCCTCGACGCACCCTTCCAGCCGCTCGACACGTCGCAGTTCCGCGCCCCGTCGCTCGATCCAAACCAGCGGCGGCTTTTCGATGTATAGTAGTCGCCGAAGCATCCCGCCGCGTCAGCGAGGGACCAACTCGTCATCGCGATCACTGGTCGCGGCTATGTGAATCAGGAATAAAATCATGTCTCGAACGATTGCTGGATCACTGCTCCTCTTGATAGTTGCTACTGCCGCAGCAGCCGACGAGAAGCTCGCCCCCATTCACGTCGTCACGTACAACATCCGCTACGACAATCCGGACGATGGGCCAAATGTGTGGGCGAATCGCAAAGCCGCGATGGTCGAGTATCTGAAATCGACGAAGGCGGACCTGATCGGATTGCAAGAAGTCCTGCCGCAGCAGCGCGACTATCTGGCCGGTGAACTGACTGACTTCGCCGTGTATAGTGTCGGCCGCGACGACGGCGAAAAAGGGGAAGCGACGCCGATTCTCTATCGCAAAGATCGCTTTGAACTGCTGGACAAGGGCTCGTTCTGGCTTTCGACGACACCCGACAAGCCGGGCAGCAAGAGTTGGGACAGCAGTCTGCCACGAGTCGCTTCGTGGGTGAAGCTCAAGGACAAAACGAGCGGCCGCTCGCTCTTGTTTGCGAACACGCACTTCGATCACCGTGGTTCGCAGGCACGCCTCGAAAGCGCGAAGCTCATGATTCGCCAACTTGCGGAACTCGCCGGCAGCGGCGACAAGGCGCTGCCCGTGCTGCTCACTGGCGACTTCAACTGCACCGCGAAGCAACCGCCGTATGCCGCGTTAACTGGCAGTGAGGCGGGCGAATCGAAACTTCTCGACGCGCAGTTCATCAGCGAAAAGCCGCATACCGGCGGCGACAGCACGTCGAACTCCTTTGAGGCGCTCCGTCCTGGTGCGAAGATCGATTTCATCTTCGTCCGCGGTTTTGGCGTGAACTCGCACCAGATCGACGATCCGCGCGTGGAGGGGCGATTTGTCTCCGACCATCAGCCGGTGACGGCGGAGCTTCGCTAGCACGCTGCCACTCCTCCGATCCGCACAATCGCGCCCAAGTTTGCGATCGCCTTGGGCCGATGACGAGGAGGAGGCTCCCGATGGAAAACGCTCAGTTCATGGAAGCGGCGCAATTTTGGGCCAACCAGATTCTTGTCTGGGTGGGCTTTGGCACCATCGTCGGCCTGCTGGCCAAGGCGATCATGCCGGGCAAAGACCCCGGTGGAGCCGTCGCGACGCTAGCGATGGGAATCGCCGGCACGGTGATCGGCTGCGGCGTCCTCTCCTACTTTTGGAAGGGGAACATCATCTCGCCGATCAGCCCGGTCGGCTTTTGCGTGGCAACAGCCGGGGCGTTTGTGCTCTTGTTCTTCTACAAGCTGCTCGGCGGGTACTACTTTGAAGAAGGGAACGGCCCGCTCGTTCGCCGCCGCCGACTGCTCCGCCGCCCAACCCGCCAGCCGCAAGCAGCCGTCGTCTATGAAGACGACTAATGCCTAGCGACTAGCGAGCCCACCGCCAGCCGGGCACGTCCTTGCCGTCGTTCTCCAGAGGAACCAGCTTGGTGCCGTCGATGCGATAGTTCATCTTCATGGCTCCCTGCTCCTCGGAAAACTTCAGCTTCCCGTCTTTCGCCTCCCAGGTTCCGTCGAGCAAGGTGACCTTCGGACCGGCCTGCACTTTGAACGTCTTGTCGGCATTCAGGTCGAGCGTGATCTTCTCGGCCCCTTCGCCAAAGCCGTGTCCTTCCTGCTCGATGTGATAGGTTCCCACGAGCGTGACGGCGGACGAGCAGCCGGCAGGGACGACTGCCAGCAGCAAGAGTGCCGGGAGGACGAGTGAAGGAAGGACGAGCAGGGCGCGATGAAGAGTTTGCATGGCGGGCATTTTAGCCGCGCCGCGATTGGCTGCTCAAGCGAGTGACCAGCGCGGATGTAATTCTTGACGGCTGGTCTCGTGCTCCGCTATCACTGATGTAGCGGGGCAAATTGGTCGGCGAAAGGACACGTCTGTGAGCACTGTCCGAGAGAGCGCATCGCCTGAGAACACTGCCCGTGAAAACACTGCAGATATAAGCACTGCCCGCGAAACTGCTGCCAAGCCCGCCCGGACGTCTCATCGGACAGCGAGCAGTTCCCCTCCCCGATCTCGTCCCCTCGCGCCACTGGCGTTTGTTTGGGGTGTCGGCATCTTGGCGCTCCTCGGCGTGGCGAATCTGGCCGGTCGGACCGTCGTGCAGCCGGATATCACGTTCACGAGCGCCGTGAGTGGGCGGGAGCTTGTCGCCCTCCGCACGTCGCAATCGGGATGGCCGTCGCCGTTTCTGGAAATTGGAGGGGAACGATTGTTTCCGCTCGGAGCGATGGAAGAAGGAGTGCGCTGGATTTCGTGGCCGGCACTGGCGGTCGATTTGCTCGTAGCCTTGGCCGCGACCGCGGGTGGCGGATATCTGATCGCGATGTGGGTTCGGGGACGCCGCCGGCTCCTGCAGTTTGGCCTGCTCGATGCGCTCCTGGCGATTACCGCCATCGCCCTCGTGCTCGGCTTTGGCTACTTACCGCGGCGGCAGCATCTTTCGGACCTCGCGATCATCACCAGTTTGGAGCCGGATGAGGCGGACCTGCCGCGCGGCTACTTCCGGCCGCAAACGACCGAGCGGCGAATTATCTGGCAACCCGGCCGCTTCGAGTGGCTGCGGCAACTGGCCGGCGAGGATCGCCTCCCGGATACGGGCCGCGTCGTTGCCGCTAATGCCTACGGCTTCGATGTGCGTCGGCTGGCGCGACTCGATGAGCTACGGGTCGTGCGGGTCTATGGGACGGTCACCGATCGCGAGCTCGACAAGCTCCGCACACTGCCGAACCTGGAGTGTCTCGACCTGGCCAACGCTTCGCTCCGCCAGGACCGTGGCGGCTGGATCGACACGCCACGCATCTCGAATGACTTTACGATTGCGCTGCCGCGGCTCCGCCGGCTCTTTGCCCCGGATAACGTACTACAGGGGAGCGACCTGGCCGGCTGCACAGGGCTTGTGGAGCTCGACCTGTCGGGAACCGAGATCGACCTTGCCTCAGCCGCGGCGATCGGCAAGTTGCTGCGGCTTCGCATCCTCGACCTGCATGACACGCAAGCGAGCGACGAGACGCTCGCAGAGTTCGCGGGTCTACGCGAGCTGTCGCTCCTCGACTTTTCGCAAACCGAAGTGACCGATGCCGGTTTGGTGCATCTCGCCAAGCTCCCCAAACTCCACAATCTGTGGCTCGCAAAGACCAGCATCTCCGATGCGGGGCTAGCAGAGCTGGCAAAGTTCCCGGCTTTGGAGTCGGTGCGGCTGACCGGCTCGCGCGTCAGTAAAGCTGGCATCCGCCGATTCGAGGCCGTTCAGCCCCACTGCGTCGTTCTGCCGTAGATCGCTCAAGATTCTTGCGGCGCTTGCCGATAATCGGGCTTGTCGCGAGTGGGCAAGCTAGGGAAACTTTGCGGCCCGCTTAAGTAGGTTCTGCCTGACGGGCCGGATCTGACGGGCAATGCTTCGCCAGCTCGGCGGGAGCCTCGCCCTCCCAACGGAAGGAACACGCCATGTCCCTGCGAATGGATTCGCACCTGTCACTCATCACCGCGCTGGCTCTCCTCGCGGGCCTTTCCACCGGCTGTTCGATGTTTCAGCCGCGGATATCGCCCCAGTTGAATGCCCAGGTGACGCCGCAGGGGGTGGAAGACGGCAAGGTCACGCCGCCGCCGGGCAACTTTACTGTCGAGGTGCAGCCAACCAAGGGGAACCCTGTCGCCAAGGAGCAGCCGCTCGTCGGTCCGCTGACGGTGCAAGAAGCCCTGGAACATACGAAGGCCAATAAGCGGTTCGCAAAGTTCAACTTGGAATTGCACCGCCCGTTGCCGGATGGTCGCATGCATAAGATGGTGCTCAAGTACGACCGGCAGAAGAAGCTCGTCGATCCGGAATTTGACTACACGATTCTCTCCGGCGACCGGCTGATCGTGGTGCAGGACACGACGACGATACTCGACGAGGCGCTCGACAAGATCACGCTCCCCTTTGGTGGCCCGTCGATGAAGAAGGGGAGCCAGCCCGGCGTGCATTATCATTCCGAGGGCTAAAACGGCCCCTGTCAAACCGGGCAATCTGCGACCCGTTTTCCTGCTTGGGGGAAATTGCTGTTCGCTCCGCAGGTTCCTGACGATTCCTCTGGCAGGCAGATACTGTTTCCACCGAATTGATGCGGTGCGCTGCTAGCTTCGTTTGCGAGGCCTGTGGCGCGCCCGTCCGCATCATTCGGGATTGGCCCGCGCTCGTTCTACCGCCGCGCCGGCTGGCAGTATTTGGAGGGACCCAGCATGAGCTTGCCGCGTCGCACATCGGTAGTCGCCGTTTCCATCGTGCTTTCGTTTGCCGGTCTGGCCAGTGCTCAGGCCCCGCCAACCGTCTGGCACGCGCTCGGCATTCCGCAAGGCTGGGGCCGCTTTCGCGACGCGACAGCCAATCGCTGGGGGAACCACCCCAATCTCGAACGCAAGCCGCCGCTCAAGGGCCTTGCCGATCCGGCGAACCTCAAGTCGGACGTTCCTGCGATCAAGGCCGCCGCGGAAATCAAAGCCCAGCAAGACCTTGCTCCTCAGAAAATCAAAGCGATCAAGTACCTCGGGCAGATCGGTTGCGGCTGCTACGGTGGCGTGGCCGAGGCCCTGATGGCGGCCCTGGAAGACTGCACCGAGGTGGTTCGTCTCGCTGCCGCCGAAGCGCTCGCCGAAGCACTCGCATGCAAGTGTGACGTTTGCGAATCGACCTGCTGCACACCGGAACTCGCCGCGAAGATGTACGAGCGAGCCTACGGCCGCGATGAGAACGGCTGCTTCCTCGAGCCCTCGGAACGCGTCCGTGCGGCACTCGAGCAAGCGGTCGCGGCGTGCCCGCCAACCGACGGAGCGGAAGGCTCGGTTCTGATTCCCGATACGGAAGATACGCGAGGGATTCCGATGCCGCCGGTCGTGCCAAACACAGAAGACCGCCCGCCGGGAGCGCCGCCGGTTCCGGGGGCTCTGAACTACCGCGACAACGAAGTCGATCCGCTCGCGCCAAGCATCCTTCAATACGATCCGCTCCCCGGCGATGCCTCCACGAGCAGACGCCGCGGCCAGCCAACCCCCGCCGTTCGCGGAGCGAGCCTGCCGCAAGGCCGCACACCGGCCACCGGCATTGGCTTCCACCCGCCGGTTCCGCAGATCGCGATGACGCCCATCAGCGTTTGCGGCGAAGTGGTCGATACGCGGTCGGCCAAAGGCGCGATCCGCGTGGTCTTTGCCGACAATCGCCGTCCGCCGGTCGGAACGGAACTCGACGTGTATCACGAATACGTCCTGGGGACCGAGTTCGCCGGCACGCTGGTGATCCGCGACTACGAAGGGCATCACGCGATCGCGATGGCCAAGTCTTGGGAAAACGTGAAGGTCAGCCGCGGCGATCATGTCGAATGCGTGATGCAAATTCCGGTCGCCGAAGTTCCACCGCCACCGACGCAGCCTCTCGTTCCCTCCGTGCAAACGGCCAAGCAGGAGCCGACTCCGGCCCAGCCGCAATACGAACAACTCGAGTCTGAACCCACACCGGCGTTGCCCTCAGTGGTCGCGTCCCGCTCCGTCAAAGCATCGCCAGCCGCCAGTGCGACGAGCAAAGCTGCAGGAGTGCGTCCGGCATCGGTTGCCCGGCCAGCCGCGGCCAAGGTCGTCACCAAAGCTGCGGTTCCTGCCGCATCGGTAACGAAGTCGGCTGAAACGCCCGAGGAAACCGTCGAAGAAGATCGTCCGACGCTCCTCGATTCGTGGAGTGCCGGCGAGACCATCTCGCGGGCGACCAGCGGGGTCGAACGAATTTTCACGCTCTCGACCGAAAAGGCTGCGAACTTGCTGCCGGAGGCGAAGCCTGAATCGCAAACGGTAAATGCATCGGCCACTTCCGCTCCGTCGGCGATCTCGAAAGCTGCCCCTGCGACGCGGACCGTCCGACCGGCACGCGTGGCCTCGACGAAAGCCGTTTCAACACCTGCTGCCGCTCCGGTGGTAAAGCCGAGCGACGTGACCCGTACTACGCGGCCCGCTCCCGCCCCTGAGAAATCGACTGTGCAAAAGGCTGCCGCGACGACGCCCGTCGCCACACCTTCGAAGCCGACCGCCTCGAGTGCCTTCTCGCAGATGCTCCGCCTGCCGACCGAGCAAGCCGCTCCGCAGCCCCGGCCGACGACAACGCAATCGGCATCCCCCTCGACCACCTCGCCGCTCACTCGCGGTTCGAGCGTGGTCCCCGCTTCGGCCAACGTGCCGGCTCCGATCATCAACGGCACGGAGCGTCTGCCACCGATCGTGAGCGCCGACGAAGCCCGCCGCTCGCGGTAGTCGTGGGGCAGGCGACTCGCCTGCCCATTGCTGCGGCATGGCTGCTCAGCGCCGTCGGGCCCATATGGCTCGCGCGATGCAGTGTGGCATCATCACGATCGACCACACGATGTAGGCCATTGTCCAGTTGGCAATGACTCCGGCCAAAGTGTTCGTCGAAGGAGGCTGAAAAATCAAAGCCCAAACGATCGCAGCCATGCCCGCCGCCAGAACGGACAGCAGGGTAAATCCTCGCCAAGCCAACCACGGTTCCAATCGCCACGCCCGGCTCGCCGCCTGAATGGAAATCACAAAGGGGAGGGCCGGAAAGAAGATGAGACCAATCAGCACCAGTCCCCAAATCCTGAGGCGTGCTTCGTAGGGGGAAATCGGCGGCAACCAACCCGCGGGACGGAGCGGCGGCGGTGTGGATTTTGCGTTCCCTGGCATGGCAACAAGATAGCCGGCAATCTGCGATCTGTCCTGCTATCATCCCGTTGCCCCGCCGCCTCTCGCTGCGAGAATAGACCGGGTCGCAACGCGCCCCAGGAGTTTCTCGCCCGTGCCGGTCATCGCTCAGACAACGCTGCTGCTCAT
>CAYLLN010000117.1:0-16456 GCA_964384375.1 uncultured Pirellulaceae bacterium
TGCCGGGAACCTCTCCATGTCCCTCTCCCGCCGCGACTATTTGCGCCTGACCGGCCTTGGGTCGGCGGCGCTGGCAGCCACGCCGCTTGCTTCGGTCGCGCCGGCACAGGAGCGAGCCGGCGCGGCGAAGGCGAACCCGCGCGATTTGACGATCACTGCCGTCCGGATCACGCCGATCGCGCTGCCCGATCCGCCGATTCTCGCCGCGTCCGGCTGTCACGGGCCGTATTTCCTGCGGACGATCATCGAGATCGATACGGCCGACGGCATCACCGGCATCGGCGAGACGCATGGTGGCGAAGATACCGTTAGCGAACTACGGCAGACGGCGAAGTCGCTTGTTGGGCAGAGCGTGCTGGCGTATCGCGGCTTTGGGGAGAAGGTGCTCGGCGCGAATCTGCGTGAGGAGAGCCCGCGGGTGTATGCCGGCGTCGAACTGGCGTGTCTCGATGCGATCGGCCGGGCGACTGGTTTGCGGCTGTGCGAGCTGCTCGGCGGCCCAGTGCGCGACGAGGTCGAAGTCGCCGCGTACCTTTTCTTTCGCTATGCGGCGGATCACCCAGCTCTGCTCGCGGACAAGCGGATCGTCGATTCGCGCGGTAAAGGGGACCAGGCACTCGATCCGTGGGGCGAAGTCCGCACGCCCGAGGCGATGGCTGAGCTGGCGTGGCAATTCCACCAGCGGTTTGGCTTTCGCGTTCACAAGCTGAAAGCCGGTGTGCTCTCGCCGGAGGTCGAACTCGAAGCATTGCAGGCGATCAGCAGTCGATTCGGCGGCAAGCACCAGGTCCGGATCGACCCGAACGGCCGATGGTCGGTCGAAACGGCAGCGAAGATCGGCCGCGAGCTCAGACGATTGCCGCTGGAGTATTACGAGGATCCTGTGCGCGGGCAGGAGGAAATGGCCGAAGTCCGTCGCCGCTGCAACCTGCCGATGAGCACCAACATGTGCGTCATCGAGATGGACGACATCCCGCCGGCGGTTCGCAACCAGCCGGTCGATGTGGTGCTGGCCGACCATCATTATTGGGGCGGCTTCGCGGGGTGTTTGGCGCTGGGACAGATCGCCCCGGCGATGAAGTGGCGGCTCAGCCAGCACAGCAACAACCATGCGGGCGTGACGATGGCCGCAATGATTCATCTGGCCGCGACGATCCCCGAACTGACGATCGCCAGCGACACGCATTATCCGTGGCTGGTCGATTCAGCCGAAATCACCACTGGCGGCAAACTGCCGATTGCCTCGGGAAAGATGCAGATTCCCGCTGGTCCGGGCCTGGGTATCGAACTCGACCGGGACCGACTGGCGAAGGCGCACGAAACCTACAACAAGTGCGGCATGCGCGATCGAGACGACGCCCGGACGATGCGAATGATCGAGCCGGGTTGGGAACGAACGCAGTTCTGAACCACCAAAACCCAAGCCCTCATGACCAATGGGAGAAACTTGATGCCCTTCGTCCTCCGCCCAAATCGCCGTCAATTCCTTGCCACCTCGGCAGCCGCTGCAGCTGCACTGGCCACCCATTCCTGGGCCGATGAAGCCAACAAACCGAGTTTTGTGGCTCTGCTAGGCGATACGCACATTGCCGCCGATCGGGCCACGATCTCGCGCGAGGTGAACATGGCTAGCCACTTGGAAAAAGTGGTCGAGCAGATCGTGAAGACTCGCGAGCCGAAGACGTTCGCTATCTTGCACGGGGACGCAGCTTTCCTGAAAGGAGAAGCGGGAGATTACAAGACGCTGGGCGAGCTGCTCTTGCCGCTGGCCGCCGCCGACCTGACGACCTATGTTCTCCTGGGAAATCACGACGACCGGGCCCAGTTTCGCGCTGGCCTGAAAGAGCTGAGCGGCGGCAGCGCGCTCGAGGCCAAGCACTCGCTGCATTTGAAGTCGTTTCCCCATGCTCACTGGTTCACGCTCGATTCGCTCGACCAGGTGAACGTTACGCCGGGCAAGCTCGGCGAGGAGCAGCTCGCGTGGCTTGCCAAGTCGCTCGATGAACATACCGACAAGCCGGCGATTATCTCGGTCCATCACCACCCGCAATTCACGGGCGAAAAGATCGGCGGCATCACCGACACCAAGGCACTGTTCGAGTTGCTCGCGCCGCGGAAGCACGTGAAGGCGGTGATCTTCGGTCACACGCACGCCTGGGGAATCACACAGCACGAGGGAATCCATCTCATCAACCTGCCGCCGGTGGCCTACGCGTTCAACAAGTCAGCCCCCAGTGGATGGGTCGAGGCGCGCGTGGGAAAGGACAAGCTCTCGCTAACGCTGCGGGCGCTGCACGGGCACAAGCAAGATGGTGAGCAGCACGAGTTGCAGTTCAGGGCGTAAGCAACACCTTACACCCGCCGCTGCAGCTTCGCCCGAATTGCCGGGATGATCGCCTCCGGCACGAACCGAGCGAGCATTTCGTCGTCGGCCAGCGGCGTGATCTGCTTGATGAGTGAGCTGCTGACGTGGGCAAACTCCTCGTCGGCCATGAGAAAGACCGTTTCGATGGCCGGGTCGAGGTGCCGGTTGGCCATCATCATCGTGAACTCGCCGGCCAAGTCGGTAAGTGGACGCACGCCGCGAACCATGACTCGGGCACCGCACTGCCGCACAAAATTGACGGCCAGGCACGAGAACGAGCGGATTTCGACGTTCTGGATGTGCTCGGTGGCAGTGACGAGCAGTTCCTCGCGCTCGATCGGCGAGAAGAGCGAAGCCTTTTCGACGTTGATGCCGATTCCCACAACGAGCCGATCGACGAGGCGAGCCGCCCGCTCGATGACGTTCAGATGGCCGAGCGTGACCGGATCGAACGAACCGGTATAGACCGCGACGCGCGAATCGGAGTGAGTCATGGCAGCATCTTTGCCGGAACGAGTGCATCCGGCGGCTGGAAGAGGGCCTTGATCGCCGGCCGCAGGAGGAACAACACGCCCCAGATGTAAAAGCCGATTTTGAGCAGGCCGATCGCGTATTGAAAGACGAAGCCGACGACGAGAGCCCCTTTCATGACGTTGATGAACACCTCTGGCGGCGGCCCGTTCTTCTGTGGCATCGACTGCAGGAAGCTCTCCATGAAGGCGTTCATGGCGGTCATCATTTCCATGTTGATGAGACTTTGCAGAACGGCGAGGCAGAGTTCGAACAGCACTGCCGCACCGCAAGCCGCAATGAGCACCTGCCGGCCCGATTCCTTCAGCCCCAGGCAGGCGATTCCGCCATACACGAGGCCGATGGCAATGATCGTGCGAAACACCGCTGTTGCGAGGATCGCGACAAAGAACTTTTGTTGCACGGCCAGCATTTCGGCCTGAAAGTCGTCCTGCACCTTTTGCAATTCCGGCGGCATGCCGGCGTTCCCTTGGGGAGAGAACATCTTTTGCATCGGCTCGGCGAAGATTGTGCCGAAGAGTCCGGCAACGCCGTTCAGTGTGCCCAGGATACCGATGACGATGCAGAGGACGCACAGCGCGGTGAGCCAGCCGGGGCGGCTGGTGGGGCCGCGCGAAAAGTCACCTCCCGTTGGCAGGGTGGGAGTGCGGTAGGGATCGAAGGCGGAGGAGTCGGTGGACATGGCAGTCGATGCTCTTGAGTATCGCACGCGATCATAGTGAGTGGGAGAGAGGGAGCGGGGGTGAGGGGGAGATTGGGCTTGTCAGCCACTCTCGCACCCCAGCACTCTCATACGCTCACACACGTCTGCGGCTACGGTGGAAATGCCCGCTGGATTTCCGCTGGCGACTTGCCATCGCTCGCCATTTCAAAGGCGATAATCACCGATTCATTGAACAGGACGAACAGACCATAGACAGCAATACCGATCGATGTTGGGGCGCACAGACCGGTAAAGACCGGCAAGAGGCCAATCCCCAGTGCCGCCAGCCCCAAATTGCGGCGGCGAAAGCGCACGACAGAGAGCCCCGCGAGCAGGCGAATTGCCCCGCAGGCGAGCGTGAAGACCGCCAGTCCCGCATAGAAGATGGCGAGCATCACGGGATTCGCCCCGGATTCCGGCGGGAGGATGCTGGAGATCAGAGCGAACATGACAAAGAACAAAGCGAGAAGCCCTTCGAGCACTCCCAGTCCGATCATCAACCCGCCGACGATCGGCACGTGGCCAACAAGTCCGCGGCCGAGTTGTTGCTGAGGGTTGCCGACCGACGCATCGCGGAAATAGCCACTGGTAAAGTGCGGCGGCGGGATCGGCGTGGGGCTGGGAGTGGGATCGGTCATGCGTCAGTCGGGCAAGGCAGCAAGAGAATCCATCATCCGATCGACTTCAGCCACGGTGTTGTAGGCATGAGGACTGATTCGCACCCCACCCGCCCGGCAGCGAACGACGATGCCGGCGCTGGCCAGATGCTTGCGAATGTCGTTCGGTTCGCGGCCGGGGAGCTGGAATGTGACAATGCCGGAGCGATGGCCGCCGACGCGCGGAGCGAGGAAGGTCGCACCGATGCGCGCCAGCCGCTCGCAGGCGTAATCCGTGACGGCAAGCACTTGCGCGGCGAGCGGCGAGGCATCCTTGGTGAGACCACAGGCGGCCAGTGTGTCGAGGCTTGCTCCCAGGCCGATCATGCCGACCATATTTTGCGAGCCCCCTTCGTAACGAGCGGCACTGTCGCGGAGCGTCAGTTCGATGCGCGTGTAGTCGGTTCCTGCCACGACGCTATTCCACCCGCAGCCTAGCGGCCGGAGCCGATTCAGGTGTTCGTGCTTGACGTAGAGGATGCCCGCTGCTTCCGGTCCGAGCATCCATTTGTGTCCATCCGCTGCGAGGAAATCGACGCCCGCGGCATGTACGTCGAGCGGAAAGACGCCGAGCCCCTGAATTGCATCGAGGAACAAGAGCGCGCCGCGACGATGGCAAAGCTCGGCCAGGTGCGGTACGTCGATCCGCCAACCGGTGGCATAGCCGACCCAGCTCACCGAGACGATGCGCGTTCGCTCGTTGCAGGCGGCCAGCAGGTGTTCCAGATCGACGATTCCCCCTTCCACGTCCACCCTTCGGCACTCGACGCCGCGGCTGGCAAGGTTCATCCACGGATACTGATTCGACGGGAACTCGTTGGCGAGCGTGACGACGTTGTCCCCTTCGCGCCACGGATACCCCTCGGCCACGAAGTTGATGCCGGTCGTGGTGTTCGGCACGAGGGCGATTTCGCGGTCGTCAGCTCCAATCAGCCGGGCCGCCGTTTTGCGAAGCTGCTCGACACGAGCGGCCCATTGCGGCCACAGCACATCCCCCTGCTCGGTCGCCTCGGTCAGCCAGTTCTGGATGGCGTTGCGCGTGGGAGCCGGCAGCGGGGCGACGGCCGCGTGGTCGAAATAGACGAGCCGCTCCGCGATCGGCATTTGGGCTCGCAAGGAGCCGGGGAGGCCGGTGGAAGCGAGGGGAGGGGTCATGCGGGCGGTGCGGGGTGGAAAAAGGGCCGAAAAATCGTGCGAAAAAGTCGGCGACTCCCCGCGGGAGGATACGTGACAGCCGCCCGGCCGCAATTATACTGGGGCCAGCTTGTGTAGGGGCGAATGTGGGTCTGGGCTGTGCACCTCGAGGAAGCTCCGAATGCCCAAGGCGTTGTGCATGTCGGGGATGGCAGTCGCCATCCTCATTGCGATGTTGTTTATTTTCGATCTCGTCGCGCCGGTCGCGATGGCGCCCTTTCGTCGGGCGAGCGTCCTGATGGACGTGGCGATGCTCGTCTGCGCCGTGATGCTCGGCGTGGCCAGTTGGCTCACGTTTCGCGAGCAGGTTTAGCAGTGCACCCTATCTAACGGGGTCCGCGCGGAAGTCCCGCCGGGCCTACTTGAGCGGCACCCAGAGTGTGCCTGCTACTTACGCCGCCGGCCGCAAGATCGAGCGCGTCGGCACCGTCGTCCGCTCGCGGAGAGCAATCTCGGCAGCCTGGCCGAGGGTCAGAATAGCGAGTTGTCCGGCATCGCGCCGAGTAGCGGCCAGAGTCAGCGCCGACTCAATGGCAACCAGTCCCGGATCGCCCGCTTCGACCAGCCGCGGAGCGTCGATCGTCAGATGCAGCGTCCCCTGTCGGCGAATGGTGCGCCGAATCTCGCGGCGGACGGACCATTGCCCCGGCAGAAACCATTGTTGCTGCGCGGGAAGCCGCCAGGCTGCGGGAGCTTGCCATACTCCCAGTCGTACACCCGATCCGGCCGATTTGCGAAGCAGCGACATGTGGTCGAGCGCTGGTCCGCGAACGCCATGCACGCCGTGGTCGTGCAAGAGGTCGAGCACTCCGGTCGGCTCGACATTACGCAGGGCGAGGGTCGTGACGGGAATGCCGACTTTGCGGGCGCGGTCGATGCGGCGGTCGAGTTCGCGAGCCGTTCTCGTCCGTCCGCTGCCAGGACCGATCCAGGTCCGATCCCCCAGGACGGCCAGTTCGTGCAAGCCGTCGGCTCGTTGAATTTGCTCGGTGGCGGCCGAGATGGCGGGATCGGCGACCGCCCACGTTGCCGGGATGCGCAGCCGGCGAGTCAACTCGATCAGCCGCAATCCGGCGGCGTCGAGCCGCTGCTCGCGCGCCTGATCGCTGTGATCGATTTCCAATTCCCAGTCGATTGAAACCAGAAGCGTGCCGCCGGCCATCTCGCGTCCTTCCCTGCCTCGCGAATTCCCGCTTGCCACCAGCTATCACCATCGGCCGGCGGCAGGCAGCGGCTGGAATCGAGCAACGCCGGGCCGTGCAACCGCTACGCAGTGAAATGACCAATGACCAAGCCTCAATGACCAATGCATTCGCCCCATTGGTCATTGGGATTTGAACATTGGTCATTCGGTGGGATTATCGGCTCTCGCCCACCAACACCTTGCTCAGCCATGCTGTCGGCGAAGAGGACTTCGCCTTCTCGCTTGAAGCAGCAGCTGCCGCTTTTGTGCGCGACTCCGCATCGCGGAGGGCAAACGCTTCGGCCTGCATCCGGGCCGCTTCGTCCCCCTCCTGGTAGAGCGACACCAAAAACTCCCGACTGCCGGCCGGCTTCGTCTGGTCCAGCGAGTTCACAAACCCTCGCTCGATCGCCGTCGCTTCACAACGGACGCGGACGTAATCGGCCCGCCACTCGCTCGGCACGCGGAGGACGAAGGCGAACTCGCGGGCTCCTTCCAGCGGATGCCGCGGGCTGGCCTTCAGTTTGAAGAACACGCCAGCCCCGCGAAGCAACGTGCCGCTGGCCGCCACGGTTTCCAGCGGCGGCAAGAGGTCGTACTTCACGCACGACGTGTTTTTCTGCCCCAGGCCCGCGCTTGCACCGGCGGTCGTCAGGATTTCGTACTTGCCCGAAACATTGATCCCGATCGAAGCGTTGCTCTCGTCGGTGTTCGAGACGCCAATCGGCCCGGCCAGCCGGCTTTCGTGCTGGGTCTGCGGCAGGTAGTCGATGACGGCCATCGACCGCTTGGGGCTATCGATGCGAACGAGATACTGGGCCAGGTCGCGTTCGCGGCCCGACAAAAGCAACGAAGAAATCTCGAACCGTGCTTCGACCAGGCGGTGGCTCGGATTGGCGGCAGCAAACTCCGGCGAGGTCACGTCTCGGCAGGCGAGCGTGAACGGCATGTCGAAGTGAACGCGAGGCGAATCAGCCGCAGCGGGCGTTGCCAGTGCGGCGAAAAGAGGAAGGGCGAAAACCAGTGACGTGCGATCCATCGAAGCCAAACTCCTGCGACGTTGTTGCCAGTAGTTGCGCGTGCATGCGCCCGGCAGCTCCGTCGTGGAGCAGGGCAGGAAGAAGTCCTGCCAAAAGAGATTCCAAGCGAATCGTAGGCAGACGCCGTGGGCGGTCAAGCGCTGTCCAGTGCTAGCAGGCCGACAACTCCGCAAAACTTGTGATTTTCAGGTGCGGCTGCTCTGGCTGCTGGGCATTGCCGGGACGGACGACCAGGACGGTCTGCATCCCGGCGGCGCGGGCCGCGTCGAGTTCCGCGACCACGTCGCTGGCGAAGAGCACGTCCGCGGGAGGAAGCTGCATGTCCGCGGCAATTTTGCGATAGCTCTCGGCTTCCTTCTTGGGACCAGTAGTCGTGTCGTAATGGCCGCGAAACTGGCCGAGCAGATTGCCGGCCACCGTGTGGCCAAAGAACAGCTTTTGTGCCTGAACGCTGCCAGACGAGTAAATCCGCACGTCCTGGCCTGCCGCATTCCAGGCTTTTATCGCTGGCGGCACATCGTCATAGATGTGGGCCAAGAGTTCGCCGCTTTCAAAACCGGCTTGCCAGATCAGCCCCTGCAGTTGCTTGAGGCCCGTCGCTTTCACGTCGCGGTCCATCAGCGACAGCACCTCGCGCTCGACCAGATGCTGCGCCTGCCAATCGTCCCGGGCGCTGGCCGCCGAGCACATGGCGAGCAGGCTTTCGTGCCCCGCATCGCGGGCGATTTGCTCGCACGCGGCTTGCACTTCCGCCTGTTGCCAGTTGTCTTTCAGGAAGATCGTCAGCTCCCGCCGCACGAACGGGAACATCACGTCATAGACAAAGCTGACGCTCGACGTCGTCCCCTCGATGTCGAGCAGGATGCCGCGGGGAGGATGGCCAATCATGCGGCACTAAACCTGCACGACTGACTGTATGTTCTTCGTCGCCCCGACATAGGCCGGCCCGAGGCACACCGGCGTGTAGCGCTCGTGAACACCTTGCTCGATGTAGTGCGGCGTCCAGCCCGAAATGTCCTGAAACAGGCGGATGCAGCGGATCGTCTTGTCGCTGCACAGATCGAACCAGTGCTGCGTCCCCTGCGGCACGTTGATCAGATCGCCCGCCTCGACCTGAATCGCGAAAACTGGGCCGCCAGCTGGATGAATGTGAAAGACACCGCTCCCCTTCACGGTGAAGCGGACTTCATCCTCGCTGTGTGTGTGCTCCTTGCTGAACTTGGCGAGCATCGCGTCGAGGCCCGGCGTGGCCGGCGAAACGTTGATCACGTCGGCGGTGACAAAACCGCCCGCCTTCTTCAGCCGTTCGATCTCCGGCGCGTAGGCCGAGAGAATCTCTTCGTTGGTCGCTTCCGAGCCAATGCGGCCAGCTACATCCCACTGCTCGTACCAGATGCCAAAGGGCGCGAGGAATTCGCGAATCTCGGCGACGTCGGTGATTTCACGGTTTTCGTCTTGGATGCGGATGCGGGCCATACGGATCTTTCAAAATGGAGAGCAGATTACCGAACAGAACTAGAAAACCGGTTGCCGAACGATCACGAAAACGCGAAAGAAGGAGAGGAGAGGGACGGCAACTCACTTCTACAGAGCCCTTTCGTGTTTTCCTGCCCCTTTCGCGTTTTCGTGATCTGCCTGGGCCAACGACTTTCAATTGCGAACCAACCCTACACGACTCCATTCACTTTCAGTTCCCCCGACAGCACCATCCGCCGGGCGACGCACTCGAACAGGAACTCAAAAATCTCGACGTGGCGGCGAGCCTCATCGAGATCGCGCCCCCACGTGTACAGGCCGTGCTTGCGAATCAGGTAGCCGTGCAAGAGCGGATCAGCGGCATCGTTCATCCGCTCGCGGACCTGTTCGGCGAGCGAAGGAATGTCCTGTGTGTTCTCGAAGATTTCGACCCACGAGGCGTGCTCGTGTGTGCCGACCCCTTCGAGCCCCTTGAGCATCTCGTAGCCGCTGATTTCAAAGCCGCCTTGCGAGAAGAACAGGTCTGAGAGCAGCGTGCTCCATACCGAGTGCGTATGGAGCACCGCTCCCACACCCGGCTGAGCGGCGGCGACTACATGCAGCAGCGTCTCGGCAGATGACTTCGGCTGCCCCTCGCCGAGCGGCTTGCCCGAAGGGCCGATGCGGACGAAATCACCTCGCGTGAGCCGCCCCTTGTCCTTGCCGCTGGCCGTGATCAGCAGTTCCAGCGGATCGCGGCTCACCACGACGCTGTAGTTGGAACTCGTGCCGACGCTCCAGCCCCGCTGCCAGAACATTTGCCCCACATCGCGAAGGGCGTCGATTGGCTCGACGAAGCCGGTGAGGGCCGGGTGAAGCTGCGGAGGGTGCTGGGTGCCAAGTGTGATCGTATTGCGTGCGGACATAAGGCCGTCCCGAGTGAAAACCAGTCGCCAATGTACCACAGGCCGTGGCGAGGGCAACGGCCGCGGCTTCTCTACAACCGCGCCCTTGCGGCCGGTATATTGGGGCCGACAAGTCGAGCACCTTGCGAGGACCACGCCATGGCCAAAGCCGCTTCCGCCCCCAAGTCCGTCCCCGAAACGTCCCCCATCCAGCAGATCGGCGAAGCTGCCGGGGAGGTGTGGAAATCGCTCGACAAACACGGCCCGATGTCGCTCGCCAAACTGGTCGAGCGCGTTGGCGGCAATCGCGACGTGCTGATGCAGGCGATCGGCTGGCTCGCCCGCGAGGACAAGCTCGACATGAGCGAGACAAAACGGGGACGAATCATCGCCCTCAAGCCGGAAGTGTGAAGCCAGCGATCCGCCGGCTCTACCGCCCGATTTCTGCTACTTCTGCACCGATTTTGCCTGAAAGGGTGCGAATTGACTTCGCTTCGTTCGCCGACTTACAATCCCCGCCGCCCTGAGTCTCTGTCTTTCTGAGAGGTGAATCGTGTCCAATCCCTACGAGTCTCCTCAATTTGCCAGCCCACCTGTTGCTCCGTTTGCCCCGCCCGGAATCGACCGCGAAAAACTGCGGCGTGTTGCCAAGTATCAGCAGTGGGTCATCTATGCGCTCTTGGCGATGATCGTCCTCTACATCGCGTTCGGCATAGCCCGCGAAAGTTCCATTGCGGTGAGCGGGCCAATCGCGATCGTGTACATGGGGACCTGGGTGTTCTCCATGGTGGCGATTTTTCTATTGGCGAAGGAGCTGCATCACGTCGCCATCGCAGTCCTCCTCGCAGTCTTGATGATCGTCCCCTGCATCTCGCTGTTGACTCTGCTGATCGTCAACGGCAAAGCGACCGGTTATCTCCAGCAGCACGGCATCAAAGTCGGGTTCATGGGGGTGAATCCGAATACGATTTAGCGACGAAAGGTTGCCATGTTCGGCATCGGCCATTGGGAAATCCTGCTGATTCTCATGTGCATGATGGCGCCCGTCGGTATCGGTGCAACCGTGGTCTTGGTGCTTCTTGCGACCCGGCAGCGAGCAGCGCCCAGCGGCACGAATCTTGTTCCATGTCCCGACTGCGGACGGGGGCTGTCTCCGCTGGCAACGAACTGCCCCAACTGCGGCAGGCCACTCAAGCAGACCTAATCTCGGCAGGCGGGATGCCTGTCCAACGGCCTATCCCTGCAACCACGTCGGCAGTTCGCCGGCCGCGGGGAGCTCGATAATCCGCACGCTTTGCACGTCTTTGTGGCCCGAAACTTCGGCAAG
This sequence comes from uncultured Pirellulaceae bacterium, assembly GCA_964384375.1. GTDB lineage: Bacteria > Planctomycetota > Planctomycetia > Pirellulales > Pirellulaceae > CAYLLN01. The sequence continues at coordinate 11,360 of CAYLLN010000117.1, forward strand.
TGCGGCAGGTGGTGGTAGGGCGTCGAGATTGAGCACGCCGATCGCGCCGCCGCCGGGTGCTGTGCGGCCGACCGACATCTGGGCGATGTTCACCCGGTGATTGCCGAAAATCGTCCCCACCGCGCCGATGATGCCCGGCACGTCGTTGTGCGTGAACACCAGCAGGTTGCCGTCGAGATACGCCTCCAGCCGCCAGTCTCCCAGGCGAATGAGCCGCGGCATGTTGTTGCCAAAGAGCGTGCCGGCCGCTTCAAACTTCTGCCCGCCGCTGGTCACCTCCACCGTCATCGACGAGCTGAACGCCCCCGGCTCGCTCCGAGATTCCTCGGTCAGCTTGATCCCCCGCTCGCGCAAGAGCAGTTCGCTGTTGACGATGTTCACGTCTTCTTCCAGTGCCCGTTCGAGCAAGCCGGCACAGAACGCCGCTGTCACTAGCCGCGTGTTCTTCTGGGCCAGTTCGCCGCGATACGTCAAATGGCACGCCGATGCTCCGGCCGGATGCCACTGCGCCATCAAGAGGCCCAGCCGATGAGCGAGATCCAAATAGCCGCGAATCGACTCCAGCGTCTTCGGGTCGATGGCGGCCATGTTCACCGCGTGCCGCACTTCCCCCTTGCTGAAATAGTTGACGAGCAACTCGACCGCTTCGACGGCGACCTGTGTCTGCGCCTCTTCGGTGCTCGCTCCTAGGTGCGGCGTACAAAGGACGTTCGGCATTCCGAAGAGCGGGCTATTCGTGCAGGGCTCTTCGAGGAACACATCGAGGGCAACGCCGCCTAGTTTGCCGCTCTTCAATCCTTCGACAAGCGCCTCCTCGTTGTAGATGCCGCCGCGGGCACAGTTCACCAGCCGCACGCCCGGCTTCATGAGAGCGATGGCGTCCTTGTCGATCAGGTTCGTCGTTTCGGGCGTGAGCGGCGTGTGGACGGTGAGGTAATCGACTTGCGGCAGCATCTCGCGAACCGTCTCGACCCGCATGATGCCGAGCTTCGCCGCCTGCTCGGCCGAGAGGAACGGATCGAAGCCAAGCACCCGCATCTGAAACGCTAGGGCCCGCTTCGCCACTTCCTGCCCAATGCGACCCAGGCCGACGATGCCAAGCGTTTTGTCGGCCAACTGCGTCCCCATGAACGTCTTCCGGTCCCACTTGCCGGCGAGCAGCGTGTGATACGCCTCGGCGACGCGCCGCGACAGAGCCAGCATCAGCGTGAACGTGTGCTCGGCCGTGCTCAGCGTGTTGCCGGTCGGCGTGTTCATCACGACAATGCCCAGCCGCGTCGCCGCGTTCTTGTCGATGTTGTCCGTCCCCACGCCAGCCCGCGCAATCGCCCGCAGACGGCGGTTCCCCTCCAGCGACTCAGCCGTGATCGTCACGCCGCTGCGGCAGATCGCCCCGTCAAACTCGGCCAGGGCCTTCTTGAGGGCCTCCCCTTTCAGGCCGGTGCGGACTTCATGCTCGATGCCCGGCGCGTGCTTCAGCAGTTCCAGCCCCTCTTGGGCAATCGGGTCGAGGATCAGGATTTTGGCCATGAGGTTGGGGAGAGTGCGGAATGCGGAACTCGGAATGCGGAGTTGCTCAGAATGCAGAGTTTCTGCCTAGCTGTTTCCGCGGTCGTGTGCACGCCAGTTACAAAGATCTGCCTCTCGTCAATTATTGACGCAAGTCATTTTGCCAAATCGACTTAACGACGATTTGTCAATTATGCAGTTATGCACATTATGCATCCTAAGCCCCAAACTGACCATGACCGTCTCACACGAACTCGACGCGTCAGCGAGATGAACTCCGCCAACTCGCAATTGTAGCAAACGTACACGCATGTCAACCGCGTACTTGCCGGATTCACCGGCAGCTCCGGCTACAATTTGGGGCATGGAGCCGAGCCCTTACGACGCGCCCCAGACGCCGGTAGAACGCAGCCAGCGGCGCGTGCCAAATCCAGTGTCACTCAAGCGACCCGACTACACGCTGTTCTATCTGCTTGCGGTAGTCGTGCTCGTAGCTTTGGGCATAATCTGCACGCTGCCGATCCTTCTCGAACGGATTCCCTGACCGATGCGCTATCCCAACGCATCGCCTCTGAGCGATTGATGTTTTCACACCCGCCAGACCGCTAGAATGCAATTGGTCCGGCAATTCGCCCTCCCGCTCCTTCTCTCCAGGAGATTCGCAGATGTCCGTCGCCACCGAGCCCGTCACCCGCAAGAATCGTCCCCGGATTCATCAGACCGAGTGCTTCATCGGCGGCCAGTGGGTTCCCGCCAAGAGCGGCAAGACGTTTGAGACGATCGACCCGGCCACCGAGGAGGTGATCGCCAACGTCGCCGAAGGGGACGCGGCTGATATCGACCTCGCGGTGAAGGCGGCCCGCCGCGCGTTCGAGGACAGCGAGTGGAGCCGGATGGACGCCCGCGACCGGGGCCGGCTGATGCTTAAGCTGGCCGATCTGATCGAGGCCGAGGCCGACGAACTGGCGGCCCTCGAATCGCTCGACAATGGCAAGCCGATCCGCGACAGCAAAGCGGCCGACCTGCCGCTGACGATCGACTGCCTCCGCTATTACGCGGGCTTTGCCGACAAGATCCACGGTCAGACGATCCCAATTCGCGGCAATTACTTCTGCTACACCAGGAAAGAGCCGGTCGGCGTCGTCGGGCAGATCATCCCGTGGAACTTCCCGATGCTCATGGTCGCGTGGAAATGGGGCCCGGCCCTGGCCACCGGCTGCACGATCGTCATGAAGCCGGCCGAGCAGACGCCGCTCACGTGTCTGCGCCTCGCCCGCCTCGCCCAGAAAGCCGGCATTCCCGACGGCGTCATCAACGTCGTCCCCGGCTTTGGTCCGACGGCAGGCGGGGCGATGGTCAAGCATCCGGGCATCGACAAAATCGCCTTCACCGGCAGCGGCGAAACGGCCCAGATCATCATGCGCGACTCCGCTCCGACGCTGAAGCGGATCACGTTTGAACTCGGCGGCAAGAGCCCGAACATCGTGCTCGACGACGCCAACATCGAATCGGCCATCGCCGGGGCACACTTCGGCCTGTACTTCAACCAGGGGCAGTGCTGCTGTGCCGGCAGCCGGCTGTTCGTGCAGGAGCGGGTCTATGACCAGTTCATCGACCGGCTCGCCTCGCTGAACACGGCCCGCAAGCTGGGCGATCCGCTCGACCCGGCGACCGAGCAAGGGCCGCAGGTCGATAAGACGCAGTTCGACAAGATCATGCACTACATAGGCCTCGGCCAGAAGGAAGGGGCCAAGTGCGTCACCGGCGGCAAGCGATTCGGCAGCCGCGGATACTACATCGAGCCGACGCTGTTCGTCGATGTGCAAGACAACATGGCGATTGCGACCGACGAAATCTTTGGCCCGGTGATGTCGGTGCTGAAGTTCAAGGATCTCGATGAAATCGCCGCCCGCGCGAACAACACGAACTACGGCCTGGCCGCCGCCGTGTGGACGCGCGACATCGCCAAGGCCCATGCCCTGGCCGCCAAGCTCCGCGCCGGAACCGTCTGGATCAACTGCTACGACGTCTTCGACGCCGCCGCCCCCTTCGGCGGCTATAAGATGTCGGGCATGGGGCGCGAACTGGGCGAAGAAGGGCTCAAGGCGTACCTGGAGCACAAGACGGTGACGGTGGCGATGTAGGGAGGGGGCAGGGGGCAGCGGCGTGAGGCGATGAGCTGCCGGCCCCAAAGCAGCTCGAGTGGTTCATCGACTCGCCGGGTGCCACTGCTGGCTTGCCCAGCAGTGCCCATAGGGGTCGCCAACTCCAAAGCCGTGCGAACCAGAGGCAGGATAGATCGGTCTATAGAACGGATTACTGCCGAACCTACGTGAGCTCAAAATGCTTGATCTACCTCCGGATTGCGTGATACCGCGGACGCGTGGCGAGAACGCGACGTACATCATCGGGCAGGTGCAAGCACTTGGATTGAATCCTCATCCAACTTCCCGTTTGATGCGAATGCACGACGTTCTCAATTCTGGGTTTGTCCCGTTTGACGATCCAAGGTTTTCGACAGCGTTGGAAGCAGTGCGTGATTTGCAGCAATTGGGATTTGTTTTCGACCAACTGCAAACGCACCGCGAGAACGACAAATTCAGAGCGCTGGTGAAGAAAACGCTAAAAGATTCGGTTCTTCCCCAGAACGATCGAGAACAATCCGTGGGTAGGAATTCACAATTTCATCTCTATTTGGCCGCAGTGTGTCAAAATGCGGGCCTCCATCCTGTTACTTACAACGAGCCGGATGTCTCGTGCACAATCGATGGAAGAGAATTCAGCATAGCCGCCAAGAGAATCAAGAGTCTTGATCAGCTCAATCGCCACATTAAGAAAGCAGCCGATCAAATCTTGAGGGCTGGGCGACCGGGAATTATTGCGATTGAGCTTTCGTTGGCATGGAATCCGAGAAACATGCCGATCATTTCACGACTTCAAAGTCAGTTGTACGTCACGACCTCCGTTTTGAAGGCGACACAATTATTTGACCGCCACCACACAGACATCTACCGATGGGTCCGAGGCCACGGCGTGCTCGCGGTCTTGGTATTTGAGTTCTCTATCCGGCTTCGCGAGGATAATGAGTGGGGTCTTGAAGGCATGTCCACTTGGCTTGAAACAACTGAAGGCGACGAGCACGCTAAGGCTGACTACAGACTGTTCTGCGATCGCTTTTTGGCGGGCGTTCCCAACTTGGAACACATCGGTGCCGATTCTGATGCTTGATCCGTCGCAAATCCAGGAAGACAAAGGGGTCAGGCCTGGGTCAGGCCTAATAAACGATGAGGCCTTGCCCAGGCCTGGCCCCTTTTTTCTCTTCTTCTCCCTTTTTCTCCCGCAACGCAACAGTGCCAGTGCTTTTGCAATCGGTGTCAACGTCCAACGCTTCTCGCTCGCCGCGCGGCACGCAGTATGAGAACCTCCACCAATAAATCCTCAGCTAGCGGACAGCATTAGCGATGGGGCACAGGCCATGAACGATCCGATTTCAGAAGTGGACCGAGAATTACGGGAGTCGCCCCGTGCCAGCCTCAGGGCGATTGCGCGATTTTAGGCAATCTGGCATAACTGGGGCGAGCCTGGATT
>CAYLLN010000118.1:0-16405 GCA_964384375.1 uncultured Pirellulaceae bacterium
GCCCTCGTGTCCTTCAGCATCCTCACATTCGGGTTGTGTTAACGCCTCTTAGTTGCACAAGTGTTGCTTTCGCTTAACTTCTTCACGACTTTTGCAAGAGTGTTATGCTGAAGCATAACCTACGTCTCTACTTCGGCACTCCGTCGATCATCTGCCACGTAGCATTCACGTAAGCTTTCGCGGCCAGAGGGGGGAGGCCTGCTTCGGTTTCGCTTTCGGTGTAGGCAAACTGGTAAATCATGTCGTCGTGTTTGCCGTTGCAGGTATAGAGCCAAACTCCCCAGCGTTTCCGGTTGTTGCGGCTGGTGGCACTGGCCTTTGGCCAGTGTTTGTTGAGTAATGGCAGGTGGCTTAGCGAACGTGCGCCGCGAGGGAATCTTTTGGGGAACGCTTGCCGCTGGAGTGGCTCGCCACGGGGCAGGCGTTCGCGAAAAGGCGTATTGGCAATTACGCCCCGACGCCACGCGAGTTCCCACCATCGGCTCTGGCCAGGACGCCAGTGCCAGCCGATACGCTGTGCCCCAGGTTACCACCGATTCTGGCCTCTTCGGCCTTGTTTTCGTTCCTAAACCGAAGCCTCACCAAGAGTTATCTTTGGTTACCGCCGTTTCGCGTTTCGTGGTAACCTGCGCCGCGAAGCTCCAAAAATCGACTCGCCACAAGTCCCTGTCTCTCCGCCACTTCCGACATTTGCTTCGTCGTGAGCGCCGCAATTCAGTTACCAAAAACGCCGAAAACGGCCTTTCCCGGTAACCACGTATCGTTCTCCCCCGACAGAAGCAGCCAGCCGCGCGACGACGCGCCGCAAGTCGTGGGGTATCAGGATCGAGATGTCAAAGAACGTCGCGCCGCGGCCCACGCGGCGGAAAACAGAGTGTGGTGAGAAAATAACCGATATACTGATCGTCTGTCAACATACCTACTATATCTTGTAGGCCTCGTCACGTGACCTACCACCCCTAGTAGGTCGCCCCGTTTTTGCGATCCGTCCGCTAGTGAGATCGCGCCGGGCGGGAGCGGACGTAGAGCGTGGTCCAGACCACGATCAGCGCGCCGACGATCGACATGATCCAGCCCGCGCCGCGGAAGGGGCCGGCCGCTGGGTCGTAGCCGAAGGCCCACGAGATGAGGCCGCCGACGAGCGAGCCGGCGATGCCCAGCAGCATCGTCGCGAGCAGGCTCATCGGCTGGCTGCCAGGATAAAGGAAGCGGGCGATGACGCCGATGACGAGTCCAAACACGGCCCAAGAGAGGATCGTAGTGACCATGCCAGAAGCTCCCACACAGAAGCGAAAAGAGGGGCGATAGCCGTGGGGCATTATCGCGAGGCGAAGACCAGAAAGAAAGTGGCGGTGAGAGAGAGACGGAGTATGGGGTCTCCTCGTGGGGCAGGTATCTTGCCTGCCGTGTAAATGCTTGCTTGGCAGGCTGGAAACCTGCCCTACGGGAAACTATTGCGCCAGGGCTGCGGCGCCGCGGCTGAAGATTTGCATCGGTGGGAAGGTAAGCGTGCCGCGCCAGATGTGGAGGTCGTCCGCCGGGGGTTTGTTGTCGTCAGCGGGGTCGATCGTGAAGGTTCCGGAGAGGCGGTATTCGGTCTTGTCGTCGTCGGCAATGATCCACATGCCACCCAGATCGGGGCAGACGGCCAGAGCGCCGGGCTGATGGATGCCAAATGGAGTCGTGCGGAGGCGGATGGTGGCGTCTGACGGGAGCGCGATCCACTGGTTCCGCGGAACTCCGCCCCCAAAAGGAAAGCCTTTGGATTCAATCTTGTTTCCTTTGGAGTCGTGCATTTCGCAGTGCAGACCGGTTTTGTACTCGGGCCGGAAATCAGACTTGTTGACTTCACACCAAAGCTGCGTCTCGCGATGGATTGCCTCCGAGGCGTCCTGCAAGTCGATATAGACGGCCACCTCGCGGCGGTCGGCACTCACCACCTTCTCGCACAGCACGAGCCGGCCCCGGAGGGCATAGCCGTCTTTGTCCGTCACGGGCTTGGACCAGTCGCCGACCGCGATTACGGTCGGACCGTCGGCAGCAAGTGCCGAAACGGCAACTGTTCCGAGCAGCAGCGCGAGAGTGCAGGGTCGCATAGCAGTTCGCGAGGCGGCGCCTCGGGGGAGTTTCGTCCCAGGCTGGAGCCTGGGACGGAGGTGAACAGGCAGGATAAATCCTGCCCTACTTCAATCCACGATGTTCAGTTTGATCTCGTCCGAGTTGCCGCGGAGTTCCGGCGCGTACATGGCTGCCGCCTTGGCGGGAAGAGCCGCGAACTTGCCGGGAATTTCGGCTCGCAGGCGGTAGTTGACCGAATGCCTACCGCGAGCCAGCCAGCGGACGAAGAACGAAACGCGGTTGTCGCGGTATTCGACGTAGGCCGGCAAGCCATTCGATCCCGCGTTGAAGCCGCTCCGCTGCTCGACCGCCTCAAAGCCGGCGGCTTTCATGTCCTCGAACAGCAAGTACTCGTAGTCGTTCTTGCTTTCGATCACGAGTTCGACTTCAACGAGGTCGCCGCTCTTGAGCGTATCGCCCTCTTTCAGTGGCTGACGCTCGAACTTCTCGACCTTCTGATCGAGCGGCTGGCCGCGGGTTCCTTCGACCTTAATGGTTTTGGCGACCGGCACGAGCTTGTAGAACTGCCGCTCGACCTTCACTTCGAGACCCGCCTTCGTGATGTGGTCCTCGAGCGTGAAGTTGGTCAGGTAGGCATTGAAATAGACCGGGCCTTTGCCGCGGCGGCGGAGCTCGATCTCGTGCGAGCCGTCCTTCACGTCGCCGCCCGTCAGAACGAACTTGTTGTTGAACGTGAACAGGTTGTCTTTGTTGATCTGGGCTTCCTGCACCTTCGCTCCGTCCATCCAAACCTCGACGAACATGTCCGGCTCGGTCTCGCCCGACGCCTTGATGTAATCGGCGAAGGCCTCGACGCACAGGGCCGTGTCGCGGGTGCTGTTCCAGAACGTCGCGTGCTTGCGGTTGTTCAGGAGGTATTTCACCAGCCGCGGAGCACGCTCGCCGTTGGGGTCGGTCTTACTGAGCAGCTTGAGGTAGTAGGCGTTCGCCTCGACCTCGCTTCCCCACCAGAACCACCACCAGTTGTCGGCCGGCAGCTTGAGATAAGCCGTTTCGTTCTCGCTGTCCTGCACGAGGAACTGGTCGATGTTCTGCACGATCATCGTCAGCTTGTCCTTGTCGCCGACTTTGTCGAGTGCGACGCCGAACATCGCCTTGGCATAGACTGGCAGCTCGATGCGGTCGCGATAAAGCCGGTCGCGCATCTCGGCGCTGTCTGACTCGGCATCAACGAGGACCATATAGACGAAGGCATCGAGCGCGTCGGCGAACTGCTTTTTCGGCACGTCTTCGCGCTTTTGCTCCCAGTTCTTCAGCCACTGGAGCTGTTCGGCCTGATACCGCTGCAGCCATTCGACGCCTCGCTCGAGCACGCCGGGGACCAGCGGCACGTCGTTGGCCTTGGCGATTTGCAGGCCGTGCACGACGACCGCCGTCGTGTGCGGCCAGCTTCGCTCGCCGACGCCGCTGAACCAGCCCCAGCCGCCGTCGCTGATCTGCTGTTCGGTGAGGGCCTTCACGCCCTCCTTCACCATGCGGTCGAGCTCGACCGGGTCGAAGACCGGGTTGCGATCGAACCGCTGCCACTGCTTGGCCCGCTCGCGATCGTCGCCGATTTCCTGAGCATTCAGGTTCGTCCGCTTTTCGCCGATCGCGGCCAGATCGAGGTTCATCCGCTGTAGTGTCTTTTGCGTGATAACGCTCGGCAGGAAGCGGTTGAGCGTCTGCTCGGTGCAGCCGTAGGGATACTCCGCCAGGTACGGCAACGCATCGACCATGGCCATCGCGAGGGACGGCGAGTAACGGATTTCGAGCACCGATTGTTCGACGCGCCGCTCGGCGGGTACGTTGATCGTCACCTTCGCACTGTTCTTGTCCGGGCGGACGGTGCCGGCCCACGCCTCGGTCTTCAGCATGCCGTGGATGTAGCTCGGCAACTTCACCTCAACGGCGTCCGACTCTTCGTCGGTGAGGGCCTTCATCCGGACGACTGCCTCGCCCTCGTTGACGACCTTGCATCGCCAATCGACCCGCTGTTCGCCGCCGGCGGGAACCTTGATCTTCACCGTCGGCTCGACGCCATCGACTGTCTTGACGACATCGCCGGGCGTTTCGAGAACGACAGTCACTTCCTTTTCGGTCGCCAGATAATTGTGAACATTGGCGGTCAGGACCACTTCGTCCTTCTGCACGAAGAACCGCGGGGCCTGCAGCCGGACAAGCAGTTCCTTGCGAGTGACAACATCCGCCTCGCCGCTGCCGACGCGCGTTCCTTGGCCAATTCCCCAAACGTGGACCTTCCAACCGGTGAGGTTCTCCGGCATTTCGACATCGACCTCGGCATGGCCGGTCTTGTCGGTAGTGAGCACGGCGACCCACTTAGCCGTGTCGGCGAATTTCGTTCGTACGCCCGGTTCGACGAGCGCCGGCGGTGGAGCGCCGGGGCCTTCGCCTGCCTGGCCGTTCTTGTCGGCACCGGCATCGCGCAGCGCGTTCTGCCGGTCGAAACCGCCGGGTGCCGCAGCCGCCATTGGTGCGGCAGGAGCAGCACCCGCAAACTCAGCCAAAGAAGTCATACGTCGCGATTGCATCTCAATCCCGCCACCTCGGCCGCCGCCAAATCCACCTCCGTCGGCCTTGGCCAGGGTCAGTCCCTGGGCCATTTCCACCTGGTCAAGTTCCTCAGCCACCGACGCTCCGAACACACCCAGGAAGCTCATCCCAGGCATGTTCGGCAGCGTCATGTTCCCCGACCACTTGGCAAGGCTGTCTTGGTGCGACGGATTGTGATGCCGCCGCCACTTCCAGAAGAACTCCTTGATGTCGCCGACGTTCGAGCCGCCGGAGATGTACTCGACCGCCTTGTCGTACATCGTCAGCACGGTCGAGCCGACGAAGTTCTCGCCCGTGAAATCGGTGACGTGAACCTTCAGCTTCCCTTTCTCGCCCGGCTTGTACGCTTCCTTGTTCGGCACGACGGTGACGTTCAGCACCCGCTTCTCGGGCGGCACGATCACTTCCTTCGTCTCGCTATAGACGCGGCCGCCGCTGATCGTGACCGCCTCGACGAAGAAATTCGGCATGTCCTTCTTCGCGACGAGGATGTTCTCGACCGTGCTCTTCCCCTTCATCCGTAGCACCTTCGGAGGCAGGTAGATGCCATTCGTCGGCCGCACGAAGAGGAGCACCGTGCTGTTCGCCCGGTCGGTGTTGATCTGCATCTTCACCGTTTCGCCGGGAGAGTACTCGGCTTTGTCCTGAATCAGCTCGACGCTATTGAAACGGAAATCCGAGCCGTCGAAGCCTTCGCCGACGATCGTGAAGAGATAGCCACCCTCGATCTTGTGCTCCTTAGAATCCGTGAGCACGAACGAGAGGCGGTATTGCCCCTTGGTCGTCGCACGAATCTGCTGCTGGGCGACTCCTTCCTCGTTTGTGTTTAAGTCCCAGCGCTGGACCGGCGTTTCGACCGGTGTGATGTTGTTGCCATCTTTCTTGTAGGTGATCGCGAGGAGCGTCAGCACGCCCTTTCCTTGCACGGGCTGATTGTCGAGCGTTTGGGCCTTGAAGTTGGCCTGGATCACATCGCCGGTCCGATAGAACCCGCGATCGACCCACGAGAAGACGCGGAACGGCTGGCGAGCGACGAGCACCTTCCCTGTGCCGACGATCGTGCGGCGCGATTCGTCGCGAACTTCCGCGGTAATCGTGTATTCGTGGTCCGTGTCGCCATGCAATTCCTTGGCGACGAGCGTGTCGATCTCGACATCGACGGTTCCTTCGGGGCCAAGCTCGCGTTCGACCTCTGCCACCACTTCGGGCGGCGTGAAGTCGTGCCGCGGCCACCAGATGGGCGTCGGCCGTCGGCAGCCGACCCAGTTCTGCCAGCCGGGATACCACGGCGCATCGTAGGCGAACCACCAGTAGCCGCCGCCGAAGCACCAATCCCACGGCGCGACGGGGAACCATTCCTGCGTGTGGCTCTTGCGGAGCACCTTGTACTTGATCGTCCCCTTGGTCACCGGCGAGCCAAAGTAGTATTTGGCGTTGATCTTGGCCGTGATCTTTTCGCCGAGCATCACCGGCTCGGTCGGGGCGGCAACGGTCACCTCAAATTCCGGCTTCTTATATTCCTCAACGCGGAAGCTGCTGTTGCTCATCGCATGCAGTTCGAGGTTGTGCCCATCGTCGAGCTGAATGTTGTATTGGCCAAGCGTGGCGTCGGCGGGGAGCTCCAGGTCGCCCACGAGGCCGCCGAAGTCGTCGGCGACGAGCGTCTTCGTATAGATCTTCTCCCCCTTGGGATTGAAGATCGCGAGCGGGACGCTCCGACCGGCGAATTCCGACTTTTGCCACTCGTTGTCGTACTGGGCACGGGCGATCCAGAGCTTGAACTCGACTTTTTGCCCTGGCCGATAGACCGGCCGATCGGTCATCGCGAAGAGCTTCACCTGGTTGTATTCGGGGTCGTAGTACTGCCCCGTCCAGACGCCGGTGAAGCCCATGAACGCGAAGCGGGCGGCTCCCCCTTGCTGCTGCTTGCCGCGAGCGGTGATGAGCCACTGGAATTCGTTCTTCAGATCCTTGGGATCGGGCGTCAGGATGCCGTCGGGGCCAGAGAGTTCGGCAAAGTTCGTCGTGACAACCTGGAAGCGATTGCCCCCCAAGTGCCGCTGCTGCCAGCCGAAAAATTCGACGTTGATTTCCGGGATCGGCTGGCCGGTGGCGGCATCGGCGACGAAATACATCATCTTGCCGCTGAGCTGCTTCTGCACGATGGCCGTATCGGCAACCCACAGGATGATCTTGCTGGTGTTGCCACCGTCCAACTTCGCCGTGACCAGATACGCCCCTGGCTTTTGCAGCGTGGTGCTGACGGTGATGCGGCGGTCGAAGTGATTCTCGCGCGGTTCGAGGTCGAGATTCCACTTGGCGACCTCCGCGCCGACGTACTTCGTTTCGTTCTCGTTGACGATGCGCCAGCCGATGTTCCCCAGATTAATTTTGTTCCAGTCGATGCGGTTCCCCGGATCGCTCTTGAGATACGCCTTCACGTCGTCAAGAAGGAGCGAGACCTTCAGTTCGCGGGCGTCGAACTCGACCTTCTTCCCGTTGCGGAAACGGAACTCGACGGTCGCTCCCTGACCGGCGGGCTGCGAGGTCGTGTTCTCGAACTGCCCCCAATTGCCGACGATCTGATCGAGCTGCTGTTGCTTCCAGTTGTTTTGGCCAGCGCCGAACTTGGCGATGTTGTCGCGCCAGTACTTCGCGGACGTCGGATACTGCCGGCGGTTGGCGAACACGCCGGAAAGCTGCTGAAACGCCTGTTCGACGTAGCCGGTTTTCGGCTCGGCGACGACCTGCTGGTAAATCTTGATGTGGTTGTATTCGTCGGGAAGCTCGAACCGCTTGATGCCGCTGGCGAGCTTCGCGATCGTTTCGTTTTCCTTCAGCGTGTGCAGAGCGAACGTGCCGCTTTCGTTCTTCTTCGTATCGTCGTCCACCGGACCAAAGCCGAAGCCGCGGCGGCCACGGCCGCCGAACTGCATCGACTGCACGCCGAACTGCTGCTCGAAAAAGCCCGCCATGTGCATGCGGACGGCATTCAGTCGGTCGGGCGAGTTCTCAATCGCCTGCGACATCGCCCATCGCCAACGTTCGCCGTCGGTCGTCGAGCCTTCCCAGCTCTTGGGCAGCTTGTGAAAGACCGGATTGCCGTTTTCATCGACCGGGGCGCCGTTGTACTCGCGGAAAAAGAAGTAGCCGTCTTCGTAGTCGGGGAGCTTCGTCAGGTCGGCCAGGTACTGCAGCCGCCAAGCCTCATAGAAGCCGCGGTTGTTAAGCAGCATCTCGGCAAAGTTCATCCAGAACTGCGAGACTTCCCCTTTCTGATCGTCCTTAGCCGCGAGCGGAATCGCCTGCTGCATGAGTTGCAAGGCGCGGATGCGATCCCGTTCGACGGAGCTTTTCACCTCGCCGCCGCCGCGATGCGGACCGCGTTCGAATTTGCCGGCGATCATGAACCCCTGATGCTGCGTACTCACGTACTGATTGGCTGCCGTTTGCAAGAGCCGCCAGTTTTCCTTGTGGGCTGCCACGGTGCTTTCGATCAGCTCGTCGAGCTCCTGGATGCGGCCCAACTGGTTCAGACACTGCACAGCATGGTTCAGGTCGTTGCTGACTTGCTTCGCGTCGGTCTTAGGATCGAGCGCCAGCTTGCGGAACCCGGCATAGGCGTCGTTGAAGTTGCCGTCGTTCATGAGTTTGACTGAACGGTCGCGAAGCTCCCCTTCCGACGGAGCCTGAGAGACGGCGACCACCACCCACAGGCCGGCCACGAGAAGCGCCAACCAGGAAAACCGAACAAAGGGGGAACGCATGTTCAAACAAGCCTCAATGCGAGAAGAAATGCCGAGCCGCTCGCTTCTGGACCGCGAGCGCTCGTTGACGCCGACCGCCAATACATCCTAGACGAGTCAAACCGGCTGGCAGATTTCAGGGTAGGGAAGGTCGGCGACGTTTTCTAGCCGGGGAGCAGGTGTGCTGCAACTTACAAACGCACTGTCTTCCCCGCGGCAGTTTCCCTCCTTACACTTGATCGTCTGGACGGGTTCTCCGTCTGTCGGGGGAGGATGCGCGCTCGGTCGTCCGGGAGTCTCGTATGCAGGAACGCAATTGCACCTCCAACACACCAGCTCAAAAGCGGCCCACCCGTCAACTGACTTGGCTGCGTATGCTCGTTGTCGGCCTGGCCCTGCTCGGTTTGATCGCCTCGCTGCCCGGCTGTGGCGGCTGCACAGGAACTCAGAATCCACAGGCAGCAGCTAAGAAGAAGAAAGAGGACGAAGAGGCTGAGAAGAAAAAGAAAAAAAAGAAGGACTCGGAGAAGCCCAAGCAGAACTTCGACCCGATCCTGATGCGGCAGCTTCCGTCGAACGATCCGACGGTGACCAAGCGCACGCCGGATATGCACATCAAGCCGGGGCATTGGGTCGCGATCGACGAGATCACCAAGGCGAACAACTTCGACTTCATCGGCGAGTTGACGACCTTTGCCGAAGCGAAAGGGACCAACCCCCCGCTCCCGCTGGAGATTGAGAACACGAGCTCGCGCGTTTCGATCTGGCGGCCGGCTTCGCTTCCCAAGGGGCAAACGAAGCACTTCGAGACGCTCCTCTTTGTTCCCAAGCGGCCGGCCCAATCGGGATCGAACTATGCCCTGCGAACCGAGCTGCGCGGCCTGCGCGGCGGCGGCCTGCAAGAGCCGGCGGGCATGGTCACCGCCGCTCTCAAAGAGTACGAGCACATGATCGTCGTGCTCGCCAGCAATCCAGCTTCCTATACCACGCTCGACAAACTGAACTCGGTCCGCATGCCCGAGGTCGAGGCGATGGAGAGCGAGCCGCTGCAGTATTACTACATCCTGCGGCCCAACGCCGAAAAGCGAGTCCCGCTGCCGACGCATTCGCTCGCACTGACAACGACCTCGCACATCATTTGGGACGACATCAACCCGGCCGTCCTCACCGCCGAGCAGCAGCAAGCCGTGCTCGACTGGCTCCACTGGGGCGGGCAAATCGTCATCAGCGGTCCCGGCTCGCTCGACAAGCTGAAGGGAAGCTTCCTGCACGCTTATCTGCCGGCTGAGACGGCCGAGACGATTAAGCTCGATCAGGTGGCGTTCGACGAACTCAATCAGGTCTGGTCCCTGAAAGAGGACAAAAAGAAAAATCGCGTCCGCTCGATCACGATCCACCCTGAGCGGCCGATGGTCGGCGTGCGATTCAAAAAGCACGTCGATGCCGTCGATGTGGCCGGCACCGGAGGTCTCGTGCTGGAAAGGCGTCTGGGTGGCGGGCGGATCGTCGTCACAGCGTTTCCGCTGACCGATGTGCGCGTCAAGCAGTGGAAAAACTTCGACAACTTCTTCAACAACGTCCTGCTCCGCAGGCCTCCGCGCCGGTTCAAGAACGATTCGCACCTGGGAATTTTGGACGTCCAGTGGGCCACGCCTGGCATGGAGCACATGCGCCTGGAGCCGCGACTGGGCTCGACGCTCCGCTATTTCAGCCGCGATGTCGGCCCGCTTGGCGACAATCCAACTCCGCCAGCAGCTCCCGTCGCCGCAATTCCCGACTCCATGCCGCCGACTCCTGGAATGCCGGTCACTACGGCAACTGCGATGGCGATGCAGCTGCAAGGCTATCCCGGCTACGAAACGACGCCACGCATCGACACCACCGGTACTCATCCCGTGACGGAAGATTGGCACTTTGGCGGCTATGTTGCTGCACCGCAGCTTGGCGTGGCCGCCTGGCGCGATGAGGGAGCCGCCACCGAAACGGCCCGTCAAGCGCTGGCCGAAGCGGCAAACATCGAAATTCCCAGCGCCGACTTTGTCATCAAGGTGCTCCTCGTCTATCTGGTGATTCTGGTTCCACTCAATTGGTTTGTGTTCTGGATTCTCGGTCGCGTGGAGTGGGCGTGGGTGGCGGCGCCGATCATCGCCATCATCGGCGCGGTCGCAGTCATCCGCCTTGCACAGCTCGACATCGGTTTTGCCCGCAGCCGTTCAGAGATTGCCGTGCTGGAGGTGCAAGGTGGGTACGATCGAGCCCACCTGACGCGCTACACGGCTCTCTACACCTCGCTCTCGTCGAGCTACCGCCTGTCCTTCCCGGAGCAGAGCGCCCTCGCCCTGCCGCTGGCTCAGCCGCAAGCGGGTGCGGCCCAGCAAATCGCCGCGATCGACAATGTAATGTTCCGTCGCGACAAGGATTGGTCGCTTTCCGGCGTGCAGGTGCAGTCGAACTCTACGAAGATGATTCACAGCGAACACATCTTTCCGCTCGAAGGGAAGCTGACGCTCATCGGCGACGAGCAGAAGGGATGGACGGTGAAAAACACGAGCGCGGTCGCCGTGCTCGACGTGGGTGTGTTCCGCCGTGCGGATGACGGCAAACTGCAGCACGCGTACATCGCCAAGCTCGAGCCGCAAACGTCCGTGCCGATTGCCTTCCGCGACGTGCCGATGATTGCCCCGCCTTCCGCAGAAGAACCCGAAGCAACGACAACGGGCCAGACAAATCGTTCCGAAACCGAACCCAAGCCCGCGCTCTGGCTCTCCGAGTGGAACAAGACTGCTGTGCTCCGGCAGGGAGACAGCAATGCCGACGATGAAAGAGGGCAAGTCCGCCTGACGAAGCTCGCCCGCCTGGCCGTCGAGCGGCTCGATCTGCTGCCCGGCGACGTCCGGCTGGTGGGCTGGACCGACGAAGTGCTCAAGGGAATGGAGATTGCTCCTCACGCTCCCCAGAACCGCACGTACACACTGGTTGTCGCGCATCTGGCCCGCGGCAGTCTGCCCAAGGCGATTCCCGATGTAAACGTCGCGGAAGACTACTACGAACCGCCGCTCGATCCAGAAATCGAAGCCGAAATGGAAAAGGCTGAAGCTGCCGAAACAACAGATGCGGCAGCAACGGGCGGATCGACGACCAGTGGCAGCTGAACCCTGAACCCCGAACCCTCCTCAATGATCGAACTCATCGACTTCGGCAAAGACTACGGCGACTTTCGCGCCGTCGAATGCCTCAACCTGAAGATTGGCGCCGGCGAGATGTTCGGCTTCATCGGCCCCAACGGGGCGGGGAAGAGCACGTCGATCCGCTTCCTGGCGACGCTCCTTAAAGCCAGCCGCGGCGAGGGGATTGTCAACGGCCACAGCGTCACTCAAAACCCGATGGCCGTGCGCCACAGCGTCGGCTACATGCCCGACAACTTCGGGGTCTATGACGGCATGAAGGTGTGGGAGTTCCTCGATTTCTTCGCGGTCGCCTACAAGATCGGCAAGGGGAAACGCAAGCAAGTCATCGGCGACGTGCTGGAACTCTTGGATCTCGCCCACAAGCGGGACGACTTTGTCAACGGCCTCTCGCGCGGCATGAAGCAGCGGCTCTGCATGGCCAAAACGCTTGTCCACGATCCGCCGGTCCTGATCCTCGACGAACCAACGAGCGGCCTGGACCCGCGGGCCCGCATCGAGGTGAAGGCCCTGTTCAAGGAGCTCAAGCGGATGGGGAAGACGATCCTCATCAGCAGCCACATCCTTTCGGAATTGGCCGACTGTTGCTCGTCGATCGGCATCATCGAGCGCGGCCAACTCCTGATGCACGGGCCGATCGAAGACGTCTATCGACGCCTCCGCGGTCATCGCACGGTCGAGGTCCGCTTCGTCAACGGCATGGACGTCGGCCTCTCCGTCATCCGCTCCTGCCCGCACACCCGCAACGTCGCCGTCGATGTGAATAGCTGCGTGATCGAACTCGACACCGACGACAACGGCGTCAGCGCCCTGCTGAATCAACTCATTTACAACAAAGTCGAAGTCCGCAGCTTCTCCGAGAAAGATCCGTCGCTGGAAGACGTATTCATGATGGTGACGAAGGGGCTGGTGACGTAGGGCAGACGAAGACCCTTGCTTTAATAGAATCGAGTGGTGGAATGTGGCCGGTCGTCGGTATGGCAGATTTCGAGGAGGTGATGTCGCTGAATCACTTGGAGCATTGTTGCTCAAGTCAGTTGCGACCGTCGCAGAAGTTCCTCGACCAGAAGACGTCGGAATCGATGCCGTGGCCAATTTGCTTCGATCGGACGCGGATGGAAGCATCTATGCGGAAGATGCGTTCACCGTCCAATTCAAATCCTCAAAGGCGAAGCCCATCGAGTTTGAGCCGCACGAAATTCACTGGTTTATGAATCTCGCACTCCCGCACTTCATTGGGCGTGTCGATCTGGAAGCCACATCCGTCGAATTGTTCACTACACACTTCGTACGATCAGCCATCCTAGCCGGTCATCCAACGCGTGTTCGGCTTTCGTATCAAATGGATGCAAGCCAAGAGGCTTGCATGAAAGCGTTCGGGTATCCGCATTACCTTGAAAATGACTTGGCAATCGTGTGGATGGGAGAGCCCGTCTTGACCCTCCGGCTTCCTTCGGACGGACCGCTCAATGACATCGAGCAATACTATGCCGCAATGAAGTCATTTCTTTGGGCAGATCGGATTGCGCTTCAATTCACTCGATTGGGAGTCGCAACATCATTGATTTGGAACACGAATCAGGGAGTGATCGATGCCAGGTCAATCGGCTTATTTGGAAGCCGAGCACAGGAAGGCCTGCGAGAATGTGCTGAGTTTGCGTCACCGCTGTTCGTTGGATTGCTTACCTACAGTTTTGCGTCACGTGCGACTCGAGCTACCGATTCAGAGCGGGAACCGACAACGAACAGCCTTTGGAGCGCAATTGGAGAATTGGCTGAGTCACTGGCTGAAAGGGGAATCGGAAATCCGGAGTCAAAGATCATCACATATTGGGACGAATTGTATCGGTCTTTGCTCCTACGCCACTCGCAACGATGCGTTGCCAATACCCCGTCGGCTTAGGTCGTTCTGGTATCCAAGACGACCAAATTGGGTTAGCCAGCATCGAATTGGGCAGCGTCCAGCTCACAGCAAACGTAAAGAATCAACTCTACTTGGCTTGTTTCGCATCCCTTCCCCCCTTCACGCTCTCCAGCTTCACTTCCACCGGCCCCTCCCCTTCGACGAGCCAGCGGACGTAGGTCACGCTCCGACCGGCGATGGTGCTGAGTTTGAAGTTGGTCGGATCGCGTCGCTGCTCGGTCGGGTTGCGGAAGAAGGGCTCGCCGGCTTGAAGTGCGGTGACGACCTTCAGGTTCGTTCCGCTGATGCTGGCGATGTCCGGCGGCGTGATCTTGTGCCGCACGTCGGCAGCCGAGTGCGTCGGGCATATTTTGGAATTTTCGAGGATCGCCGTCACCTGCCGCAGGTTCCCCGCCAGCGGCTTCACTTCGACCGACTGGATTTTGACCAGCGGCAGCTCGTCGGCGTGAAAGAGCGTGAAGGCCATGTTGCGATGGCACTCCTCTTCCAAAAGGAATGCCGGCGGTTGGCGGACCCAGTTCTTCCGCTGGCCGCCGACCTCGACCTTGCCGTATTGCGGATGCTCGACCTCGTGCCACGGCACGAAGCCGTCGTCGAGCAGCAGGTATTTGTCGAACTGGTGCTGCACCTCGTCCGAGCCGAAAAATCCTTCGTGTCCCTGCGTGCGGAAGAAGTTAAACGGCGTGAACAGCTCGTTCGTGAAGGCGTAGATGCCGCGCGACTGGTGCAGCCAATCGACCTCGCCCCCCCATACCTCGTACAGGTCGTTGGCGATGTTCATGTAGCGGTAGCCGGGAAGCATTGTCGCCCCGCGCTGGCCGATCGCGTCGTAGACGCGGATGTCCGAGGCGTCGAAGCTGTCGCTCTTCTCGCCGGGGCCGCGGAGGATCATGCCGCCGGCGTTGTGGTACGACTGCCCGCCGACGATGTTAGGCCGGCTGGCGATGAAGTCGGCGACGAGGCGGTTTTCCTCGATCGAATACGGATAGCGGTGGGCCCCGCGCTGCACGTACGGCGGCTGCCAGTTCCAGCCCCAGTCGCGGTTGGGATCGTAGTAGCCGTCGCCGTCCTCGTTCACCTGGCCGTCGCCGTCGTCGTCGATCCCCTCGGGGCTAAGAACACGGAATTCCCCCTTCTCCCCCTCTTTCACAGTGACCATGAGGTGCGGAAAGTCGGGATGCCGCTTGTGTCGGCCGTTGGGGTCGCGAATCCGCATCCAGGTGATGCTGCCGTCACCATCGATGTCGTTCTCGCCGTCCTCATCCACGCGGCCGTCCCGATCATCGTCGAACGGCCGCTGGCCGGTGCGGGGCGAGTGCGTGTCGTTCGGCTCGTAAAAATGGGCGTCGCGCGAGTCGGGGCTCATCATGGGCATCAGAAAGAAGACCCGCTCGTCGAGCAGCCGGCGAACAAGATCGTTCTGCCCGCGCATTTCGCAGAGGAACCACGCGGTGTAGAGCACGACCTCGGCGGCTTGGATTTCGTTGGCATGGATCGCCCCGTCGATCCACATCGCTGGCCGTGATGATTCGTCCCCCTTCTCGAAGTTTGTGACGGTGAGCACCCACATCTCGCGTCCACCGTAGGTCTTGCCGAGGCTCTTGAGCTTGGCAATCTCCGGGTGCTTGGCGGCAAGTTCCTGAATCAGCTTGGTCGATTCGCCGTAGTCGTGATACCGATTCCACTGCGCGGCAACCTTCGGCGACGTCGGCGTGCCGAGGGTTTTGTAGGGAGTTTTCTCTTGGGCGATGGCCGGGGTGGTAATAAAACATGCCGCAATGGCGATTCCAACCGCTGCCCCTTCAACGCAAAGGCGCAAAGAAGCGGAGGCGCGAAAAAATAGGTATGTCTGTGATCTCTTGGTTAGGTTGCTCATCTGCAATTTCTCCACGTTCCTCTTTGCGAACTTTGCGCCTCCGCGCCTTTGCGTTGAATCAATGGTTGTCGCCTACAGCGCGCAAGGCAGGTCCAGTTCTCAGTCACCTCGTGTAGCGCGATTCACAACTGCAACGAACAAAGTCAGTGGCAACATAGCTACTCCGGATCCAATGACAGTCGATAGCACCAATCCCAAACCGAAGAAAACCTTGAAGACCGCTGATACAGCTATCGCGCAACCAATGATAAAGACATTCACAATGATCGTCGTCTGATCCATCTATTTGATCTCAATCGCCCGCGTCACCGAGCCAACCGCCGGCGCGAACGCGCGAATATCGATCGTCCTCGGCAACTCCCCGGGAATACGCACGAGCCAAACGCGCTCCGCCTTGCCGCCCAGCCCTTCCAGTCGCGGCAGTCGCGTGCGGGCGTGGCCATCGAGCCAGACGGTTTCCTTGGGTAGCGTCAGTTCGATCCAGACCGGATACGCTTCGTTGTTGATTCGCCCCATCTCGGACATCGTCGGCAAGTAACCGGTGTTCGCGACGGTGGCAGTGATTCGCACGACGCCGCCGCCAAGCGACTCGGCTTTGGCTTCGGGAATGGCGAGTTTAGGCAGACGATCGGTGAGGCCCGTGACGAACTTCACATGCTTGTCGGCCAGACCGTCGAGTTCCTTGGCCGGCGGATTGAGCGCATAGAAAGGTTTGAAGCCGCCGACTTCGACCTTCTGGCCGGGAAAATCGGGATGCTCGACCGGCGTCCAGGCGACAAAACCGTCGATCTTTTCTTTTTCAAGCCAGCGGAGGGCATTTAGCTCGTCGGCTGCCCGTTTGTCGGCCGGTTCGGGCTTCGCCTCGACCTTGGGAATCCACCAGCCGCGGGCAGCCAGCGACCAGCGGCCGTAGTGGAAGTAGGCGAATTGCGAGAACGAGCCGCGTCCCTCCGGCGAGCCGGGCGGATCGCTCCCGCCGTGC
>CAYLLN010000119.1:0-11481 GCA_964384375.1 uncultured Pirellulaceae bacterium
AGGCGTGAAATCCAGCTGTTTCGGCGATGCCTTTGGATCGACCGTATAAGGACATTCCGCTTCCTTGTCATCGTCGAAGTTGCCGCGGAGCAGCAGCTTGTCCCCCTTGAACGTGAGCCGCATCCGCTTGACGGCCTCATCCGGCGCGGCCTTGCCGTCAACTTCCATCGATTGCGCCACCCAGACACCCTGCAGGGTGTCCACCCCGTCATCGGCACGACTGCTGCTCGGTTGCCAAGTTGTGACGAGGCAGGCGACGATCAGCATAACCCGCAAGACATAGACCATGATGTTCTCCCAGTGACTGACTCGAATCTACATGCGCCCGCGAACGGACGAGGCTCACCTACCGCGGCAGCAAGTGGAGGTGGAAGCAAGGATAGCAGGTAGCGCCGCACCAGTCAGGGGAAGCAGGAACGGCAACGAGATTGCCCATACCGAAGTCCCAATCATGGTCTGCCTATGCCATCGACCTTCGGCATAGACATCACCCCCCAGGCCACTGCTGGGCAAGCCAGCAGTGGCACCCGGCGCCGTTGGTCAGGCAGGCCGCCGGTGCGATGGCTGTTTGGCCCAGCAGTGCCGATGGGCGGGAGGGCGTTACTCCCGCGTTGAACCGTAAGCGAAGATATGGTTTTCGCCCCGTCGAAGCAACGAAGGAAACAAAGGTGTCAGAAACGGCATTGGCCAGGTCCGCCTCATGTCGGGACTGCCGCAGGATTTGCTCCGATCGCTGACAACGCCAGAGCCTATCAGTGGACTGGTGTAGCTAAACGTGCGAGAATGTAGGTGCAAGTGGTGGCGATGAGGTTGCTTCGCATTTAAGCCTGACCGCTCGACCTCTTTCAGCCTCTGATCCTGCAATCTGGATATCGATAGGGCGCGAGGAAGCAGGGGTTTATATGCCGCAAGTGTCGAGCGTTCTGTCTGCCGCGATCGAGGCAGGGCGCGTGCAGCTAAACCGCTCGACAGAAGGCGCTGTGAATAAAGCCTACTGTGCATGCAGCGAGGAGGAGTTTGTTGAGCTCTGCCATCAACTTAGTACATTGGAGGAGCTTACGTGTTTACCGGGAATGAACCTCACGGATTCTGGATGCGTGGCCTTGCCGAAGTTGACCAAGCTTCGCATCCTAAACATAAATGACACTGTGGTGACCGGAAATGGACTTGAATGGCTTGCCCGCCTTCCTAACTTGGAAGAACTATGCTGTAACCCGTATGATCACGTGCCTGTGGCTGCAGCGGCAATCGCACAGTGCAGGGCATTGCGAAGGCTTGACTTGTCTGGCGCATTGTTTACAGATGATGACGTGCGCATCGCAATAAGCGCACCTCAGCTAGAGTATCTATCGCTTGAGTCTAATAAGTATTTATCCGACGAAGGACTTGTATGTGTTTCTAGCCTAGCTAGATTAAAGCAGCTAATTCTCTCGGCAACAAATATCGGAGATCGTGGGTGTCAGTTTATTGGAAAATGTGAGTCGCTTCTAGCGCTAGGCCTCGCCGAAACGGGCGTGTCTGATGTAGGTATTAGACAGCTCTCGAGATTGCGAGAGTTAGAATACGTTACACTGGGGATGACCCGTATCACGGTGGATGGTATTCGCATGATTGCGAAACTTCCTCGCCTAGCATTTCTTTCCATTCCAGCAAATGGCCTGGGAGACGAGATTATTGCGCCTATTTTGGCGTGCGAAACGCTGCACTCGTTAGATTGGCGGAAGAACCCTCTTTCACAAGCGGCCTTACAAAAACTACTCCATTCACGGCAGTGGAAGCTATTCACTCCAACGCCCTAGAATGCGACTCGATAACGTGGTTTCAAGTCGTCAGTTCTGCTGCCTGTTTACCCGGCAGTGCCAATGGACGAGAGGGCGTTACACTGCGTTGAGCCGTGAGCGAAGACGCGTTCTCCGGTCATGCGGTGAGGAGCGGAAGCCCCTGCGACCGGAGGAACGACAGTTGGTCCCAGTAGCCGCGCTGAAATTCGATCAGGCGGCCGACAACGCGGAAGAAGCCGCAACCACGCAGCCCCTTGGGATCGCGCCATTCGAGGATGGCCCACTCGTCGTCCTCGAAGAGGTTCTTGGGGACACAGACCATCTCGGCGGCTTGTAACAAGTTGCCAGATTGGTGCAATAATTCTGTCCAGTAGTGCGTCTATACTTGTTGGCGACTGTGGGAACCTGCGGGGAGGCCGAGATCTTTGGAAATTTGGGAAAAATGCCAGACGGAGCGAGCGCGAGGAGTCTGTTGGTTCAACGCCCGTCATGGTGGTGTTCAGCCAGTGTTGGCGTGGCTGATCGAGCGGTAATGAAATTCATACTCGCGACTTTGGCCAGGATCTCGTAGGGTTCGTCAGGGCAATGACTTACGAAGTTTATGAATGGTCACTGCTGTGAATGCGACGCGAAAAGTATGAATTTGGACGCTGGCGGCTGGTCGTGGCGGGGCTGTTCAGACGGTGGTTGGTGCAAGGAATGCATCCTCTGTTGGTGGTATTTGGCGAACGTGCTCGGCAGTGGCCAATCGCGGGCCACTGCCAACCAACAGCGCTGGTCGGCGAAGGGCCTCGCCGGCCTACTTTGATCGATGTGAGGCGCGCCCGGTGGTCGCGGCGATGTTTGGCAGGCGGGACGCCTACCCGACGAGCGTGACGCCTACGATACTGGCTCGGCGGAGCTTTCCAGATTTTTCACACACAAGATCCATGTCTCATCTCCAGCTTCTCACCGTTCAGCAGCACATCCTTGAAGAGCAGCGGCGGCGCTATCCCGACGCGAGCGGCGAATTTTCGTGGCTCCTGTCGGGGATCACGCTCGCCACGAAGATCGTGGCCGCGCAAGTTCGCCGGGCGGGACTCGTCGGCATTCTCGGCGTCACGCGCGAGATGAACGTGCAGGGGGAGGCGGTGCAGAAGCTCGACGTGATCGCCAACCAGACGCTGCTGCAGTTCCTGGGGAACCGGGGCAACGTCGCGATCATGGCGTCCGAGGAGAACGAAGACCCGATCATCGTCGAGCGCGACCGGAAGCACGGCAAATACGTCGTCGTGTTCGATCCCCTCGACGGATCGAGCAACATCGACGTGAACGTGAGCGTGGGGACGATCTTCTCGGTGCTGCGGCGCGATCCCGATCCGACCGGCCGCCGCGATACGCTGGCCGACGTGCTGCAGCCGGGGTATCGGCAGGTCGCCGCGGGGTACGTGGTCTATGGCAGTTCGACGATGCTCGTCTATTCAGCTGGCAACGGCGTGCATGGCTTCACGCTCGATCCCTCGATCGGGGCATACCTGATGAGCCACGAGAACATGCGGATGCCGCAGCACGGGGCGATCTACTCGTGCAACGAGGCCAACAGCGAGGGCTTTCCTGCGGGCTATCAGCGGTTCCTGCACCACCTGCGTAGCGGCGGCATGGGGCGGACTTATTCGTCGCGCTACATCGGCTCGCTCGTGGCCGACTTCCACCGGACGCTGCTTAAAGGGGGCATCTTCATCTATCCGCCAACGGCATCGCACGCGAAGGGAAAGCTGCGGCTGCTTTACGAAGCCAACCCGATGGCTTTCATGGCCGAACAAGCCGGCGGCATGGCAACCGACGGCAGCGGGCGGATTCTCGACATCGTCCCGACGAGCTTGCACCAGCGCACGCCGCTCTTGGTCGGCAGCCGGGATGAGATGGAGACGCTGATGGCGATGTTGGCTAGTTAACCGACGGGTGACGGCAGTGTATGTGGTCTCTGCGCGGCCACTTGTCAGCGACCTTTCGAGCGGCTACAACAGCGCGGACTGTTAGGATCACAGTGCTGCGCGCGGGCCTTGTATTTGACGCAAGTTCTTGCGGCGCAACAATCTTCGGCGCTGCCAGGAAGGTAGGCAAGCCGTGCGCGGCAATCGCGCACGTGCGAGCTGAGTGCCGCGGCGAGTTTGGGTTTGGTCGATGGTCTGAGGCGGGGCCTAAGTGAGGCCAAGACAACAACTTCCGCTAGCGGCCCGCGCGGCGATCTGTGCGCCGGCCGCTTTGGCACGTTACCTGCGTTCGCCTGCCGGTTGCGGGAACGCCCGCGACCGTTTTCTGTCTCGCGTCCATTAGGGTAGGAGTGGTAGTCCTGTGAGTGGCAGTACAGCTCGTTTGCAAGCCATTGCGGCCGTCACCAATTACAAACCCAGCGCCCCCCCGCTCGATTTCCACGAGCTGTCGTCCCACGACGTCTATGGGGCCAATGTCTTCTCGATCACCGAGATGCAGAAGCGCCTGCCCAAGCAGGTCTTCAAGTCGCTGAAGAAGACGATCGAAGCCGGGGCCAAGCTCGACCCGAACCTGGCCGATGTCGTCGCCACGGCGATGAAGGAATGGGCGATCGAGAAAGGGGCGACGCACTACGCCCACGTCTTCCATCCGCTCACCGGCCTGACCGCCGAGAAGCACGATAGCTTTCTGTCGCCGACTCCGGACGGCCGCGCGGTCGCCGAGTTCACCGGTTCGCAGCTTGTGCAGGGCGAGCCGGATGCTTCGAGCTTTCCCTCCGGTGGTATTCGGGCGACGTTCGAGGCCCGCGGCTACACGGCCTGGGACGTGACCAGCCCGGCCTACATTCTGGAGAATCCGAACGGCACCACGCTCTGCATTCCGACGGCATTCGTGAGCTGGACGGGCGAGGCGCTCGACAAAAAGACGCCCCTCCTCCGCTCGATGAAGGCGTTGAATACGCAGGCCCAGCGAATTCTGAAGCTGCTCGGGCACAAGGAGGTCGGCCACGTCTCGGCATCGGCCGGTCCCGAGCAGGAATACTTCCTGATCGACCGGAACTTCTTCTTCGCCCGGCCGGACCTGCTCAACGCCGGCCGCTCGCTCTTCGGGGCCAAGCCCCCGAAGGGGCAGGAATTTGAAGATCAGTATTTCGGCGTGATTCCCGACCGCGTGCTGGCCTGCATGCTCGAGACGGAGCGCGAGCTGTTCAAGCTGGGCATTCCGGTCAAGACGCGGCACAACGAAGTGGCCCCGTCGCAATACGAGATCGCCCCGGTTTACGAGAACGCGAACATCGCGGCCGACCATCAGCAGATCATCATGCTGACGCTGAAGAAGGTGGCCCAGAAGTACGGCATGGAATGCTTGCTGCACGAGAAGCCGTTTGCCGGTATCAACGGTTCGGGGAAACACCTGAACTGGTCGCTGGGGAATAGCACGCAGGGGAATTTGCTCGAGCCGGGCGAAACTCCGCACGAGAACATGCAGTTCCTGATCTTCTGCGGCGCGGTGATTCGCGCGGTGCATAAGTTCTCGGGCCTCCTGCGTGCGGTCGTCGCCGGAGCGAACAACGACCATCGCCTGGGCGCGAACGAAGCCCCGCCCGCGATCATCTCGATCTTCCTCGGCGATCAACTCGCCGACGTGTGGGAGCAGATCAAGGCGGGCGGTGCGAAGACGAGCAAGGCCAAGGGGGCGCTCGCTGTTGGCGTCGATACGCTGCCGGTCCTGCCGAAGGATGCCGGCGATCGCAACCGAACGAGCCCGTTCGCCTTTACCGGCAACAAGTTTGAGTTCCGCGCGGTCGGCAGCAGCCAGTCGCTTGCCGGGCCGCTCGTGGCGCTCAACACGATCGTCACCGAATCGCTCGACTACATCGCCACGGAGCTCGAAAAGGCGACCGGCGGCGATTCGAGCAAGCTGAACGCTGCCGTGCAGAAGCTGCTGCAGGACATCATCACCAAGCACGGTGCGGTGGTCTTCAACGGCGATAACTACTCCTCGGCCTGGCACGAAGAGGCCGAGAAGCGGGGCTTGCCGAACCTGAAGACGAGCATCGATGCCCTGCCGGTGATTAACTCGCCGGAAGTGGTTGAGGTGCTGAACAAGTACGGCGTCCTTTCGCCGCGCGAAACGCAAAGCCGGCACGACATCTACCTCGAGCAGTACATCAAGACGGTCAGCACCGAAGCGAAGCTGATGGTCGAGATGGCTCGGACGCTGATTTTCCCGGCTGCGGTGCGGTATCAGAACCAGCTTGCCACGACTTGTACCAACCTCAAACAGCTCGGTTACACGTTCGACACCGACACGCTCGACGAGATCACCAAGCTCGTGAAGGGGTTGCAAGACAGCACGACCGCCCTGGACAAGTCCCTCGCCCACCACGGCGGCGGACTCTTGGACGAGGCCAAGCACTTCAATAAGAGCGTCCTGCCGGCGATGGGGAAAGTCCGCGAATTCGCCGACAAGCTCGAATGCCTGGTGGCCGACGACCTCTGGCCGCTGCCGACGTACCAGGAGATGCTGTTTATTAAGTAAATGGCGAGTCGCAGCAAGTTACACGAGCGGGAGGTGGCGACGCCTCCCGCTTTTGTTTCATAGCACCGCCGCCTCAAGGTAGAATGGCAGGGACGGTCCCGACTGCGGCGGAGAGGCGACCATGCCGGCACATGATTGGACTCAGGTTGACGACGGAATTTTCCACAACTTTCATTTGTCGTGGGTTTCCCGCATCTATGACGAGTTGAATGCTGGACTTCTGCCCGACAATTATTACGCGCTGGCGGAGCAACACGCGGGCGAAACCATTCCCGACATCCTCACGTTGCATCGCCGTGACGCCGATGCGACGAGGGACGGGATCGCATCAACGTCCTCTCCAAATTCTCCTGGGGGGACGCTTCTGCTCGAAGCAGCGCCGCCGCAAGTCGCGATCGTCACCGAGTTCGACACGGACGTGTATCCGAGGCTGCGAAGAACTCTGGCCATTCGCCACGTGACCGACGACACGCTGGTAGCCATGATCGAGATCGTATCGCCCGGCAACAAATCGAGTCGCCATGCGTTCGATCAATTCCTGGAGAAGGTGTTGGCCGCGCTGGACTATGGAATTCACCTGCTGATCGCCGACTTGCATCCCCGGACTCCACGCGATCCGGGAGGGATACATGCGGTCATCGCGGAGGCATTGGGCAAACGCATTGATCACTTGGATCCCAAGAAGCCGCTAACGCTCGCTTCCTATCGAGCATCCAGCGACCGGCGAGGCTACGCTCAGCCGTTGGCAGTAGGAGAGCCGCTGTCGCCCATGCCGCTCTTTCTAACGGCCGAATCGTACGTGAATGTCCCCCTGGAAGAGACATATTCGAGCGCCTTCCGCAGTATTCCCAAGCACCTCCGGGAACTGCTCGAAAGTGCGTGATCTAGGCGTATCACCGTTCCTATCTTGATTGGATTGCCCACCTGTGACCCCCCGCGAAGTTCTCGCCCTCTGCCGCGAAAAAGAAATCAAGGCCGTCGATCTGCGCTTTTGCGATCTGCTCGGCACGTGGCAGCACTTCACCATTCCTGTCGGCAAGCTCGATGAGGGCGTATTCGAGGACGGCCTCGGCTTTGATGGCTCAAGCATCCGAGGCTGGCAGAGCATTCACGAGAGCGACATGCTCGTCGTGCCGCAGTCGGACACCGCCTTTGTCGATCCGTTCACGGCCGCGCCGACGCTCACCCTGATCTGCAACATTCAGGACCCGGTCACCGGCGAGCCCTATAGCCGCGATCCGCGGCAGATCGCGATCAAGGCAGCCAACTACCTGAAGCACACGGGGATCGCCGATGTGGCTCAGATCGGTCCCGAGGCGGAGTTTTTCGTCTTCGACGGCGCGCGGTTCGATGCGAATGCGCACGAGGCGTATTACCACCTCGAGAGCCGCGAGGGGGAGTGGAACCGGGGTCGGGACGAGTCGGCCAGTTCCGCCAATAAAAACCTCGCTTACAAGCTGCGCCACAAGGAAGGTTATTTCCCCTGTCCGCCGGCCGATCAGCTCATGGACGTGAGGAGCGAGATGATGCAGGCGATGCTCGACTGCGGCCTCGATGTCGAGACGCACCACCACGAGGTCGCCTCGGCTGGGCAGTGCGAGATCGACCTCCGCTTCCAGCCGCTGGTGAAAATGGCCGACTGGATGATGATCTACAAACACTGCGTGCGGAACGTCGCTCGCCGGAACCAGATGACGGCGACGTTCATGCCCAAGCCGCTGTATGGCGACAACGGAAGCGGCATGCACACGCACTTCTCGCTGTGGCGGCGCGACGAGCCCCTCTTTGCTGGCGGCGGCTATGCGGGGCTGTCCGACATGGCCCTGCACGCGATCGGCGGCATCCTGCGGCACGCGCCGGCCCTGCTTGCGCTTACGAACCCCACCACGAACAGCTACAAGCGGCTGGTGCCGGGCTATGAAGCGCCCGTGAACCTCGTCTATTCGCAGCGGAATCGTTCAGCCGCCTGCCGGATTCCGATGTACAGCCAAAGTCCGCGAGCCAAGCGGGTCGAGTTCCGCTGCCCCGATCCGACCGCCAACCCGTACCTGGCCTTCGCGGCGATCATCATGGCGGCGATCGACGGCATCCAGGTGAAGACGAGCCCCGGCCAAGCGGTCGATCACGACATTTACCACCTCGCGCCCGACGAACTGGCCGACATCGCGAAGACGCCGGCAACGCTCGATGAAGCACTAGGGGCACTGGAAAGGGACTGCGATTTCCTGCTCAAGGACGACGTTTTCACGCCGGATGTGATTCAGACCTGGATCGCTCACAAGCGGCAACAGGAAGTTGCTTCGCTTCGCCTGCGGCCGCATCCGTACGAGTTTTGCATGTACTTTGACGCTTAGCCCATTTTCACACAACGTTCGATTTGGAACCGATGCCTCTCTCCCTCGAAACTCTCGCCAAACTCGCCAAGTACGACACACCCACGATCTGCAACGTGATCGAGCTGTTCGATATCCGTCCGCGAAATCGCGGATACATGGATCACCGCGTGAAGTGCAACTTCCCGGAGTTCCCGCCAACCGTCGGCTTTGCGGCGACGGCCTGCTTCCGGAGCGACGCGCCGCCGGTTGGCGGCGACGCCTACGGCAGCATCGGAGCGCAGCTCGAGCAGTTCGCGAAGCTTCCCGGCCCGCCCGTTGTCGTGTTTCAGGATCTCGACGATCCGCCGGCCGCGGCCGTGTTCGGCGAGGTGATGTGCTCGACCTACCAGGCGTTCGGCTCGACGGGCCTGGTGACCAACGGTGCCGGGCGCGACCTGGAGCAAGTGCGGGCGCTCAAGTATCCCGTCTTCACCGGTTCGACGATCTGCTCGCACGGCTATTGCCACATGCTGCACCTGGGGCTGCCGGTGCGAGTCGGCTCGCTGATGGTGAATAACGGCGATCTCCTGCACGGCGATGCCAACGGTGTGACGAACATCCCGATCGAAATCGCGTCGGAAGTGGCCGACCTGGGCGGTGAGTTCCTGGCGGCGGAAGAGATCGTGATGAGCTACGTGAAAGGAGCAGGGGAGAAGTCCGCCCTGAAGTACAATGAACTGCGCAAAGAATTTCAGGCGGTCGTGGCGAAGCTAACCAAGCGTGTGTCGCGGGCGGGGAAGTAGGCGACTGGCAAGTTAAGACGGCGACACAAAGCATTGGAGTCAAAGACCGGTCACCGTAAAATGGACTGACCAAGGAGCAGCGAAATGGGAAACGCAGGTTGGAATAAGCTGGCGACCGTCATGCTCGCCATTGCGGCAGCATGGTCAATTTGTGTATTGGCGGGTTGCGATCTGGGAGGCACCTACTCAAAGCGTTACAGCCAATCGCTCGAATCCGTCGGCAAGAAGGCCGCGATGGATGCGATGCTCTGCGGCGCTACGACCAATGTGACCGATGCCGCTATGCAGTCTGCGGGGGCGAATTTACGTTTGCCATCCCTCTTTGCTGAGCATGCAAACACGATTGGCGCGACCGATCCGGCGGCGCAACCCGCTTTCCTCAAGCTGCCCGGATTCAGTTACACGATCGAACGCCTCGTGGACGATCCGGCCGACCCACAGAAGTTCGCAGCCGTCCATTGCTATCTTGCAGCCGTGCCCAAAGCGAGCGGAAAACCCGACGAGATTCAGACGGAAATTCAGCGGCAGGTGGTCGCCGCGTTGCCGGGAGCCGCTTGGCAGGACGTGCAACTGGGTGGAATGGCCGGCAAACTGATGTCGGTAGTAGGGCCGCAAGACTTCCTTACGGCCGATGCCACAGGCGCTCGCACGGCAGCCAAGCTTGATGGGCAGCTCGACCTGTACTTCTTCGAGACGGGAAGCCACTACGCTGTCATCGGTTTTCGGGCCCCAACCGCTCATGCGGGCAAGTACCAGTTCTTCGACTCGACGAAGGTTTCCGTGGGAACGCTCATGACGGGCGGTTAGGCAGTGTTGGGTCGCTAGGCGGCCCCGGTCGCCCAGCGTCACGGGGCGGCGGTTTTCGGCTTTTGCTCGACAGGGGCGATTGAACCTGCCATAATCACGGTCGGTTGCTTTGACGATTCTCGTCTATTGCGGGGTTGGAACGATGCGCACGTCTCTTTGTTCCTTGGCGCTGGCTGCATTGGCAATGGCCATCGCCGGCTGCGGCGGCGATGGCGGCGGAAGTTCTTCCACGGTAGCAAGCAATTCGGGAGCAGGCGCGCCCCCGCCCCCGCCGAGCGCTCCTGGCCCTCCCGCCGGCACGCCCGCCAGCGCCCCCGCCGAGTCTGCATCGGAATCGAGCGCTACCCCGATGGGCGGCGCGATGCCTGGAATGATGCCGATGGGTGGCATGGGGCCGCCTGGGGGATTTGGAGGGCCGCCCGAGGGGACATCGACGCCAATGGGCGCGATGGGTCCGCCTGCTGGATACGGCGGACCGCCGCCCGGTACATCAACGCCTATGGGCGGGTACGGACCTCCAGGAGTTGGACAACCGCCAGCGGGCTCACCGACGCCAATGGGCGGATATGGGCCGCCTGGTGCCTCGCCCGACGGAGCCACGCCCGACGGAGCCACGCCCGGTGGTTACGGCAGTCCTGCGGAACCTCCCAAACCCAAGACGCTGCGCGAGAAGGCAATCGCGGCATTCAAGGCGGGCAAGCAAGACGAAGCGTTTGAACTGCTCTTGGCACATTACCTGACCGTACCGGAAGCGGGGCCAGAGTTGGCCCGCAACATGCAATGGTGTAATGCCCTCCGTCGCCCAACGCTTTCCCCGCGGTTCGGCGTTGCTGTTATTTATGGTTCGCCCCACAACTGGGACGGCCATCCACAGCCATTGGGATCTCCCGAACTCGAAGCGGCACTGGAGGAGTTGGAGAGTGAGAATCGGCAGGGTGAAGGTCAGCGTGGCAACCCGCGACGCTTGGGGGCCGGGCGACGTAACAATCGCGAAGGAAATCGACCGGCGATGGGGCCGCCCGCAGGCATGCCAAATCCCGGAGGATTCAATCCAGGCGGCGAAGGAGACGTGGCCGAACCGCAATCGCCGCAAGAGGAGCTTGAATTCTATACGGGAGAGCTGGGAACCAAATTGCTGACGAAGTTGAAGGCCAAGCTGGATGCTGGAGTCTTTGGCGGCGTGCTGAAAGAAGCGAGCAAGGCGGTGCCGCTGGTCCAAAGGGAGGCCAATCCAAACAATGCCGCCGGCTTTCCGGGAGC
>CAYLLN010000119.1:11581-16252 GCA_964384375.1 uncultured Pirellulaceae bacterium
CCCGGTGGCTTTGGTGGAGCAGGTGCAGGGGAGCAAGAGGAAGCGGGTACGCGAGGGCTTTCTCAGCAGCTCATTCCCGGGCTGATTTGGCTCGATGCCGTCGAAAACGTCAAGGAATTGGGGGAGGTCGTTGCGTCGTCTCCAGTCGATGTGGTATTCGTCTTTGACGTTAAGGTTCGTCCCGCGACGGCGAGCAATTGGGTTAACAACGACACTCGTTTCCGGCTCGTTCCTGCAAACAAGTTGAATGAAGCTCTATTTACGTCTGCTACCTTAAACAACAAAGGTGTGACGGAAGCCCGCAAGAAAAAAGGTGGTGAAGATCCAGTCAACGAAGAGATCACCCAGGCGCTCGAAGTGCTCGAAAACGGCAACCCTGATAAGCAGATCCAGGGCTACAAGCTTGCTCCGCTTCCTCCCATCGTGACCGCGGACGTTGCTCTCAAGCGAATTCAATCGCTGGCCGCGGCCAAGCCGGACGATGCCCTTCCGCTGCTTCTCGAAGCCCGGTTTTACGTCGCGAAAAAGCTGCTCAAGCCCGAGGAGATGATGACGATCGCGATGACCGAAGTGGGTGAAGATCAGCTCGGCAACTTTAGCGCGCTGCTGGATGGCGAAGACGTGCGAGAAAAGATCGGCATTGCGCTGAAGGGGCCGGGGGGCGACAAACCCAAGACGGTGCTCGGCAAGTTCGGAGATGCGCTTACGGGTGCTGGCGGCTTAGGCGGGCTTGTGCCGCAACCGGAACTTCCGCCAATCGGGCTGCCCACTGGGATGCCGGGATTGGGCGGCGCGGCAAACGGCGGGAATCCAGCGAGTGGAGCCGCTGCGGCCCCGCCTGGATTGGCGCCTGCCGGAGTGAATCCTGCTGGCAGCGCGCCGCCAGGGCGAGGCGGCCTCGCTCCGATGGGGTCAGTTGGCCCCATGCCCGGCCTCACTCCCATGCCGATCAATCCAGAGGGGGGCGGAATTGTAGAGCCTTAGGCAGCGATCCGTGCTGCGGACGGTTTATGGAGATGAGTCGCGAAGATTGATCTGTGTGGCTGCGCGCGGCCGATATTCGATGGAGAAGCATGCGCGCTGGAAACTAGACCGCAGTTCCGCAGGACGGAGCCCATGGCCGAATACACGAAGTTTCAGCAAAAAGTCATCAAGAACTACTACGAGAACCGCGACACGCTGGCTCTGCAGCGGGTTCAGGAACTCGTGACCGAACTGTACCTCTCCGAAGGGAAGAAGCGGGTGAAGCATTGGGACAGTCTGGCGTTGCACCTCGGCAAGCTGGGCGTCAAGCCGGAGGTCGTCGCTCATCTCCGCCAGCAGGACAAACCGGAACTCGTTGCGACGCTCGTGAAGAAGCTGATCGAGAAGAATTGACGGCAGTGATCCGGCAGCTGAACTCGCCA
The DNA here is from genome assembly GCA_964384375.1 of uncultured Pirellulaceae bacterium. Taxonomy (GTDB): domain Bacteria; phylum Planctomycetota; class Planctomycetia; order Pirellulales; family Pirellulaceae; genus CAYLLN01. The sequence goes on from CAYLLN010000119.1 coordinate 12,988, forward strand.
GAGTTCAGGACCTTCGGAAGAACCTGAAGTCTGACGATTTCAGCTATGATCGATGCGTAGCGCCTGGAATTTTCATTCCGCCGGTCAGTTGGTCTTCGGCCGCGGCAGCATCGCGCAGCTCGGCAAGTTCGTAGCGCGCCGCAAGCTGCCCCGCGTGCTCGTGGTCAGCGACCGCCGGCTAGAGGCGGCGGGAATCGTCGATCGCGTTCTGTCGCCGCTGCGGGCGGCCGGCATCGAGCCGGTCCTCTTTGCCGAAGGGCAGGCCGAGCCGAGCGTGGCCGTTGCCGAAGCGGCCATCGATGCGGGGCGCGATGCGCGGCCCGATGGCATTGTCGGCTTGGGCGGCGGGAGCAACATGGACTTGGCCAAAGTCGCGGCCATCGTGCTCGCGCACGGCGGCCGACCCAGCGACTACTTCGGCTTCGACCGCGTCCCCGGCCCCGTCCTGCCGCTCGTTTGTGTGCCGACCACGTCGGGCACCGGCAGCGAGGTGAGCCACGCCGCCGTGTTGACCGATACGATGAATCACCTCAAGGTCAGCACGCTCAGCCAGTTCCTGCGGCCGGCACTGGCGGTCGTCGATCCGGCTCTGACCGACGGCTCTCCGAAGCAGGTCACCGCCGACAGCGGCATCGACGCCCTGACGCATGCGATCGAAGCGTACACGGCGGTCGAGTATTCGGAGCTTGAAGTCGCGCACGAGCACGACCCGGTCGCCTACGAAGGGCGGCACCCGCTGGGGATGTGCCTGGCGGAGAAGGCGATCGAACTGATCGGCCAGCACCTCGTCGCAGCCGTGACCGATGGATCGAACAAAGCGGCCCGCGACGGCATGGCCCTGGCCGCGACGACGGCGGGGCTCGCGTTCTCTAACTGCGCCGTCGCCCTCGTCCATGCTCTCGAATACCCGATTGGCGCCGCGCTGCACTGTTCGCATGGAGCAGGAAACGGTTTGCTCCTGCCGCACGTGATGCGTTACAACCTGCCGGAGCGAGTGGGATCGTTTGCGAGGGTCGCCGAATTGCTCGGCGAAAACACGGCAGGGCTGAGCCAACAACAGCTTGCCGAACAATCTGTCGCTGCCGTCGAGCGAATCGCCCGCGCCATCGGCATTCCCGCCCGCATCCGCGACCTGGGCGGCACGCGCGAACAGCTCTCAGTCTTTGCCGAGAAAGCGTTCGCCATCAAGCGACTGATGGGGACCAACCCTCGCCGCCCGACCCAGGCCGACCTGCTCGCGATTCTGGAGCAGGCGTACTGACGGAAATGACCAATGTCCAAATCCCAATGACCAAGGAAATACAAACTGCATTTGGTCATTGGTACTTGGTCATTGGGAATTCGAAACGGTTGAGTACGCCCGTTGGAAAACCGGCCACTCGCTAGTGTGCCTTGGCTGCTGCCCCTTCGCGCTGCGGAATTCGCATCGCATAGAAGGAACGCCAGACGAAGATGAGGCCGATGATCAGCATGCCAACACCGACGTAAGGCATGTAGTCGGTCGTCTTCGTTTCGTGGGCATGCACGTAGTTGTGTACCGCGATCTCGACGGCCAAGAGGCCGAAGAGGGTCGAGAACTTGATGATCGGGTTGAGCGCGACGCTGGTGGTGTCCTTGAAAGGATCGCCGACCGTGTCGCCGACGACGGTCGCGGCATGCAGATCGGTTCCCTTTTCTTTCAGATCGACCTCGACCAGTTTCTTCGCGTTGTCCCACGAACCGCCGGCATTGGCCATGTAAATGGCCTGGAACAGGCCAAACACGGCAATCGCCACGAGATAGGCAACGAAGAAGTTGGGGTTGAAGAAGGCGAAGGCGAGCGTCATCGCCATCAGGGCGATGAAGATGTTCCACATGCCCGCCTGGGCGTATTCGGTGCAGATGCGAACGACCGTCTTGCTGTCCTCGAGATCCGCTTCCTTCTTGCTCAAGTCCATGTTCTGCTTGATGAATTCGACTGCCCGGTAAGCGCCCGTCGTGACGGCCTGCATCGATGCGCCGCTGAACCAGTAGATGACCGCGCCGCCGCAGATGAAGCCGAGCAGTACCGGAGCATCCGTCAGGCTGAGCCGCAGCAAGGACTGGCCGTCCACGATCGTCGCTTCCAGGAGCAGGATGATCGCGAAGATCATCGTCGTCGCGCCAACGACGGCCGTGCCGATGAGCACCGGCTTGGCGGTCGCTTTGAACGTGTTGCCGGCCGAGTCGTTGGCTTCCAAATAGTGCTTGCCCTGGTGGAAGTCGGGCTCGAAGCCGAAGTCACGCTTGATCTGCTCCTTGACGCCCGGAATGTGCTCGGTTTGGGCGAGTTCGAAGATCGACTGGGCGTTGTCGGTGACCGGGCCGTAGCTATCGACGGCGATATTCACCGGACCCATGCAGAGGAAGCCGAAGGCGACGAGGCCGAACGCGAAGATCGAGGCGTGCGGTCCCATCATCGCCCCCAGGCCCGGTTCTTGCAGGCTGATGAAGTAGGCGATGGCCATGAGGCCGGCGATCAGCATCCCCTTCCAGAAGGCGCTGAAGTTGCCTGCGACGATGCCCGAGAGGATCGTCAGCGACGCGCCACCTTCGCGGCCGGCCGTGACGATTTCATGCACGTGCTTGCTGTGCGAGCTGGTGAAGACTTTGGTGAACTCGGGAATCAGCACCGCGGCGAGCGTGCCGCAACTGATGATCGTCGCGAGCTGCCACCAGAGGTTTTTCAGTTCGATGGTGCCCGCGGGAGCCGCGACGCTGAGGTCGCTGATCAGGAGCCAACTCATGCCGTAGGAGGTCGTGATGCACAGGATCGAGGCGATCCAGATCAGGCGGGTGAGGGGCTGTTCAAAGTCGAATTCCTTGAGGCCGCGATACTTGGCTTCAGAGATCGCCTGGTTCACGAAGTACGACACGCCCGACATGAAATCCATGAGAAACCGCATGGCGAAGATCCAGACGATCAACTTCGCTTGCAGGTCGAGAAAGTTCGATCCCGCGTTCGCCTCGGTGACGGCGAGCGTAATGAACGAGATGAGAGCGACGCCCGTGACGCCGTAGGTCTCGAAGCCGTCGGCGGTGGGGCCGACCGAGTCCCCCGCGTTGTCGCCCGTGCAGTCGGCGATGACGCCTGGGTTGCGCGGGTCGTCTTCCTTGACGTTGAAGACGATCTTCATCAGGTCCGAGCCGATGTCGGCGATCTTCGTGAAGATGCCGCCGGCGATGCGCAGCGCCGAGGCGCCGAGCGACTCGCCGATGGCAAAGCCCAGGAAGCAGTAGCCGACGA
>CAYLLN010000120.1:0-14172 GCA_964384375.1 uncultured Pirellulaceae bacterium
CGATGCAGCCGGCAATTCAGGACCAAATTCGTGATGGTCGGTGACGATCAATTCGAGGCCCGCTTCGCGAGCGGTGAGCGCCTGCTGACAACTGGTGATGCCGCAATCGACGCTGATTATTAGGGACGCGCCCCGCTGGGCAAGCGACTTGAGCGCATCGCACGAGAGGCCGTAACCTTCCTCAAGTCGATTGGGAACGTAGTACGTCGCGTCGGCGCCGAGCAGCTTCAAGCAAGACAGGAGAATCGCCGTCCCGGTCATGCCGTCGGCATCGTAGTCGCCATAGACGACGATCTTCCGCCGGTCACGCACGGCCGCGTGAATACGATCAGCCGCTTCGGGCACGCCGGGGAGTTCGTCCGGATCGCGGAGGCCGGTCAGCTTTGCATCAAGAAACGTGCGAGCCGCTTCGGGCTCATAGACACCGCGCGAAAGGAGCAGCTGCGCGACGATCGGTGGGACGCCGGCAAGTTGCTCGAGGCGGGCGACGCGAGCCGCGTCGTGCGGGCAGATGCGCCAGCGCTTGTTGCTTCGTCCGTGAAGGGTCGTGCTCATGGAAGTGGGGCGGGCGGCGGGCCAGCCAAGCCACACTGTAGGCGAACCGAGACCGAATGTGAACCAGCGTCAAACGAAAGCGTGCACTGATTCGAGCCGACGACCGCGACCACTGGTCGCGGCTAGGAGCCGGCCCTACCTTACTTCTTCTTCTCGGTATGAACCGTATGCTTCCGCAAACGAGGCGAATACTTCTTCAGCTTCAGTTTCTCGCCGCCGGGCTTGCGGCGGAGGATGTAGTTGAGGTCCCCCGTCTCTTCGCAGACGAGGAAGACCACTTCGGCTTTCTTCTTGCTCTTGGCCATGTCGAACCGGCTCCAGCGGGAAATTTGCTTCTGGGTAAGCTCGTTAGCCTACCAGATGCAGTGGAATTCTGGGAAGTGGATATCACGCGGCAACGCCACATGCTGCGGCAAGTCGTTACTTTTTCTTCCCCTTATCGTGTTTTCCCTTCTCCAGAAAGTTCCAATCCACCTTCCCTTCGCCCTTCTGCTCGTCCCCTTTCTCCTCCGCGTTGCCATAAAAGCGAAACGGTTCGGTCTGGCGGATCGAATAGGTATCTTGCGACTCGGGGCTCCCCGCTTCGTCGAGCGAGATCGAGCCGCTGTCGGCGCCGGCGGGGGCGGGTTCGTCGATCAGCTCCAAGCTGTCGGCTGCGAGTTCCGTTTCCTCCAGTTCGGCCGCCGCTGCATCAATCTCAGCCTGCGACGGCATCTGCATCGTCATTCGCCGCTGGTCCGGCGCTTCCTCGAGCAGCGCCTCCTCGGCTGCCGCGGCGATCTCCGCTGCCGTCGGCATGTTCATCGTCATCCGCGGGTTCCCCTCCGCAGCGGACAGGCCCGGCTCGTCGGCTTCCCACGAATCAATCGACGGTTCTATACGGACTTCGTCGCGCGGCGTGAGCAACGTACCGCGAGCGTCCTCGACCAGCGGCGACGAAGGATTGATGAAATACTTCTTCTCGATGCCTCCGACGGGCAACTCGCCGCGGAGATCGTCTCCCCAGCGGAAGATGCGTTCGGTGTTGCCGCGGAGCACCTGCGTTCCCAGTTCGACGGCTTGCTCCTCGCTCCAGTTCCGGTCGATAACGAACCGCTCGGCCAGCACCTTCGCCAGAATCCGCTTGAACATGCCGAACTTGGGCAAGGCGAATTCCAGCTTATACATGTCGCTGTAATACGCGATCTGCTTCGTCCGCGGCACCGCTTCCAAACGGGCGGCCAGATCGTGCTCGATGAACGTCGGCGTGTTGCTGTACCACCAGTGCCCATTGGTCACCACGTTCGGGAAAATCCAGGCGTAGCTCGTCAGCTCCTGGTTCGTCACGCTCGCCAGCACGGAGATCGGGAACGTCACCTGCGGGAAGGCGTTGAACAGGTCCTTGTACTGAATCAGCGAGACGCGGCTGTCGTACAGGTCGCGCCCCTGATGCACACCCCCTTCATACACGCCGCGGTTCACGCCGATCATCAAGTCGAACGGCAGCTTGTACTCGGCACACATCTCGGCCAGCGTCCAAAAGACGAAGTGCCCGAGGGCCGCCTTGTGCGTGGCGGCGGCGTAGATGCCGTCTTTGTTGATCGCCGCGAGTGCTGTGTTGGCCCGCGCTGCCGAAACCTTGTGCGGAGCAAAGTCCGGCGGCAGCGAAATGGCACAGGCTCGCGCCCCGTGCGTCTTGAAGTGCGTGAAGAGAGCGCCGATCGACTGCCGTAGGGCCTGCGCGTCGCTCGCCGCAATGCCGCTCGCCTTGTGCAACCGCTCGCGCACCTCCGGCTTGGCGAGGTGAAAGACAAGGTCGTCGGTCCGGAGGCAGGGGATATAGACGGTCGTGTCGAACCCTTCGAGTGGATCGTCGAAGTCGTTGGTGAGAAAGACCGCTTCCAACTTGCTCTTCGCGAGCACCTGCTCGGGCCAATCGGGCTGCGACATTAGCGTCTGGGCGGCATCGTACAGCCCCGCCCAGTTGTTCCGCGTGACCGCGTCGGTCTCCAGGCCAAAGAACGTCTGGGCCATCTCGATCAGCCAGCTGTACTGCACCGTGTTGTCGATTGGCCCCAGATTCTCGATCAGCCGCCGCACCTTCGTCCGCGAATCGAGCCCCGGCTCCTCGATCTGGTCCCGCGGCATGCCGGCCGAATGGGCCAGCTCGGTGTAGTAGTGATAACCCAAGATGTCGCCCAGCGTGTGCGACGCCGGATCGAGCGGGTTAATGTGCGTGTGCGGATCGACGAGGACGAGCTGATCGAGTTCGTCAAAGAGCCGTTTGCGGAGGTCGAGGGACATGAGGGAGGGTGGTCAGGGGTCAGGGGTCAGAGGTCAGGAGCGGCCGAGAATCGGACGCTGTTACCTTACCATGCCGCAGAGGGTGCGACGACCATCGGTTCCGCGGCGCGGCACTCACCGGCAGCCGACCAAAAACTCTATATTTCTTCCATCCGCTGTCGTACGTCTTCGACGTGACAATGTCTGGCGTAATTAGACGGCTGGTGTCCCGAGTCGAGGTGTCTTGATGGTGAAAATATCCTGTGGTTGGCTGTGGTGGATTGGAGTTATCGCAGCCTGGCTGGCATACTTGCCGCCTGCCTTGGCCGACACGCTCGACGAGATCAAAACTCGCGGCACATTGATTTGGGGGGCCGATGCCGAGGGGGGCGGGCCGTTTATCTATCCCCGCGAGGACGACCCGAGCCGGAATCAGGGCTTTGAAGTCGAACTGGCCGAGTATTTGGCGGGCAAACTGGGCGTGAAGGCCGAGCACCGGCAAGGGCAGTGGGACAAGCTCCCTGACCTGCTCAACCGGGGCGACATCGACATTGTGCTGAACGGCTACGAGTGGCGGCCATCGTTAGAGGGACGCTACGGCATCACGCTCCCGTACTACACGTATGAACTGCAGGTGCTCGTCCGCAAGAACGATAACCGGTTCACCGACCTCAGCGATTTGAAGCGGTCGGATGGGGGCAAGTTGCGAATCGCCGTGCTCGGCGGGTCTGCAGCCGAGGCGTATGTGCGCGACAAGCTCAGCGATTCGGCCCAGCCGATCATCTTCGACGGAACCACCGACGCGATGCGGAGTGTCGAACTCGGCATCGACGGCGTGGATGCGACCGTGCAGGATCTGCCGATCGTCGAATTCTATGGGGAGCGATTCCCACAACTTCGCCGCCTGGGCGAACCGCTCGCGCCGGGACAATACGTCATTCTCACCCAACCGGGAAACTCGGAGCTGCTCAAGGCTCTTGATGCTGCGATCCTAGAAGGGTGGCAGGACGGCACGATTCCACGGATCTATCGCAAGTACGGCATCTGGAACAAGAAGCAGCGCGAGCGCGGGCTGCTGCTGGGAACCGACGGATGCTATGCGGATGATCTGCCACCGGACGAAACGGGTGGTGGCGATCTTGGCCCGACAGGTGGCCACAGCCGATTCGCCGATTTGCTCCGGCGCGTGCCGCTGCTCTTGCAAGGGGCCGTGGTGACGGTCTTCCTTGCTGTCACGTCGATGCCCCTAGCGATTGCTGCCGGCCTCGGCATCGCTCTCGGTCGCCTCTATGGTCCACGATGGCTGCGGCCGGCTCTCGGCTTTTACGTCGAAGTCGTTCGCGGGACGCCGCTCGTCTTGCAGCTTTATCTGATCTTTTTCCTTCTGCCGGAGATCGGCATCTCGCTGCCGGCCCTCGTCGCGGCAATTGTCGGGCTGGCGATGAACTACTCGGCTTACGAGTCGGAAATCTACCGCGCCGGCTTGCAGGCCATTCCGCGAGGTCAAATGGAAGCGGCCCTCTCGCTCGGCATGTCGCGGCGAATGGCTCTGGCACGGATCATCGTGCCTCAAGCCTTCCGCCTCGTGATTCCGCCGGTGATGAACGACTTCATCGCCCTGTTCAAAGACACGGCGGTCTGCTCGGTGATCACCGTGGTCGAACTGAGCAAGCAGTACTACATGCACGCTCAAAGTGCCGCCGCCGTGGTGGAACTGGGCGTCGTGACGGCGGCTCTATATCTGGCGATGAGCTATCCGCTGGCGATTTTCGTTGGACATCTGGAGAAGCGATTGGCTCCTGAGAGGAAGGACGACTAGCGAAGGAAAATGACCAATGTTCAAGCACCAATGACCAATGTTGATCGGCACCGATTTGTCATTGGGACTTGGTCATTGGCAAAGTGTTTTCCAACCCAGTTCGTTTCATTCAGCGAGCAAATGTTGTTCGCAAGATCGTTTAAACACCCATGATCGAACTCACCGACATCCACAAACGCTACGGCCAGACCGAAGTCCTCCGCGGCATTAACCTCCGCGTGAAGAAAGGGGAGGTGAGCGTGCTGCTCGGCCCTTCCGGCGGCGGCAAGAGCACGCTTTTGCGCACGATCAACGGCCTGGAGACGTTCGACCAGGGGACGATTCGCGTCGATGATCTGCACCTCAAGTCCGGTCCGCGGCAGGACGGCGTGCTCGCGCAGATTCGTCGCCGTGTCGGCATGGTTTTCCAGCAGTTCAATTTGTTCCCGCACTTGACCGTGCTGCAAAATGTGACCGAAGCGCCCATGCATGTCCTCAAGCAGTCACGGGGCGAAGCGGAGGAGAAGGGGAAGAAGCTGCTGGCCCGCGTTGGCCTGGAAGCAAAGCTGCACGCCAAGCCAGGCACGCTTTCCGGCGGCCAACAACAGCGCGTGGCCATTGCGCGGGCTTTGGCCATGGAACCCGAAGCAATCCTGTTCGACGAACCGACGAGCGCCCTCGATCCGCGAATGACCGCCGAAGTGACGAGTGTGATGGCCGACCTCGCGAAAGAGGGCCAGACGATGATCGTCGTCACGCACGGCCTCGGCTTTGCCCGCAGCGTAGCTCACACCGTCCATATCCTGCACGCTGGCGCCGTCGCCGAATCGGGACCGCCCGAGCAGATCTTCGATTCGCCGCAGCAGGAGGTGACAAGGACGTTCGTCGCTCAGGCCAAAAGCGGATAGCGCTGGCATTTCATTCTCCGTCCCGCTACATTCACTCGTACCAGCCTGCCCGTCGCCAGCACGGGCAGTTCTCAACTCCGTCGGGGCATGAAACGGGACGTTTCGCATGCTCGCGCTCGATCCTCCGCCGCTGGCCAATCGTCGTTGGAAAGAACCCCCTCCTGAATTGCTTCCCGCAGACGAAGCTGTCGGGGTCTCGGTTCCCTCGCCCCCAACCGCCCCACCACTCCCAGAACTAGCGGATCAGGACGCAACCCCCGACTTCGAACCCGAGCCGCCGCCGCGGATCGCGGCGCTCATCGCCCGCCTCGGCATGCCCGTTCCCGACGAGCCGCCCCCGGCTGCGGAGCCGGCTGAGGCCGCCCCGGCCAAGCGAACGCTCTGGCGTACCATCCGCACCGCGCCCGCCTGGCTTGTGAGTCTCGTCCTGCACCTGGCCGCGGTCATAGTGCTGGCCCTCTATTCCATCCCCGCGATCCGCGAGCAGTTTGTTTTTGAGATCTATGCCGAGTCGGTCGGCGAGCAACTCAGTGAGGAAGTGCTCGAGACGCCTGTCGCTGTGGAAATGTTGGTCGATACGCCCGGCGTCGCATTCTCCGAGACTCTATTCAATGACGCACTCGCCGCTCCGCCGATTACCGACTTGATCACCGATTCGGGCGAATCGGCGGGCAACATCCGCACGCCGGAGATCGGCCTGTCCCTCTCTGGCCGCTCAGCTGGCAAGAAGGGAGCGCTGCTGGCGGCCTACGGCGGCAACGCGGCGACCGAGGAGGCCGTGCAACTCGGCCTCGACTGGCTCCGCCGAAGGCAAACTAAGGACGGCGGCTGGAAACTCGCCAGCGGTTACAAGAACCACGGCAGCCAGGAGAATCGTGTCGCGGCCACGGCGATGGCCCTGCTTGCCTTTCAAGGAGCCGGCAACACGCACCAGGAAGGGGATCACGTCGAACCGGTCAAACGGGGCTGGGCGTTCCTCCTCAAACAGCAAAAGGACGATGGCTATTTTCACTACCCCGGCGCCCAGCACCACCAGCTATATGCCCACGCCCAGGCGACCATCGCCCTGTGCGAAATCTATGGGATGACGAAGGACCCCAACATCCGCAAACCGGCCCAGCGGGCGCTCGACTATTGCTACCGCATCCAGTCGCCCGAAGGGGGCTGGCGTTATGTGCCATACAAAGACGCCGACATGTCGGTCACCGGCTGGTTCGTCATGGCGATGCAGAGCGGGCGAATGGCTGGCCTTGACTGCCAAAGCCCGGCCGAGGATCTCGTCTGTAAGTACATCGATTCCGTGCAGACCGACGGCGGAGCTCAGTACGGCTATCAATCGGGTAGTGGCCCCTCGATTCCGCTCACGGCGGAGGCCCTGCTCTGCCGGCAGTATCTCGGTTGGCAGCGGGACGACGAGCGATTGCAGCGGGGCGTCAAAATCCTCCTCGACAACCCGATCAAGATGGCCGCTCGCGATCGCAATGTCTATTACTGGTACTACGCGACCCAGGTCTGCCATCACATGGACGGCGACGAGTGGGACCAGTGGAATCGCGACCTGCGATCGAAAATTCCCAACTCCCAAGAGAGGGAAGGCCCCGAAGCCGGCAGCTGGTCCCCCGTGGGCGATCGCTGGGGGAACCAGGTCGGCCGCCTCTACACCACCTGCATGTCGATCTACCTCTTGGAGGTCTATTACCGGCACCTGCCGATTTACAACGTGCGACTGAAGTAGTGCATCAGGTAGGCGTTCCGCCTGCCCAGGTATGTAATGCCGGTTGGAAGCCGGCGTCACTACTCCATCTTCCGCTTCAGCGTAAACGACATGTAATGGAAACCGGTTTCGTCGTTGACCATCATGCCACCGCCGGGGGCGAGGTACTTGGCCAGCACCGAGAACGGCGGGAGCGGGTTGTCTTTCAGGGCCTTTTCGACATCCTGAAAGAACGGATTGTCCTGAGCGCCGCGAGATAGCTGCCGCTTCGTGTCGTCGGCGGTTGCCATGTCGTACCAAAACCGCATCCCTTGCTCGGCGCGGGCAAACTGTACAAAGCCGGGAGCGTCGCCGCCAACCTGCCGCTTGATCTTGCTGGCAATCAGCTTGTAGTCGAGCTCGTTCTTCAGGCTGCGGGATGGGTCGTTGTTCGCGTTGATCGCTGCTTGCAGGGCCGCAGAACTATCGGTGATCAAGACATACTCGCCCAGCAGGCAGACGCACGGATCGGGCTGACGCAGACTCGGTCCGTTCCCCTCTTCGCCTTGATTGTCGAGAGGACGACCAAAGGGGCCACGGCGCCCCTGGCCCTCCGGGAGTTTGATTGTCCAATAGAACGTGCCCGCGTATGACTTCTTCTCGAGGTTCTCGGCAAACTTCTCGAGCACCTTATCCATCGTCCCTTGGAACGCCTGCGGGTCTTTCACCTTGAATCCCGCCAGGGTGGTGATGCTGTTGAGGCGGACCGGCTTTTCGATCCACTGCACGAACGTGACGCGCCCTTCCAGTTGCGGCAGGATGTCTTTCTCGACATCGACCCCCAGCCGCTCGGAGAGCCGCTTCTGGATTTCCATCTGCAGTTCGCCCTCGGCGGTGAGGCTGTTATAGAGCTTGGAGGCCTCGTCGAAGGTGAGCTTGAAGTCCCAATTGAGCGTGTTGTACGTGATGACATCGCCGGGAACCCAATTCTCGGGCGTTGTGTCGGCGGACTTCATCGCCAAGAGCTTCACGACGCCGGCCCGTGGCGTATCGAGCAGCACGTGCATGTGTTGCACGTCGTCATACTCGCCGCTGGCGAAGGTGAGGCTGCCGCCAACCCCCTTTACGCCGTCCAGACCGAGCACGGGAATGAGCGCGAGGCCCGTTGCCGCCACACTGCCGCGAGCGACCGTCCGGACGAGCTCGATCGGATCGACGAAATACGTGATGTGCGGCGGGTCATCGACCGCGCCTGCACAGCGGCTCATGATCGAGTTGAAGCTGTTGTTGTCTGCGAGCGTCCGATCGACGTTTCCTTGCCAGGCCTTGAGCGTGTGCTCCATGATCTCTTTCGAGCTGGTCAGGACGATCGTCCCTTCTCGCTCGACGAGGAAGACCGTGTTGCCGTCAGGACCGGTGTAGGTGCTCACTTCCAGATCGGCGATCTTCTCGCTCCCCTTGGTGCCGCCGGTTTCTTCGAGGAACCCTTCCCCTTTCGCGAGCAACTTCTGGAATGCCGGCAGGCTGTTCTTCACGTCGAGCAGTACGACGAGCCCCGGCGACTTCTCCGGCGGGGCGACGAACGCCACGCAGATTTCCCCCTGCGGAATTCGGAGCAGTTCATTGAGCGGCAGGCCGACCCGATCCTCGATGTTCTTCCAGACGTTTTCGACGGAACTGTAAAGCTGACCAACGAGCGGGCGGACCTGTTCGTCCTGCACCATCCGACCCATCGCCGTCTCTTTCATTCGCTCGACGAGCAGTGGCGTGTCGGTGACGCGAAAATAGGCGAGTGTCTTTTCGGGCAGGAGTTTTGGCGCTCCCGGTCGGTCGGCCAGAGCCGGCGATTGCCAAAGTCCGACCCCAACGAGAGCCAAAGCGAAGAAACAGCACCATCGAGATAGCATTTGCATGAATCACGCCTTTGCAGCGAATTTGGCCCCTATTTTGGGATTCCGCCAGGGCCGAACCAAGCGATTGTGACGGCAGTTACCCCGCTGGGCCCGCCAAAGTTTCGCCCCGGTGCTGGCGAGCGAAACTCCCAGCGGCCAAACGGGTTAATGCAGAGTGGACTTGCCGCGGCATGACCGGGCCCGTCCAATCGTAGATATCCGTTTCGCTACGTTCGTTACGACCCGCCGCGGTTCGGGATTTGTTGACTGTGAGGCTCGTGCGGACGAAAACGACGGTAGGAAGCTCTGCTACTAAGTTTGCTTGAGGTCACCATGCGAATCTTGCTCCTTGGCTCGCTCGCGGCAGCCGCACTCACGTTTAGTCTGTCGCAGATCGCATCGGCCCAGCAGACAAGCAGCTACTACGGCGGCAGTTCATCACAGGGGCTGTTTGGTACGAACACCGTCGGCGGAAGCCAAGCGACGAACACCGGAAATAGCCTTGGCGGTTCCAGTGGCGGTGGAGGCGGCAGTGCTCAGGATCCGTTTTCGCAGCAAAACGTCGCTGCCGGAGGAGTAGCCAGGCCGCAGGTTCAGACCCAGCAGACGCAAGGGGCGTTCGTCGGGGCAGATCGCGCAGACACGACGAATCCGCGCAGCCAGCAGAGCGCGCAAACTCGCTCTGCCCAGGCCAACTTCGCTCAACTGGGCAATTTGTTCGCCCAAGGGATGCAGAGCGTCAACCAGAACAACAATACGCAGGGTCGCAATCAACCCAACATACGGATTGCCTTGCGGCTCGGCTTCCGCCCCGCCCCCGTCTCCCCGACGAGCATGGTGGCGATGCAAACGCGGCTCGAAAAACTCCCCGGCATCCGGTTCATCGGCCAGTCGCAAGTGGCGATGGAAGGCCGTACTGCGGTGCTGAAGGGTACGGTTGCGTCGGAGGAAGACCGTGAGTTGGCGGAGGCGCTGGCAATGATGGAGCCGGATGTGTTGGACGTACGAAACGAGCTAGTGGTTGATTCGACGGCGACCACTGATTCGACGGCGAGGAGCGAGGAGCTCCCCCCAGCATCGCCGTCGGACCGGACATCCCCTGGGCTGCTCCCTGCAACCGGAGCAGGTCGGCCATAGCGGCCATGTCCTTCGCAGCCGCGTTATGGGCCGGTGAGGTTGGCAGCTGCTGCACCGAGTTCGTACCCGTCTTGCCGATCGTCGTCTGCGGCCCGGCATTGGCCATCTGCTGAGCCAGCGTGCTCGGCAAGCGGATCGAAGTCTCCTCGAATGTCCGTTGTCCTGCTTGCTGCGGGACAAAGGCCGGCTGCTGGAACGACGCCTGCTGCACGCCGTAGATTCCAGCCGCTTGCCGCGAGGCCATTTCCGCCGACGACATGGAAAGGTGTTCGAACGAAACCGGTGTGTTCACGGTCATTGGTCCCGGCAGCAAGTTCTTCGACGACTGGCCAACCACCAGTTGCCCGCTTGTCGCGGTGAAGACCGGAACCAGGCTCACCTCGACCTGTTCGCCGCCGACCTCGTCCCATGGAATCCAGACGCTGTAGCTGGCCCCCAGTTCCGTCGGGCTGAAATGCTGCGTGAATTGCTCGGGTGTGAAGGCGTATTTCCGATCGGGCGATTTGCTGTCGCCACCGGGTTTTTGATCGTTGTAGGCGAACACGACGAGCTGTCCCTCGACGGGAACCGCCTTGTTTGCCGCGTCATAGAAGTAAAGCCGCCCGCCAAAGCCACGGGTTGGTTTCTTCCCGTCCGAGTTGAGCATCGCCGGCGACCACATCACCGCCAGCCGCGCCGGCTTGGCATAAGCGCTCTCCTTCACCTCCGGCTTCGATTCCATCCATCCCTTCGTCCAGTCAGAAGGGGTTAGCGTCTTGCAGCCGCCGAAGTTCGTAGCCAGCAACGCACCGATAAGTGCCGCAGTGATTCGCATGCTCTTCATAACTAGCATCCTTGCAGCCGCGAAGCGGCGACCTATGTCAGCCCAGGGCGTAGCCCTGGGTAGCCAATCCCCAACGAATAATTCCCAGCCCCAACGGGGCGAAACACGTATCCGGTTGGCCCTCAATCCCAAACGTACCGTTCATCAATCGCGATCCCATGTCGCTTACACAAGCGGCGAAACTCATCCTGAAACGTCAGCCGTCGATGGTGTTCTTCCTGCCGGGCAATATATCGCTCCACCACGCTCTTCTGTGACTCGCTCACCGAGAACGCGCCGTAGCCGCTTTGCCAGAAAAAGCCCTTGTACTTCGCTCCTTGTGTTTTGATCCACTTGGAGGTGCTCGTCTTCAGCGTCTCGACCAGCTTGGCAATCGTGACCGTCCGCGAGAGCAGGCACAACGCATGCAGGTGGTCCTCGATGCCCCCAAGGATGATCGCAGGGCATTCGATTTCCTGAAGCGTTCCCGCACCGTATGCGTAGAGCCCTTCGCGGTCGGTTTTCTCCTTCAGGTAAGGTGCGCGGTTCTTCGTGCTAAAGACGATGTGCAACAGGACTTTTGCGAGTGACTGAGGCATGATCATGCAGCCGCGAAGCGGCGACCCATGTCAGGGAGCTTGTGCATTGATGGATGCGGTTAGCCCCGAAGGGGCGGTACAAGGTATAGGTTCGGGTACAAATCGTCGTTTGATTGGATTCGAACATCGGGCCGTGCATCTGTCTCGCCCCTGCGGGGCTGGTCTATCGTTGTGCGTTCTGCAAACCCAGGGCTGCGCCCTGGGCTGACATAGGTCGGCCCTACGGGCCTGCAATTTCGATCAGCGTTGATACATCGCCGGGGCCACCATCTGCTGCACCGGCACCCCCCCTTGCCCCCAATTCTGCGGCGGCGTCGGTGGTGGCAGAAACTGTGGCGGACCTTGCGGCAGGAAGCGGGCCTGTGTGCCGGCCGGAGGCGCGACGGGCTGGATTGGCGGCGGTACGACGCGCGACTCTACTGCCGGGATCGCAGGCGTGGAACCACGCCTGCTGCTGGCCGACAGGTCAAGCTGCACGGGCGGCGGCAGGGATTGCTGTCCATAGCCGCCACCGGGGGGCGGCGGCAGGAGCGGATCGAGCGTTGGCCCCATGGAACTTGCCGGTGTCGGCGGATTCCGTGGGAAGCCCGGCAGGCCCGGGAGTGGCGGCGTGGCGGGCGTCGGCTGCGGCGCGGTCGGGTCCACGTCCGGGAAGATCACGTCGCTCGGGCTCGTATTGAACGCCGGATTGCCGCCGACACCGACCGGCCCGTGAATATTCACGACGTCGGCGATGCACCAGCTCATCCGCTCGGTTTCGCGCTGGTTGAGCCATTCGCTCTGTTCTTCGTTCTGAATGATGTATGGCGTCATGATAATGAGCAATTCCGTCCGCTCCTCGCTCACACTGTCGAAGCGGAACAGCCGGCCGAGCACCGGAATGTCGCCGAGATAAGGAATCCGCCGCGTCGATTCAGACATGCTCTTGGTGATCAGACCCCCGAGAATGACCGTTTGCCCGTTGCGAGCCGAGACCGTCGTTTGGGCGGTCGTCAGCGGAATCTGCGGCGAGCGAATCACGTTACCGGAGGCATCGGTAAAGATGGGGATCCCCTCCGCTTCGGGGCCGACCGACGACTTCGTGGCGTTGATCTGCATCACGATCGTCCCGTCGGGGCTGGTCCGCGGCGTCACTTCCAGAATGATGCCGACCGAGATGTCGGTCACGGTCGGATTCGACGTGCCAATCGTGGACTGCTCCACACCGGTAATGCGAGGCACGAGGGCGCCGACGTTCACGTAAGCCAGTTGGTTGTCGAGCGTCTGTACCTGCGGCCGGCTGAGGACTTGGGCCCGCGACGATGCTTCCAGCGCTCGCAGCAGCACTTGCACCGATTCGTTGCTTGCGGTGAGCACGAGGCCGCCGAAGCCGAGCGTCGGATCGATGCGGCCGACCGACAGGTTCGAGAGGGCCTGGCCAGCGACGTTCTCGCGCGTGGCCAGCGACGCCGCCGAGTTGTCGTTCGGAAAATTGGCGTTGTTGATGTTGTACCGGTTTGTCGCGATGCTCCGGTCGAACATCAGCGAGTCCTGCAGGCCCCACTCGATGCCGAACTGCTCGTCATCGTTGAGTGTCACTTCGGCGATGAGCACCTGAATCGCGACCATCGGCGGCCGGCGGTCAAGCTCGGTCACGATCCGCTGAATCGCCTCGTAGTAACGCGGTGTGGCGCTGACGATCAAGCTGTTAGTCACCACTTCCGGCTCGATGAGCACTTCGCGCTCAATTTGCTGATACGGCGTGATCAGTTCCGGTGCGGCCTGGTTCAGATCGCGCTGGCGGTCGAGCAGGTTATTAATTGCGGTGGCCACGTCGGCTGCCGGGGCATTGTGCAGACGATAGACCGTCGTGATCCGCTGGCTCAGGTCCGGCACATCGAGGCGCACGAGGATGTTGCGGACGACTTCCAGGTCGCCGCGGTTGCCCGAGACAATGATGGTGTTGGTCCGCTGATCGACGCTAAAGCGGAGTGGCACGAGGGCGCTTTCCCCGGCACCGGTCGCTGTTTGCAAGCCGAGCGGTCCTTGCCCGCCCCCTCCCTGCGTCTGGCCGAACAGGTTTTGCAGCATTTCAGTCAGCGTCGTCGCATCGCCGTTGACGATCGTGAAGACCTTAATTTCCGCCTCGGTCGGCGGCAGGTTGTCGAGCTGCTGAATGAGTGCCGCCATCAATTCCATCGCCGAAGGGGGCCCAACGACGATGATCGAGTTGCTGCTTGTGTCGGCCGTGATCCGCATGTTCGAGAGGATGCCCGATTGAATCAGTTCCTGGCCGTTGGGATCTAATCGGAGGAGCTGCAGGCTAACGGCAGGGCGAATCGCCGTGGAGGGCGAGGTTTGTCCCCCGGCACCGCCTTGCTGCTGTTGCTGTTGTTGCTGTTGGCCCGCGGCGCCAACCCCTGTGATCGCTTCCTGCAAGGCTGGGGCGAGCTGTTCCGCGTTCGAGTTCCGGAGCTTGAAGACACGGACTTCGGCCTTGCTATCCGAGCCATCGACATCGAGCTTTTCGACGATTCGGACCACCTC
>CAYLLN010000120.1:14182-16066 GCA_964384375.1 uncultured Pirellulaceae bacterium
CACCTCGGCCATGTCGCGCGGAGCGGCCTGCACGATCACCACGTTGGCGCGGAACTCGGCGATCACCAGCACGCGCGTTCCCATGCCGGTCCGCAGCGCTGTGTCCGTCGTCGGACGGGCGACGAAAAACTGTCGCAAGGTCCGTTCCACGTCGATCGCCGAGATGTACTTGAGCGAGAAGATCTTGAGCTGAGCGTCGGACGGCGCGGGAACGTCGAGTTTCTGAATCAGCTCGACGACCGCGGGGATGTTCTCTTTGCGGCCGACGAGGAGAAGAGCGTTGGGTCGCTGCAGCGGCGTGATCGTGACCGGCCCTTGATACGACAGGGCGGTCGTCGTGATCGTCGTCAGAATTTCGTTGAGGGCCGTCGAATCGACGTTCTTCAGCAGGTACAGCTCGACTTCCGGCCGCGTCTCCAGGCTCTGCCGTTCGATTTCTTCGATGATCTTGAGAACCTTTTCGACGTCCTCCTTGCGGCCGCGGACGACGATCACGTCGCCAACGATGTCGATCGTGACGTTGCTTCCGAGGCGCGAGCTATCGAGGGCTGAGGCGATCGCTTCCGCTTGGCCCCCAGGCGCGCCAGCTTCGCCGCCAGGAGCCCCCTCGCCGCCCGGCTGTGCTGCCGGAGCGGGTGCAGGGGCCGGTTGAGCCGCAGGCTGAGCGCCCCCTTCCTGTTGAAAGATCATGCTCACGAACTCGCCGATGTGGTTCTTGCGGCGCGGCGAGTACAAGCCCCGGGCGTCGTTGTCGATCGCCGTGCGAATGAGCGAGACGGCCCGCATCACCATCGCCGGATCAGCCTTATCGAGCGGCACGACGGCAGACTCTTCACCATTTTCCGCTGCCTGAACATCGATGGCGGAGAGCACCTTCAGCCAGGAGGCGGCGGCATTCGCTGGCGCATCGACCGTCACCAGGCCGCGGCGGCGATCGACCTCGAGCGTCGTTTGGCCGCCGGCGTTCTTGATCTGGAACTGGGCCGCATCGCCGCCGGCATTCGTGGCCGCCGACAGCCGCGAGCCCCAGATGCGAATCAGTTTCTCTTCAAACTGCTTCCAGGTGACGTGCTGGAGTTGGATGCGTTCGAGCGATCGCTCGTTATTTGCGGGTGCGACAGCGGCGGCAGGTTGAGCGGCACCCGGCTGAGCAAGAGCCTGCACAATCGCGGCAGCAATCTGCCGCTGAGCCGCGGGGGGCGCGATGGCGACGATCTTTCCCTGTCGGGCGTCGGCTGCGATCCGCACGTCGGCCTTGCCGGCAAAGAGTTGCGAAAGCCGCTCCGCAAGCTGCGCCGCATCGCCGGCAGGGACACTGTACCCCTCGACGACAGTCTGCTCGGCAGGAGCTGCTTGCCGGGCCGGTGTGGGTGCCGGCTGCACGAGCTGCCCCAGGGCAGGCGCCGCCAACGACGCGGCCAGCGCTGCAGCCGCCGTCCAGCCGCCCGCCAGCCGCATCACGCGTTTCGTCCATGCTCGCAATCGAACGTTCATGGGCTGATTGTTCCTTGGCCGCGCCGCCGTGAGGCAAGCGAGCACATGTCCCCCCGAACCCTTTTCACAGCCCCAAGCCGTGGCGGACGCTGCCGGCACTTTCCGCGCATCGGGCGCGCAGGCAAGTTCGGCAGAACCCGCATACGTGGAATAATCGGCAGAGATTGCCAGAATCGTGAGGCAGGATGGCAAAAAGATGGGACCGCCGCGTCCGTTGCAAATACTTGCCGCACAAAGAGTTGCGGCTTAACGATTCCTGTGCGAAGGGCCTGTCGCGGCCGCCGCTAGCGGCGTCAAACTCTACTCACTTGCCCCGTCTTGTAACTCTGCCGCGTCCTGCGGCTCTGTTGCGGCTTGCTCCAGCATCTCTCCCTGACCCAGTTTTCGCAG
>CAYLLN010000121.1:0-15814 GCA_964384375.1 uncultured Pirellulaceae bacterium
CGTGGTGGCCGAAGCCGTGCGCCAGCGCCATCAACAGGCGGTTGTGCTGCACCTTCGGCTACTTCAGCGACCGGCCCATCTTGAAGTCGAGACCGCCGCCGACCAGCACGAACGGGATGTTGTCCATCGTGTGCGAGTTGCCCTTGCCCAGTTCGTTCGTCCAGATGAGGAGCGTGTTGTCGAGCAGGCTCCCCTGGCCGCCGGGCTCGGGCGTTTCGTCCAGCCGCTTGGCCAGGTACGCGAGCTGCTCGCAGAACCACTTGTTGATCTTGGTCAGCTTCTCCTGCGACTCCTTCTGGCTGTCCTCGTGATGCGACAGCTCGTGATGCCCTTCGTCCACGCCGAGCCACCGCATCCGGGCGCCGCCGACCGAGTTCGTGTATTGCAGCGTCGCCACGCGGGCGAAGTCGGCCGCGAAGCTGTTCACCAGGAGCTCGATGTTCATCTTGCTGATCTGGGGCATGTTGTCGTTGTCTTCGCGAACGCCCGGCTCCAGCTCCGGCACGGCGTGGCCCAGATCGGCCTTGCCCGTATCGCGCAGCTCCTGCTCCAGTTCGCGGACGAGGGCCGCGTGTTCGTCGAGCAGGCGGCGATCCTCGGCACTGACGACGGAGCTGACCTTCTTCAGGTCCCCCTGCAGGTCGTCGAGGATGCTCCGCAGGCTTTCCTGATCCTTCATTCGGCCGTAGAGCTTCTGGAAGAGCTGGTAGGGATCGTCGATCGGAGCGAGGGGCTTGTTCGGGCCGGCGTAGGACATGCGCGTCCAGGTGTCGGCCCGCTCGGGAACGAGCACGCCCAACTCCAGCGAGCCGAAGCGGGTGCGGGTTTCCTCTCGCGATTGCAGGTGGTTCTTGATTTCCTGGTCGATCGAAATCCCCTTCGACCAGCCGGCGGGCGTGTCGGAGCCACCCTGGATGTTGCCGGGGAAGAGCTCGATGCCGGTGAGCAAGCAGCCGATCCCGCGCATGTGGCCGTCGCCATCGCCGCGAATCTTGTCGCTGATGCCGCGCAAAAACAGGGTGCGGTCGTAGAACGGATCGAGCGGCGTCGTGCTTTCCTTCAGCGTGAAGCACTCCCCTTCCTCGTCCGGCCAGAATGTATCGGGGACGATGCCGTTGGGGCTGAACATCACCACCATGCGCTTCTTCCGGACTTGCTGGTTCGCAAAGCCGAGGCTGGGAAGATTGAGCACGAATGGCAGAGCGGCGGAGCTGATGCCCAGATCGCGGAGGAAGCGGCGGCGGCTGGTGTAGGCGGGCATAGGTTCCTCGCTTCGATGCGAAACGTCCCTCGCTGACGCTTCGGGTTGGTATGTCGGACCCTCGCTTACGCGTCGGGCTGCCATGAACGGGTTGGTGTGCGAATCAGTTTAAGGCGGCGCTGGCGACGATGGTAGCAACGAGCTTGGGAATGTTGAACTCGGACTCTTGGAACGACTTGGTCAATTCTGGCAGCCGCTCGGGGCCGTAAGCCCGGACCGGCTGCTTGACCAGATAGTGGAACAGTTGCTGGACGAACGCTGCATGCACCTCGTCGCTTTCGGCCAGAAACCTGGCCAGGTCGCGAACGCCGGCGAACTCAATCTTCGTGCCGGTGCGAGTCAGGTATTGCCCCTTGGCGTCGATCGGCTTCCCCAGCTCCTCGGCCCGATATCGGCCGATGGCGTCGAAGTGCTCCAGCGTAAATCCGAGTGGGTTGATCATCCCGTGGCAACTCATGCAGTTATCGGAGTTTGTCTGCAGGGCGATTCGCTCGCGGGTGGTCAGGTCGGCATGTACATCGGCCCCCAGCGGCGCGACGGCTTCTGGCGGCGGCTTCAGCGAGCGGCCGAGCAGGCTGCGAGAAATGAACACGCCGCGGTGGATCGGCGAGCTGGTTTCCGTGTAGGCGAACGCAGCGAGCAAGTATGGATGTGAGAGCAGCCCCGCCTGCTCACCTTGCTTGAGCGTTGTGCTGGCAAAGGGGGAATCGGCCGGCAGGTCGGCGCCGTAAAGTTGCGCGAGCTTGCCGTTGAGCGGGAACGCCTCGGCCAGCAGCAGTTGCCGGAAGTCGGATTTCTCGCCCCAGATCGCGTCGTCGAGGAACAATTCCAGCGACGTCCGCAGATCGGCGGCCACGCTTTCGTCGAATTCCTTGTATCGCTCCGGATTCTTCGCCATATCCGGCGGCTGTTCGATCTTGAGCCACTGCAAGAAGAACTGCCGGAGCTTGGACCGCGAACGAATGTCGGTGAGCATCCGCTCGGCTTGCGTGGTCACTTCGTCGCGTGTCGCCAACCTCCCCTCGGCAGCGGCCTTCAGCAACTCCTCGTCCGGCAGGCTATCCCACAATCCGTACGACAAGCGAGCGGCCACGTCGTATGCGGCGTTACTATCGGAGGGACCGGGCTCGCGATACAAGAACCGGGGTGACTTGAGCGCGAGCAGCACGACCCGCTTCACCGCAATCTCGTTGCTGGGCGACTCAGCGAATTGGTGTTCGATATAGAGTTGTTTCTCTTCGTCCGTGAGCGGGCGGCGGAACGCTCGTTCGACGAACTTGGCACTAAAAGCACGGAGCCTTTCATCCCGACCCGCGGCTGCCGGTGCCTCGCTGTCTTCCCTCGGCTGATTCGGATTCCCCCGGCGGCCAAAGACGCGTCGCGGTCGCGTGTCGATGCCCGACAGCTCGTTCAGCCGCTCAGCAACATACGTCGCCGTTTCGATCGCCGCGTCGGTCGTTGCCTGATCCCAGGCCTTCGAGATGGTCGTGCCCCGTTCGTAGCCGACGCTCCGATCATCGGGTGGGAACGGCGTGGTGAGGACGAAACGCTCCGGACCAGTTTCCGGAGCGAGACAACGAGCCGGGATCGTTTCCGCCGGCAAATGCGGCAGCTTCCAAGCGAGCTCGATCGACGCCTTTACCTTCGGCGGCGGTTTGTTTTTGTTCTTGTCCGAGTCGTCCACCCCCTGCTTCGCCTTTGAAAAGTGCAGCCGGAGCGAGTAGGGCCGGCCGCCGAGCAAGCGGATGCTGCCGCGATATTCCGTATCGTCGCCGGACTTCACCCAGGCGTCGATCAGTGGCATGGCAAGGTCGTTCACCCAGAGCCGCGTTGCGTGCTCGGTCCGGACAATAAACTCGTAGTCCCCCGTTTCGGGCGCGAGGACCGAGCCTTCCCACGAGATGGCGAATTGGTGGGCTTCCATCCCTTCGCCTGGCGCTTCCTCGCCGAAGTCGAACTTCACGCCCGGATCGACCCGCTCGATCGCCCGCTCCCCTTGTCGCGGCTGGCGACCTTTATAGTACTCCGCTTTAAGGCCCCGCTCGGCGGGCCACTGACTCGGGCGGCGGAAGCTGCCGACGAGATCGCTGACAGTGTTCTGGTACTGCCGCACGGTCAGGCGCGAAAGTTCGACCCGCGCCGGCGAGTTGCGCGCCTGAGCAGCTGGTGAATAGAACGCCTCGAAGACATACGCAGCGACTCGCTCCGATTCCTCCGCGTTGAGCTTTTCCGGCTCCCCTTCGGGCATCGTTTTGTCGATCAGTGCGGCAAGCTCGGCCAGCGTCTTGTCGCCGACGAGCGGATCGTCGTACTGATCCTTCACCCCCTGGCCGGCTGCTCCGTGGCACATCGCACAGTCGGCCGCGTAAATCTGCTCGCCGGAACGGGGCTCGGCAGCGTCGGTGGTACGCAGCATCACCAAGCAAAGCGCAGCCGCGCCCAGCAAGTAGCAGAACTTCGCGATGCGCGTGGCAGACCGGTTCGACATGACGCGACTCGCTGAAATACAGAAAACGGGCAACGACCTATGGGCGGAGGACGCCAAGTCGTTACCGGGGGCGGGTTTGACGCTGCCAGCATGACGCGGGCTGCATCAACCTTGTCAGTGTATCGCCCCGATGAAACCCCGGTCAACAGTTGCTGGATTGCGACCGCGGCATTTTGTCGCTTTCGGTGGGCCGGACGACGCGCCGCAAGATGCGGAGAACAGCAAACTCGAATTGCTCTAAGTCGTTTTCGCACCAGCCCAGTCGGCGCAGCGTCGCCTTGTACTCCGCCAAAGCCGATACGGGATTCTCCGCCCGATAGCAGCGATGCAAGCAGACTTGCACGGCACAATTCAATCGGCTGGTGCTTAGGTCAGCCAACATAGCCTTCTCCTCCTCCTCTCCGAAAGTGGCGGAGGGAAAGGGAGCAATCAGCGTGCCAGCACGCGGCGCACGAAAGAGTCTGCGGGGGATGGCACGACGTTTGCAAAACTGGCGGCCGTGGCAATTCACAGGCTCGATCATTGGGATCGGGTCGCCACATACTCGGGGAGTAACCGTGATGGCTTCGCACGTGTTCTGGAACTGTATCGACGCTCTGGGCGCCGCGCTCGACGGCGATCGCCAGGGCATTGAAAATCACCTCAATCAGCTCGAGCAGGAACTCATGCAGATGAGTAAGTCGCGACGCGACGAGATGCGCGGAATGCTGATCGTTATTGTCGCGGGACTGTCGCGACTGGAGCTACGAATGAAGGAGGCGGAGCGGGGGTAAGCAGAGCGTCGCTTCACGCACTTTGCTCGCGCAACCGCTCCGCGAGGCTTGCTGCGAGAAAGCGGCCGGTCAGAGAATCGGGGGAGCGCGCCACTTCTTCGGGCATCCCCGTTGCCACAATCCGTCCTCCTTGGTCGCCGGCACCGGGGCCAAGGTCGATGATGTAGTCGGCCGCTCGCATTAGCTGCAGGTTGTGCTCGACGACGATCAGCGAATGGCCGACGGAGAGAAGTGCCTCGAAGCAATCGAGGAGCGTCACCACGTCGGCAAAGTGGAGCCCGGTCGTCGGCTCGTCGAGCAGGAACAGCGTCCGGTTGCGAGTTGCTTCCGAAAGGTGCGCCGCGAGCTTTAGCCGCTGTGCCTCGCCTGCCGAGAGCGTGTTCGCCGGCTGGCCGAGCTGCAGGTAGTCGAGGCCGACGTCGATAAGCTGCTTCAGCCGGGCCTGCACTTTCGGCTGGCCCCGGAAGAAACCGAACGCCTCGCGGGCGGTCATGGCGAGGACGTCGGCGATGCTTTGACCGCGGTACTTTACGGCCAGGATTTCCTTCCGATAGCGCGAGCCGCCGCATTGGTTGCACTTCATGAACACGTCGGCCATGAACTGCATATCGACTTGCGTGTACCCTTCCCCCTGACAGGCGGTGCAGCGGCCACCATCGACGTTGAAACTGAAATGGCCGGCCGAGTAGTTGTGCGTCCGGGCCTCGATCGTCTCGGCGAAGACGGCTCGGATCGGATCGAACGCCTTGATGTAGGTCACCGGGTTCGATCGTGGGGAGCGGCCGATTGGCGACTGATCGAACAAAATGACGTCGTCGATCTGCCCGCAGCCGACCACGTCGTCGTAAGCCAGCGGCGGCTCGCATTCCTTCCGCTTACGGCGGCAGAGTGCGCCGTAGAGCGTCTCCTGCACGAGCGTGCTCTTACCGGAACCGCTGACGCCGGTCACCAGGCAGAGGACTCCCAGCGGGAATTCAACGGTGAGATTCTGCAGGTTGTTACCCCGAGCTCCGATCAGCTTGATCGAGCCGCGGGTGGCGGGGCGGCGACGTTCGGGAACGGAGATGCCGCGGCGGCCGGCGAGGTATTCGCCGGTAAGGCTTGCACCCTCCCCGAGCATTTCGTCGAGGGTTCCTTGAAACACAACCTCGCCGCCGCGGTCGCCGGCACCGGGACCGATTTCGACAAGCTCGTCCGCCGCGCGGAGCAGCGACTCTTCGTGCTCGACGACGACGACCGAATTGCCCCGATCGCGAAGCCTGCGAATCGCTTGTACGAGCCGATCGACATCAGCCGGGTGCAGACCGACGGAGGGCTCGTCGAGGACATAGAGCATGTTGACGAAGCTGGAACCGAGGGCCGACGTGAGGGCGACTCGCTGGGCCTCGCCGCCGCTTAGCGTCCGGAGCGTCCGATCGAGCGACAAGTAACCGAGGCCGACCTGCTGCAGAAAGCTGAGCCGCTGGTGAACCTGGCCGAGGATCTGCCGCGCGACAGCCCGCTCATGGTCGGTGAGCAAAAGTGCTGCGAGGAACTCCTGAGCCTCGTCGATCTTGAGCTGCGACAGCTCGGCTAAATGCCGACCGCCGATGCGCCAGGCGAGCGCCTCTTCGTTCAACCGGTTGCCGCGACAGGTGGGGCAAAGGCTCGTGCTGCGCCAGCGGCTGAGGAAGACGCGGAGGTGCATCTTGTACTTCCGCTTTTCGAGCCAGGCAAAGAAGCCTGCGAGGCCGCCGAAGTTCCGTTCGGGTACACCTTCGCGGATGAGTCGTTGCTGCTCGTCGGTCAGTTCGCTATAGGGGACATCGACCGGAAGGGCATAGTCGGGAGCCAGCGCGAGCAGTTCGTCGAGCTCGTGCTTATAAGCGGGCGTATTCCAAGGCGCGATCGCACCGTCGCGGATCGACTTGGCAGGATCGGGGATGATCCGCTGCATGTCGAGATCGACAATGCTGCCAAAGCCTTCGCACGTCGGGCACGCGCCGAGCGGACTGGTGAACGAGAGCCGCCGCGGTTCGAGATCGGCAAACGTCCGGCCACAGGAAGTGCAAGCGAGCCGCGTACTGAAGTCGAGCGGGTGCCACGCGCGGTCGTCGTAGTTCAGTTGACCGGGTGACGACTCGGTTGATTCGACGAGAACGGTGACTCGCCCGTTGCCGTGGTTGAACGCCGTTTCGAGCGACTCGCGAAGCCGCTGCGACGGGGAAGACGAGGTGAGGCGATCGACGATGACGAGCAATGGCGCGGCCGTTGGTCCCAGTGATTCGGTGGCGGACTCCCATTCCACCAACCGCACGAACCCTTGAGCCGCCAATCGGGCTTTCAGTTCCTCCGACGATTCCCCCGGCTCTGGCACGGCGGGGAACGCCACCATCAGCCGCGTGTTTTCGGGCAGCGTTGCCAGGCGTGCTGCGGCGGATTCCGGCGTGCTTCGCTTAACCGGCACGTGGCAGGCGGGACATTCCAGCCGGGCGATCTTGGCGTACAACAGCCGCAGGTAGTCGATCGTTTCGGTCGCGGTGCCGATCGTCGCCCGGTTCGACCGCGAGACGTCGTCCCGCGTGACGGCAATAGCAGCGGGAATGCCGTCGATCCGCTCGGCTGCCGGCTTGTCGAGCCGCGCGAGGAACTGCCGGGTGTGGAGCGAAAAGCTCTCGATATATCGCCGCTGCCCCTCGGCATAGAGCGTGTCGAGGGCGAGGCTCGTCTTCCCGCTGCCGCTGACTCCGCAAAACGCAATCAGCCGACCCAGGTCGAGGTCGAGATCGACCTCCTTCAGGTTGTGGACGGTGACGCCGCGAAGCTGAATGGATCGGCTAGTCACCAGGGGTCTCTCGGTCGGGATCAAACAGTCGTCCACAATCCCGTAGTTTAGTTCGCGTGGGAAGATGCGCACAGTGCATCGAGTATTCACAGTGCGGCGACTTTGCGTCTTCCCCGGATTGCGATGCCTGCGAGCGGGATTTAGCTTAGTGGCATGTGGTTTCGCCTCGCTCACCATCGCCGCTCGATCGCCGCCGCTGCTCTCGTCGGCTTTTTGGCGACGGCGTTTGGCGTGCCCCTCATCAACCCGCGGATTGGTCCTAACGGTAAGGACATTTCGCAGCCGTTCCCCTGCATGCACGGCACGTGTGGTTGTCAGAATGCCGAGGCGTGTTGGCGCGGCTGCTGTTGCCATACGAATGCCGACAAGCTGGCGTGGGCGAAAGAGAACGGCGTGACGCCGCCGGACTATGTCCACGTTGCCGCGGCAAAGGAGCGGCCGACGCTCGTTGCCAAGACTGATTCGTGTTGTGGCGAGAAACATGTAGGTCGCTCCGAGGATTGCTGTTCCACCACTGGCAAGTGCGAAGTGGATCTGAGCGACGATTGGCAATGGTCGCTCGTGCCGACCGCTTCCGCTCGCAAGTGCCAAGGGCTCGCTCAACTGTGGCTGCTCATTGGCTCGACCGCGCCGGCCGTGCAGCCGGTCGTCGTCGCGGTTCGTCCCGCGCCGGCAGGAACCGTTTGCCTGGCGGACGAGTTCAGCTCGCACTCTCTCCCACGTCCCACGACTCCGCCTCCCAGGGCGTAGGTCTATCGTGACCGGTTTCTTATGCGAGCTGCCGCAGCCGAGCTAGTTGCTGCGCGCCGCATTTATACCCCCTGGGAGTTTCTTCATGTCTGCTGATTCTTGCCGCGCGCCCTCGCGCGCCGGCTTTACGCTGATCGAGCTGCTAGTGGTCATTGCGATCATCGGCATCCTCGTCGCGTTGCTTCTGCCCGCGGTGCAAGCCGCTCGTGAGGCGGCGCGTCGCACGCAGTGTGGCAATCACCTTAAGCAATGGGGCCTGGCCGCCCACAACTATCACGACACGTTCGGCGCGTTCCCCATGACCAACGCGCAAAACTACCTGCCCAATACACAAGGCTTTTCGCCGCAGGCCCGCCTGCTGCCGTTTATCGAGCAGATCAACCTGCAGCAGACGCTCGACTTCTCGCAGCCGGCGTTTACCGGGCCGTTCAACAGCCTGATTCCAAACCCGCTGTTCGCGAAGACGTTTGCCACGCCGTTCCCGATTCTTTTTTGTCCCAGCGACCCGGCCGCGCGCACGAACACCGGCGCGGGGGGAACCGACTACGCCGGCATCAACTATATGGTGAGCTACGGCAGTGGGACGGGGCTGAACTACGATTTGCGGTGGCGGACCGACGGTTTTGTCTATGAGAACTTTGGCGCTCGCTTTGCCGACGTCATCGACGGCACCTCGAACACCGTGCATCTGAGCGAGACGGTGCGAAGCGTCGGCGCCGATTTCACGCTGGCGGCTGGGACGCTGCCGAAGTTTCCCTATCAGGCCACGCTCAACGGCTCCTCCGGCGTGAGTGCGAACCTGCAGCCGTCGCAAGGGATGCAAGGAACCGGTGGCGGCTGGAGCGCCGGGCCCAGTGGCTACATCGAGAACCCGGATCTCGCGTCGATCTGGCCGCAGAAAACGAGCTGGCGTGGCGCGGCGAGTGCCGCTCTTCGCGGCCGCGGCACTTCGTGGGCCCACTCTGGCGCGATGAGCACGCTCACCAACGGCTACAGCCCCCCCAACAGCCGCATCCCGGATCTGGTGATTCACTTCACCGGGTTTTTTGCTCCGCGGAGTTTTCATCCTGGCGGCGCGATGGTGACGATGGGTGACGGCTCCGTGAAGCTCCTCTCCAACTCGATGAGTCCCGAAATCTGCCGCGCGCTGCACAGCGCGAGCGGCGGCGAAGTTGTGGGAGACTACTAATGCGACCATGTAACCATCCCCATTCGAGTGCAGTCCTGCGTGGCCTAGCGATTGTTCTCTTGGCGGCCGCGGCCGGAGCGAGCGGTTGCGGCCCGCGACCCGTTGTCGGCGGCACGCCGGGTGTGTTGCGATCTGGCGGCGATGTCCTCGCCGAAGTGCAAGTCACACTGCATCGCCAGGATGGCTCGTCGTGGCAGTACGTCGGATTCGCCGACACCACCACCGACGGCAGCTTCGAACTGGTGACTCGCGGCGCGGCGGGGCCGCTCGTTCTGCCGCCGGGCGAGTACCGCGCGACGCTCGAATCGGTCGGCGCTCCGATTCAGATTCCACCCGTCTATACCAAGCCCGACTCGTCGCCCCTGGCCATCCGCTGGTCGGGAAGCGAAGGGAAGCTGGAACTTCAACTGGCTAAAACCACTATTCAATAGGAACTAACTTCGATGACACGTTTTTCGCTACTATCTGTCCTTGCCTCGTTCGTTGCCGCGACTTCCCTGCTTGCCCACGACACGTGGGTCCAGACGAACTCGAATCTCGTTCGTGTCGGAGACGCGGTGCATGTTGATCTGATGCTCGGCAATCACGGTAACGATCACCGCGATTTCAAACTGGCCAGCAAGATCGATCCGACCGGCTGCACGCTCGCCGTCGTGTCGCCCAGCGGCAAGACCTATGACATCAAGGACCGTCTGGCCGATCTCGGCTATGCTCCGAAGGAAGGCTTCTGGAGCGCGCGATTCAAAACCGGCGAAGCGGGGCTGCACACCGTCGCGCACACCCGCGACGGCGTCGTGAACCACGGCCAGCCGACCCGCTCAATCAAGAGCGGCAAAACGCACTTCCTGGCAAGTACCTCGCTCGACAAGCTGCCGATGGACACGACCGGCTTTGCCAAGCCGCTTGGCCATCCTTTGGAACTGGTGCTGGAAAGCCATCCGGTGACTCCAATGGGACCGGGTCAGCCGATCCGCGTGCAGTTGCTCCTCAAAGGGAAGCCGCTGCCGGACGCGAGGGTCAGCTTCATCCCGCGCGGGGTAACTTTGGCGTCTGAGTTCGACGAGCAATACGAGCGAAAGACCGACGCAGCGGGCCTGACCAGCTTCACGCCGACCGAAGGAAACTACTATCTCATCGTCGCCCACCACGATGCGTCTGACGAATCGGGGAAGGACTACGAGGCGACCAAGTACAGTGCGACGCTGACGCTCTTGGTGCCTGAGCTTTGTCCGTGCTGTGGCGAATAGGTTGACTTCCCGCCTCAGGGCTTGGACGATGGGTTAAATGCTTAGGCCTGGCCCATTCGATCGTTGTCGGCCATGAATGTTGACCATATTCTTGATACCTTCAATCGCGAGGGTGTTCGCTACTTGCTCATCGGCGGAATGAATTTTCTGCTCCGCCATCAGCCGGTGCTCACCTTCGATGTGGACCTGTGGATCGAGGACACGAGCGAAAACCGCCGGCGCTGCGAAGCGGCGCTGGCGAATCTCGATGCCGAGTGGGGACGGGTGGATGCCGACTGGGGGCCCGTGGCGGACAAAGCCTCGGGCTGGCTGGACCAGCAGGCTGTCTATTGCCTGAACTCGCCGCACGGAGCGATTGATATCTTCCGCTCAGTACGCGGACTATCGGACTGGCAAACTTCGTTGCAGTCAGCAATCCAGGAACAAACAAGCACCGGCACGAAGTATCATGGTTTGGGCGATGCGGACATGCTGCGCTGCCAGTTAGCGCTCGATCCTGCCGTGCAAAAGCAGGATCGAATCCGCGTGCTCGAACAAGAGTTGAAGAAAAATCCATGACCAACGTCTCCTCGGAATTGTTGGCTGCCGAAGAGGCCAAGCGCGAGCGGAACTGGAATCCCCAGTTGCGCTGGCAAGTCATCCTGGCTACGATCGCCTGGGCGGAATCGCAGAAAACGGTGCGCCGCAATTCACGCGCGGCTTGCCTGGCCGAACAAGAGCGGATGCTGAAACAGCATGGCGGCGTATCGGTGAATGGTGGCGAGTAGGACTGGCATGCCGAGGCGCACCACCGTGTTGTCCTAGTCAGATCCCACCCGGCAGGCGGGATCTACTCTTTGAGCAATCGCTCGATCCAGTCCATCGCAATTTCGTCCCCTTTCGCTCCTTCCCACTTGAGCTCGCCGGCCCAGAAGTGCCGGAGGTAGCCCTGCTTGTCGATCACATAGACGCTGGGCCACATGCTGTTTCCCCAAGCGTTCCAGTTCGCGCCATCGTTGTCGATCAGCACCGGGAATGCGAGGTCGTCCTCTTTCAGCTTCCGTTCCAGGTGGGTGATGTCCCGTTCGGTCTTCGTTTCCGGCGTGTGTATGCCGATGAGCGTGACGTTCTTGCCCGCGAGGTTCTGCCGCCATTCGCGATAGACCGGGTAGTTATGAATGCAGTTGATGCACCCGCAGGCGAAGTAATGGACGACGACAACCTTGCCGCGCTGCTGCTCAAGTGAGATTGGCGGCGAGTTGCGCCAAGCTAACGCATCGCCGACGAGTTCCGGCACTTTGAACTTCGTTCGTCCGAGGCGCGCATTGTCGAAGTCGGTCGCGATCAGTGAACTGAGCTTCCGTTTCTGAGCATCGGTGAGAGCGGCAACGACGTCGTCCCGCTCTTTGGTCTGAATCTTCGTGGCCTCCGCATTCAGCTCGTCCACCGGTTTGCCTTTGGCCGATTCGCGAAGCTTCGCCAGTGCCGCATGGGCAGTGCTGATCGCGTCATTGATCTTGGTCGTTTGCTCGTCGGTCAAGCCGAGCGATTTCGCGATCGGCTCTTGCTGCAAAGCGGCCATGCCGAGCTTGCGGGCGACGAGCTTTTCGAGTCGCGTCTGCTGATCGGGCTTCAGAATCGCGGCGACCCGCGGGCGGGCGTCCACAACGACCTTGGCGAAGATCGGTCCCCCTTCTTCCTGCGAACGGTTGCGGAGGGGAAAGACCCTGAGGTCGAGTTCGTCGAGCACGCCGCGGAGCTTCGTCCGCTGAGCGGCTGTCAGCTTGAGATCCTCGCCAACCGCGTCTTCGTGCAGCAGGTTCCAGTAGGCATCGTCGGCAGCCGGAGAATCGGCCAGCGCCGTGCCGCTCGCTGAGACCAGCATCCACAATCCAGCCGCCAAGAAGAACTGACGCATGTCGGATCACTCCGGTGTCTTCGCCCCGGTGCTTGGATGCGAAGCGTTTGGTCCGGTTACAGACGAAAACTCAGTTATCGCCGCCGGGCGAAGATGCCGGTGGCGTACCAGACGCCGCGCGTGCCGCGACGCATGTCGTAGCCGTAATGCTCCGCCTGCCGGCTCACCTGGTTCCAGTGCCCCCCCGACTGCCGCCAGCTATCGACGCATTCCTCGGCCGCGTCGAGAAGCGACTGACCCGGCCAGCTTTCGGCACAGATTTCGTAGGAAACCAGACCCGTTGGCAAACGGGCGTTGATGCTGTGGAACCGCTGCTCCCAGCTGTGATGCCCCTGCAGGTTGATGCTTGCCTGATAGACCGAGTGGCTTTGCGATTCGTCGGTCAACAGCGGCAACGGATCGCCCGTGCTGCTGGCCGGATGATCGGGATGCGTCCGAACCGCATAGATGAGCGTCCGCTGCGTGAGCGAGCCGGCGGGCAGATCGAGCAACACCATCATTTTCTTGGCCGTAAGATCGCCGCGGGTCAGCGGATAGATCGACACAACGAAGCCAAAGTGCGGGCTCGCCGGATCGGTCTGGTCGATGATCGCCAGGCCCGGTTTGCCGTGCAGTTCAACAAACGCTGGATGGTCTAAGAGGCGAGTCGGCTTTTCAGCGCCGCTCTCTTCCGTCTGTAGCAGCGCGTCCGTCCCGACCTTCACCGACACAAATCCCTCCGCAATTCGCTTCGCCACATCGGCATCGGCGAAGACCTCCCGCTCAAGCCGATCGTAGTCCGCGGTCGGGTCGCAGAACCAAACGAGCAGCAACTTCCGCTCCCCTTCGGCAACTGCTTTCGCCTCGCGGTAGCTGTTTCGCCAGGGCATTGTCGCGGGCTCTTCGGCTTGGACGCCTGCCGCCGCGGATAATAGTAGAGTTACGATGGCCGGAAGTTTGCGTAACATGCGTCGCCTGCGGTATTTGCGAGTTTCTGGTCGGTACGGAGGCGTCAGGATAGGGGGAATTTTTGGGGAGCGTCAAGTAGTGCGATTGCGGCGAATGTTCGGCTTGCGAAATGCAGCCATTCCGCGGAAGATAGGGCAATCACGGATGCTTGCCGCAGTCGGCAGTGGCTGGAAAGCCTTGCTGCCAACTGTCCTTTCCCCAAGTCAGGAGTGGGACTCATGTTACGATTCTCCATTCACCAGCTTGCTGTTGTCTTGGCCGCTGCGTGGGTTTCTGTTGCGCTTGGCTCGGTCGCACTTGGGCAGGACCAAACGCCGGCAAGCGCCCCGGCTGCTAACGATACTGTTGCTAAGATCGCCGCCGCCAAAGGAAGCTTTCAGGCGGTGAAGCCGGAGGAGCTGGCGGCGTCCCGGACCGAGTTGGCGGCAGCGGTTCGCGACCTCGAGGCGTGGCTCGTTCAGAGCGGCGCGTCGAAGGCGGAAGGTTGGAAGAAATACCTGCGGTGGAGCGACCTCGAAAACATCGTCGCCCAGGAGCCGCCGCCGGCCGCCGCTGTTTCGACTGTCCTCGATAAACTCACGGGCAATGCCGAGGGGCTCGACAACCGCCGCATGGTCCGCGTGCGGAAAGCGATCGAGCAGTACGCGAAGCTCGCCAGCGCCGCTGCCGATCCGAAGGTGCAAGAGTCGTACACGAAGAGCCTCGATGCTCTGACGCAGCACGTGGCCGCCTACCAGCAAAACCCGGCCGCGGGGGACGACGCCATCGCGATCTCGCGAGCCCTCGACTGGCTCGCCAGGCACGGGCAGGCGACCTCCGTCCAAACTGCCGTCCGCGATCAGTTCGGCCAACCGAATCTGTATGCCTCCGTGTCGAAGCGCCTCGCCGCCGCCGGTATGGAGCAAGACGTGAATCAGGTAACCGGCGTTCGCGAGAACATTCTCGGCACCGACCTGCATGGCACCGCGCGGATGACCGGCCGCACAACACTCTCGCTTCTCGAAAATCCCAACGCGGCGACGTTCAACATCCTCCTCGGCGGCACGGCGGTCTCCAGCAACGTCGGCTACAACGGCCCGGTGACCGTTCACACGAGCGGCGTCACGAGCATCTCCGGCAGCAAGCAGCTGCAGATGACGGCGGACGGCCTCGTTGGCTATCGTGCGACGGCCAATGCCGCCACGAACTCGACGATTCACGACATTTGCGCCCGCTGCCGGCTGATCGAAAAGGTCGCCTGGAAACGTGCCGGTGAGCAAAAGGGGGAAGCTCAGGCAATCGCATCGGGCCGCGCTGCCGCTCGCGTTGCCGCCCAGATGGACAGCGAAGCGGGCGGCCTCATCGCCGAGCAGAACGCGAACTACCGCGAGAAGTTTGTCGAGCCGCTGCAGAAGCGAAACGCCTTCCCGCAGGTGCTGAATTTCAGCTCGACCCCCGACCGCGCCGCGGTGAAGATGCTGCAAGCGGGAACGGCCGGCCTCGGCGCTCCCGGCTCTCCGCCCGAGCACGCCGGCGAAAATGACATCGCCGTCCGGGCTCATGAATCGGTCGTCGTCAACTTCGGCCAGGTCGCTCTCGGCGGCGAGGAACTGACCGACGTCCGGCTGGAGAAGCTGATCCGCGACGATCTGAAAGCCGAATTGCCCGAAGAGCTGAAGATCACGCTCCCCGACGGCACGCTCGATCCCGACAAGGAGCCCTGGTCGATTATCTTCGCGAAGGAGTTGCCGGTGCGGGCCAAGTTCCAGGATGGGGGCCTCTGGATCGCCATTCGAGCCGAAGGCTTCACGCGCGGCGAAGGAGACGAACCGGGCAAGTACAAGCCGGCGATCACCGAGTTGGTCGAGATCGCGGCCGCTTACAAGATCGAAAAGACCGACGCCGGGGCGACGCTCCGCCGCGACGGCGACGTGCAGATCCGCTTCCCCAATCGCGAAAATCCCGATCAGATCGGCCTCCGCGACAACGCGATCGTCACCTTCATGCGCCGCAAGTTCCGCAGTCTCTTCAAGGAAGAGTTCGTCGGCGAAGGGCTGAAGTTCAAGGGCCGCTGGGCCGATGCTGGCGTCGCCAAGCTGAAAGAGCTGAACTCCGGCAATGCCTGGCTCACGCTCGGCTGGAACCTGGAACAACCGGCGGCGGAAGCCGCAGGCGCGGAGTAACTCCCGGCCGGGCGGCCCTCGTAGGTTATGCTTTAGCATAACACTCCTAAAGTGTTTCTAAGAAAGTTATGCTGAAGCATAACCTACGTGTTACTTCGCTCCCCGCTGCTTCACCACGCGCTCCAGCACGCGCCGCGCGACGCCACTCCGCACTCGCCCGCTGGCGAGCAATCGCTCCAAGCGCGTCGGCGAAACTGCCTCTTCCGCGAATTCCAATTTCGCCGCGGTGCTGGCGCCGCGCTCGTGCGTCGCACCGCACGCTGTGAAAGGAGAGG
>CAYLLN010000122.1:0-15245 GCA_964384375.1 uncultured Pirellulaceae bacterium
TGAAGTATCCCGGTTATGACGAGGAATATCGGATCGCGGAAACGACCACGGCGCAGTTCAATCCCGAAGTGACTGGCGTCCTTTCGGGCGACGAAATCCTGCATTTGCAGCAGATGGTTCGCCGCGTGCCGGTCGCTCCGTTCGTGATCCACTATGCCTTGCGACTCGTGCGGGCGACGCGCATTCACGAAGGGGATGTGCCGTCTTTTGTGAAAGAATGGGTGAGCTGGGGGGCCGGTCCCCGCGGCATGCAGTATCTGCTGCTGGGGGGCAAGGCCCGGGCGATGCTCAACGGCCGCTTCTTCGTCACGACAGACGATATCAAGGCGGTCGCCCATCCCGTCCTGCGGCACCGCGTCATTACCAACTTCAACGCCGAATCGAGCGGCATTTCGTCCGACAAAGTGGTCGATCGGCTGCTGGTCGATGTGCCGGAGCGTCGTCCGGGGGACGAGGTGGTGCCGGAACTGCAGCGGGCGTTTGGATAGGCACGTCTTTTGTCACTTGTCCCTGGTCACTTGGAGTGACTGAGTGCCGCAAGTGACAAATGGCAGATGACAAGTGACTAATGACAACTGCTCCCGCCCACAGCTACCTCGATTCCAAAACCCTCGACCGCATCAAGCGGCTCGATGTGCGAGCGCGCCTCGTCGTCGAGGGGTTCATCACCGGCCAGCACCGCAGCCCGTATCACGGTTTCGCGGTCGAGTTCGCCACCCACCGCGAATATGCGCCGGGCGACGACATCCGCCACATCGACTGGAAAGTTTGGTCGAAGACCGACCGCCTCTATATCAAAGAGTACGAGGAAGAGACCAACCTCAAATGCACAATCTTGCTCGATTGCAGCAAGTCGATGCGGTACGGCTCGCACGTTGGTCCCAATGCTACGAGTGGCGAAGGTTGGAGCAAGTTCGACTATGCCGCCACCGGCGCGGCCTCGCTCGCGTATCTCCTTCAGCAGCAGCAGGACGCGGTGGGCCTGGTCACGTTCAACACGAAAATCGTGAAGAACCTACCCGCCAGCTCGCACCCCAACCACCTGAAGCTGATGCTGCACGAGCTGCAGGAAACGAAGGTCGATGACCAGACCGACGTGTCTCACGTTTTCCCCGAGCTCGCCCGCCAGACTCGCCGCCGCGGCATGGTGGTGCTCTTCTCGGACCTGTTTTGCGATATTCCGACGCTCGCCGAGGCTCTCAAGCAATTCCGCCTCCGCCGGCACGAGGTGATCCTCTTCCACGTGATGCACGACGACGAGCTGACGTTCCCCTTTCAGGAGAACACGCTCTTCAGGGGGCTGGAAATGCCCGTGCAACTGCACACCGAACCGCGGGCCCTCCGTCGCTCGTATCTGGACGCGGTCGAGCGGTTCCTGGCCGAGGTGAAAAAGACCTGTGCCACGACCGGCTGCGACTACGTCCTCATGAACACGAAAGAGCCGCTCGATGCTGTGCTCGGCAGCTACCTGACGTTCCGGCACAAGGTGCGGCGGAGTGCGCGGCACGCTTAAGAAAGGAAATGACCAATGAACAAGCCTCAATGACCAATGCCCTTTGTTCGCAAATCCTCTTGGTCATTGGGACTTGGTCATTGGTGCTTCGATAATCTTGACCATGTTAATCGCCCAGCTCGAATCGCTCGCTTCCTGGATGGTCAACCCCTGGCTCTTTGTTGCCGGGGCGATCGCCATTGCGCTGCCGATTCTCATTCACCTGCTGAACAAGCGAAAGTTCAAAGTCGTCGATTGGGCGGCGATGGACTTCCTGCTCGATGCCGACAAAAAGAACCGCCGCCGGATTCGCCTCGAGAATCTGATTCTGCTACTGCTCCGCTGCATGGCGGTCTTGCTGATTGGGCTCTTACTCGCCCGGCCGTTCATTCCGACGAATGTGACCGCGGGCTTGGTGAACGCGGCACAGTTCGAGCGGATTGTGCTACTCGACGATTCGCTCAGTATGCAGGCCCGCCTCGGCAACGAGTCGGCCTGGGAAGTCGCTCGCAAGCGGCTGGCCGATCTGACGACGGCTCTGGCCCAGGAGCAGGCTGACAACAGCCTGACGCTCATTCTCACGTCGCAGCCCGACCAGCCGCAATTCAACGCCACGCACCTGGGCGCCGACAGCATCGACGACATCAACGCCACGATCGAGAAGCTCGAAGCTGGCGATAGCACGGCCAATCTAAGCAACGCTCTTAAGGAACTCGAAGACTACCTCGCCAACCAGCCGGCGAACGTAAACCGCGTCGTCTATGTGCTGACCGACTTGCGGAAGCGGGACTGGAAGGAAGGGGACGCAAACCCCGAGTCGCCGGTGAAGGTGCTCGCCCGCTTGTCGAAGCTCGCGCAAGCCAGCTTCGTCATCGACGTGGCCGACGACGAGGATCGCAACCTGGCCATCACCAGCATCGAACCCGAGGGGACGCTCGTGCAGGGCGTGACATCCCGGTTCGACGTCGGCGTGACCAATCATGGATCGACCGCCGCAACCGACTTGAAAGTGAAGTTCAGTGCCGGCGAATCGCTGCCGGTGGAAGCGTCGATCGAGCGGCTCGGCCCCGGCGAGACGACCTCGGCCCGCTTCAACTTCACGTTCTCGGCCGATGAGGAGGCCGATGCTCCCTCCGGCAAATCGCTTGCTCCGAGGCAAGTGAAAGTCGAACTCGCGACGGGACAGCAAGGTGCCGATGACCGTCTTCCTGCCGACAGCACCGCCTATTTCCCGGCGCGTCTCGTGCGTGGCATTCCGACACTCATCGTCGATGGCGATCCATCAGCCGATTTCGGCCGCTCGGAATCGTTCTACTTGCGGCGAGCATTGTCGCCGAATGGCCCCGTCCCGTCGGGCGTGTCGGCCGAGATCGTGACAGAAAACGAACTCGAATCGCTCCAACTCGATAAGTACCAGGTGATCTTCCTGCTCAACGTCTATCGACTCGGCGACAAGACGGCCGAGAACATCGAAAAGCTGGAGAAGTGGGTCGAAGCCGGCGGCGGCCTCGTGATTTTGCCTGGCGATCAGATCGACGAGCAGTTCTTTGCCGACTTCTATTTCCGCGACGGCACCGGCCTCTCGCCGATCAAGCTCGACAGCATCAAGGGGGACGAGACCGAAAAGACGTGGGTCAACTTCCGCGTCGAAAACGCGAACCATGAAGTGCTCAAGGTCTTTGCCGGACAGAACAACCCGTTCCTCGACAACGTGAAGGCGTTTCGCTGGTGGGGGAGCACGGTCAAGAAGGAACAACTGGGCAAGGAGGTTGCCGTCGCCGCCCGCTTGTCGGATGTCGATGATTCGCCGCTTGTGGCCGAGAAGCGTTTCGGCAAGGGGCGCGTCATGGCCCTGGGCATTCCTGCCGATGCCGACTGGACAAATTGGTCCGCCGATCCGAGCTACCTGATCGTGATGCAGGAGTTGGTGAAGTACATGTCCGGCGACCGCGGCGATAAGGGGCTGCTCACTGTCGGCCAGCCAATCCGCCAGCAGCTCGACTTGACGGTGCATGATCTCGATGCGTCACTGACCGGTCCGAAGGAGCGGAAGGCGAACATTCAGGCTGCCGCTCCCGTCGCTGCTGACGGGCAGCCAGGCACTGCCGCGAACGGATCGGACACGATTTGGCAGCTCGAATATCCCGAAACAAATTTGCAGGGATTCTACGACGTGAAACTCGCCCGACGCGATGGCGGCGGCGAGGACCATGTGCTGTTTGCCGCGAATGTCGATCCGACCGAAGGGGATCTGAAGCGCGTCGAGCGGCCTGTCATGGAGAAGGATCTCGTCGATACGAACGTGAAAATCCTCGATGCCGGGAGCGTGCAATCGCTGGCCGACATCGGTTCGCAGACCGAAGTCTGGTGGTATTTGCTCTGGGCGCTGGTCGTCGTCCTCTGCGGCGAGCAGCTTCTAGGGTGGTTTTTCGGTTGGGGCAGGTGAATAGTCGGGTAGGCGTGCCGCCTGCCCTGTAGGTTCCGCCTGCCGGGCGGAACCTTGTGGGGACCAACCTCGGAGTTTGGCTCCCGCAAGGTCGCATCCGGCAGATGCAACCTACTTGAGAAGGAGCTTCCCATGCAACGTCGCACCTCAAGCTCGCCCGTGGCGATCCTCGTCGTCGTGCTCGCGGCTGCCATTGCCGGCAGTTCGCTCGCTCAGCCGCGAGCCGTGGAGAAATTCGAGAGTACGAAACGCGTGGCTGGCGGCGCTGCCGCGAGAGCCGACGAAGCGGCCGAGGAGGCCAAGGATCTGGCCGAGGAGCGATTCCCCGGTGGCGCGGCCCTCAAGACCGACCCCGAACAGCAGCGGCTCCTCAAGCGAGCCGATCAGTGCGTCGAAGACGGCCGGCTCGATTTGGCTGCGGTGCTCTGGCAGAAGGTGCTCGACGAAGCGGGTGACACGCTGATGACCCGCGACGGCCGCAGCTACATGTCGCTCGCCGAAGAAGTCGAGCGAACGCTTGGCAAGCTCCCGCCTGAGGCTCTCCGCACCTACCGCATTGCCGCCGACGGAGAGGCTCAGGCCGTCATCGCAGCCGCTGGTCCCGATCATGAAGAAGAGGCGCTGGCTGAAGTAGTCCGCCGCTTCTTTCTCAGCTCGCAGGGGGACGATGCGGCTTACAAGCTCGCCTGCCTCGCCCTCGACCGACACGACTTCGTCGGCGCCAGCCGCCTGCTCACGCGGATTCTCGAACGCCATCCCGATCCGTCGATGTCGCGGAGCGAACTGCTGCTGCGACTCGCTGTGGCCAGCGGCCGGATGGGAGATCGCGTCACGGCCGAAAGCTCGATCAAGGCGATCGGCTCTGCACCAGGCGTTCGCCCGCCGAGCGAGATCATGGACCTGGTCGCCGCCGACGTCGCCCAGGCGACTGCTCTGGCCAGCGCTTCGCTCGGCTCGTCCAGCGACGACTGGCACATGGACCTCGGCAACCCCAGCCGCACCGGCCACATGGCCGCGATTCCCGCCGAAGCGACCAGCCGCACGCTCTCGGAACTGTGGGTGCAGGATTACCCACTCGCCCTGGACGGCCAGCAGGGGGTGAACCCTTACACCGGCATGATGGGAATGGGAGGGATCGTGGTGTTCAGCGGCCGGATGCCGCGCAACGCGAATCAAATGCAGCCTGTCTCGCGCGAGGATTTGATCAGCCAGTGGCGACAGCACGGCTGGCGTCCCACGCCGCAGCTTCTGTTTGACGGTGGCAAGGTCTTCATCAAGTCGCCCGACCGCCTCGTCGCGTATAGCACGGCTGCCCTCGACGATCGCCCGTCCTGGCGCTCCCTCTGGCGAAACCAGTACGAGCTCGACGGCATGTCGCAGACGCTCGCCATGATGGCGATGAACTACGGCTATCAGCAGATGATGGCGACAAACAAACCGAAGTCGGCGGCCGAAGTGCTTCTGTTCGGCGACCGCGTGCATCAGTCGATGTCGATTTCTGGAGGCGTGGTTTACTCGCTCGAAGGGAAGTCGATCTCCGAAACCTCCGCCACGCGCCCCACCACCGGCAAGCCGTTCCAGTGGGGTGTGTCGCCCCGGCGGACTCGCAACAACTGGCTCACGGCCTATAGCGCGGCTGGCGGCAAGGTGAAATGGACTCGCACCGCCAGCGATGAAGACAAGGAAGGCGGCAGCGACGTCGGCTTTCTCGCCGCGCCAGTTCCGTGCGGCAATCTGCTGCTCGCTCCGGTGACCGACGGAGGCACGATGTGGCTCTTTGCCCTGTCGGCCGACGACGGCAAGACGGTCTGGAAGTCGTACCTTTGCGACGAACCGCAGGGAGGGGCGTCGGCCTGGTCGCCGGTCGCCATCGCTGTGGAGGGTCGCGAGGCGTATCTCACCGTCGGCTGCGGGGTGATCTTCGCCGTCGATGCGGTCGGCGGCACGGTCCGTTGGGCCATTCGCTACCAGCGTGACGGCAAGCCGAACAACATGATGCGGCAGATGTACGGTCAGCAGTACAACGCCACGCTCGATTTCAGCGGCTGGGACGACGACGTAGTCATTCCCTACGGCCGGGCTCTGATCGTGATGTCGAGCGATTGCGACAAGCTCCTGTCGATCGACCGCCGCACGGGGGATCTCTTGTGGGAGTCGCCGCGCACGTCGCCGTTTGGTCCCGCGGCCAGCTACTGCCTCGGCGTGAACGGCCGCGGCCTGTTCGTCGCCGGGAAGAACGTCGTTCGCCGCTACGACATCCCCAGCGGCCGCCTCATCTGGGAAAAGGAAATCGGCGATTCGCTCGGCCGCGGCTGCGTAACCGCCGATGCCGTCTATGTACCAGTGAAAGATTCGATCGTGAAGTTTGACGCCGAAAAGGGACGCGAGCTGATTCAGGTCGGCGTCGCTCTGACGAACGATGATCCAGTCGGGAATCTCTTTTCTGACGGCGAGAAGCTGTGGGTTGCCGGGGCGGGTCGCGTCTATGCCATGACGACGCTCGAACATCGCCTCACGAAGCTCGCCGAACAAATCGCTGCCGGCGAGCCCGAGGCTCAGCTCAATCGGATGCGGCTCTTCTTCAAGCAGAACCGCAAGGACGAAGCTTTGGCTGACCTCCGCGGGGCACACGCCTTGTTTGTCGCTCAGCTTTCGCCCGACGAGTCGTCCGAGCGGCTGTTCGCGGCGATTCAAGAGCTGAAGCTCCCTGCAAGCGATCCGCTCACCGTGACGAAGCTCTTGCACG
This sequence comes from uncultured Pirellulaceae bacterium, assembly GCA_964384375.1. Classification (GTDB taxonomy): domain Bacteria; phylum Planctomycetota; class Planctomycetia; order Pirellulales; family Pirellulaceae; genus CAYLLN01. The sequence goes on from CAYLLN010000122.1 coordinate 6,685, forward strand.
AGACATACGTCGGTAAGCCGGTGCCGCAACTGGCCAAGGAAACGATCGGCCGCCGCAACGACCTGCTCAGTTCGAGCCTCAACGTCTTGCGGCAGCAAAAGACACCCGGCGGCGCGGCGGCCATTCTCGCCGTCACTCCGCTCATCACCGAGGAATGGCTGATTGCCGGCGCGACGCACACGATGGACGCGACCGCGACGAAGAACGACATCGCAGCGCTCAAGGCGGCACTAACCGCCGGCAACGCGACTTCACAACTCGTCTCGATTCGCACGCTCGCTCGTCTCGCACCCGACGAAGCGAAGGAGCCGCTGAAGGGGCTGCTGGTAGGAAGCGACGACCGGGTTCGTTTAGCGGCAGCGCGCTCGCTGGCGAATCTGGGGGACCGAGCTGCGCTCGATGCATTCGTCTCCCTGCTTGAATCGCCCAATTCCAAAATCCGCATGCGAAGCCATCAGTCGCTCCGAGCACTGACCGGCCAGTCCATCGACTTTGCCCCCGAAGGGAAACAGGAAGATCGGGCCAAAGCCATTGCAGCTTGGAAGCAATGGATCAGTGCCGACGGGGCGACCGCGCAGCTCAAGCTCCCGTTGACTGACCAGCAAGTGCTCCTCGGACGCACCCTTTACGTCTCGCAAAGCCAGTCGATCCTCGTCGAACTCGATGCCGACAAAAAGAAGCGTTGGGAAACGCGGCTCCCCGGTCCCGCCTGGGGCTGCCAGGGACTGCCCAACGGCAACCGGCTCGTTGCGGTTTACGCACAGAGTCTCGTGCTGGAATTTGACGCCGACGGGAAGGAGATTTGGCGGAAGGAGGGCCTTCCCGGTCCACCCTACAGCGTGCAGCGCCTCGACAACGGCAGCACCCTCGTCGCCTGCGCCGACGTGCAGCAGGTCATCGAGATCGCTCCCGACGGCACGACCAAGCCGATCAACGTGCAAGGGCGGCCGATGTCGGCCCAGCGGCTGGAAAACGGCAACACCCTCGTCGCTCTACAGCAGGGGAACCGCGTCGTCGAGGTCGATTCGGCCGGCAAGATCGTCTGGGAGGTTCGCACCGGTAACGGACCGTCGCACGCCATCCGCCTCGAAAACGGTAACACGCTCATCAGCCTGATGAACACGCGGCAGGTCGTCGAATACGACGCAACCGGCAAGACGATCGTCTGGCGGAGCAATGCTCGCTTCACCAATCCCTACGCGGCCCAGCGGCTGAGCAATGGCCACACGCTGGTGTCCGATTACCAAGGGCTGCACGAAATCGACGCGGACGGAACCAAGATCCACTGGCAACTCCGCCAGCCGGGCATCACGGGCCTGTCGAGCTTTTAGTAGGTCCCGCCGGCCCGGCAGGACCATGAGATCGAGCTTTACGTTTTGCACCTCACCACCCACCACTTCCGACGATTCGCGTTCCTCAGCATCGCTTTGATGCTGGCTGGTGTCTGCTGCGCGCCGGCTCTCCTCGCAGCGGACTCTTCTCTCGCCGTTTCCCGCCTGGCCGGCTACGGCCTCACCCCGACCACGCAGTCCCTCTCCGGCTACTTCGCTTCGCTGCATCCGTCGCCCGAGCGCACGAAGATGCTCCGCGAGCTGATTGCGCAACTAGCGGACGACGATTTCACCCGCCGTGAAGAGGCGATGAAGCAACTCACGCGACAGGTGGGTGGCCTCGGTCCGCTGCTGACGGAAGCGATCGCGGCAGACAACGCTGAGATTCGTTGGCGAGCCAAAATCGTTCTCGATTCGACCGACGTCGAGAGCAAGGCACTATTGTCCGCTGCGTTCTCCGCCATTCACGAGCAAAAAGTCCCCGGCCTAGCGCCCTCGCTATTCACCGTGCTGCCGCTCGCGGTCGATACGCACCAGCAAGTGCTCCTGCGCCGCGCCCTCATTGCGACGGCGGGCGAGTCGGATGTGCCACTCCTGCGCAAAGAGCTGAAGGCCAGCGATCCTCAGGCACGGCTGGCCGCGCTAACGGCGCTCTCGTCCGTCGTCGGCGAAGGCTCAACCACTGACGCCTTGCCGCTCCTTGCCGACAGCAGAGAAACCGTGCAGCTTGCCGCCGCTCGGGTCCTCGCTAACCACCGCCGCCGCGAATCCCTGCCGGCACTTGTTGGCCTGCTCGAATCGCCGGCAACCGACATTCGCTCTCAGGCCAGTCGGCTTCTCGTGGCCGCAACGGGAAAGGAAATCGTCTTTCGCACATTCGCCCCGGCCCCGCAGCGAACTGCCGCCATCGCCGAGTGGAAGGCATGGCTCGCCGGCGAAGGGGCCACGGCCGCGATCCTCCACCCCTTGCGGGAAGCGCCGGTCGAACTGGGTCGGCTGCTCGTTTGCGACCACGGCCGGAACATGCTCATAGAGTACGACGCTGCCGGCAAAGTGACTTGGGAGAAAGCGGTCGGCCAGCAGCCGTGGGCCTGCCTGGGCTTGGCCAGCGGGCATCGCCTCGTTGCCAGTTACAACGACAAGATCATTACGGAGTTCGATGATCAAGGAAAAGAAATCTGGCGTTCGGACGTATTGCCCGGCGGGCCGACGAGCATCGATCGGCTGGAAAACGGCAACACGCTCGTCGCCTGCACGGAAGGGGCGGAAGTCGTTGAAATCGGCCCCGATAAAAAGGTCGTTTGGCGGGTCGCGCTCGAAGGACGCCCCGTTGATGCCCGCCGCCTCGCCGATGGTCGCACGCTCATCACCCTGCAAAACGCTTCGCGGGTGATCGAGGTGGACGCCAGCGGCAAGGAAGTTTGGCAGCTTGCCGGCCTCGCCCAGCCGTTTTCGGCCCAGCGGCTAGACAGCGGCAACATTCTCGTGGCGGCGATCGGGCACGACAAAGTCCGCGAATTCGACCGTGCCGGCCGCGTCGTTTGGGAGCACGGCACATTCCAAACCGCGTATTCCGCCCAGCGCACGGAAAGCGGACACACCATCGTCGTCGATCAAAGCGGCGTGACCGAACTCGACCCACAAGGCAAGGTCGTCGCAAAACAACAGCTTCCCAACATCAGCCGGGCATGGCGTTACTAAAACCAGCCGCATTCCATCTGAAATCTGCAGTCTGAAATATGTTTTCCTTGTCTCTCCTCGCCGACCTCGCTCCCTGGCAGCAGACGCTGCTGACGTGGCTCGGCTACGACTTTTCCCAGTCCGCGGCGGGTGGCAAGCCCGAGCTGCACTGGACCAACTTTCCAGCCAGCTGGGGCGTTTTCGTCCTCATCGCGGTCGTCGCCGGCATTTTGTGGGCAGTCTATTCGGTCTATCGCCGCGAGATCGACACCTGCCCCGGCTGGGTCAAGATCGTCCTGGCGACATTACGAGCGGCTGTCGTGCTCCTGCTCGTTGCAATCTTTCTCGGCCCTGCCCTCGTCTATCTCCAGCAGCGAACGATCCAGCCGACCGTCGTCGTCCTCCGCGATGCGTCGCAGTCGATGAACACGGCCGATGCCTACGAAGATCCCGCGATCGCCAAGTCGGTCGCGGCTGCTCTCGGCAAAAGCCCCGAACAGGTGCAAGCCGACCGGCCGACGCGCGTGCAAGTCGTCAACCATCTGTTGCTCAATTCCAACAGCAAGTTGGTTGCGGAAATCGGCCAGAAGGGGAGGCTGCAAGTCCTCGACTTCGCCGATCAGGTGAAAAAGGTCGATGTGCAGGGAGCGAAACCCGATGCGAAGAAGGCTGCCGATGCCGCGAAGAAGGACGAAGAAGCCAGCGCCGTCGAAAAACCAGCGCCACTGCCTCCCCTTGTGGCCGATGGCCGTGGGTCGGACATCTGGTCCGCCATACGACAATCGCTCGCGACCGATTCCCCCTCCGCCGTTGTGCTCATCACCGACGGGCAGCACACCGGCAAAGACGACGCTCGCGCCGCCGCTCGCGAGGCGAAAGAACGCGGCGTGCCGCTGCTCGTCGTTGGCACCGGCGATCCGAGCCGTCCACGGAATCTGAAGCTGGCCAACGTCTTCGTCCGCCCGCAGGTTTGGCAGGATGAGCCTTTCGAGATCGACGCGCCGATCTCCGCCGAAGGGATCGATGTGCCCGAGGTGCGGGCCGAACTGATCGAGCAGCGCGTCGGCGACAACGACGCGGCGATCGGCGGAGGGACCGTCGTGCAAACGGTGCAAGTGCCGCTGCCGCGGGCGGGCGAACGGCCGCGAGCCCAGTTCTCGCACACGCCGCGTGAGGCGGGCCGCTACATCTACACCGTCCGCGTCGAGCCGCTCGCTGACGAGCAATCGGAAGAGGACAACCAGTATTCCTCACCGATCGTCAAAGTCCTCAGCCGCGAGAAAGTCCGCGTGCTCCTCGTGGCCGGCGCCCCGACGTGGGAATACCGCCTGGTGCAGAAGCTGCTCGCCCGCGACAAGACGATCGTCGTCTCGTGCTGGCTTCAAACGCTTGACGAAGAACGGGCGCAGGAAGGAACCCGCCTCATCACCCGCCTGCCGATCACCAAGGACGAACTGTTCTATTACGACGTAGTGATGCTGTTCGATCCCAATCCGCAGGAGTTCGATCAGGCCTGGATCGAACTGCTCAAACAGTTCGTCGGCGAGCACTCGGGCGGCCTCCTGTTCATGGCGGGTCCGAAACACTCCGGCCGCCTGCTCACCGGACCGCGAACGGCGGAGTTGTCGAAGGTGCTCCCGGTCAGCTTTGGCGACGTGGGGGCTCTCGAAGTCGCTGCCCTCCTTTCGACCAACCAACGCGCCTGGCCGCTCAAGGTCGTCCCCGCCAACGTCGATCATCCGACGATGCGGTTTTATCCCGAGCGGCAAGAAACGCTGCAGCGATGGGAAACGCTGCCGGGGGTTTTCTGGAGCTTTCCGTCGAAGGATGCGAAACCAACCGCCCAGGTGCTGCTGGAACATAGCGACCCGACGCTCCGCAGCGTCGAAGGGTCGCGGCCGCTCCTCGTCGCCGGCCGCTATGGTTCTGGCCACACGCTTTACCTCGGCTTCAACGGCACGTGGCGCTGGCGGCGAGCCGGTCGGCAGGCGGAGTTCTTCGACAAATTCTGGATTCAGGCCGTGCGGTATCTCGTCGAGGGGCGATCGCTCGAAGGGCGTCGCCGTGGCTATGTGCAGACCGAGCGCGACCGCTACGAAATCGGCGAGAAAGTGACGATCTCCGCCCGCCTGCAAGACGCCCAGTTCTCGCCCCTGGCAGCGCCCAAGGTCGATGCGGTCGTGCAGATTGGCAGCGACACGCCCGAAACGGTTCCGCTGCTCCCGGTGGCCAATCAGCCGGGCGTTTTCGAGGCGAGTCCCACGGCCCGCAAGACTGGTTTGCACAAGGTGCGGATCAGCATTCCGGCATCCGAGGCCGAAGGGGGCGTCATCGAAACGACCTACAACGTCGATCTGCCGAGTGTTGAGACGAACCAGGTCTGGCTCAACAAGCCGTTGCTCATGGACCTGGCGACGATCTCCGGCGGCAAGTATTTCGACGTCGATCAGATCGATCAGCTCGCCGCTGCCGTCCCTGACAAGAGCGAAGTCGTCGAAGTCCGGAGCAAGCCCGATCCCTTGTGGGACGTTCGCGGCATGCTCGTCGCCCTCGTCGGCCTCTTGGGCTGCGAGTGGTTTTTACGAAAGCGATTCAAACTGCTCTGACAACCACGGCTCGGCAGGAGCCTCGCCCTCCCGAACCCTGAACCCCGAACCCTAGACCCTCTCGCATGTCCGACGTCGCCCTCAAACCGCATTCCGAATACACGTCCGGCGTGGTCACTCGCCTGGCCGCCCTCCGCCGGCAGATCGCCGCGTGGTTCTGGGTCGATGGCCTCGTCCGCGTGCTGTGGCTCGGTCTCGCCCTCGTCGCGGCCGACCTCGTGCTCGACTGGCTCTTCCGCATGGACCGGGCGCAGCGGATGGTCATGCTCGTGCTCGTGTTCGGTGGCATTTCGTGGCTGGCGTATCGCCGCCTCGTAAAGCCGCTCTCCGCCAGCCTTTCGGACGACGCGCTCGCTCTGCAGGTCGAAGCCGGCAACAAGCAGCTCGGCCAGGCGATGATCAGTGCGTTGCAGTTTTCCCGCATGGACGACGTCGAAAGCCGCGGCATGTCACCAGTGCTCGTGAAGCAAACGGTCGTCGCCGGCACCCAGGCGGCCGAGCGGATCAACTTTGGCAACATCCTCGACAGCAAAGAGTTCCGGCTCAACAGCGTGCTGCTGGCCTTGGCAATTCTGGCACTCGGCGGTTTGGCGATCGGCGTTTACGCCAACGACAGCCTCAGTATCTGGTTCAACCGCAACGTTCTCCTCGGCGAACGAACCTGGCCGCAGGATACGTACCTCGTCATCGAGCGGGCGAAGGACGGCAAGGTCGTCTTTCCGCGCGGCGAGGACTGGACGCAGATCGTCACGGTTCGCGACGACAGCAAGATCGTCCCCGAAGCACTCTATATCGACTTTCGTCGCGCTCGCGGCCGCCCGGCTCAGGCGATGAAGAAAACGAGCGAGAAGGAGTTCGAAGCGGTCTTCAACAACGTCATCGAGCCATTCGAATTTCGTGCCCGCGGCGGCGACGCGACGACCGACTGGGTCAGCGTCGAACTCGTCGAGCAGCCGTCGGTCGAATCGCTCAAGCTCGTCGTCACCCCGCCGGCTTACACGGGCCAAGCCGCTGCCGAATTGCCGCCCGGCAAAGGACCGTACTACGTCCTCCCTGGCAGCAGCCTCAAACTCGAAGGAACGGCGAATAAGCCGCTGGTCAGCGCGAAGCTGCAGCTCGACGGCAAGATGCTCCTCGCACCGAAAACCGCCGAAGGGCAGCCGCCCGCTCCACGCGACGTGAAGCGCGACGCCCCGCTCACGCTCACGAAGGAAACCGCCTTCGTCGGCTCGGTGAAAGAAGCCGACCTGATCGCCGGACAGTACACGTTCCTCCTGGAGGACAAGCTCGGCCTCACCGGCCGCCGCCCCACGTCGTTCGCCGTTCGCCAGCGAATCGACCGGGAGCCTCGCGTCCGCGTCCGCCTCGTCGGCGTCAGCGGCATGGTGGTGGCCAAGGCCCGCGTGCCGATCGTCTGCCGCGTGACCGACGACTTCGCCGTGTCGCTAGCCGAGGTCCGCTTCCAGTGGAAGGGGGACGACATGACCCGCCCCGACGGCAGCGGCACGATTCCATTCGAGAAGCTGCGGAGTGACTACGGCCAGCCGGAGCTTTCGTTTGAGGACGCCCTGGAGTTGGAACCGCTGATGATCCCGCCGGGCACCGGCTTCAATTTCCACTTCATCGCCGCCGACAACGACAACGTGAGCGGACCGAACCTCGGCAAGTCGTCCGACTTTCTGCTCCGCGTCGTCACCGAGGAGGAATTGCGCACAGACTTGTTGCGCCGTGAAAAGGAGCAGCGTCAGGAGTTCGAGCGGCTCCTCAAAAACCAAGAAGACCTGCTCACCGACTGCCGGGCGCTCCTCGCGTCGCTGAAGAGCAACGAGGGGCTTACGCCGCAGCAGCAGACGAATCAGATCATGCAGATTCAGAAGCGGCAGAAGCTCGTCGGCCAGAACACGGGGGCGATCGCCGAGCGGTTCGCCTCGATCGTCATCGAGGTGCAAAACAACCGCCTGGAGGAAGAAGGGGGCCGCCTGCAATCGCGACTCGAAAACGACATCATCGTACCGATGCAGGAAGTCTCAGGCCCAATGGTGGCCGAGGCCTTGCAGCTTCTCGATAAGACCCGCCGCCAGGCCGCCGAAGCCGCCGTCCGCGATCAGGCCCTCACCGACACCGTCGCCCTGCAGGAGCAGATCGTCGCCAAGATGCAGGAAATCCTGCGGCACATGGTCAAGTCGGAGGGCTTCCAGGAAGCGGTCAACCTGCTCTACGAAATCCAGAAGGCCCAGACCGACGTTCACGAGCAAACGACCAAGGAGCGTCAGGACCGGATCAAACGCATCCTCGAAGGGCAAGGGAGCAAACCGGACGACAAGCCCGCCGATCCCGCCCCGCGACCTTGATTGGTCAACGCCGGGGCAGTGGTCCAATTCAATTTTCGCAGACGACGAAGAATCGCGTGGCCTTAGTTGCTATTGTGGAAAAAAGACCGTGACAGCGGATGTCACCCCTGGCAACTCTAAAATCAAGACGTGACGGAGCACTTGTTGCGGTTGCCCGCAATCCGCGGTCGATTACGGAACAATTTGACACATAGATGGTTCTATTGATAGAACACAAACGCCCGCTCGTCACGGGCGTTTCGGAATGCAGTGTATTAGCGAACCAAGCCGCTAATAACCGGCAATTATTAGCTTTATTAGCGGTTTCCGGAACCGACGATATCGCACGTAAGCGACTTGGCCACAAGCAGTTACAGCAAATCGCGGCGTGAGGCGCCGCGCTAATAATAGCGGAGTTTTTTCAAATCATTCAGACGTGTGGCAGGGCGATGGCCCCATCGTGGAACGAGCACGCCAGAAATGCGACGAGTGTTTTGTCGTGCCCAGAAATTAAGGCTGGGCTGGCAGCGAATCTCGGCTTTCGCTCCGCGAGAGCATGCCCCTCGTCGAAGCCGCCAATACGGATTCCGCTTCTCTGTTCGCTCGGTTCTTTG
>CAYLLN010000123.1:0-15169 GCA_964384375.1 uncultured Pirellulaceae bacterium
AAGTGCTGCCCGCTCACCATCAATCAGGCAGCCGTAAACTGTGAACGGCTACCGACTGTCAGACATGATGGAAGAGAATCGAAAGCAAACTTATACAAGCACAGGTGTAGTGTTACTTTAACATGAAACTCATCAACCGCCACCCTTCCTCAAACGCCAGCGGTGACTTGCCCGCGGCGACTTCATCATACGTCGTCGCATCGTCGGCCTTCACGCCAATGCCGCAGATGGCGAAGGGGACAAAACCGTGGCTGTGGGTCTTGGTGCGGACGGGCGTGGGATGATCGGGCGAGACGAGAATGCGGTAGTCGCCGTGCTTCTTGAGTGCGGCGTGCAGCGGCGCGACAATTTTGGCGTCGATCTCTTCCAGGGCCTTGATCTTGGCGTCGGCTCGCCCCTCGTGCGATGCTTCGTCGGTCGCTTCGACGTGGACGCAGACGATGTCGGTCGAGTCGAGCGCCTCGGCCGCATAGCGCCCCTTGGCGGCGTAGTCGGTGTCGAGATAGCCGGTGGCCCCCGGCACTTCGATTCGTTCCCAGCCGATGAGGGCGGCCAGGCCCCGCAACAGATCGACCGCGGTGATCATCTTCCCCGACTTGCCGTGCAGCTCTTTGAAGGGCGTGAGCGAAGGCGTCTTTCCCAAGCCCCAGAGCCAGACGTTCGTCGCGGGGAGCTTGCCCGCCTGCTTACGAGCGGAATTGACAGGATGATCGGCGAACAAAGTGACGCTGCGGCCCATCAGGTCGTTCAAGAGATCACTGCCGGGGCCGCGGGGAAAGTCGTCGGCCACGGACTTGTCGGTCAGGTCGTGCGGCGGCGTCGCTCGCGTGTCGCGCGTGAACGGGGCAGGGTGCTCCGCGCCGCGAAAGAGGAGCAAGTTGCGGTAGCTGACGCCGGGGACGAACTCCAGATGGTCGCCTCCGAGTTCCTGCTGGCACGTTTTCAGCAGCTCAGTCGCTTCAGCTGTCGAAACGTGGTCGGCTGTGAAGCTCCGCATCGTCTGGTTTTCGATCGTCACCAGGTTGCAGCGGATCGCCCAGTCGTCCGGCCCGAGCTTGATCCCCTGTGCGGCGGCTTCGAGCGGAGCGCGACCGGTGAAGTACTGGTTCGGGTCGTAGCCGAAGAGACTCAGGTTGGCCACATCCGATCCAGCAGGCAGGTGCGCGGGGACGTTGTTCGCGCGCCCGACAACGCCGAGCCGCGCGATTTCATCCATCGCGGGCGTCTTCGCAGCCTGCAGCGGTGTCTTGCCGCCGAGCGAATCTTGCGGTTCGTCGGCACAGCCGTCGGGAATCACAATCGCGTATTTCATACTCATCTTGTTCCCACGCTCCGCGTGGGAACACTGGGTTCCGACGCACTGCGTCGTGTCGGGCCGCGGTGCGGCCGGTCGTTTCGTCCCACGCAGAGCGTGGGACGGAGGTTGGTTAATCGAGCACCCGCATCCGCACGCTCCCCGGGCGAGTGCATTTCAGCTTGTCGATCTCCGCCATTGCCGCTTGGGCCGAGCCTTCGGCTGCTTTGTACGTCATGATCACCAGTGGCACGGTGCGGTCCTTGCCGTCGCCGCTCGGCTCGTGCTGGATGACGCTGGCGATCGAGATTTGGTGCTTGCCGAGCACGCCGGCGATGTCGGCCAGGACGCCCGGCCGATCCTCGACGGTGAATCGGAGATAAAAGCGGCCAGGCAGCTGCTTGTAGTCGAGCATGCCGACGCGGGCCTCCCCTTGCGACCAGAGGTTGAGCGTGCGGAACGTGATGCCCGTCCGGCCGACTGCCGTGTCAATCATGTCGGCAACGACGCTGCTGGCCGTCGGCATTTGCCCGGCCCCCAGACCGTGGAAGAAGATCGGCCCGACGGCATCGCCGAGCACCTGGATCGCGTTGTAGGCCTGCCGCACTTCGGCCAGCGGGGTGCCCATTTTGACGAGCGTTGGCGAGACGTGCAGTTCCAGGCCCGTGGGATGTAGCTGCGCCACCGCGATCAGCTTGATCCGGTATCCGAGTTCCTTCGCGTACTTGAGGTCGGCCGGGTCGAGCGTGTCGATGCCGAGGCAGGGGATTTCGCTCCAGTGAACACGGGCGCCGAACGCGAGATGGGCGAGGATCGCGAGCTTCTGGGCCGCGTCACCGCCGGAAACGTCCATCGTCGGGTCGGCCTCGGCATAGCCCAGCCGCTGGGCTTCCTTGAGGGCAGCCGCGTAGGTGGTTCCCTGCTCCTCCATTTGGCTGACGATGAAGTTGGTGGTGCCGTTCAGAATGCCGCGGAGGCTTTGAATCTGATTTGCCGAGAAGCACTGAGCGATGTTGGTGGTGATCGGGATGCCGCCGGCGACACAGGCGTCGAAGGCGATCGAGCGGCCGAGTTCGCGAGCACGATCGAACAGTTCTGGCCCGTGCTCGGCCAGCAGCAGCTTGTTGGCCGTAACGATGTCCTTACCACTTTCGAGCAGTTGCAGCGTGATCGTGCGGGCCGGCTCCAGGCCGCCGACGAGGACCGCGGCCAGCTTGATGTCGGTATTCTTCAGCACGCGCGAGAGGTCGTCGGTCAGCACCCCCTTGGGCAGGTCATAGTCGCGGGCCTTTTTCGGGTCTTTGACGACGACCGAATCGACCCACAGCGTCCGCCCCGCATGCCGGGCGGTCCGGTCGCCGTGGTCGATCAAGAGGCGAGCCACGCCGGTCCCTACGGTCCCCATGCCAACGAGCGCGACTTTGGTAACGGCCTGCATGACGGAAAGTGAAGGGGGAGCGGGAGTTGCGGCGACGGTGCGAACGATGCCAGCGGCCGCTTTGGGCGGATGAATGCCCCAATGCTATTTCCCGCCGCGTCAAAGCGTCAAGCGGACGCAGCTTGCCGAATCGATTGACTTTGCGAGGTCAACTTGAAACGAGTTACGATACTCGCATGAAGTCAGAATCCAGTACGACCAGTTTTGTTGCGCTCTTTTGCCGCATGCTCGATTGCCAGAGCGCTCCGATGCCCTCAGAAGTCGCAAAGTATTTCCTGACATTGGAGCTGCCGGCGGACGATCGGGCACGCCTCGACTAACTTGGCGCCCGTGCATGCCAGGGAGCATTAACGGTCGCGGATCAAGCCGAAATCGAAGACTTTCGTCGCTTAGGGCGACTCATGGAAATCATGAAGCTCAAGGCTCGCAAGGTACAGTGAACGCAGGGTGATTCAGTGGCCGTTGACAATCCCGATGTCGTCGATGCAGTTGGCACATCAAAGGCAAATGGCGACGTGATTTTGACGATTGTCGATCATCTGCCGTGGGACGATGGGAATGAGCATCTCTTGACCTTGCAAAAAAAGATCAATAGCTATTTGGAGTTCATTCAAAACGGACAATTGGCTGACGAGTACCCGACCGCCAAGCCAGGCGTGGACGTGGAGATTAGCGTAGTGTTCATCCATTCGCCCACCGATGAGGCGGTGCAATTTCTGGAGCGTGCACGCGAGACCATTGAAACAGGCGGTTGGAAGTTTTCCTGGACCCATCATCCGTTCGACTGCTAGCAGCCCGCCCCCGTTTCGCTCTTGTCCCCGCCAGCACCGCCCGGATACGATTCGCAGGCTTGCCGATGCGTCCCGGTGCTGGCTGGGGCGGCTGCCCAGTCGGCAGGCGGTTCGATGGCAACAGGAAAGGATTCCGCGCCATGAGTGTGCCGCTGGCCGAGATTGCCCGACTCGTCGATGGATCGCTGGTGGGAGCGGACGAACTGCCGATCTTCGGCGCGGCAACGCTCGCCTGTGCCCGGCCGGGCGAAATCACGCTGGCCGAAAACGCTAAATTCGCCCAGTTGCTGGCTCGCTCGCAGGCTTCAGCCGTGATCGTCGGTCCCGGTTTCGAGCCGTCGGGTATGCCGTATGTGCTCGTCGGCGATGCCCACGCGGCATTTGCCAAGGTCGTGCAGCATTTCCGGCCCAAGCGAGCCGTCCGATCCATCGGCATCAGCCCGGCCGCTCAGATCGCTTCCACCGCCAAGCTCAGCGAGGGCGTGCAGATTCATCCGCTCGCCACGATTGCCGACGATGTGACGATCGGGCCGCGTTCGATCATCCATTCCGGCGTGCGCCTGCTCGACGGATGCCAGATCGGCGCGGACGTGACGATTTTTCCCAATACGGTGCTTTACGAAAACACGCTGGTGGGCGATCGCGTAGTCATCCACGCGGGCGTGATTATCGGGGCGTATGGTTTTGGCTACAGCCTCGTCGCGGGGAAGCACAAGCTTTCGCACCAACTGGGCTACGTGGAAATCGGCGACGACGTCGAAATCGGCGCGGGCACAACGATCGACCGCGGCACGTATGGCCCGACGATCATCGGCGCGGGGAGCAAGCTCGACGATCAGGTGCAGATCGCCCACAACTGCCGCGTCGGCCGACACAATTTGATTTGTTCGCAAGCCGGCCTGGCGGGCAGTGCGACGACCGGCGACTACGTCGTCATCGCGGGACAGGTCGGCGTTCGCGACCACGTGCATATCGGCGACGGCGCGATGGTCGGCGGCCAAGCCGGCGTGATGAACGAAGTGCCGCCGGGGCGTCGCGTCGTCGGTTCGCCGGCGATCGACGAGCGCGAGCAGTATCACGTCTGGGCGACGATGTACAAGCTGCCGGCAATGCGCAAAAAGCTGCACGAGCTGGAGCGGCAGGTGGAGGAACTCTCCCGCAAACTCGCCGGCGCGCAGATTAGGCAGGAAGCAGCGTGAGTCGAATGCGGAATTCGGATTGCGAAATGCGGAATGAGGAGGCAAGTGGCATGGCTCCACTCCGCACTCCGCACTCCGCGCTCCGCACTCGGCGAATCGGTCTCGTCGCCGGCTGGGGACGGTTTCCGGTTTTGGTGGCCGAGTCGCTGAAGGCTCTTGGCTATGAAGTCCATTGCGTGGGGCTGGTGGGACATGCCGATTGCAGCCTGGCGAGTGTGTGCGATAGCTACGTGGACAGCGGTGTCGCCCGGCTGGGACATCACATTCGCTACTTTCAGCGGCGCGGCGTCACGCAGGCGACGCTGGCCGGCAAGATTTTCAAGCACAAACTCTTGTTCGGCCGGTGGGGCTGGCTGCCGCTGTTGCCAGACCTGACGACGATCCGGGCCTTCCTGCCGATCTTCATCCAAGGGAAACGGGACCGCCGCGACGACACGCTGCTGTCGGTCGTCGTCGATCTATACAACCGCCGGGGAATTACGATGGCTGCCGCGACCGATCTCGCCCCGCAACTGCTCGCCCGCGAGGGGCAACTCACCCGCCGCGGCACGACCGCCGCCCAAGAGCAGGACATCACCTTCGGCTGGCAACTGGCCAAGGAGATGGGGCGGCTCGACATCGGGCAAAGCGTGGCGGTGAAGGGGAGGGCGGTGATTGCCGTCGAAGCGGTCGAAGGGACCGACGCCTGCATCCGCCGGGCGGGCGAACTGTGCGAGCAGGGGGGCTTCACCGTCGTCAAGGTCGCGAAGCCGCAGCAGGACATGCGGTTCGACGTGCCGACGATTGGCCTCTGGACGATCGAAACGATGGCCGCCGCGGGTGCGAGCGTGCTCGCGATCGAAGCGGGGAAGACGATCATCGTCGATGAGCCGGAAGTGATCGCGCTGGCCGACAAGCACGGCCTGACAATTGTCTCCTGCGCGTTGCCGTAGCCGCCACCACTACGCCGGGCAGCCGGCTCTCCTGCCCACTAAGATGGCTGTCGCGCAGTCCATCGGTCACAACGAGCCTCAAGTGGAATGCAATTCAGTTCTGGTGAGTTTGATAGCCGGTCACAGTGCCACCTGCGCCGATCTCGATGATTACGTCAGCGCCTTCCTTGATCTCCAAGATCGAAAGCGGAGCACTGTGTTGCCTGCCGTCGGCTGAAGTCCAAGTGACGACAAGTCTCTTTCCAATGCGCGGCCCAGCATCAGGCCAAGAGCGCCCGAATCCCGAATTGTGAATGAGGTTTACTTCGCCAGTGGTGTCGAGCAATATCGTTCCGTCGGAATTGACCACCTGAGCGCTTTTCAGTTTCTCTCCGCTGTGGTTCATGATCGTTAGGCCGGAAATGCGCGTAGGTCTGTCTGTGATTAGGCCCCACAGAACAATGCCAACGGCAGTTACGGTCGTTAAAGCGAACATAGTTCGCAAGGTAAACTGCTGCCACAGACGTCGCTTCATCACGCCCATTCTACCCGCGTCCGAAAATGCCATGCCAGTTTCGACGAGGCCGTTGTGGCGCTGACTCGTGCTCTGGCAGTCCATTATCCTGACAATGGCCACGATGTCCCAACTTTGCCCGGATGATGCCGTATGAATCGCTTTGTGCTTCTGGTCGCGATTGCAGCTCCGATGGTGGCGAATTCGCAGGCACGCGGCCAGGAACCCGCCAAAGCCGATACCAGCCGCGGCGACCAAATGATTGCCGACTACTTCCGGGCCGAAACGAAGAAGATCAGCGACGCCTCCCTGCGCGAGATCAAAACGCTCGACGACTGGAACGCCAAGAAGGGGGAATACCGCCGGCAGCTATTGGAAATGCTCGGCCTCGATCCGCTGCCGGAACGGACGGACCTGAAGGCGACGGTGACCGGCCGCGTGGAGGCCGAGGAGTTCGTCGTCGAGAAGGTACACTTCCAATCGCGGCCGGGGCTGTATGTCACTGGCAATCTCTACCTGCCAAAGAACGTCACCGAGCCGCTGCCGGCGATTCTCTATGTCTGCGGCCACGGGCCAGTGAAGAAGGACGGCATCAGCTACGGTAACAAGGTGACGTACCAGCATCACGGGGCGTGGTTCGCCCGCCACGGCTACGTCTGCCTGACGATCGACACACTGCAAATGGGGGAGATCGAGGGGATTCACCACGGCACGCACCGCTATGGCATGTGGTGGTGGCTCAACCGGGGGTACACGCCAGCCGGCGTCGAGGCGTGGAACTGCGTCCGGGCGCTCGACTATCTGGAGACGCGGCCGGAAGTCGATAAGTCCAAGCTCGGCGTCACCGGCCGGAGCGGGGGCGGGGCGTACAGCTGGTGGATTGCCGCGATCGACGACCGGATCAAGTGCGCCGTCCCGGTCGCCGGCATCACCGACCTGCAAAACCACGTCGTCGATGGCTGCGTCGAAGGGCACTGCGACTGCATGTATATGGTCAACACGTACCGCTGGGACTACCCGCAGGTCGCGGCTCTCGTCGCTCCCCGGCCGCTCCTCATCTCTAACACCGACAGCGACGGCATCTTCCCACTCGACGGCGTCGTGCGGACGTTCGAGCACGCCCGCCGCATCTACCGCCTTCACGAGCCGGTGCAAAAGGGAGTGACCGCGAATGTCGCTCTCAACATCTCCCCCGGCCCGCACAAAGACACCCAGGAGTTGCAACTGCACGCCTTCCGCTTCTTCGACAAGCACCTGAAAGGGATCGAACGCCTGATCGAAAAGCCGGCGGTCAAGTTCTTCGAGCCGGAGCAGCTTAAGGTCTTTGCGACGCTGCCGGCGGAAGAGATCAACACGAAGATTCACGAGACGTTTGTGCCAGCGGCAGAGCCGGCGAAGGTGGCGCCAGACAAGGCAGAGTGGGAAGCAATGCGAGACGAATGGCGTAAAGCCTTGATGGACAAGTCGTTTCGTGACTCCGGAATCGACTTCGAGACTCACAGCGCTGATCCAGAACCATTTTGGCCGCGATACTACACATCGCATATTCGTTCAGTAGAGCGCGACGGAATCAACATCTCAGTCTATGACTGTGGGAGTGAGAGCCAGGTTCCGTCCCGCCTTTGTGTTGTCTATCGAGCTAACTTGGAAAAGCCAGAACTCAAAGTCTTGACCGTCTTTGATCAGCAGAGTTGGGACGAGTTCGCAGGTTCCGTACTTGCACATAAGGATCAGGACGGTTGGAAGTCCACACGAACGATGCTTGAAAAGAATCCATGGGTGATGATCTACATTGCGCCGCGAGGAATCGGCCCAACGGCGTGGGATCAATCCGAAAAGAAGCAAATTCAAAACCAGCGCCGATTTTATCTGCTTGGCAAGACACTGGATTCGACCCGTGTCAGGGACGTGCAAATTGCCCTGAGAAGCGTCGATTCAATACCAAACCTCCGCGACGTACCGCTGTGGGTTCAGAGTCACCGCCAAATGTCGGCCGTTGCCCTTTACGCCGTGTTGTTTCACGACGGTGGGAAGGTAGCCCGCCTCGACCTCTATGACCTTCCCAAAACCCACCGCGACGGGCCAACCTTTCTGAACGTCAGCCGCTATCTCGACATGCCGCAGGCCGTGGCGATGGCCGCCGAGCGGTCGAAGGTGGTGCTCTACCAGGACGACGACGCCGGCTGGGAGTATCCGCAGGGGGTGGCCGAGAAGCTCGGCTGGGACGCGAAGCAGATTCAGATCCGGCGGAAGCCGAAGGATCCGCCAAAGTAGGCCCCACACTCCGTGTGGGCCAGGCCATGAGACAGACGTAATCTGTGGTGGTAGCCGCGGCATTGATAGCCAAACCCGCTCCATGTCCCATATGGAATATGGGACTACTCACTTGACTCTCCCCTTACGGGAGGCCGGAGAATCGGCCGCATGTTCACCATCGGCGAGTTCTCGAAGATCACCGGCCTCTCGGTCAAAACGCTCCGCTTCTATCACGAGGAAGGGCTGCTCGTTCCCACGTCGGTGGACGACGCGACCGGCTACCGGTACTACGACGGTTCGCTGGCGGAATTGGCCCGCACGATCGCCTTTCTGAAGTCGCTCGATTTCACCCTGGCCGAGATTCGCGAGATCCTCGGCGCGGGGCAGGACGACGCGGCTCTTGTGGCCGCTCTCACGCGGCAACGGAAGGTGATCGACGAGCGGATCGCCAGGCTCCGAGCGGCCGCGCGGTCGCTCGATCGGTTCCTCGAATCACAGCGGGAGGGAAAAATGCTTGCTACGCAGTCGGAATTTCAGTGCGAAGAGAAGATGCTGCCGCCGATCAAGATCGCCGCGGTGCGGATGCACGCGCCGTACAGCCAGTGCGGCGAGGGCTTTGCCAAGATCGGCAAGGCGTTTTGGAACCAGATCAGCGGGCCGCCGCTGCTCCTTTGTTACGACACCGAGTATCAGGATGTCGCCAACTACGAAGCGTGCATGCCGGTGAAGGGGGGCCAATCGAAAGGGGAGATCGAAGTCCGTGAGCTGCCGGCAGCTCGCTGCATCGCGCTCTTGCACAAAGGGTCTTACGACCAGATCAGCCGATCGTATGAGAAGGCGATCGCTTTTGCGAAGTCGCAGGGCCTGGCGCTCGCCACTCCGTGCCGCGAGGTGTATCTGAAGGGTCCGGGAATGTTCCTGAAGGGAAACCCGAAGAACTACCTGACGGAGATACAACTGGTGGTTGAGCAGGGCGAGTAGGAACCACTCTCGTGCCCACGCTCTGCGTGGGCACGCAAGGATGGCCGCTCTGCGGCCGGTGCGGACAGTCATGCGCCGCGGAGCGGCGAAACTGGTGTTCCCCCGCAGGAGCGTGGGAACGAGGTCGGCTTGTGTCCGGCTTTACGTCAGCACCTCCGCCGGTTTGAAGCCATCGCCCAGGATCGGAGCCGATGGCCAGCCGAGCCACTTGTCGAGGATCGTCGCATAGACCGAACGGAAGTCGGTGTGGAACTTCACATCGCCATCGTCCAGGTCGTCGAGCCGCGGGTGTGTGCCGATGAGGCCCGGTTTCACGCGGTTGCCGACGAGGAAGAGCGGGGCGGCAGCGCCGTGGTCGGTGCCGCGGCTGGCGTTCTCTTCGACGCGGCGGCCGAACTCGCTAAAGACGAGCGTGAGCACGCGGTCGAGCTGCATGTGAGCCTGTAAGTCTTCTGCGAAGGCGGCCAATGCTCCGCCGACTTGCGATAGGAGACCCGAGTGAGCGTCTCCCTGATCCGAGTGCGTGTCGAAGCCGTCGAGGGCGACGTAATAGACCCGCGTCGCGAGGCCCGCGTCGATGAGCTGAGCGATCCGCTTGAGCTTCTGAGCCAGATCGGTCCCGGGATAGTTGACAGGCGTCTTGTAATCCTTGGCCGAGGCTTCGATCCTCTTGCTCACTTCGAGGGCCGACGTAGCTCGCGTTTGCACAAACTTGAGCAGGTCGCTGCCACTGGCGCGAGGCGTCTTGGTGGCCGTCACGATCGAATCGCGCAGCCGCTCGTTACCGCCGGTTTCAAGCTTGAACTGATCGAGCGAGCGGATCGACGGCGTGGGAATGTCGCGAGCGGCAAGCGCCAGCGGCTGGTCCTCGTGACCCAGATGCAGGGCAGGGGGGTCGGTCACTGTCGCGAGTGCCATTTGGTGGGCATCAAACGAGCGGCCGAGCCAGCCGGTGGTTCGGTCCTGGGGCTTGGTGTGTGCCGTATGCCAGATGTCCATCGACTCGAAGTGCGAGCGATTGGGGTTCGGATAGCCGACCCCCTGCACGATGGCCAGTTGGCGATTTTCGAGGAGCGTTGCCATCCCCGTGAGTGACGGGTGCAGGCCCAGCCCCCCTTCGACCTTAAGCACGGCGTTTTCACCCACGGCCAGGCTCGGCCGGCGTTTGCGATACGCTTCTTCGCGATATGGAATCACCGTATTGAGTCCGTCGTTGCCGCCGGAAAGCTGCACGACGACGAGGATTTTGTCGCCCGGCTGTTCGGCGGCCATCGCCGCTGCTTCAAAGAGGAAACGCGGCGCGGCGGGTGAGAGCGAGATCAGCCCGGAAGACGCGGCAGCCGAGACGGCAGCGAGGAATTTGCGGCGGGAAGTGTCCATCGTTACGACTCCTCACGGTTGGGAGGGCGAGGCTCCCGCCGAGCCGAATCGCCGCGGCTCAGCAGGAGCTTCGCCCTCCCAGGATCGGAACTAACCTAATTGAAACTCCGGCAACGAACCAAGCAGTTGCAACGTCTGCTGCAGCGACTGCGAACGGCCGACGCCCATTTGATCGAGCGTCTGCACAAGCTGCTGGCGAACGGCGACATCTAGCGGCACCGCGACGAGCAGCTCGGCGAGGAAATCGACGGTCGCGTCACTCGATGCCAAATGGTGCTGCTCCAACGATTGCGACAGGGAGCCGCCGGCAAAACGGGCCTCGGGGTTCTCGACGATTGCTCGCACCAGGTTCGACCGGCCGAGGAGCGTGGACGAATTGATCCAGGCCCGGCCGCCGTCCCACCCCTTCACGTTTGGCGGATAGAGCGGCACCTGGCCGAGCTCCCGCAGGCGCTGGCCAAGCTGCACCATGTTCGCGGTGCCGTCGAGGGAGCGGAGCAGGCCGACGCCCAGCTCGACCGGCGAGCGAATCTTTTTACCGACGATTGCCTCGCTGTAGAACAACTCGCTCGTAAAGAGCATTTCGAGGACCGGGGCGACGTGCAGATCGGCCTCGCGGAACTTCTTGGCCAGCGGCGCGATGAGCTCCGGCGACAGCGGCTCGTCGTCGGTCAGGAGGAAGCGGGCCAATTTTCCGCAGATGAATTCGGGCGTGGCCGGTTGGGCGAGGATGACGGCCAGCCCTTCGTCGCCGTCGAACTTGCCCGACTTACCGAGGACCGTTTTGCTGCCGTAGTCGTGCTGGTACTGATTGAACTTGAACTGGCCGTACTGGATTTCCCAGCCGGTGAAGCAGCGGGCGAGTTCCTGAATGTCTCGCTCGGTGTAGTGGCCGATGCCGAGACAAAACAGCTCCATCACCTCGCGGGCGAAGTTCTCGTTGGGATGGACCTTGCGGTTCGTCGCAGAGTCGAGATAGAGGAGCATCGCCGGATCGCGGGCAATGCCGCGGACCATCGCGCCGAAATCGCCGTGGGCATGCTCACGCAGCATCTCGTTCTGCCGCAATAGCAGCTCCGGCTCTTTGATCTTGGCGGCACTGGTGGCGAAGTGGCCGTGCCAGAAGAAGGTCATCTTCTCGACAAGCGGGGCAGGGGAGTGCCGCATCCGATGGAGCCACCAGCCGGCAAGCAGTTCGGGGTTGTTCGCCGCCAGCGTCACCTGGGCGAACTGGTGCATCTCCTTGTCGAAGGCCGCCGTGTCGTCGGGCTTTAGCAGTGCCTTTACCGTGCCTTGCGGGCCAAGCTTGACCGCTGCGTCGAGCTGGCTCGATGGTGCGCCAAAACCGGCACGGCGATATAGATGAGCGGCAGCGCGGCGGTCGAACGGACGCTTCGCCGATGGCTCGAACGCTCGCCAGGCGGTTTCAGGCGTAAAGTCGGATAGTTTGCTTGACATCGTTTTGTCCTCACTACTTCGCGCCTGCCAGTTCGACGGACACTGTCAGCTTGAGCTTGGACCCTTCCACCGCCAGATCGAGCGACGACGACTTCAGCACTCGCAGCGCGCCGAGCACTCGGTCGATCTCCTGTTCGGCAGCGGCCCGGTCGTGCCCCTTTTCGAGCATATTCTGGGCAATCAGTGGCCCGCGATTCTCGGCCAAAGCGGCCAGGCCCACTGCGCCATCGAGCCGCGCAGTCGTATTGAGTCGCTCACCGGCTACCGCGTCTTTCTTCACATGCTCGACCAGTTCCACTGCGAGCGGCTTGGCACTGGCGAGGATGAACCGATCGCCGACGAACGCCGCCGTCGGCGAAGCGTTGAAGTGCAATGCCGCTTCCTCGCGAGCCTTGGCATCGGTCGGCGGTAGGTACACGCTAGACACGACCAGCGAATCGCCGATCTTGTCGCTATTCAGGTCAAGCGGGTCGGCTCCGTTCATCGCCCCGACGACGTTCAGAAAGCCGACGGCACTCTGAAATGTCACTTTGAAAATGCGGGCCGTTTCTTCCGGCTGCTTCATGCGGAAGACGGCGGCGACCGCGGGGAGCTTGATCGCCGGCGTGACGCCATCTTGCGGGAACTCCTGCCGGGCGACGACGATCTGCACGCCGGGCTCCAGGTTGCCGAGAATGTCGTCACGGAAGTTGCGGCCGGCAAAGAACGTCGTCAGGTTGCTCTCCGCCTCAGCGAACTTGGCGTTGATCCCTTCGTCGAAGAGATCCGGTGCGTGCCGCCAGAGGGAGGCGAAGTCGCGATAGGTTGCGACCGATAGGAGCGATCCCTTGGGGGCCAGCAGCGGCGGAGCAACGCCAGCCGCATCGGGGCCGACATAGAACTCGCGCGACTTGGCAATCGCTTTCGCGTCGCAGGGGAGGGCGGCGGTCAGCGAGAGCTTCGTCGGCGAGGCATCGAGCGACGCGGTCACGTAGGGAGCATCGGGGAGTGCGCCGAGAATGCCGCCGGCCAGTATCTCCGCCGGCGGATTATCGCTCTTCTTGCCCAAAGCATTCTTAAGCGCGCCGGTCAGACGCAAGACGCGGAGATCGACATAGAGCCAAGCGGAATTCTGCTGCTCGCGAGCGGCAGTGACTTTCTGGAACTGTTCGTCGGCCGCCAGCGTTTCCCCTTCGCCCGCATTCGCGTCGATCACCATCCGCAACAGCGATCCCTTGTTCGAGATGACGAGCCAGCGGCCGAGGATCGCCATCTGTGCGTCGCCGACGATGCTGATGGATACGTCACGGTGCGAGTCTTCCTTCACGAGGTTCGCGTTTCCCTGGTCCGCGGCTGCCTGGCGAGCGAGTTCCAGAAACGCGCTGCGGACCTTTGTCGCGAACTCGTCATCCTTCGCCTGCAAGAGCACGACGCCCGCCTGCGTCGGCAGATCGAAGCCGACGACCATGCCGCCGCTCGTGAGCGAGGCGAGTGCCGCGGGCCATTTCTCGCCGAGGCGGTCCTCCATCGCCTTCAGTGCCGCTTGAAAATGCTGAAACTGCGGGCTCCCTAGAGCCTGCTCATATTCCGGCGCATTGGCCACTTCACCCGCCAGCGGGTGATCGACGACGAGACTTACGAGCTTGGCGGGCTCCGGAACATCGAGATAACCGACGACGGAAGCCGGCAGGAGTTCCGCGGCGGACTTCTCCGCAGCAACGGCATACGATGTGGTAAGTGCGACGAGCGCGGCTGCAATGAGCGTGCGCGAGCGAGTAAGGAGCAAGGACATGGCGGCTCCCGAAAGAAAGGTCACGAGCGAATAGGGATTCGACCAGCCGTACCTAGCATACCCGGCGGGAGTTTCAGGAGCACGCATTGTCCCGTCCCTTTACGTCTCCCCCTTTTCCGCAGAGAATATCAAGGAGCGAAACCTCTCACGCTGCGGCAGGCGGTAGGGTCAGGCCGATAGAATGGATTTGGCCGCAATTAGGCATGGCAGCCGAGGCTGTCAGTGGCGTAGAATTTACCATTATCCCTGCCTTTCTCAGACTCTCGGGATGGCTGTTCGCCACAAGCGTTCGGCCGCCCACCTCCGAGGTCGCCTGATGTCGCAAACGCAAGCCGAGTCGGAAGTTAGTGCCGCGTCTCCGGTCGCCGGCAACGGCCAGGGCCCGTATATCGCTCCGGTGCCGCCGCCAAGCCAATCGCAGGATGTCGATCCAGCCGAGACGCAGGAGTGGCTCGATTCGCTCGAATACGTGCTGAACACGAAGGGCCCCGAGCGGGTCAAGCAACTTTTGGCCCTGCTCGACGCGCGAGCCCGCCAGTCGGGCGTCGCGATGCCGCACGCTCTCAACACGCCGTATATCAACACGATCACGCCGAGCCAACAGCCGCGCTACCCCGGCAACCGCGATCTGGAGCGGCGGATCAAAAGCATCATTCGCTGGAACGCGATGGCGATGGTGCATCGGGCGTATCACATCGATTCGAGCCTCGGCGGGCACATCTCGACGTTCGCTTCGTCGGCAACGCTGTACGAAGTTGGCTTCAACCACTTCTTTCGCGGGCGCGGCGACGACGGCTACAGCGGCGACCTTGTCTATTTTCAGGGACACGCCTCGCCCGGCATGTACTCACGGGCGTTCCTCGAAGGGCGGCTCTCGGAAGAGAATCTCGAACACTTCCGCCGCGAACTGCGACCGACGCCCGGCCTGTCGAGCTATCCGCATCCGTGGCTGATGCCGGACTTCTGGCAGTTCCCCACGGTGTCGATGGGCCTGGGGCCAATCATGGCCATCTATCAGGCTCGCTTCAACGAATACCTGAAGGATCGCGGCATTAAGGACACGAGCGGCCGCAAGGTTTGGGCGTTCCTCGGCGATGGCGAATGCGACGAGCCGGAAACGCTCGGCGCGATCACGCTCGCCGGCCGCGAACACCTCGACAACCTGATCTTCGTCAT
>CAYLLN010000124.1:0-14568 GCA_964384375.1 uncultured Pirellulaceae bacterium
GGGCGGATGTAACTGGCCGCCTGCGAGGCCCGCGTCGCCACGTTCGCGAACCGGGCAACCATTCCCTGATACGTGCTGTTGGCCTGATCCTCCGTGAGCTTCAGGTGTGCGTAGCCGCCAACTCGCTCGCCAAGCCGGTCGAAATCGGCATCGAACTTGAGGCACGCAGCGAGCGACTTCGCCTCGCCGAGCTTGCCGCGGAATTTGCCAAACCCGGCGATCTGCTTGTCGAGCTTCTGGAACTGCTCCTCCCACTGGGCGTCGCTTTCGCTCATCGGCGAAAGATCCCAGGTGTCGGCGGCTTTGACGGCAGAACGGGCGGGGAGGCGAACGACTTTGGCCATGAGAAACAGACAACTCCTTATCGCGTGAGAATGGAATCAGCTTTCAGCACTAGGAAAGCGGTCGAATCCGAATGTTTTTCCACCGGCACTTGGCGCCCGTCGGCCAGTTCTTGCCGCCGTGAACCTGCACCGCGATGGAACCGGCGGTACCAAGCTGCTGCACGACCATGTCCTTGTCGTACCGGGCGGTCGAGGCGGCGGCCCCATCGAATTCGCAGATCTTGAGGTCGTTGATCGTCGTGGTGATGTGGGCGTACTTACCGTGGCAATGGACACGGACCGCGTTCCAGTCGCCGACCTTCCACACCTTCACCCAGTCTTCGGGAGTGCAAGCGGAGACAAGGCCCACCTCGGCCGCAGCGAGGTGCTTGTCGGTCGTGAAGCCAACGAGCTTGTCCCCTTCAAGCTTGCCGTTGATGTCAAAGGTCCGCGTATTCCAGCCGGCGACCCCCTCGCCGTAAAGCTCGCCGACGTTCCCCGCGTCGTGATAATCGACCATCATCTGGATGCACTGCCCCTTGTCGTTTCCCCGGAGGAACAGACCCGAGCAAATGCCCCAGTCGGGCTTGATGTCGAGAGCCAACTCGAAATCGCCGAACTTCTTGTCGGTCAGCAGGATGCCGCCGTTGCCGCTGCCAGGCGGGTCTTGCTCGCCGGTAATCGTCCCCTCCTCAACCTGCCAAATGCCGCCGGTGCCGTGGCCGATCTTGTCCGGATTCTTGTGCCAGCCGGCCAGCGTCTTGCCGTCGAATAGCTCGATCCAGCTGTCGGCCGGAGCGGCATAGGCGAAGCGGTTCAGCAAGGGGAGCGCAGCAGCGGTTGCGGCCGTGGACTGCAGGAATTGACGGCGAGAGGGCATGGAGGTCACGCGTGGGTGAGAGGGAGAGTGGGAGACTACTTGGTTTCCAGAGCTTTTTTGATTTCGGCAGCGACTTGCTTCCCAAGTTGCTTCGAGCCTTCTGGCTTGAAATGGACGTTCGCCGGCAGTTGGATCTCGGCCAGCTTCGGTTTGGCGAAGGTGTGCAGGTCGTCGATCGCCACGTCGTGCTTCTTCATGACGGCCAGCGCGGCGGCATTGTAGGCGTTCTGGTCGTCGAGCTTGCGGGCCGGTGAGCCATCGGGCACCGGCGTCGTCGTGGCAAAGATCAGCTTCGCCCCGGTCTTCTTCATCCGCTCGACCATCGTCTCCAGGTTCTTTTCGTAATCGGCGAGGCTGACCTGCGGCTTCCCTTGGCCCGGTTCGGCATTCTTCCCCTGCGAATCGACGTACTTGAGGTCGTGCAGGCCGAAGTTGAAGTGGATCACGGCCCACTTGCCTTCGCCGAGCCACTGGTCGATCGACTGCACGCCACGGGTCGTCGGTCCGCAGTTGGTCGCTGGCCGATGCACATTGGCAACTCCCTTGAGTTCCTCGCGAACCGCCAGGTGGTAGCCAATCGAGATCGAATCGCCGATGAGCAGCACTCGCGGCAGGTTCGGGTCATCGACCACCGGCTCGAAGGCGGGGTTGGCCGCTTTCTTCTTCTTCGCCGGCTGCTTGGTCTTCGGCTGCTGAGCGATGGCCGGCGCGGCGGCCAGGACAGCAGCGACCGAAATGGATTGAAGGAACCGGCGGCGAGTGAGCATGGATTTCTCCCGAAGCGTTTAGCGCGGTCATCATAAACACGCCACTACGCACCCGCAATTGCCACTCGCTTTCGCGACCAACTACAGTAATGGAATTGCTTGCCGCCTTTCCTGGGATTTTCTGCCATGCGAGTTCTCGCCGCCATGCTGCTTGTCGCATTACCACTTGCCGCCGCACAACTCACCGCTGCACCGCGCGAGGATACCCAGCGGCCGAACATCATCCTCGTGATGACCGATGACCAGGGTTATGGCGACCTCGCCTGTCACGGCAACAAAATCATCCAGACGCCGCACATTGATGCGTTCTACAAGCAGGCGGCACGCTTCACCGATTTTCATGTCAGCCCAACATGCTCGCCAACACGATCGGCCCTGATGACCGGCCGGCACGAGTTCAAGAACGGCGTCACGCACACGATCAACGAGCGCGAACGGCTGACGCAGAAGGCATTTACGCTCGCCCAGTTGCTCAAGTCCGCCGGTTACGCGACCGGCATCTTCGGCAAGTGGCACCTGGGGGATGAGGCGGAGTATCAGCCGGGCCGCCGCGGCTTTGACGAAGTGTTCATTCACGGCGCTGGCGGCATCGGGCAGACGTACGTCGGCAGTTGTGGCGACGCACCGGGGAACAAGTACTTTGATCCGGCCATCCTGCACAACGGCAAGTTCGAGAAGACGAAGGGGTATTGCACCGACGTCTTCTTCCGTCAGGCGATCGCGTGGATCGACGAGCAGCGGAAGAAGGACCAGCCGTTCTTTGCGTATATCACGCCCAACGCCCCGCACGGGCCGCTCGATGTCGCGCCTGAATACGAGGCGAAGTACACCGGCAAGGTGCCGCCGAACGTCGCCAAGTTTTACGGCATGATTACGAACATCGACGAGAACTTTGGCCGGCTGATGGAGCAACTTGCCGCGTGGGGCCTGGAGAAGGACACGCTGGTGATCTTCATGACCGACAACGGGAGTGCGACGGGCTCGCAAATCTATAACGCGGGGATGCGCGGGGCGAAGAATTCACCGTGGCAAGGGGGAACACGCGTGCCGGCGCTCTGGTGCTGGCCGGGTGGCTTCACGGGTGGACGCGATATCAAGCCGCTCACTGCGCATATCGACATCTTCCCAACGATTGCCGAGATCACCGGTGCGAGCGTGCCGGAGGAGTTTGCGAAGCAGGTCGAGGGACGTTCGCTCCTGCCGCTCCTCCAGGACGAGAATGCCGCGTGGGCCGATCGGTATTTCGTGACCCACATCGGTCGCTGGGAGAAAGGAAAGGCCGCTGAGTCGCACTATGCCACGTGCAGCATCCGCAACAGCCGCTTCTCGCTCGTCAATTCCGTTCGCGAGGGCGAGAAATGGGAGCTGTTCGATCTGGCCGCCGATCCGGGCGAGACGAAGAATGTTTTTGCCGAGCATCCTTCGGTGGTGATCGAGCTGCGAAACCAGCTCGACAAATTCTGGGAGGAGACGACGCCGCTGCTCGTGAACGAAGACGCCGTCGGCCCGGCACAGAATCCGTTCAAAGTGCTCTACTGGCAGCAGTTCGGCGGAGGACCGACAGAAGCGGACGAGCCCAAAGCTGCACCGACGAAGTCGAAGAAGAAGGGGTAGCCCCGGATGAAACACGAATCAACCACCGATACGACGGCGAAGAGCCGCTGGATTGCGATCTGCGCTCTGTCGATCGTGCTAACGGCTAGTTGGGTGCGTGCCGACGAGCGGCCAAACATCGTGCTGATCATCGCCAGGGGCCACGCGGCTGCACTGCAACGGTTTGGTGCAGACGTCCTGCCGGCGTCGACTGAACATGTGCGAATGGACAATCGAGATTCCCCAGGAACTTGCGAGATCCTGTCGTCTCCTCAGCAAAATCCCCGGCTGGAGACACCGGGTTACCAACTCCGGGCCTTGGCGGGGCACTCGTCCGCCAAGGAGCGAAGAAAGCGAGTGCAAGCTGAGGTACCGCCAAGCGAAGGTAACGAAGCGCGGCGAGACGGCCGGCAGGAAGTCATAGCGCCTTGGTAGTACCGGTGAAGCCGGCGAACTGCCCCCAGCAGGAGCCGGTCGAGGGAAGCGAGGCGTCAGATCATGGACCGCTTTTGAGAAACACGACGAATGCCTCGAAATTCGACAAACGTGTCAACCAAACAGGAGCGGATAGCAACGCTGGCGAAACAATCGCCGCAGATGGCCTTCACGTCACTGGGACATCTCCTGGATCTCGACTGGCTGAAGGAAGCGTATCAGCGCACTCGCAAGGACGGCTCTGTGGGCGTCGACGGAGTGACCGCGGAAGAATACGAACAGGACCTGGAGGGCAACCTGCAGTGACTGCTCGACCGCGCGAAATCCGGCACGTACCACGCTCCTCCCGTGCGGCGCGTGCACATTCCGAAGGGTGGATCTCCCACTGAGACTCGTCCGCTCGGAATTCCCACGCTGGAGGATAAAGTTCTCCAGCGGGCGGTCGTCATGCTGCTAGAGCCGATTTACGAGCAGGCCTTCTTGGACTGCTCCTACGGCTTTTGGCCTGGCCGATCGGCACACAAGGCACTGGACTCCTTCCGGAACCAGTTGATGGACAGCAGAGGTGGCTGGGTACTTGAAGTCGATATCCGGAAGTTCTTCGACAATCTGGATCATTGTCATCTGCGAGAGTTTCTCCGGCTTCGAGTGCGTGATGGAGTTGTGTTGCGTCTGATCGATAAATGGCTGAAGGCGGGCGTGATGGAAAACGGAAGCGTCAGCTACCCGGATGCCGGAACGCCCCAGGGCGGTGTCATTTCACCTGTACTTTCAAACGTGTTCCTGCACTACGTGCTGGACCAGTGGTTCGAGCAGGAGGTGAAGGCGCGACTTCACCGTCGTGCCTTCCTGATTCGCTATGCGGATGACTTCGTAATCGGCTTCCGCGATGAGCGGGATGCCTAGCGTGTGATGGAAGTCATGCCCAAGCGCTTCGGCAAGTACAGCTTAGCGATCCAGCCTACCAAGACGAAGCTCGTCTCGTTCCGCCCAGCATCGTCATCGATGAACGGCGGCAACGAACCACGAGCGCATCGTCCTGGCACCTTCGATCTCTTGGGGTTTACCCACTTCTGGGCACGATCCCTGCGAGGTCACTGGGTCATCAAGCTCAAGACGGCAAGCGACCGCTTCAGCCGAGCAATGCGGAGCATTGACTCGTGGTGCCGCGATAACCGGCACATTTCGCTCAGAGAGCAGCAACAGAAACTGAATGAAAAGCTACGCGGCCATTACGCGTATTACGGCGTAACGGGCAACTCAGGCGCCCTCTCCAGCTTTCTGGATGAGGTTGAGCGTCGGTGGCGAAAGTGGCTTCACCGCCACAACCGTAACAGCGCGTTCAACTGGGCCCGCTTTCGACGCACGCTTCAGCGATACCCGCTGGCGCGTGTGCGAACGGTTCATTCAATTTACCGCCACGCAGCAAATCCATGACTGAGGAACCGTATGCTCTAGTGCGAGCACGTACGGGTCTGCGAGAGCCCTGGGCGGGAAACCGCCCAGAGCCACTCGGTCCGAGCAGGTTCCTCGATGGCCAGAACCACGTCGAACAATGTGACCGACCCGCTCTCAGTCCGTCAGTTAGATAGCGGGGCGCTGCAGGCCGGCAGCCGACGCCTCCACTTGTGAACCTGCGGATGCACCTGGAAACGCTTCGCCAACACGCCCACTCTCTTGCGCTCCTTCGCCGCCTGTCCAGCTTTTGGGATCCTCTTCAGTCACTGCTCCCAAAGGTTTTCTCAATTGCGGACTTATCTGGTCGTCAGCAGGAATCAGCATGACGTGGCAGAGCGGACAGCGCCACATGGGCCATTGAATCATCATTTTGGATCGTTGGCTGCAAACTGGACAGCGATAGATGTGCACGGTCGCTTCTTGATTATCCACGGCATTTAGCCCGTACGCCCTGAATTTGCGGAGACGTGCAAATGATTGGCAATCAGCACGCCTCCGTCTGCCGGGGAAACCCTCGCAAGTATCTTTTGCGGCTCGTAGTTTCCCCGGCATACCGCAATCACACGCTCAGTACGATTCAAGGCACGGATATCAAACAACCGTTATTGCCGCTCAGATTCCTCGATTGGAAGGAACCCCCATGAGTCGTTCACAACTTCGATCAGCCGCGCTGAAATCCAGGACTCAAGGCCGTTCATCGCGGCGCAAAGTATCGGTTCATAACAAGCGGAGGTTTCTCGGGCTGGAAGCATTGGAGGGTCGATCGCTGATGGCGGTGCTCGTCTCCGATGCGCTCTCGGGCCCTAAGGACACGACGATCAGCGGCACGGTCTACGAAGATGTCAACTCGAACGGCATGAGGGATAACGGTGAAAATGGAATCGCGGGCTGGAGGGTCTATCTGGACCTGGATAACAGCGGCACGCTCAATAACGATGCGGTGGGCACCGAGGAGCCGTCGGCGGTTACGAATATCGATGGTGACTATGTAATTGGGAACAGCCTGACTGGGTTTCTCAAGCCCTTCACGTACCGAGTAAGTGAGGTGTTACAGGCCGGCTGGTCCTCCACCGGACTTGTTTCGAGGGACGTGGTGGTCACCGCTGGCAACGAATCCAAACGCACCGATTTCTTCAATTTTGCCGGTGGCGAGATCGTGGGCACGGTGTTCAACGATCTCGACGGGGACAAAGTTCGCAGTGTCGATCCTGCGACGGGCGATCTCGAACCGGGGTTAGCTGGTTGGACCGTGTTTCTGGACCTGGACGGGAACAAGAACCCGACGCCGGACCCGGCGGACCGAACGACGATCACCGACTCGAACGGCTTCTACTCGTTCACAGGCCTGCCGCCGAACGAGTATGAAGTCTTTGAAGTCGTGCCTGCTGGCTGGGAAGCGACAAAAGACAACAAAGAGAACGCAACGGTTGTCGCACTTCAGCAGACCAGTTTGGATTTTGGTAACGCCAACTTTGCCGAAGTCGGTTCTCTGACTGGCACCATTTGGCAAGACGCGAATATCGACGGCATTCGCAACGTCGATCCGGTCACCCTTGAATTCAGCGAACCAGGCCTGGCCGATTGGACTGTCTGGGTGGACGTCAATGGCGACGGGATCGCTGATTCATCCGAAGAGACACTCACCGATGCCAATGGCAAATATCGGTTCCTAAGCCTGCCGGCTGGGAACTTCCAGCTCACCGAAGTTCTTCCCAGCGGCTGGGTTGTCTCTCCCGAGTTCGCGAGCGATCAGATTGTGACTATCGAAGCAGGTCAGGAGACGATCGCCGAAGATTTCGCGAATGCCAACATCTTAAATGGCTCACTCCGCGGTACCGTCTGGAACGACGTGAATCGCAATGGCCTGAGGGACAAGAGCCTGGCAGGCGCTTTCATTGAGCCCGGCCTCGCCGGCTGGACCGTCTTTCTGGATCTCGATCGCAATGGCACTCAAGATCCGCTTGAGCCCGCTACGGTGACCGGCGCCGATGGCGGCTACTCGTTCCTGGACCTCCAAATTGGCGAATACAAAGTCCGTGAAGTCGTTCCCATTGGCTGGGAAGTCGCGCCGACATTCAACGACAACGAGTCGGTCAATGTCTTTTCTGGGACTGAGACCCTGGTACCGGATTTCGCCAATTTCAATCTCTCGACACTCCTTCCTGGTTCGGTCAGCGGAATCGTCTGGAACGACCTCAACGGCAGCGCAGTACGGGACCTGAGCGAGCCGGGGTTGGCGGACTGGACCGTGTTTGCCGATCTCAACTCGAACGGGATTCTCGACGGTGGCGATACATCCGCCGTTTCGGATGCCACCGGTGCGTATTCGCTGACGGGACTGCTCCCCGGCACCGTCACAATTATCGAGCAATTGATGTCCGGCTGGCGCGCGACCTCGCCACCATCGAGGACACGTACGATCTCCCTCCGCAATGGCGACACACTCTCGGGCCAGGACTTCGGCAACGCACTGCTCAAGGACTCGACCATCCGTGGCACGGTGTTCGCCGATTCCGATAAAAACGGAACGCGGGGCACCGGCGAGCGAGGACTGGCCGACATCGTCGTGTATCTGGATGTCGATAACGATTCAACGCTCGACGCCGGCGAGCCCGAAACGGTCACATCAGCCGATCAGTTCTACACGCCCTCGATCGACGAAGCTGGCAGCTACAGTTTCACGCACCTGGCGCCGGGCACCTACACCGTGCGTGCGATCGTTCCCGCCACGCTTAGTGCGACGCCGGCCGCGGAACTCGTGCATGTGGTGACGATCACCGCCGCCGAGGATCGATCCGGTGTGGACACGGCCGCGGTGTTCCGAAAGAACGAGATTCACGGCGAGCGATTCGACGACTCGAATGGCAACCACCTGCGCGACGACGGCGAAGCCGGCGTGGGAGGCGCGACCGTCTATATCGACTACGACCGGGACAACGTCATGGACGCGGACGAACCGCGAACCGTTACCCTTGCCGACGGGTCGTATTCCTTTACGGACTTGTCACCTGGCGCATACGTCGTCCGTGAGATCGCATCGGCTGGCTACGAACATACGTATCCAACGACGGTCGGCGGAATCCTCTGGCCAAGTGGAATCAGCAACCCGTCTGTCGGGAACGTCACTCCCACGAGCATCACCACGTCGCTCGCGACTGGCGAAAGCTACCGTCAAACCGTAAGTATCACGTTGCCCAACACGGGAGCGCTCACCAACCTAGTCGATGTGTTCCTGTTGTTCGACGATACGGGCAGCTTCGTCAACAACAGTCCGATAGTGCGGGCCGCGTTCCCCAGCATCATCGCGACGCTCCAGTCGTCACTCCCCGGAATCGACCTCGGATTCGGCGTCGGCCGTTTCGAGGAGTACGGAAATTTTGCCTTTGAATACTCGACGGGACGCCCCTTCGTCCTCAATCAACCGATTGTGGCCGCCAGTACGGCCGGTTACATGACGGCCATCCAAGCCGCATTGAACCGCACGACGCCGGGTTACGGCGGCGATGGACCAGAGACGGACATCGAGGCGCTCTATCAGCTTGTCACTGGCACGGGATTTGATGGTAACAATAACGGTTCGGTGCTCGATAGTGGCCCGGCCGGGCTCGCCACCACGCAACTCAACCCCGGCAACAGCGGCGACGTGCCGTCCTTTGCCTCGTTCCTGGCTGATCCCGGTGCGTCGGTCCTGCCGGCGGCCGGAACCGTGGGCGGGGCTGGTTTTCGCGCGGGAGCACTGCCGATCATCTTGACGGCGACTGACATCGGTTTCGCATACCAGCCCAAGGGTGAAACGAGCGTCACGGGCGTCGGCGGCATCACACTCCCGGTCAATTCCTTAACCGGCACATCGCGACCCACAACGCCCTATAACTCGGGTGCGGGGCTCCAACAGACAGTGACCGCTTTGAATGCCTTGGGCGCACTGGTGATTGGATTGGGAACAAATCCGCAAGCAAATGTCGATCCGCGCCAAGGCCTCGAAGCGCTCTCGAAATTGACGGGTGCCGTCAATCGCTCGACCGCCACGATCGCCAACGGAACGACCGATGCGATTGCGCCGGGCGATCCACTTTATTTCCAGATCTCGTCGGGATTCGCTACGAGCGTGGCCAACGGGGTAGTGACCGCGATTCAGAATGCGGTCACCAATGTGGCAGTGAACGTCGACATCCAGGCGTCCGATCCACGCGTCAAGATCATCAATCACTCCGGCATTCGTAATGGAATTGGTTCGGGGCAAACCGCGACCTTCGACTTCGAATTCGTCGGCGATGGCGTGCCGCATCGATTCGACCTGCAATTCGTCCGCGCCGGCACGAATGTCATCCTGGGATCGATTCCAGTGGTGATCGGTACGCCGATTCCGGGCGACGGTTATGAATTCGAAGACCTGGAAGAGGGAGAAATCGAGCTCCATTCTGACTTTGGTGCTCGCGAGGTAAGCAGCGCTGTGAACTCGGCGCCGAGCTTTGTCGCGGGAGGCAATCTGACGGTTCTTGAAGACTCCGGCGCACAGACAGTCGCCGATTGGGCCACGAACATCAAGCCGGGTCCGGTGGCCGACGTGGGGCAAACAGTCGAATTCATTGTGACGAATGATGTGAATAGCCTGTTTAGCGTCCAGCCTGCGATTTCGCCGGTCGGTACGCTGACGTTTACGCCAGCGGCAAACGCTTACGGAACGGCTTTGGTGACGGTCGTGCTGCACGATAACGGCGGAACCTTCGGCGGTGGCGCGGACACCAGTGCTCCGCAGGTCTTCGCGATCACGGTCGGAGGGGTCAACGACGCTCCCGTAGCGAACAGTCAGACGGTCACGACCAACGAAGACACGGCGGCCGCAATCGTGCTTGTCGCCACAGACGTGGATGGCGACGCACTGGCTTACGTCGTAGGGAGCCCGGCGCACGGGACGCTCACCGGAACAGCGCCGAATCTCATCTACATTCCGGACGCGAATTATCACGGCCCCGATACTTTCACGTTCCACGCGAACGACGGCACTTTGGACAGCAACCTGGCGACGGTGACGATGACGGTGGGTGCGGTCAATGACGCTCCCGTGGCGAACGGCCAGATGGTCACGACCAACGAAGACACGGCGGCCACCATCGTGCTTGTTGCGACCGACGTGGATGGCGACGCACTGGCTTACGTCGTAGGGAGCCCGGCGCACGGGACGCTCACCGGAACAGCGCCGAATCTCATCTACATTCCGGACGCGAATTATCACGGCACCGATAGTTTCACGTTCCGCGCGAACGACGGAACAATGGACAGCAACCTGGCAACGGTGACGATCACAATCAATGCGGCAAACGACGCACCAGTCGCGGTGAACGACGCCTACTCGACCAGCGAAGACACGGCCTTGAGCATTGTTGCAGCCGGAGTCCTGACGAACGATACGGACATCGAGGGCGACGCGCTGACGGCCGTACTGGTCGCTGGCCCGAGCCACGGCACGTTGACGTTAAATGCCAACGGCTCTTTCGATTACATGCCGGAAGCCAACTTCAACGGGTCAGACAGCTTCACCTACAAGGCCAACGACGGTGGGCTCGATTCGCCCATCGCGACGGTTGACATCACGATCAATGCCGCGAACGACGCTCCGAACGCAGTGAACGACAGCTACGCGACCAACCAGGATGCCACATTGACGATCGCTGCAGCGGGTGTTCTGGCCAACGATTACGATGTGGACAGTATTGTGCTGACTGCGGAACTATTTAGCGGTCCCACTCACGGGTCGGTGGCGCTCAATCCCGACGGTTCGTTCGTCTATACGCCGACGCCAGGCTACTTTGGTCTGGACGCGTTTACGTATAGGACGAGTGATGGGTTACTTACCAGCGGCGACGCTCTTGTTTCAATTGACGTTCGCCAAGTGGCATCGCCAAGTGGCACAAAGTTCATCGTCGTGGATCAATCCGTTCGTGACACCTTCGAGTATGATGCGAGCGGGAACCTTGTTGAACGACACGATCTGAGTCTGCTTGATCTGGCGCCGCGTGGGGTAACGACGAATAGGGACGGGTCACTCCGCTGGGTCGTCGATTCGGCCGGTGTGGTTTTTGTCTATAACCAGACAGGACGCTTGGTCGGCGGTTGGGTGGCGAAAGGACTCGATAAGCCCGAGGGGATCGCTACCAACGGTCGCGACTTGTGGATCGTCGATCGCGAAAATGACAAGGTCTTTGTCTTTGCTGGCGCCGCCGAGCGGCGGTGGGGTGTTGCCAAGCCGACCAGCAGCTTTGGCCTCGCGCATGGCAACCGCAATCCGATGGACGTGACGACCGATGGCGAACATTTGTGGGTCGTTGACGATACGGCGTCGGTGGATAAGGTCTTCCGTTATTCGATTGGCGGAAAACTGGAAGGGAACTGGAAGATCGATGCCGAAAATTCCCGTCCGACCGGCCTGACCATCGATCCGAACGACGTCAACCACATCTGGATTGTCGATGCGGGAACCGATCGTGTTTATCAATACGACGCAGCGGCGACGCGGACAAAAGACAGTCAACGGGCCAATTCCAGTTTTGCGCTCGCAGTCGCCAACCGAAACCCGCAGGGCATTGCTGATCCTTTGCCCTCCGGTACCGCGTTGCATCGCACTCAAGCAGGCACTCCGTACGCTCCGCGCGACGAGGCCCGAGCCACCGCCCGGGTCGCAACGGGCCGCGGAAGATCGATCGCCGCCACGCTGGCTAACTCCAACGCCTCGCGAAAGTCCGCTGCGGACGATCGACCGAGAGGGCCAAGCCGAGACCTCGATTCGGTCCGCGTGAAGGACATGGGCCATATTCATGATGAAGCACTGACGGACCTGATGAGTGAATTTGACGACCTATCGCTGGCTGACTCGGTGGAAACCCTGCTCGGGAAGACTGTTCGCAAGCGTTAAAATGGCCAGTGCGCCGTGGCAACGGTTACGATGGATCGGTTGTAGACATGACAACGACCTTGCACTCCGGTTGCCAAGTGCGGCCGGAGTGCCTCGCTGCGCCACTGCGAGTTCCTCGCGGCAATTCAAGCGGTCAGCACGCCAACCATCCACCGCTGTTTCAGTAACCTGCAGATTGTGCCCTTCGTATGCCTCATCGAGAACTTCCAGCGCTGCAGAAATTCCGGCCCTGGCGAGTGTTCTTGCTTGTATTGGTGACCGTTTTCACAGTCGAAGCTGCGGTGATGTTTGTGCTACCGGTGCTTTTGCCGGCCAACAGCAGCTTTGGATCTGCCGCGTTATGGGACGCTTGTCTCCTGACAATTATTTTGGCCCCATTGCTGTGGAAACTGGCTGTTCAGCCGTTACGGCAGCTGGCCGAATCGCGGCAACGGCTTTTGGCTCTGGCACTTTCGGCTCAAGAGACCGAGCGTGGCCGAATTGCTCGCGACTTGCACGACGGCATCGGACAAGGGCTGACATGCATGCTCGTTGGTTTGCGCGCGATCGAAGAATCATCGACGGACGGTCAAGTGCAGACCCAAGTGCGGGAATTGCGCCGTCTGGGTGGCGAGACCCATGACGAAATCCGGCGGTTAGCTAGAGGATTGAGGCCGGCGGTGCTGGACGACGCTGGACTGATTCCAGCGCTGGAGCGGTTTTTGGAAGATGTGCGGTCGATCCAGGACGTAGAGGCCTCGCTGGAACTTGCGTGTCCTGATGATTCACGGCTACCGACCGATGTGGAAACAACCCTGTATCGGATCGCGCAGGAGGCAGTCACCAACGCCATCCGACACGGCGCAGCATCCCGGATTCGACTCATCATCCGTTGCCACGGCGACACAGTGACACTCGTCGTCGAAGATAACGGCTGTGGATTCGACTCGACTGTCGAGCGACCGAAAGACGATGGCGACGGGTTCTTTGGCTTATCCAGCATTCGTGAGCGGGCCTGGCTCGTTGGTGGCCAGGCAAACATCCAGTCTTCCCCAGGTGCAGGTTCAAGTGTGACGATCAACATCCCCCTGATACCCAAAGTCTAGTCGAATGTCGAAAACGCGGGTTCTAGTAGCCGACGATCATGCCGTGCTGCGCACAGGGCTGCGGCTGCTCATCAATACCCAGCGCGACATGGAAGTCGTGGGCGAGGCCGCCGACCATCAGCAAGCTTTGAGCAAGGCGCGCGAATTAAAGCCAGATGTCGTTACGCTCGACCTATCGATGCCGGGCGGTACGGGGGCGATGGTAATAACTTCTCTCATGAAGGAGCTTCCTCAGACGCGAGTGGTGGTGCTTACCATGCACGACGATCCCGCGTATTTTCGGGCCGCGATGGCGGCCGGTGCTTTAGGCTATGTAGTAAAAAAGGCCGCGGATACTGAGTTGCTCGATGCGATTCGGTGCGTCGCACGGGGACGCGTTTTCACTCAGGCGGCGCTGACAAGCGACAATCGCGCCGCTCATTCGAAAACACAACCGGCTCAGAGCCCTCTGAATGCCTTGAGCGATCGGGAACGCGAAGTGCTGGTCCTCATCGCCCAAGGGCATACGAATCAAGCCATCGCAGATCAGCTGCAGTTGAGTGTGAAAACCATTGAGTCGTACCGCGCAAGGATGATGTCCAAACTTGGTTTACGCAGCCGGGCGGAGATGACTCAACTTGCCATGGACACTGGCCTCTTGGCATCGGGGCCGTCGTCCCCCAGCAGCGACCGCTAGCACGACTTCGAAACGGAGACTCGCTTCGCTGAAATTTGGCTTCAGCCGGCGCCAAGTCTCTTTTGAATGCGGCCACCGTAGTGAGAAGTAATTAAGTGCATTCCGGGCTTTCCCCGGCATACCTGGCTACAGGCATTTCCTAGGATTGGCCTCAGTGAGATACGAGCGGAGGCAAGTTGTCGCGGCCTCGAATACGACTCACTCTTTTCGAACGAACCCTTTCAGCGACCAAAAACAGTTGACGGTACGGCCGTCAAAGGAACAGTGCAACTATGTCACGGAAATTCAATTCATGGACCAAGAACACGCTGCTCGGTGTGGAGTCGCTGGAAGCCAGAAGCCTGTTGTCAGGCTTGCACTCCGCCGCGCATGTCCACGCGGAGTGAAGTGGACCCCAAAAGCTGGACAGGCGGCGGGCGCGAGATAAAGAGAGCCCGG
>CAYLLN010000125.1:0-14349 GCA_964384375.1 uncultured Pirellulaceae bacterium
GCCGGAAGCTGCCCGCGCCGCTCGCGACGACAAGGAACACCTGGCCTCGATGGGCTACCGTCGCTATCAGAAGGCGCTGCAGAACGCCGGCGCGGTCGATTTCGACGACTTGCTCCTTTGCACGGAGGAACTGTTCGAGAAATTCGCCGTCGCCCGCCGCGAAGAGGCGTCGCTCTTCGATCATTTGCTCGTCGATGAATACCAGGACACGAGCGGCGTGCAGTATCGCATTATCAAGGCGCTCGCGGCCGAGCACCGCAACTTGTGCGTGGTGGGGGACGACGACCAGTCGATCTATGGCTGGCGCGGCGCGGAGGTCGAGCATATTCTCCGCTTCGGCAAGGACTGGCCGGATGCCAAGGTGATCCGCCTGGAATGGAATTATCGTTCGACGGCAGCGATTCTCGATTTCGCCAACAAGTTGATTGGGTTTAACACGCTGCGTCACGACAAGGAACTGAAAGCAGCCCGCGCCGGCGGCGAGCGGCCGCGAATCGAGCAATACGAGAATGAAACTGTCGAGGCCCAGTCCACCGTAGCCGATATTCGCCGCCGGATTGAGTCGGAAAAACTGGAGCCGCGGGATTTCGCCATTCTCTTTCGCACCAACGAGCAGCCGCGAGCGTTCGAGACGGAACTGCGGAAGGCGAAGATTCCCTATGTCATCCTTGGCAGCCAGTCGTTCTTCGACAAGAAGGAGGTCAAGGACATCCTGGCATATCTCAAAGCGATCGTTCATCCGCGCGACGAGGTGAGCCTGCTGCGGGTGATCAACAATCCGCCGCGTGGCATCGGCGAGAAGACGGTCGAGCTGATCCTGAAGGATGCAACCAGTCGCGGCGTGCCGGTGTGGACGGCCCTGAACGAAGGAACGCGGGGCCACACGCCACTGCTAGATAATGGCCCTGGAAATGAACCGGCTGGTTTGAATCTGCCCGCCAATGCACGGTCTGCTATCGCCCGATTTGTTGATCTCATTCGCCGCTACCACGATGAGGCCCTGCACACTCGCCCGCTCGTCGATCTGGTTCGCCGGCTGATCGCCGAGATCGGCTATCAGAACGAAATCAAGCGGCTATATCCCGATCCGCAGGAACAGGAGGCCCGCTGGCAATCGGTCGAGGATGTCGTGAACGCTCTGGGCGCCTACGAGCAAGCCGCGAAGCAGCCGAATCTCGGGGACTTTATCGACGAAGTCGCCCTCGGCCAGCAAGACATGGGGGACGACAAGGAGAAGCAACTTGCCCGCAATGCGGTGGCCCTGATGACGCTGCACTCGGCCAAGGGGCTCGAATTTCCGCACGTTTATATGGTCGGTCTGGAAGAGGGCATCCTGCCGCACCATCGCAGTCTGAAGGAAAACGGCGACGACGTGGACGAAGAACGCCGGCTCTGCTACGTCGGCATTACGCGGGCGCAGGAGCGGCTGACGCTCTCGCTCTCACTGACGCGAATGAAATGGGGCAAGCCGCGCGACAGCATCCCCAGCCGGTTTCTGTACGAGATCATGGGGCAGGCCGAGAAGGCGCCGGGGGCGAAGCGTCCGCGGCGCTCGGCGCGGCCGTCCGCCTCTGCTTAAAATCGAGCGTCACGGCAAGACAGAGAATTCGCGGTAAGGTTTTGTCCTTTCGCACGACTCCGCCCTCTCGTACAAATAGGGACAGCATGACCAACCTGCTCTACTTCGGAGTTTGCGTCGCGGGCCTTGTTGCTTGCCTCGTGTACCGCCGCCATGCGCCGCAGGCCCTGACGATTGCCGCCATCTCCTTGGCGGCGCTCGTGGCGATCACGCTCCTACAGTCCGTTGTCGAGCCAGTCATCTACCGCACGCTCGGCCCGCAGCGGCAGGGCGGTCTCTTGGTTTCCAACGCCCTCGGAGCGATCGGTTTTCTCACGGGCGTCGTCAGGGCGGCGGCACTCGGAGGACTTATCGTTGCAGTGCTGGCCGATCGGCGAATT
This sequence comes from uncultured Pirellulaceae bacterium, assembly GCA_964384375.1. GTDB lineage: Bacteria > Planctomycetota > Planctomycetia > Pirellulales > Pirellulaceae > CAYLLN01. Next base: position 1,960 of record CAYLLN010000125.1, read on the forward strand.
GATTTTCAGAAGCTTGGTCAATAGCGCCATCGGCCAGTTCGTCGCCGTCGTCGTGCGCCAGGAACTCGGCGAAGCCGCGGGCAGCCGTTCCCATTCGCCACAAGAGGACGGCGTAGCAAATCGGCACGGAGAGCACGAGTACGGCCGCCAGAACCACGAGGCCGATCGCGACCACCGGCCCCGGTTTGGCATCCAGTCGCTGCACTGCGACTATCGCGATGACCGAGCCGACCGCAGCGACGCTCAGGGCGAAAATAAGGTCGATGAACCGCCGCAAGTCCTGCCGCATGATGACTCCGGCCATCTTGCGCAGGAACAAGAGGAGCAGTACGAGGCTGGCCAGTTCCAGCGGAATCGTAATCGCCCGAAGCGGCCCGCGCGGAATCCACGCCCGGGCAAACCGGAGCACAAATCCGCCGAGCAGGCAACAATAGGCCGCCCGCAGCAGATTCCGCCCAGGCAGAAGGTGCGTCATCCCCAGCGGCAGCGTCAGGTGCAGGCATTTGTGCTCGCCCCAGACCAGCAGCATGCCGCCGGTTCCAAAGAGCATCAGCACGATCGGCATGACCGTGAGCACAATGGCCGGCACCCCGCCGCCGCGCAGGAACGGCAAGCACGCAAGTCCCGCCGCGCCGCCGATGAGTTGCAGCACGAGCCCCCAAAACATCCACCGCAGTCCGGTCGCGAGCTGCTCGAAGGCCTTGTGAAACAGGAATGAGCCGAGCGAGGGATCGAATGGTTCGGCGGTGTCGGTAGCGGCGGGCATGTGAACCAAGATAGTCGATGCGCTGCCGCAGCACTGCGCATCACCATCGCCCAAAACCTCTACCCTCTACGCCAAAATCTCTTTCACCACATTCCCATGCACATCCGTTAGCCGGAAGTCGCGGCCTTGGAAGGGGAACGTCAGCCGCTCGTGATGGATGCCCAGGCAGTGCAGGATCGTCGCGTTCAGGTCGTGAATATGCACCGGCTTCTCGGTGACGTTGTAGCTGAAGTCGTCGGTTTGGCCGTGGACGACGCCCGGCTTGATGCCGCCGCCGGCCATCCACATCGTGAAGCAGCGCGGGTGGTGGTCGCGGCCGTAGGTGTCCTTGTTCAGCGTCCCCTGGCTATAGACGGTGCGGCCGAATTCGCCCCCCCACACGACGAGCGTGTCGTCGAGCATGCCGCGCTGCTTCAGGTCTTTGATCAGAGCCGCTGCCGGTTGGTCCATCGCCTTGCAAAGCTGCGGGATGTTTTGTGGCAGGCTGCCATGATGGTCCCAGCCGCGGAGGAAGACCTGCGTGAACCTGACGCCGCGCTCGGCGAGGCGGCGTGCCAGCAGGCAGTTGTAGGCGAACGTCCCTTTGTCCTTCACCTCGGGGCCGTATAGGTCGAGCGTGCTCTGCGGCTCGCCGGAAATGTCTGTCAGCTCAGGGACCGACATCTGCATCCGGAACGCCATCTCGTACTGGGCGATGCGGGCGGCGATTTCCGGATCCCCCTGCTCTTCCAATCGCTTCTGGTTGAGCTTCGCGAGGCCGTCGAGCATCTGCCGCCGCGTCGCTTGATCGACACCGTCGGGATTCGACAGGTACAGCACCGGGTCGCCGATCGACCGCAGGGCGACCCCCTGATGCTTGCTCGGCAGGAAGCCCGCGCCCCACAGGCGGGCAAAGAGGGCCTGCGTCTGGCTGCCGGCGGCGATCCGCGAGTGCAGCACGACATACGCCGGCAGGTCTTGATTCGGGCTGCCGATGCCGTAGCTGAGCCAGGCTCCCATGCTCGGCCGGCCGGGAATCTGGCTGCCGGTCTGAATGTAGGTGATGGCCGGGTCGTGATTGATTGCCTCCGTGTTCATCGTCTTGATGAGACAGAGGTCATCGACGACGCCCCCCAGATTCGGCAGCAGTTCGCTCACCCACGTGCCGTTTTGGCCGTGCTGGTTGAACGCGAATTTCGACGGCGCGACCGGCAGGCGGGCCTGGCCGCTGGTCATCGTCGTGATCCGCTGTCCCATGCGGATGCTGTCGGGCAGATCCTTGTCGAAATACTCGCTCAGCTTGGGCTTGTAGTCCCACATATCGAGCTGGCTCGGCCCATCGGCCATGAAGAGCCAGATCACCCGCTTCGCCTTCGGCGCGTGGTGCAATTGCGGCAGGTGGCCGAGCGTGGCCAGCTGCTCTTGCCCGGCCGGTAGCGCATCGCCCGCCAGGAGCCGCGGGTTGAGCAGCGAGCCGAGCGCCGCCGTCCCAATGCCGGCAGCCATGCGGCCGAAGAAGAAGCGGCGGGTTTCTTGCAGGGCGTGTTGCTCAAGCGGATTCATGGCTATTCCTTCGTCACGACTTCGTCGAGGTTCTGGATCAAATTGCAAACGAGCGTGCAGGCGGCCAGTTCGGCCACGTCGAGCGATTCGTTCCGCTTCGCTTCGCCGATCGCCAGCAGCTTCTCAGCTGCCGGCTTGTCGGCCTGGTACTTCGTTAGGTGGGCTTGGTACGTCTCGCTAAGAATCGCCAGCTCATCGGCTGAGGGCTGGCGGGCCGTGGCGAGGCGGAAGGCGAGCGAAATACGGTCAGCTGGAACACTGCTGGGCGAGCCAGCAGTGGCACCTTCTGTTTCACCATTTGCGGTCATTACTCGCTCGGCCAGCTTCCTCGCCGCTTCGACATAAGGGACATCATTCATGAGCGCCAGCGCCTGCAGGGGCGTGTTCGTGCGGCTGCGGCGGACGACGCACGCCTCGCGGCTCGGCGCGTCGAATGTCATCAGCCCCGGCGGAGGAGCGGTCCGTTTCCAGAAGATATAGAGCGTGCGGCGATAGTTCGCCTGACCGCCGTCCGGAGCGTAGTTCTGCGTGTTGCTCCCCTGGAACGCGACCGATTCCCAAATTCCTTGCGGCTGGTACGGCTTCACTCCCTTGCCGCCTGGCTTTTCGATGAGCAGGCCACTGACGAACAGGGCCGAATCGCGAAGCACTTCGGCATCGAGTCGGAACCGCGGGCCGCGGGCGAGCAGTTGATTCTCCGGATCGCGAGCGACCAGTTCCTTGCTCACCTTCGAGGCTTGCTGGTAAGTCCCCGACATGACGATCAGCTTCTGCAGCCGCTTCACATCCCAGCCGGACTCGATGAAGTCGCGGGCCAGCCAGTCGAGCAGTTCCGGATGGGTTGGCCACGAGCCCTGCGCACCGAAATCCTCAGCCGTTTTGACGATGCCTGCGCCGAAGTATTGTTGCCAAAAGCGATTGACCGTGACGCGGGCCATCAGCGGATGCTGCGGATCGGTGAGCCACTTCGCCAGGCCCAAGCGATTCGCCGGCGCTCCTTCCGGCAGCGGCGGCAGGACGCTCGGCACCGCGGCCGTCACCTTCTCGCCCGGCTTGTCGTAGGCTCCGCGCAGGAGCACAAACGTCTCGCGCTCTTGCGGCATGTTGGCCATCACCAGCGAAATAGGAATCGTCGCGTCAAACTCGGTTTTCTTCTTGTTTAACTCGTCGATCTGCTGCCGTAGTGGATCGAACTTCGGCTTCGTCGTGGTGCAAACGCTTTGCAGAAAATAGTCGCGAATCTGCTTCTTCTGCTCGTCGGTCCGTTTGTCGGCCTCGGCCTTGATCGCCTCTTTGATGGGGCCGGGCGTCGTCGAGTTCGTTTGCGACTTCTCGAATGCTTCCCACGCGACCAGCGAGTCAAATCCTTGGCCGTCCTGCGGCGTGCGGGTGACGATGCCGGCCTTATCCCAGAACGTCGTCCCCCCGTGCTGCGTGAAAGCCCAGCCGTTAATCACCGCGCCGGGGTTGAGGCCAACTTTGGCCGCTTCGACTTCCAGCCGCACCCACTCGCCCGCCTTCGGGAGCGAACCCATCGGGAAGCGGCTCGGTGAGCCCTGCCCTCCCCACGGAATCACATCCTCGCCCCAGTAGGCCCGATGCTCCCACGTGCCGTCGTTCCACTGCAGCATGATCTCCTTGGGCGGATCAGCCGGGTCGAGATAGACGTAGGCAAAGAGCTTGTCCCCTTCGCCGATCTTCAGGCCGGGAGCGGCTCCGGTGAAGAAGTGCTGCGAGAGATCGCTCGCCTTGCGGGTCGTCGCCTTTTCGCCGCTGAAGACCTGTCCGTTTTCCCTCGTGACGAATTGCCACTCGCTGTTCCCCTGCAGCTGCGCACCCGGCGGAGCGGCATCCTCGATCCAGACGTATTCCTTCGGCTCCACCGACGCCGGTGCGGCCGTGCCGATCGGGTCGGTGTACTCGATCGCGGCGAGCGTGTCGGCCATCGTTTTGTTGACCGCGGCGACCTGTTCATCGAACGACTTGAGTTGGGCCTCCTGCTCGGGAGTAGCAAGCTTTTTGATTGGCGGCGGCGAGAGGGCGTTGCCATCCATCGCCGCATCGGCGGCGGAATTGAAAAACGCGTACAGCTGATAGAACTCCTTCTGCGTTACCGGGTCGAATTTGTGCGTGTGGCAGACCGCGCAGCCGAGCGTCAGGCCCAGAAACACCGTGCTCATCGTCTCGGTCCGATCGACGGCATACCGCACGCGGACCTCTTCGTCGATCGAGCCACCCTCGCTCGTGGTTACGTTGCAGCGGTTGAAGCCCGAGCCGACGAGTTGATCGAGCGTCGGATTGGGGAGCATATCCCCCGCAAGCTGCTCGATCGTGAAGCGGTCGAACGGCATGTTGTCGTTGAACGCTCGCACGACCCAGTCACGATAGGGCCACATTGAACGCTCGTTGTCGAGATGCAAGCCGTGCGTGTCGCCATAGCGGGCCGCGTCGAGCCAGTAGCGGGCCATGTGCTCGCCGTAGCGTGGCGACTTAAGCAGCCGATCGACGACCTTCTCGAACGCTTCGGGCGTGTTGTCGGCAACGAACTCATCGACCTCCTGCGGCGTCGGGGGCAGTCCGGTCAGGTCGAGCGTGACGCGGCGAATCAGCGTTACTTTGTCGGCCTTCGGCGATGGAGCGAGCCCTTCCTTCTCCAGTCGGGCGAGAATGAAACTGTCGATTGGATTCTGCACCGCGGCCGCGTGCTGCTTAAGCTCGGGCAGCGCGGGACGGACTGGCGTGATGAACGACCAGTGCGGCTTGAACTCGGCCCCCTGCTCGATCCACTTGGTCAGCAACTCCACGTCGCGCGGCGAGAGGGTCTTGCCGCTATCCGGCGGCGGCATCTTCTCACCCGCGTCGGACGAATTGATGCGCCGAATGAGTTCGCTCTCGGTCAACTTACCGGCCACGACTGCAGTTGCGCCCGATTCGAGCTTGGCCGTCGCCCCTTCGAGCGTGTCCAGCCGCAAGTTCGCCTGCCGCGTCTTGTCATCAAAGCCGTGGCACTTGAAGCAGGCGTTCGACAGGATCGGGCGAATGTCGCGGCCGAAGTCAAGTTTGCTGTCGAGCTTCTCGTCCGCGGCTGCTGCGGCAGTTAGCACGAGCGGCAGCCACGTGACCATGAACAAAGTGATCGCGAGGCGAGCGGATGCACGCATCGTTGGGTTCCAGCGTGGAAAGGGAGGGAGGTCGGGGCAGGACTCTCCATTACACCACAGGGGCGGGCGGGCGTCCAGCGAAAGTCGCTCACGATTGAATTCGTGTACGCAGCAATTTACAACAGGTCGACGGCACTCCGCGGATCGGTATTCGGTCCTGAAACACAGAGTCGCAGAGGCCACAGAGACGACAAGAAATGAAAGGCGTATTTCAGAATCGATGCAGACTCCGTGCCTCCATGCCCCTGTGTGAGGCTTTCGTTCTTCTTGTCGCGCTGGTCGTTGGTTTTCATCGTGAGGCGGCGGCCGACGAACCGGCAATCAAACTGCCGACGAAAGAGCAATTCCATCTCTATCTGCTCATCGGCCAGTCGAACATGGCCGGACGGGGCAAGATCGAGCAGCAGGACAAGACGCCGCACCCGCGTGTGCTCAAGCTGACCAAGGAAAACACCTGGGCCCGAGGCATCGACCCGCTGCACTTCGACAAGCCGCAGATTGCCGGCGTGGGCCTCGGCTCCTCGTTTGGCCGAACGATGGCCGATGCCGATCCCGACGTGACCATTGGCCTGATTCCATGCGCCGTCGGCGGCACACCCCTCGTGCGCTGGCAAAAGGACGGCGACCTCTACAAACAGGCCGTCGAGCGAGCCAAGATCGCGATGAAAGACGGCACGCTGAAAGGAATCCTCTGGCACCAGGGAGAGAACGATGCCGGCCGCGAGGAAACGGCCAAGACGTATTCTGAGAGGCTGGCGAAAATGATCGCCGACCTGCGCGAGGAGCTCGGTGTGAAGGACTGTCCGTTCGTTGCCGGCAAATTGGGCGAGTTCCTCGCTCGTGAAAGTAAGGACGGCAAGCCGAACTATTGGCCGCTGGTGAACGAGCAGCTTGACGTGGTCGCGAAAACAGTCCTGCACGTCGCCGTCGTCTCGTCCGGCGACCTTAAGCACAACGGTGACGGCGTCCATTTCGATTCGGCGTCGCTACGGGAGCTAGGAAAGCGATATGCAAAGGCCATGACGGAATTGCAATCGACAACGAAACCATGATTGTTCTTGCGGCGGCTCATTCGCGAGCGGACAATCGCATGGCGAGGCGTTTATGCGATTTGTCCGATTGATTGTCGTATCGTTTGGGTGCTTGGCTGGTCTGCCACTACTGGCAGCCGAACCGGCAGCAGTATTTGAAGAGCAACTCGCGCCCTTCCTCGCCAAACACTGCCTCGAATGCCACTCCGGCGACAAACCCAAAGGCGAACTGCGGCTGGATGAGTTGAAGCCGGAGTTTGGGGAGCGGCCGACGCGGGCAAAGTGGCTTTCAGTGCTCAAGCGGCTGCATACAGGCGAGATGCCGCCGGAGGAGAAGCCGCGGCCGCCGAAGGAAGAGATCGAGAAACTGACGGCTTGGATTCGGAGCAATGCCGACGCTGCGGAAGCCGCGCAGCGATCGGCTCAAGGTCGCGTCGTCCTGCGGCGGCTCAATCGGGCCGAGTATCAGAACACGATTCGCGACCTCTTAGCCGTCGATGTCGATCTAACCGGACTCTTGCCGGAGGATGCGTCGGCCGGCGGGTTCGACAACGTCGGCTCGGCCCTGCACACGTCGTCGTTCCTGATGGAGCGGTATCTCGACGCGGCTGATCGGGCTTTGAACGTGGCAATTGCCAACGGCCCGCAGCCGCCGCTCGTGAAGAAGCGGGTCAGCCTCAAGGACGAGCGGCACGTGAAGCACACGACCGAGCGGGTCTTCCGGCCGCTGGACGATGGATTGGTGATGTTCAGCAGCTCCGCGTGGCAGGGGATCACGCTCACGCAGTTCTACCCGCCCGACCGCGGCCGGTACCGCTTCCGCATCTCGTCCCACGCTGTGCAAAGCGGCGAGAAGCCAGTGGTCTATCGCGTCGATGCCGGCCCGATGCTGATGGCGACGAAGAACCACCTCGTGAGCTACTACGACGCCCCGCCCGGCGAGTCGCGGGTGGCGGAGTTTATCGACAACTTTGAGGCCCGCGACCACATCCGCCTGCTGCCGTATGGCCTCGCGTCGGCCCAAGCGGTGGACAAGGTGGGGGCGGAGACCTACGACGGGCCGGGGCTCGCTGTCGAGTGGATCGAGTTTGAAGGCCCGCTGCACGAAACCTGGCCCCCCGAGAGCCATCGTCGCCTGTTTGGCGACCTGCCGCAAAAGCCGGCACCGAGCTACAACGCGAGCAAACGCGTCGAAGTGGTCTCTGACGATCCATCGGCCGACGCCCGCCGCTTGCTCAAGTCGTTCTGCCGCCGGGCCTATCGCCGCATCGTGAGCGACGAGGATGTGCAGCCGCTGGTCGCTCTCTTCGAGGCGAAACTGGCGAGCGGCTACACGTTCGAGCAGGCGATGCGCGTGGCCCTGAAAGGCGTGCTCGTTTCTCCTGACTTTCTGTTCCTCCGCGAGCAGCCGGGCCAGCTCGACAACTTTGCCCTCGCCAGCCGACTGTCGTATTTCCTCTGGAGCTCCATGCCGGATGAGGAGCTGCTACAGCTCGCCGCAGACGGAAAGATGCACGCCCCCGAAGTCTTGGGCGCCCAAGTCGAGCGAATGCTCGCCGATCCGAAGTCGCAGGCGTTTACCGAGAACTTCGTCGGGCAGTGGCTGGCTCTTCGTGACATCGACTTTACCGAGCCGAGCCACATTCTGTATCCCGAATTCGACGACATGCTGAGGGAGTCGATGGTCCGGGAGACGCAGCTCTTCTTCGACGAGATACTCAAACACGACCTGTCGCTGACGAACTTCGTTGCGTCCGACTTTGCCCTGCTCAACGGCCGGCTGGCGAAGCATTACGGCATTCCCGGCGTGGATGGCTGGGAGTTTCGCCGTGTAACGCTGCTGCCGGAAAGCCATCGCGGCGGCGTGCTGACGATGGCGAGCGTCCTGAAGGTGACCGCCAACGGCACGAGCACGTCCCCTGTGATGCGCGGGGCTTGGGTACTCGACCGCATTCTCGGCACTCCCCCGCCCAAGCCGCCGGCAGACGTGCCTGCTCTTGAGCCGGACATTCGGGGCGCGACCACGATCCGCCAGCAACTGGCCAAGCACCGGGCCATCGAATCGTGTGCTGCGTGCCACGCCAAGATCGACCCGCCCGGCTTCGCCCTGGAATCGTTCGACGTCATCGGTGGCTGGCGCGAGTACTACCGCACAACGGGCAATGGCGAATCGGTCATCGTCGATGGCCGGCGGATGGCATATCACCGCGGCAAGTCCGTCGATCCGGCAGACAAGCTGGCTGACGGGCGGGCGTTCGCGAACATCGACGAGCTCAAGCAACTATTGCTGGAAGACAAGGATTTGCTTGCTAGGGCGCTCGCGACGAAACTGCTCACGTATGCAACCGGCGCAGCGCCGACGGCAGCGGACAAAGCCGAGATCGAGTCAATCGTTGCTGCGGCGAAGGGGAAGGATTATGGATTGAGGTCGCTGATCCACGAGATCGTGCAGAGCGAGGCGTTCCGGCAAAAGTAGGTGGGTAATAGATTAGGGGTGAAAGATGGAAGTGGAGAGATTCAATCGGCGATGCTTGCTAAGAGCGAGCGGCGTGGCGATGGCTTTGCCGATGCTGGAGGCACTCCGGCCTCGACGCGCGGCGGCCCGTGAAGAGAAGTCGCAAGTGCAGCGGCGGATGGTATGCATCTGCACGCCGCTGGGGCTGCACGCGCCGCACTTCTTTCCAGAGAAGGCCGGCAAAGAGTACGAATCGACGCCGTACTTGGAGGTGCTGAAAGACTTTCGCGAAGACTTGACCGTGATCTCCGGCCTGTCGCATCCCGAAGTCGGTTCGAGCCACGATTCGATCTATAGCTTTCTCACCGCAGCGCCGCACCCCGAGCAGCGGGCAGGCTTCAAGAACAGCATCTCGCTCGATCAGTTCGCGGCTGACCACCTGGGCGGGCAGACTCGCTTCGCCAGCCTGCCGCTCTCGTGCGAAGGGTTCAGCCTCTCGTGGACCCGAAGCGGCGCGATTGTGCCGTCCGATTCATTCCCGTCGAGTGTCTTCGCCCGGCTGTTCTTGGAGGGGCGTCCGGACGAGGTCGAGGCTCAGGCCCGTAAGCTGCGCGACGGGCGGAGCATTCTCGATGCCGTCGGCGATCAGGCGAAGCGGATGCAGGCGGGACTGGGCATCGACGACCGAGAGAAGCTCGACGAGTATTTCACCAGCGTCCGCGAATTGGAGCAGCGGCTGGCGATTGGCGAGCAGTGGTCGAAAAAACCGAAGCCCAAAGTGGATGCCAAGCCGCCGCAAAACATCGCCAACGGGGCCGACGTGGTGGGCAAGGCCCGGCTGATGTTCGACCTGATTCATTTGGCGATTCAGACCGATTCGACGCGGCTCATCACGCTGCTCCTCCTGGGGACGAGCCTGGTGCCGCCAGTGCCGGGCGTGTCGCTCGGGCATCACGACCTGTCCCACCACGGTCAGGATCCGAGCAAGATCGAGCAGCTCAAAGCGGTCGAGATCGAAAAGCTGAAGACGTTCCGCGATTTCCTGGCGAAGCTCAAGGAGACAAAGGAAGAGGGCGAAACGCTGCTCGACCGGACGAGCATCTTCTTCAGCAGCAACCTGGGGAACGCGAGCAACCACGCGACCAAAAATCTGCCGGTGATTTTGGCCGGCGGCGGGTTCCAGCACGGTCAGCACTTGGCGTTCGATCCGGCCAAGCCGCCGCCGCTGTCGAACCTGTATGTCTCGATGTTGCAGCGACTGGGCATCGAAGCCGACCGCTTCGGCAGCAGCACGGGGACGCTGACGGGGCTGGAACTGAAAGGGTAGTATTTGGTCTGCCCCCTACCCTCTACCCCCTACCCTCTACCCCCTACCCTCTACCCTCTGACCCACGCGACCACTGGTCGCGGCTATGTGATGATTCGTCCCCGCGCCGTTGTCTTCGACCTCGACGGCCTGATGTTCAACACAGAGGAGTTGTACGTCGAGGTCGGGACGGAAATCCTCCGCCGTCGCGGCTACGAGTTCACGCCGGCGCTGCTCGATCAGATGATGGGACGCCCCAGCCGCGTGGCGCTACAGATCATGATCGACACGCACACGCTCAAGGCCACGGTCGAGGAGTTACTGGCCGAGACGGACGAGCTGTTCCCCGAAATCCTGCGGGCTCGCCTTGCCCCGATGCCGGGCCTTGTCCAATTGCTGGCCGCTCTGGAGCAGCATCACATTCCCAAGGGGATCGCCACGAGCAGCCGGCGGGCGTTCGTCGATCGGGTGCTTTCGCAGTTCGACTATCACCCCCGTTTCGCCCCCATCCTCACCAGCGAGGACATCACCGAAGGGAAGCCGCACCCGGAGATTTACCAGAAGGCGGCAACTCGACTGGGCATTGCGCCGCGCGAGATGCTCGTGCTTGAAGACAGCCAGAACGGCTGCCGGGCGGCGGTGGCAGCAGGTGCGATCGCCGTTGCGGTCCCCAGCGGACACAGCCACCGCCACGACTTCAACGGCGCAGCCCTGGTGGCCGTGTCGCTGGCCGATCCGCGTATCTACGAGCGGCTAGGGATTTCGCCGACTTAGCTCGGCAACGATAATCTTCCGTGTTCCAACGCAACGGGAGATCTGTCATGCGCCTTGCTTTGCCATTTGTGCTTCTCGCCGCGGCCGGGATAGCTCAAGCTGCCGATGCCCGCCCCAATATCATCCTCTTCGTCACCGACGATATGGGGGCCGATGCCGGATGCTACGGCAATCCGGTCATCCAGACGCCGCAGTTGGACTCGCTTGCCAAGGACGGCGTGCGGCTGACTCAGGCGTTTTGCACGACGGCAAGCTGCTCGGCCAGCCGAAGCGTCGTTCTGACCGGGATGCACAATCACGCGACGGCCCACTTCGGCCACGCCCACGCCTATCACCACTTTAGTGCGTACAAGGGCTTAAAGTCGCTGCCAGTGCTGCTCGCGGAGGCGGGCTATCGGACCGGGCGGATCGGCAAGCTGCACGTCGAGCCGCCGGAGGTCTTCGCCTGGCAAACGGTGCTGCAAGGGCCGGAACGGAACCCCGTCGTGATGGCGAACAACAGCAAGGCGTTTATCGAGGCGGCCAGCGACCGGCCGTTCTTCCTCTATTTCTGCACGGCTGACCCGCACCGGAGCGGCGGGCATCTCGAAGTTGATCCAAATCTGCCTGCCGACCTGCAGCCCAATCCGTTCGGCAACAAGGCGACCGGCGGTTATCCCGGCGTGACCGAGGTGAAATACGACCCGAAGGACGTGCTCGTGCCGCCGTTTCTCCCCGATACGCCCGTCTGCCGCAACGAACTGGCTCAGTATTACCAGTCGGTCTCGCGAATCGACCAGGGACTCGGCCGGCTGGTCGAAATCCTGAAGGCGGCCGGCAAATACGACAACACGGTGCTCATCTTCACGAGCGACCACGGCATCGCGTTCCCCGGCGGGAAGACGACCGTGTATGAGGGAGGGCTGCGAGTGCCGATGGTGGTGAAAGAAGCCAGAGGACAGATGACAGAAGCCAGAGGACAGGCAGGAAGAGTTTCGAATGCCATGGTTTCGCACGTCGATCTGACGCCGACGATTCTGGATTACGCTGGTGCGCTCCCCAAGGATCACAAGCTGCATGGGCGGTCGTGGAAGGACGCGATTGGCGAGGAGAACCCCGCGGGCTGGGACCGGGTGAACGCCTCCCACACGTTCCACGAGATCACGATGTACTACCCGATGCGCGTGGTGCGGACGCGCGACCACAAGCTGATCTGGAACATCGCGGCCCCCCTGCCATACCCTTTTGCCAGCGACCTGTGGGCAGCCCCCGCCTGGCAAGACCGCTACCGCCAGGGTCCGGAAACACTCTACGGCAAGCGAACCGTGAAGGACTACATCCACCGTCCGGCGTTTGAGCTGTACGACCTCAAAGCC
>CAYLLN010000126.1:0-14345 GCA_964384375.1 uncultured Pirellulaceae bacterium
GGCCGCCCAATGAAGATCGCCAACGGCGGCAAGGTGATTAAAGAGCTGTTCGCGTAAGTACGTCCCGACGGCCCGGCGGGATTCAAAGCCCCGACCAGCGGTCGGGGTGATCCGTCGAACCTACGTCGTCTCGAGCAGTGCTTCGCCGACATAGAGCTGCAGAATCTGGCTCTGTACTTTGATCGCGCGAATGAGCACCCAGATTTGATCGGGTGTGAAGCGGCGCGGGTCGCTGCGGGCGAGCGATTCGAGTTCCTCGGTCATTGCCGCGTGTTGGTCGGTGGCGGCCTGTAGGCGGAGGCCCATTTCCCGCCACGCCGTCGTCAGCAGCCGGTCGTCGTCCAGTTTGTTTACGTCGTCAGTCGAATTGGCCAGCAGTAAGCAGAGGCGGGCCACGTCGCGGGCTGCGGCATCGGGCTGCAAACGCTGAATGCGGCTGGCAAGATCTTGGCAATTCATCGCTCGTTCCGTCCCCAAGTTCCAGGCCGGGGACCGCCCAAGCAGCGGCCACCCAACTCTGGAACTTTAGCTTGGAATTACAAAGGGAGCGAGGAATTCGTAAGTAGTGCCGGTGGAATGGCTTAAGAATTAGGAAAGCCAGTTATGCGGTAGCAATTTCGATTCGTGCCGCAGGCTTAAAGCAGCCCGTAGTTCGTCAGCGTTTTGCGGAGCTTCCCTTCGCTAGCTGCTTCGAGGGCTGTCATCGGCAGGCGGAGTTCGCCCGTATCGCGACCGAGCAGCTTCATCGCCGCCTTGATCGGGATGGGATTGGTCGCGAGTCCGAGCATGTCGCGGCAGAGGGGGAAGAGCTTGTGATGCCACTTCATCGCGGCTTGCACCTCCCCCTTGAGATACGCCGTGGTCATCGCCAGCATGTCGCGCGGCACGATGTTGCCGACGACCGAGATCACGCCCTCTCCGCCGACCGACATCATCGGCAGTGTCAGGCTGTCGTCGCCGCTGAGGACCGTGAGGTTCGTCGCGCAGAGAATCTGCGACGCCTGGTCGAGGGAGCCGGTCGCTTCCTTCACGAGCGTGATGTTCGGCAGTTCGGCCATCCGGGCGATCGTTTCGGGCTCGATGTTTTTGCCCGTGCGGCCGGGGATGTTATAGACGCAGATCGGAATGCCGACCTGTTCGGCCACCGCCTTGTAATGCAGGAAAAAGCCTTCCTGCGTCGGCTTGTTGTAGTACGGAGCGACCATCAGTGCCGCGTCGGCCCCCTCCTTGGCCGCCCACTTCGTCAGCCGCAGTGCTTCGGCCGTGCTGTTGCTGCCGGTGCCGGGCATCACCTTGATCCGGCCGCGGGCGGCTTGGACCACTTCGGAAATGACCCGTTCGTGTTCCTCGTGCGAGAGCGTCGGCGATTCGCCGGTCGTTCCGACGGGGCAGAGGCATTGCGTGCCGGCGGCAATCTGAAACTCGACTTGCTCACGCAGACGGGCCACATCGACTGATCCGTCCTTGAACGGGGTAACGATGGCGACCGACAAACCGGCGAACGCGGAACCTTTACGGGACATGGCAGCAGCAGTGGGTGGAATACGGTGGCGAATCGCTCATAATACGTCGCGAGTGTCCAAATCGACAACCGGCCTCTGGCCTTCCCGGGAGTACTTCCATGCGACTGCTGATTGCCGCCATTCCTGTTTTGCTTATCGCTTCACTAGCCAATGCCGATGACTCCGGCGAGTTCCGCCCGCTCTTCGACGGCAAGTCGCTCGACGGCTGGTTTGTGAAAGGAGAGCCGGGGCAGGACGCTCCGAAGGACGAGTGGCTGGTGAAGGATGGCGTTCTCATGGCCAAGCCGGGGCACTCATGGCTGAGCACGAAGGAGATGTACGGCGATTACGTCCTCCGGCTGGAGTGGCGCGTGCCGGAGAACGGCAACAGCGGCGTGTTCATTCGCGTCCCCGACCTGAAGCCCGGCCAGCAGCCGTATGTCGAGGGAATGGAGATCCAGGTGCTCGACGACAAGGGGCCGGATTATGCCGGCAAGCTCAAAGCGTGGCAATATGCTGGCTCGATCTACGGAGCGGTGGCTGCCGAGAACTCGGGCTACAAGGGAGCCGGCGAGTGGAACACGATGGAGATCACCTGCAAAGGAGACGAGATCAAGGTAGCCATGAACGGCAACAAGATCGCCACGGCCGATGTGACAAAGTTCGACGAGCTGAAGAACCGTCCGCGCCGCGGTTACATCGGCCTGCAAAACCACGGCACGCCGGTCGATTTTCGCAACGTGCAGATCAGAGTGTTGAAGTAGCGTGCTGAAATAGGGCGTTACTTGCCCGTTGCCGAAGTTTGCTTCCCTGCCCACGCCTCGAGCATTTGGAACTGCCGGACGAAGTCGTGCTCGTCCACGCCGAGCGGGCTTTTGAAGAAGCTGGCGAGGAACGTCAAGAGCCCTCGCTCGCCGCGGCGTTGGGCCAGTTCCGTCAGCCGGATGAGGTCGATCACCAGTGGTGCGGCGAGGAGCGAATCACACCCTTGCCACGTGAACTGCAGCGTCATCGGCGTGCCCAGGAAGCCGCGGAAGTGGATGTGGTCCCAGGCCGTTTTCCAGTCGCCGAGGCTTTCGATGTATTCGATGCTGACGAGCGTTTGCGGCGAGTAGCCGAGGATGTGGTGCAGCAGGCGGTCCTTGCTGCGAACTTTGGTCCGTTTGTTGTCGGGATCGTCGAGGATTTTACCATCGAGATTGCCAAAAATGTTGTGGCCAACCCAGCTCATCACCTGCAGATTGCGGGCGGCGAACATCGGCGCGAGGACGCTCTTGAGGAGCGTTTCGCCCGTCTTGCCGTCGTGCCCCATGTGGCACGTTTCGCGATCGAGGGCCAGTTCCCGAATGGCGATGGGGGCCGAGCCGAGTGACGGCGTGAAGTTGATGAACGGAAAGCCGAGATCGAGTGCCGCGATCGCATAGAGCGAACTGGCGGCCAGCGGAAGTCGCTTCGGTTTGTCGAGCAGCTTATCGAGCTCTTTCCACTTCGTCGGCAGGCCGGCGTCGTCCACTGGCGGCTCGGTGGAGGCGAGATTGACGACGATCACCTGGTCGAGGCTGTTCTTCTTGGCAAACTCGCGGAGGTCCGCCTGAATCCGCTCAACTGCACCGCGTGGCGCTTCGCGCGTTTTTCGAGCGGCCGGATTTGCAAGATTCTCGATCGCGTGACCGACGTTCCAAAGCGTTCCTGGCCGCGTGTTTTTATCGAGCTTGTCGAGTTCCGGCACGCAGCGGGTGACCAGGTCGGCATCGAGCGCGTGCTGGTTGCGGACGAGTTGCTGTGCCGCTTCGGAGAGCGTCGTTTCGCGGATTTCGTGGCCGCCGAGCGTGAAATCGGCCCACGAGGCCAGATCGAGGCCGGCCAGTTGCGGGAGCTGGGTGACGAGACCCTGCTCGCCGGCCAGTCCCTTTTTGAGGGCGACGAGGCCAACGGTTACGGTGGTTGCCACGCCTCCCTTCGCGCCAATGAGCCAGACACCGAGTTTTCTGCGAGCCATCAAAGTTGCTTTGCAGGGAGAAGACGGGAGAGGCGGGGCGGCAGCATTCGGCGGGCCTGTGGAGCTGCCAGCAATCCGGCTAGGATAATAGGCTTTGCCCGAAGTGTCTAGCAGCGAACCTGCGGTATGGACTGCGGGTCTTGCGCGCAACGAAACTGGAAATCACCAGGAAAACGACCATGTTCGATACCCTGCCGCTCGCTCCGCCCGATTCGATCCTCGGGCTGACCGAGGCTTTCAACAAAGACCCGAATCCGCGGAAGATCAACCTCAGCGTGGGGGTGTTCAAGGACGAACGGGGCAGCACGCCGATCCTCGCATGTGTCAAGGAAGCCGAGCGGCGAATCCTCGCGGCCGAGAAAAACAAGGGCTACCTGCCGATCGAGGGACACCGCGAATACGACGGCTATGTGCAGGAACTGCTGTTTGGACTGGGGCACGAGATCATTACCAACAGCCGCGTTGTCACCGCACAAACTCCCGGTGGCACCGGGTCACTGCGGGTCGCCGCGGATTTACTGAAGAAGCACTTTCCACAGGCCAAGCTCTGGCACAGCAAGCCAACGTGGGCCAATCACGGGGCGATCTTTTCCGCGGCGGGCATGAAAGTCGAGGCCTATCCCTATCTCGACGCGAGCGGGAAGCGGCTCGACTTTCGGGCGATGATCGCGGGCCTGTCGCAGATTCCAGCGGGGGATGTCGTCCTTCTGCACGCCTGCTGCCACAACCCCACCGGCATCGACCCCACGCCAGAACAATGGAAACAAATCGCCGACGTGCTTCACGAGCGGAAGCTGCTGCCGCTGGTCGATTTCGCTTATCAGGGTTTCGGTGACGGCCTGGAAGAAGACGCATTCGGTCTGCGCGAGATCGCCAAGCCGGGCAAGGAACTGCTGGTGTGCAGCTCGTTCTCGAAGAACTTTGGCCTCTACGGCGAGCGAGTTGGTGCATTGACTCTGGTCACCGCGAATGCCGACGCTGCACAGCGTGCCTTGTCGCAAGTGCGGATTAGCATCCGCACGAACTACAGCAATCCACCGACGCACGGTGCGGCGATTGTTGCGGCGGTGCTGGGCGATGCAGATCTGCGTCGCCTCTGGGAAGACGAAGTTGCAGCCATGCGGGATCGTATTCACAAGATGCGGGATCTGTTCGTCGCCTCAATGAAGCGCCTCGCTCCGCAGCACGATTTCTCGTTCCTCGCTTCGCAGAAAGGAATGTTCTCGTTCTCAGGCCTCTCGAATATGCAGGTCGATGAACTGAAGACGAAGCACGCGATCTATGTCGTCGGCAACGGCGGACGGATCAACGTCGCCGGCATGACCGACGAGAACATGCAGCCGCTCTGCGAGGCGATTGCGGCGGTGCTCTAACTGGCCTGGCGAGCGGAGTGCGTAAGCACCCCGATAACCCTGCGACGTTCCAAGACCAAGCCATCGGGAGGCTGACGCCTACCGCTCGCCGAGTCGGTTGCCTCTGGTTGGCAATTCCGGTTAGGCCAATATGGCAAGCGTGTCCATTCGCCGTTCACCCGAAGCATCCGTGCCGCCCTGGCGCGGATGGCTGCCGCTCGTCCTGTTACCGGCAGCGGTCCTGTTGTTTGTGCCGGTGGATTGGCCGCGGTGGGTCTTCATGTGGCTCTTAGCGGTCGCGCTTTATGCCGGTTGCAAGTGGGTGACCTGGCAGAGGACGCCCTCTCTTGATGCTCTCTGGTGGCAACATGTCGCCTATTTGCTCCTCTGGCCGGGACTCGACGCGGCAGCGTTCCTCAAACGCGATGCCCGAGTTGCCAAACCGGCAGCGAGCGAATGGTGCTTCGCTGCCACAAAGCTCGCTATCGGGGTGATACTGGTCTGGGGTGTTGTCCGCCTTGTGCCTACGCAGTGGGACCTCGTGCAAGGCTGGCTCGGCATGGCGGGCTGCGTCTTTGTGCTGCACTTTGGTCTGATGCACCTCTTGAGTTGCCTGTGGCGGACGCTCGGCATTGATGCCAAGCCGCTGATGCAGTGGCCTATTGCTGCGGCTAGTCTCGCGGACTTTTGGAGCCGCCGCTGGAACACGGCTTTTCGCGACCTGACCTATCACTTCGTCTTCGTTCCGCTGCGGAGCGTGGTTTCACCCGCCTGGGCGCTCGCCATCGGCTTTCTGGCGAGTGGCATCGTCCACGACCTCGTGATCTCGCTTCCCGCCCGCGGTGGCTGGGGCGGACCGACGATCTACTTTGTGGTGCAAGGCCTCGGTCTGCTTGTCGAGCGTTCGCGCATCGGCCACTCGCTCGGCCTGGCCCGCGACTGGCGCGGTTGGCTGTATGCGATGACCGTGCTTGTCGCACCGGCCTATTGGCTATTTCATCCCCCGTTTATTCGTGTCGTCGTGCTGCCGTTTCTCGATGCAATCGGAGCAAACTGAAACCCGAAACACCGCCTTCTGAACCCCGTACCCTGAACGCTTTGTCCCATGCACGCTTGGCTTCCCACCCTGATCTTTGCCGCCGGCATTGGCCAATTGCTGGTGCTCGTGGCCTCGGCGCAGGTTCCCTTCCGGCTCAATTGGCGGGCGGTCTTTCAGTCCTTGCCCAAACTGCATCAGCAGATGTACTGGGTCTATGGCGGCTACATCGTGCTGGCGATCGTTGCCCAGGGACTTGTCAGCGTCTTCTGCTCGGCGGAACTCGCCTCCGGTAGCGGCTTGGCCCGGGGCGTCTGCGGCTACATTGCTGTCTTTTGGGGCATTCGACTGGCCCTACAGGCAGTGCTTGACGTGAAGGAGCATCTCACCGTGTGGTGGATTCGCGCCGGGTACCACCTGCTGACCGGAATGTTCGCCTACTTCACGGTCGTCTTTGCATTAGCCGCGGTGTGGCCGACAGTCTAATCCTTGGCTGCCTGTTTTCGCTTTGGTTTGGCTGGAGCCATCTGGTCCTTTGCGGGATCGTGGTTCGGATTCGGTACTGGCATCTGGGCGCCGACTTCCTTTCGCCAAGCATGCAGCTTCGCGAGCAACTCGTCCCGTTTCACCGGCAATGAAGCGGCGAGATTCCGCTGCTCGCCTATGTCCTCCTTCAGATTGTATAGCTCGACTCGGTCGTCCTCGTAGAACTCAACCAGCCGATAGTCACCGGCACGAATCGCGCCGTAGGGCGTCGCCCCGCCTGGGTGATAGTGCGGGTAGTGCCAATACAGAGCGTCTCGCATGATTTCGCCACGTTTCGTCAGCACGGGAGTGAGACTCACGCCATCCCACTTTGGCCACGATTCCTCCTGAGGCAAGTGGCACAAGTCCACCAGGGTCGGCAACAAGTCGATGCTCATCGCCGGCACATCGGTGGTCGAGCCGGGCGCTATTGAAGGAGGATACGACACGATCAGCGGAACGCGCACGCCCCCTTCGTAGGCTGATCCTTTGCCGACGCGGAGCGGGGCGTTCGACGTGCTCGACATCAGGCCACCATTGTCGGACGTGAAGACGACAATGGTGTTCTCGCGTAGCTTCAACTCGTCGAGTGCCGCGAGCACTTTGCCGACGCCGTCGTCCAGGCTCTCGATCATGGCGGCATACATGGCGTTTTTCTGGGCTGAATCAGGCAGCTGCTCGGCCTTGGCACGATATTTTGCCACAAGTTCGGGCTTGGCCTGCAGCGGCGTGTGAACCGTGTAGTGTGGCAGATAGAGGAAGAACGGCCGTTCCCGGTTCGTCGTGATGAACTTGATCGCCTCGTCCGTCAGCCGGTCGGTCAGATATTCGCCTGCTTTCCCCTCCGAGAGGCCTGGCAGCTTGATCGCTGCCGTTTCGTAAGGAAAAAAGTACGACGGGGGCTGGCCGCGGTGATTGCCGCCGATATTGACGTCGAAGCCCTGTGTGGTGGGCCAATATTCCTCTCCGCCGAGGTGCCATTTGCCGATGTGAGCCGTCGCGTATCCAGCCGTTTTGAACACTTCGGCGATCGTTGCCTCCTCGTGCGGCAAGTGCATTGTCCAATCGGGAACCGTCAGCTTCACGAACGGCCGCTTGTGTCCCTCGATCCAGTCGGTGATGTGCAGCCGGGCCGGATATTTGCCGGTCATCACCGCGGCCCGCGTCGGCGAGCAGACCGTGCATGCCGAATAGCCATTGGTCAGCCGCATACCACTGGCCGCCAGCCGGTCGATGTGCGGCGTCTCGTAGAACTTGCTCCCCTGGCAGTCGAGATCGGTCCAGCCCATGTCGTCGATGAGAATCAGAACGACGTTCGACAAGCGATCGGCAGCAGAGGTTAAATTGACCAACGAAGCGAGTACCGCCAGGGTGACGAGAACGGGACGGAGGGAGGCAGTCATGGCGGTCGCTCGCTCGAAAAATGGTGGCGATTGGCGTCAGGTGACGTTATACAAACCTCACTTGGTACTGGGTACTCAGCACCGAGTTGCCTAGCCCATCACCATCTGCCCTATTGCCAATCTGAGCCGCACTTATGTCACCCTTTTGCAGTCTTCTCGCCATCTCGCTTCTCGCTGCCGATCCGGTCGAGGCCGACTTTGTTCTCCGCAACGGCGAAATCTACGACGGGAGCGGTGAAGAAGCCTTTGTCGGCGATGTGGCGATCAAGGGGGACCGCATCGTCGCCATCAGCCGTGAGAAGCTTGAAGTTCGAGCCGGTACGAAGGAAATCGATGCCAAGGGGCTCATCGTCGCCCCCGGCTTCATCGACCTGCATTCCCATAGCGACGGGCCGATTCTGGAGCCCAAGACGCGGCTCAATGCCAACTTTCTGACGCAAGGTTGCACCACGGTGGTCACCGGCAACTGCGGCGCGGGACCGGTCGATGTGGCCGCCTACTACAAGCATCTCGACGAAAATGGCGCCGGGACGAACGTGCTGCACCTGATCCCCCACGGCAGCCTGCGGGCCGAAGCGATGGGTCGCACCAACCGCCAGCCAACGCCAACTGAGCTTACAAAGATGAAGGAACTGACCGCCCGCGGCATGCGCGACGGCGCGTGGGGAATGGCAACGGGGCTCATCTACGTGCCTGGTTCGTTCTCAAAGACCGACGAGCTGGTCGCATTGGCGGAAGTCGTCGCCCAGCATCGGGGCATTTATGCCTCGCACATTCGCAATGAAGGGAGCCAACTCCTCGAGTCGCTGGATGAAATCCTGACCATCGGCAAGCAGGCGAAGCTGCCCGTGCATGTTTCGCACATCAAAGTCAGTGGCAAATCGAATTGGGGTCTAGCGCCCGATGCAATCCGCAAATTGCGCGACGCCCGTGAAGCCGGCCAGCAAGTCACCGCCGATCAATATCCGTATCCTGCCAGTTCCACATCGCTCGCGGCTATGGTCATTCCCGATGAATTGCGGGAGTGGAAGGAACTGAAAGGGGCGCTTGAAGATCCCGTGCGCGGCGACAAAGTCCGCAAACAAATTAGCGACCAGATCGGCGACCGGGACGGTGGCGAGCGTTTGGTGATCGCCAACTTTGGCCCGGAGCGATCGTGGCAGGGGAAGAGCCTCGCTGCGATCGCGAAGGAAACGAGTCGCACGCCGCTCGATGTGGCTCTGGACATCATGAGCCGCGGCGGGGCACAGGTCGTGAGCTTCGGCATGAACGAGGACGAAGTTCGGCTCTTCATGCGAGAACCATTCGTGGCGACGGCCAGCGACGGCAGCGCGATGCCACTCGACTCAGCCGCGCAGCCGCACCCTCGTTCATTCGGCACGTTCTCGCGGAAGATCGGCTACTACGCAATCGAGGGCGAAGTGCTCCCACTGGCCCAGGCGATTCGCTCTGCCAGCGGCTTGCCGGCAGATATTCTTGGCCTGCCAGAGCGAGGCCATCTCAAGACTGGCTACTTCGCGGACATCGTGGTCTTAGATCCTAAGACGTTCCGCGATCAGGCCACGTTCACCATGCCGCTGGCCTGGTCCACGGGGGTCAAACTGCTTTCTGTGAACGGCCAAGTCGCGGTCGAAGACGGCAAACCGACCGAGAAATTGGCCGGGCGAGCGATTCGGCACAAGTCAGATCAAGGAGAGAAGGCAGAATAATGCGGGCAGAACAATGGCTCGTTCTCAAATTACCATTGCTCTGTCCACATTATTCTGCTGTTCTTCCATCCCTTGGCTCGTGGTTCACGGAGTTGCTGTTGCGTTCGTCTCCGCTGCATGAAAAACTTGGGATATGGTTTGCCAAGGGAGTGACTGTATGATTCGACAATCCCTGCTCGCTTGCTTGCTGCTGGCTGTTTGCTCTCTTCCACTCGTGGCCGAAGGGGTGGCCGACGACTGGACACCCGCCGCTCCTCGCGACGAAATCAAGCCGGCGTTCACGGTGTCCAAGGACGGCGGGCGGGCGGGCGGCAATGCTCTGGCAATTTCCACCGACGATCGAGAGGGACTCGCCGGCTGGTGGCAAAAGTCTTTTTCCGTCACGGGCGATAAGAACTATCGGTTCGAAGCTTGGCGGAATACAGAAAACGTCGAGTCACCACGGCGATCGGCACTTGTCCGCGTGCTCTGGCGCGACGCCAACGGCCAGCCTGTGAATCACGACGAAATCTCGGACGCTCCGTACGCTCCCGGCAAGCCGCCGCGAGCCGAGCCGGAATATCCCACGGACAAGCCGACCGACAAGTCCGGCTGGACGGAGGTTTCCGATACGTATCTCGTTCCGCCGGGCGCGACGCAGGCAATTGTCGAACTGCATCTTCGCTGGGTGGCTCCAAAAGCTCGCGTCCTTTGGAGCGATGTTTCTCTCACTGAGGTCGATTCGCCCAAACCACGAAGGGTGCGGCTGGCCACCGTTCACTATCAGCCGCGGGAAGGGAAAACGCCGGCCGACAAGTGCCGCCTGTTCGCGCCGCTGATCGAGAAAGCCGCCGGGCAGAAGGCTGATCTCGTCGTCCTGCCGGAAACGTTCACCTATTACGGCACCGGCCTAACGATGGCCGAATGTGCCGAGCCGATTCCTGGCCCTTCGACCGAGTATTTCGGGACGCTGGCGAAGAAGCACGATCTGTATATCGTCGCAGGGCTGATCGAGCGTGACCGACATCTGATCTACAACGTCGCCGTGCTCATCGGCCCCGATGGCAACGTGGCAGGCAAGTATCGTAAGGTCTGTCTGCCGCGCAGCGAGATCGAAGCGGGCATCCAGCCGGGCGACGAGTACCCGGTGTTTGAGACGCGATTCGGTCGCGTGGGGATGATGGTCTGCTATGACGGTTTTTTCCCGGAAGTGGCTCGCGAATTGTCCAACCGCGGGGCAGAAGTGATTGCGTTCCCCGTGTGGGGCTGCAATCCGAAACTGGTCGAGGCCCGCGCGTGCGAGAACCACGTCTATGTTGTCAGCAGCACATACACCGATCGTTCATCGAACTGGATGGTCTCGGCAATCTTCGGCCACGATGGCAGACAGCTTGCGACAGCCAAGGAGTGGGGGGATGTCGTCGTTACCGAAGTCGATCTGAACAAGCGACTGCACTGGTCGAGCTTGGGGGACTTCAAGGCGGAAGTCCCGCGGCATCGACCATAATAGTGGGGCTGGCTTCCAGCCTGCCGAAAAATGCATTCGGACCTTCCCACACTCGTTGCCACCGAGTCGCTCGGCAATCCGCGCCGACGGCGAGATCGGCAGCGGCAGAAGGCAAGTTGGGGCCTGTCCGCAGCCGTGCATGGCTTCGTTGCCGTCGTGGTCGTCGTTGAAGTCATGTTGGCCCTGCTGTTCGTTGTACCGGCCGCGGCTGGGAGACACGATATTGAGCTGGCAGTCGCCAACGAGCCAATCGAGCTTGCTGCCGAGCCGCTCGCCACGCTGCCGATCGAATCGTCGGCTGACCCCACTGCCGCCGCCGTCGCCGAGGAGCAGATCTCCGAGTTGGCCGCCGCCGACATTACGACCGAACTGGCTCGGCAGCTTCTGAATCCCGACAGTGCCGGTGACGACCGTGAAGCTAGCGATTGGGTGCTTGCTCGCGTCACGCAGGAGATCGTCACAGCAGAGAAGCTCAGCCGGGAAGAGCAGTATCAAAAGCTCGAGCAACTGACTGGCACGCTCAATGCAGTCGGCACCGAGCCGGGTGTCGAAGAGGCCACAGCGCAACTCGCGAAGCTCTTGAGCACCAAACCTCGGGCAACCGAGCCCGCCAAGGAGCCACCACCCGGCGAGTTCGACATCGACTCGGCTCAGCTTTACGACATCAAGCGAACCGACAACGGCCGCGGCAGCTTCACTTATGCTGCGGTGCTGCTCGATGCGGAGGGACGGACGCTCGAATCGGAGTTGACGGAAGCCGAAGGGGAGCAGCTTTTTCGCACGTTCGAGCTGATGAAGGCCAACCCGCTGCTCGCCCGAGTCTATCGCGGCGTCGTGATGGGCTTGCTCGACAAGCTGCTCCGGCCGGCACCCGATCAAAAGTAATTCGCCAAGAAACAGACTCGCCCCGGCAGGCGGATCCGGGGCGAGTTGTGCCGCGATGGGACACCGCGGCATCGAGACTGAAGAGACGAACGCGATTTAATGGAAATTGTGCTCGCCATTCAGCAGCAGGTCCGCACCGTTGCCGCTCAGGAGCCAGTCGTCGTCATCGCCGCCGTCAAGCAGGTCGGCGCCGTTTTCGCCAAACAGCCAATCATTCCCCTCTTCGCCAAACAGAGCGTCGGCTCCGTTGCCGCCAAAGAGGTAGTCATCGCCCGACCCTCCATACAGGAAGTCGGCGCCATTGCCGCCGAATAACTTGTCATTTCCATCGTCCCCGTAGAGTTGATTGCTGCCGTTGCCGGCACAAATCACGTCGTCGCCGGCCCCACCGTGGACGATGGAATCAAGGCTGCCCATGTTGGTCAATGAGATGTAGTCGTCTCCAGCAAGGCCGTTGACTTCGATTCGATTGACTTGGTTCTTGCGGAAGCTGCCGACCAGCACGCCGTTGACTAGCACATCGAAGTTCCTACCGTTCTTCTCGACCGAGACTTCGTCGTCGTTGATCGTGCCTTCGACCGTCAATACACCGTTGTCGAGGGCGGCCGTTGCTGCATTGGTGTTGATGACCAGCAATTGGCCCGCCTGAACCAACTCGCCCGTGGGATCGGTCGTTGCCGTAAAGCTGTAGTGAGCCTGAACGTCAGCCAAATAAAACCCCTCGCCGAGAATGTGCGAAAGGTCGATGATTCCTGAGGACTCCTCGTCCTGAGTGCTCTGCACGCCTGGAATATGCGGAAACAGATCAAGTCCGGCCGCGCCGAACAGGGCCGGGTTATGCTCGGCGACCTGGGTTAAGTCACCCGTTGAAGCATCCCATTGCCAAACTTTGGCCAGGTACGGATTGCCGCCCGGATCCTCTTGCAGCAGGACGTCACCGTTTCCGTTGACCGTCATGTTGTCGAACATTTCGCCATCGATGCCCGCTGGCGAATCGAAGGCAATTTCGATGACCCCTCCCGCCTCCGGATTCGTGATGTCGTCAAACGTCAATTTCCACAGGCGAGTGCTGCCGCCAAACTGATCGGTCGTCACAAAGTAGAAGACGTCCGGATTCGTAGGATCGAAGTGCCCATCCTCGACGCGGCGGAACTGCGTAATCGATTCATCGATCGACTCCTGCTGAAGAGCCGTGAAATCGACATTGTTGGTTTGGTCGTTGAGCGCGACGAGTTCGAACCGTTCTCCCGAGGTAACTGTGCCTTCATTGGCGTCGTAGCCGCCCGGCAGTCCGACGCGAAGGCCGTGCAGGATGCCCGTGCGCAGGCCGGCCTTCTCAATTTCCAGACCCGATGCTTGTTTCTCGCCCACCCACACATACACCTCGGATGGTTGCGTGGCCCCTTCGCTCGAAAAATTGCGGCTGGAGTCATCCAATCCGATAACGATCGTCTTTTCCTGTGAAAAAGGACTGGTGACGTGATTCTCCCAGGCATATTTGCCCGTCCACGGAAGTTCCCAGCTGGTGCCTTTTTCTGGACCAGTCGCTACATGAGCGAAGGCCCGACCATTGCTCGTCTCCTCACCGTTCATGAAGATCCGGGCATGAGTCCCTAATTCATCGCCTGAATTGGGAGCTTCCGGCGTCGGATCAAAGTAGAAGGCGGTGGGATCGGGCAGATCGGCCGAGCAAAGGCGATTCATAGCAGCGATCGCACCGGTGCCGACGACGAACTGGTTATAGGTGGGACTGGCGGGATTGGAGTCCCAAACATACAGCGTTTTGATCAGATCGTCCCCCTCCAACACCTCCAACGAATCCTTGTCGATCACCCACCGCGACACGAACGCGCCGCGGCTGCCGTGATCCCGAACGATTCCCGACGTATTGCCTAACTCATGATTCATCAGGACGGTAAAGGTGCCGTCGCCGTTATCGAAGGCCCCGAGGCCATCCGGAATGCCCACCATTCGATAGGGAAACTGATCGACGGCGCCGTAGTTGTCGTTGATAGTGTCGCCTACGGTCACAAGCGGTGTGATTTCCACGCTGGGCGCAGTCGCAGTTAGATAGGCGGGGGCTAACGTTTGAAAGCCGCTCAATACTTCGCGGCGTTCAAGCGATTCAATGCGTGGCTGAAAGAGTGCCTGCCGCGCATTCTGTTTCTTGTTGCGAACCGAAAGCTTGCGCATCATTGCGAATTTCTCCATGAAACCGTGGCTACGCGGGCCGACCACCATGGTGCGGCTCTTCACTGCGTGCGAGCAGTCTGGAGTTCCGACATAAGCGCGAGGTGAGCAGTCGATGAAGATTCAAGATTTGATGAGAGCGGCCAATAGAAACGGAAAGTCGTTCGGCCAGGGAGCGTGCCTCACGTAAGAGTGGGATGATTTGAGGTGGACCCTAAAAGCTGGACAGGCGGCGGGCGCGAGATAAAGAGAGCCCGG
>CAYLLN010000127.1:0-14160 GCA_964384375.1 uncultured Pirellulaceae bacterium
TCCATCACGCATCCCACGCAGGGGGACTGGCTCCTGACGCCAACGCTCACCGTCGGCCTGGCGACCGGAACCGGCAACGCCCTCACGGAGACGGTCAACCCCACGGGGACCTATACCGACGAGCGCGACAAGGTCTGGACGTTCAAGACCGACCGCTTCGGCAATCAGACGTATTTCAAAGACCCCCTGAACAACGTCACGACGACCGAACGCGACGCGACCGGCCTTCCCATCCGCCTCACCCAGGCCGATCCCGACGGCGGTGGTGCCCAGACCAGCCCCATCACCAAGTTCGGCTACAGCAGCACCGGCGACCTCGTGCGCCAATACCTGCCCGACGGTAATGACCTGGAGTTCACGTACAACGGCCTCTCCCGCGTGCTTACGCGGAAAAACGAGCTGAACAACACCTGGGAATTCACCTACGACGCCGACGGGAACCTGCTCACCGAGGAAGATCCCCTGGGCAACACAACGACCTACACCTACACCGCCCGCGGCCAGGTCGAGACGATCACCACAGCCGATCCCGATGGCGGCGGCGGCCAGTCCGCGTCCGTCACCGAGTACACCTGGAACGGGAGCACCGGCACGCTCACGAGCATCGAAAACCCCGACGCCAGCACGCGGAGCTTCACCTACAACGTCGCCGACCTCTTGGCCACGACGACCGACGAACTATCGCACGTCTGGACGACGGCCTACGACAACCTGAACCGGGTCACGAGCACGACCGATCCCGATCCCGACGGTGCGGGGGCCCTGACCGCGGCCGTGACCAGCTTCACCTACGATGCGGCCAGCCAGCGGACGAAAGTGACCGACGCCCTGGGGAACGAAACCGACTACACCTATAACAGCCGGGGGTGGGTCACGCAGGTTCAGCGTCCCGATCCGGACGGGGGCGGCAGCCTCACGCGGCCGAGCAGCACCTACACCTACAACAACGTCGGGCAGGTCAGCGTCGAGGGGAACAGCTACTGGCCCGCAGGCAGCATCGAGTACACCTACAACGATGCCGGTTGGCTTACCAACAAAGAAGGGCCGGTTTTGGACGCGAGCACGACCTACACCTACGACAACCTCGGCCGCGTGACGCGCGACGCGACCAACACAAGCATCGTCAACGAGTACAACTACACCGACTACGCCTACAACGCACGCGGCTGGGTGCTCACCGCGACGGGGAAAGACCCGGATTCGACGGGACCGCTCACGTCCCCCGTGAGCACGTTTACCTACGACGCCGCGGGCCAGCTTCTCACCGCGACCGACCCGCTGGGGAACGTCACCACGACCAGCTACGACGCCCGCGGCCTGGTGACGCAGGTCATTCAACCTGATCCAGACGGCTCATCCGGCGGTTTGGCCAGCCCGATTACGACCTACGCCTACGACAACCTGGGGCGGACGACGAGCCAGACCGATCCGCTCGGCCGCGTCACCAGTTACGCCTACGACAACCGCCACTACGTTACTTCCATTACGCAGCCCGATCCCGATGGAGCCGGAGGCGCTTCCGCCCCAGTGACCACGCTCGCCTACGACGATGCGGGGCGGCGAACCAGCGTGACCGATCCGCTCAGCCGAGTTACGGCCTTCGGGTACGACAACGCGAATCGCTTGCTCACGGTCACCGCTCCCGATCCGGATGGCGGGGGCGGGCTTTCGTCGCCGGTGACGACCTATGCCTACAACAAGCTGGGCAAGATCACATCCGTCACCGATCCGCTGGGGAACGTTACGACCACGACCTACGACAACCTGCAGCGGGTTCTGACCGTCACGCAGCCCGATCCGGATGGAGCGGGCGGACTTTCGGCCCCGGTGACGAGCTACACCTACAACTCGGCCGGCCACTTGATCGAGGTGACCGACCCGCTCAGCCGCGAGACGACCTTCGGGTACGACGATTACGGCCGCCGGACCACCGTCACGAACCACGAGGGAAAAACGACGACGACCGCCTACGACGACCTGAACCGCGTCACCAGCGTCACCACGCCCGATCCCGATGGGGCCGGGGGCGTGACCGCCAGCGTCACGTCGTATGGCTACAACCACCTCAGCCAGCTTACCGGGATCACCGATCCCCGGAGCGGTGCGACCACGTTCACCTACGACAAGAACGGGAACCGCCTGACGCTCACCGACGCCAGTGCCAACGACACGACCTGGACCTACGACGGCCTGAACCGGCCGATCACCGAGACGAACGAACTGAGCAAGACCCGCACCTTCACCTACGACGCGGCGAATAACCTCGTCCGCAAGATCGACCGTCTGGGGCGGGTGACGCGGTTTACCTTCGACAACCTCGACCGCCTGACTGCCGAGGAGTGGATCACCGGCGGGACTGTGCCGACCGCGAGTGCCACGACGACGACGCAAGGGGGGCGAGCGACGAGGTGCAGCGGGTCGGGTACACCTCCTCCGGCGGCGCGGGGTCGTTCACGCTCACCTACAGCGGTCAGACCACGGCGTCCATCGCGATGGGGGCGTCGGCCGCCACCGTCCAGGCGGCCCTCGAAGCCCTCTCGAACATCGGCGTCGGCGACGTGACGGTCGTGAAAACGCAAAACACGACCACGCAGGAATGGCAGCTCACGTTCCAGGGGGCGCTCGGCGGCACGAACGTCTCGCAGGTGACGATCACCTGCACGATCATGCCCCCGCCGAGCACGATCCAGGCGACCGACACGCAAGGGGGAACGGCCACGAATGAAGTCCAAACCGTCACCCTCAGCAATGCCACCGGCGGCACATTCCGGCTCACGTTCGGCACCGAACAAACGAGCGCCCTGGTTTATAACGCCAGCGCGGGCACGGTCGAAACGGCTCTGGAAGCGCTCACCGGCATCGACAACGTGACCGTCACTGGCTCTGCCGGCGGTCCCTACACGATCACCTTCGGCGGCACCCAGGCCAACACGAACGTCGCCCAAATCACCGCCGACGCCACCTTCCTGACCAGCGACACGCTCGACCGGACGCTGAGCTTCAGCTACGACGCCGCGAGCCAATTGACGCAGGCGAGTGACCCATCCGCCGATTACGACTATACTTACGATAATCTCGGGCGGCTGACGGCGGAGGTGCAGGACATCGCCGGCCTGACGCCTGACATCGAGTTCGCGCACACCTGGAACGCCAATTCCATGCGCACGTCGCTCGCGTCTGAAATCGGCGGCACGGCCGATTTCAAGAACGACTACACCTACGACAACCTCTCGCGGATGACGCAGGTCATCCAGCAGGACGTTGGCGGCGGGAACACTGTCGCCGATAAGCGGACCGATTTCGCCTACAACGCTCTGGGGCAGTTCACCAGCCTCACTCGCTACCAATCGACAGGTACGAGCAACCTTGTCGCGACCAGCACTTTCACCTACGACACGCTCAATCGTCTCACTGACCTGGACCACAAGCAGAACAGCACGAACCTCGCGCTGTACGACTACGCCTACGATGCGATGGACCGCATCACGTCGATGACCCACAGTGTCGATGGCGCAAGCAACTATACCTACGACAAGGAATCGCAAGTCACCGCGGCAGACCACCCGTCGCCGAACAGCGACGAGTCGTACACTTACAACGCCACTGGCAATCGCACAGGCGGGAGTTACACCAACACCACAAACAACCGCACCACCGCCGACGCCACGTACTCCTACACGTACGATGACGAAGGAAATCGTTCCCGGCGCACGAAGTCCTCGGATAGTTCCTACGAGGACTACACTTGGGACCACCGCAACCGGCTAACAAAAGTCACCTTCAAGAACTCCGGCGGCACCACGCTCAAGACGGTCGAATACGCCTACGACACCTTCAACCGCTGGCTCCGCCGCACCTACGACGCCGATGGTCCCGGCGCAACTGCCGCCACCGACATCTTCTTCGCCTACGACGACAAGTCAATCAACGCCTCCCTCCAGTTCGACGGCGCAGCTTCCTCTGACCTCACGAACCGCTACCTCTGGGGTCCCAGCGTCGATCAGATCATGGCGTCCGAAGAAGTCACCTCCCTCGGCTCGGCGGGCAACGTCCTCTGGCCACTCACCGACCACCTCGGTACCACCCGTGACCTCGCCGACCTCAACGAAGGCAATGGAGTAACCTCCGTCACCAACCACCGCTTCTACGATGCCTTCGGGAATCTCAAATCCGAAACCAACAGCGCCGTGGACCTGATCTACGGCTTCACGGGCAAGCCGTTTGATGAAGTCACGAAGCTACAAAACAACTGGGGACGTATCTACGATGCCGCCTTGGCACAGTTCCTGTCTGATGACCCTAGCGGATTCAATGCGGGTGACAACAACCTACGTCGCTATGTTGAGAATTCACCGCCCAACTTCAGCGATCCTAACGGGTTGGTAAAAAAGCCAGCGAATATACCCCCTACGAACACGGGCGGCAATTATCCCGTACCAACCGTATTCCCGCCTCGTAAAACCTCCCCACCGACTGGGCCTGATCCGAGTGACAATACGTACGATACAGTAGCTATCTATGACTATAAGGATGCTGACCAAAGAGGAGGTTGTGCGCACGCCACAAATCTTTGGGAAGGGGCGACCAAATTCCCCGCCGCGCTCCCCACCGCTTCGCCAAAGGACATTGAGAATCGGCTAGCAGAGTATGTTAAGAAGTTCGGTCCCATTGACAAACTCTACATACTTGACCACAGCGGGCTTGATTACAAACAGAAAATGGGCGATGCAGTACTGCAAGTCAGCGATTTTGAGACGTACAAGAAATACCTCGGCCCAAACCCAATCATCGTATTTGGTGGCTGTCAAGTCGGAGCGAATGAGGAGTATTGTCAAGAAGTCGCCAATACAATTCAGGGTACTGTGATTGCGAGTCCTTATTACGTTCAGTATCCGAACCTTGACGCCGACTGTCCGTGGTACTTCTCAGGCTGGAAGACGTTTACGACCGAGGAAGTGTATGAAGATCACGGATGGTCACCCTGGGAATGAGCACTAAAATTCAATCCGTCCGCTTCTACATTGTGAGTGTATCACTGATTCTACTTCCGTGCGCAGGACTCACGGCTTTGCTTGTAGAGTTGTGGAGGCCGATCCCACCGAGCAGTGAAACTGGAAAGGGATTGAGCAACGTTTTGAGAGCGACCGAAAGTATCCACGTGCGTTATATGGAACGTTTTTCCGGAATTGAGGACCTACAGTTTGTTATTTCACGCCCTGCTGATGTACAGCTTATTATTGAATGTGTAACCGAGGATCGCAGGTGGACTCGCGTAGAACCGGGCGTCGCATGGTCAATGAATCGGGCGACATGGTTGTCGTTTGAGGACTCGTCCGGAACTGAGGTTTGGAGTTGTCTAGTTAGCGAAAGGTTTGTTGTGTTCACTGGTCGTGATGGCAACCGATGGAAAGCGTCGTCGTCTCCGGAGTGCATTACCATTGTGGCGAGTGCTCCCGAAGCAAAGGCAGCAATAGCACAATGAGGAGTGGCCGCGTTCTAACGACCAGCAATTCGGGCACGTCGGGACGTAAGGTGAAAATATTCGGCCGCGGGTTAAGGCGGCGAGGGCCGGGTGGAAATCAACGCGGAGACGGTCGAATCGACCCTCGGATTGCCAAGAGAAAAACGGCCGGGTAGAAGGAAAAAGCGGAGCCACCCAGGAAGAATCTCGCCGGGTGCGCAGCAGCGAGCGACGCGAGGAAGAGGTCGCGCTGGGCAATGGCTCAGGCGGCACGGCGGTGGTAGTGCTTGAGCAGCCCGCCGATGCGCTCGCGACAGTTACTGACTTCTGCGCTTTGAATGCGCCACTCAGAGTGTGAGTTTGGCGGTTTGAAAGTAGGAGCGTTTGAGGGCCGGGTTGCGGTGTTGGCGAACGAATGAGTCACCGACTTCCGCTCCCAGGTCGAAGAGATCATCGGGGGTGTAGTTGGCCAAGTCACCGTATTTGGTGCAGTTCCACATAGCTTCCACGGGATTGAGGTCAGGTGCATAAGCCGGCAGCCATTCGGCGTTCAGCCACTCTGTCCCTTGTTCTTGCAGCAGTCGGATCGCTTTGCGATGGACGTTGAAGCGATCGAGGACGACGATCAGTGGCCTGCCCAACTGGCGATGCAGCGACCGCAGAAAGGCAGCCACATCAGTGGCCACGATGTTGTTGTCGTAGAACTGCCAGTAGGTGCCGATGCGTTGCCGCTGCGGCGACAAAGTGACCGCGCCGATCACCGACAGGCGGTCGTGCCGAGCCGAAGCGTACTGCACCGGCGTCTGGCCACGCGGAGCCCAGGTGCGGCGATTAGCGGCTGGAGGAGGAAGCCCGTTTCGTCGAGAAAGACGATGACAGCTTGACGTCGCCGTCCCTTTTTTTGATGCGAGTCCAGTCCGATTTTCGCCATCGTTCGATGGTCATTTCGTCCCGCTGGCTGGCTCGCCGCTGGGGTTTCTGCTGTGAGAATCCCACGGCATGCAAGATGCGCCCCACGTGGTCGGGATGGTACGTCACCGCAAACCGATCGCGAATCACTTGAGCCACGCGACGACAAGTCCACAGATCGGTGCGAAAGCCTGCCGCTCGGGCGCCTGTCCGCACAAGGGACGCCAACGTTTGCATCTGTCTGTTCGAGCGTCAGCCTTGGCGGACGACCTCGATTCGGCTTGGCTGCCAGGGCGGCAACACCGCCTTGGGCCACAGCGCGCTTCCAACGCTTGACGCTCGACACGTCGGCACCGACGAGCCGCGCGACCTCCGTGTTGCTCTTCCCATCCCGTAGGAGATCCACGGCTCGAAGGCGGCGAGCTTCCAGCTCCGCCGCACTGCCTTTTGGTCTCATGAATCCTGGTACGCATGCTAGCGGCCCAGCGGTTCGTTCGTTATGCAGAGGTCAGTAAAGCCACCATCACGTTACGCCGACCAAGCATCAAAGTGAGGTGCATCAACCACAGCTACATGCTAGTCTGGCAAGTATCAATTACCGCCAGCACGGCCCGCCGAGCAGCTTTCGGCATAGTCGCCCAGGCCGCGATAACGCGGTGGAGTTCCACGTCACCTTGTGCCAAAAACGGACACCCCGTGTCGCCTCCCTGCAGCGCCCGTGCAGCACCGCCATCCACCGCAACGCCGCAACCACTTCCAGCGTCGCCAGTTACGTCAATCTCCTCCGCAGGTTCAAATCCTGTCACCCCGACTAGACTCACGCCGCCGTGGCGGCGTTTTCATGCACGCTCGGTGGCGGGAAGACTCTTGCCCCACTGCGGCTACATCACTTGAAGCCTGCCGGTCTGTTGCGAGCGTGCTCACCGCTTGGCAGCCAGTTGAAGGCGGGTTCGGCAGTTACAATTGCGTCGGCCTCCGCTTGCTACGCTAGCTTCGGCTCCGCTCGCTTTCCGAGCAGGGGACCAATTGCACCTCATTGCCAAGAAGAGCTTGACCCAAGCCCGGCCCTTTTTCGTCGTGTGGACCTTGACGAAGCTCGCGGCCAATGCACTGACAGCCAAAAATAATCGATCTAGGATCCAGCACATGGTAGCGCGCCTTACTGCTACACAAGCGAAAAAACAACTGACCAAGTGCCAAGATTGGGGCGATTATCTCGACCTCACCCGCATTCTCTTCAATCAAGGTTCGATATCGCTGGCCCGCGATGTTTCAGTCGCAGCGATTGAGCGGTTTGGCAACATGTTCCAGTGCTTCTACGACAATTTAGGAGTTTGTGAGTGGCTGCTAAATGATCCTCAAAAGGCCATCGAATCGTGGCGCGGCGCCTTGCGGACATCTTATGGTGATTCGTCTGGTCATATGCGAACAAAATTGTTGTTATGGTTCTCGGGCGTCATGAGGGACGATGAGCGTGTGCGTAACGAAGCTGTAACGTTACTGGAACGCGCAATCGGCACCTTGCGAGGAAAGCACTGGCCTGGCGCTATTGCAAGGTACATACTGGGAAAGTCCTCGGAGGAGGAAGTGACTGCGGCTGCAAAAGTCGTGGACCAGTTGCACAACCTCGATCGAGAAAGGAGATTAGCCTTGCTCTACTTCGGTGCAATGGCGTATGCCGCGCGGGACATCAATCGAGCAGTGTTTTGTTTCTCCCAGTGTGCCGATGACGTGGTGGCCGCACTCGATGAGAGCTTCATGCACGAATTGCGCCTCGCGGCTTTCGAGCGAGACAGGTTGGTCGGGAATTCCTCCCGAGGTGAAAAGGTTGTCGTCAATACAGCGAGCAAAGCACGCACTAAAAAGAGGTCAAACGTGCGGAAAAAAGGCGCAAGGTAAGAAACTCGGACCGGGAAGTTGGAGCGGTGAACAGCGCGGCGCGGTCGCGGTTGATTCATTCCGCCTCTCGAATTCGAAGTGCTGCTAACCAACATCTCACCAGTTGCCGGCGTGTCGCTCAGATGACGCTACCGCTTTTTTGGTATGTTGACCAAAGGTGATCGAGCCAGACTTGTCATCTCGGAGATGCCGCGATGAGCCGGGGGCCTTTTGGTACTTGCAGGGAATCTGGAATTTCCTTGATTTTGTTGGCCGTCCTCGTTGTTGCCTCGCGTGGCACGCTGGGTCAAGACAGCCCACGGATCGGCATCGACAGCAACTATGTCCTGGAAATGTCGGCTAGCAAGAAGGAATGGAAACTGGGCGAGGAAGCGGTGGACCCGTTTGCGTTTTTTGCCGCGCAAGGTTGCCAGGGAGCGCGGATTCGCTTGTGGGTCGGCGACGAGGGAATGAACCGGCTGCACTATGCCACGCAAACGGCACTGCGAGCTAAGAAAGCTGGTCTGAAGCCTTACCTCGTGATCTTCCTCAGCGAGGATTGGGCCGACTTTGTGAAGCAGCCGGTGCCAGCGTCGTGGAAAGAGCTGACGCTGGAAGAGAAGGCAGCCTCTGTGGAAGCGTATTCGTCAAGCGTCGTCAGGCACATGGCGAAGCAGGGGGTCGAGATCGATACGTTTGAAATCGGCAACGAGATCGACTTTGGAATCTGCGGTGAGTTCGAAGAGGAATGGCCGAAGCGAATGAGTCTCGAATACATGCGCGCCAGAATTTGGCCGCGGATGATACCGATTCTGAAGGCCGCACAGGCCGGTGTGCTGAAGGAGCAACCTCGCGCCAAATTCATCCTGCACCTGGCCCAGTGGAACAATGTCGATTACTGCCTTGAATTCTGGAAAGCAATGACCGCGGCCGGGGTACGCCTCGACTATCCTGGCCTCAGCTACTTTCCTTCTTCAGCCAAAGAGCCCTCCCAGCGGCCAGTTCGTTATTTGACGACACAGGCGGAAAGGATTGTGAAAGAGCTGCACAAGCCGGTGCTGATCTGTGAGACGGCATACCCTGCCACGGCTGAATTCGGAGGGCAATTTGCGGAATGGAAGTATGGCGCTCTTGGCTATCCCTTGAGCGCCGACGGCCAGGCGAAGTGGATCGCCGACTTCACCAACGTCATTCGGCGCAACCCAAATTTTTGCGGCGTGTACTACTTCAGCCCTGAGTGGTACGACGGTGGACTGTGGGACGCGTTCTCGCTATTTGATGCGCAGGGTGTTGCGCGGCCCGGCGTGCGATCGTTCGCACCGCCTAACCAACGTTAAGAGAACCTGTCTCTTGTGCAAGTCGGGCGGTGACCAGTCGAGCAACGAGAATTGCCGCCGGTACAATGAACGGCTGGCCAAGGCTGGAATCGTGCTCGTCGGCGAGGGTTGATGCCAACTCGAGCTTCGTCCGATTTTCTCCTTCTCGCCGGACGAAGTGAGCGAAATCGTTTCCCAAGCCCAGTGATGTTGTCGCCGGTCGGAGAACAGCATGAAATTCGGTCAAGTCGATCATCCGGAAGACGTTGATTTCACGATTCCGCCAGATCATCCCGACACGGCGAAGGTGCTGAAGAAAGCTTCGAAATCGGATGGTTTCGAGGTCAATGTCGGATGTGCCAAGTGGAACAAGAAAGACCTGAAGAATTTCTTTCCCAAAGGCGTGAAAGATGAACTCGCGTACTATGCCACGCAGTTCAACTGCGTCGAATTGAACGCGACGTTTTACCGGCTGTTTCCTCCGGAAACATTCGCCAAATGGCACGCGACGGTGCCGGAGCATTTCCGGTTCTTCCCCAAGCTCGAACAGACGATCTCGCACTTCCGGCGGCTGAAGGACGTGAAGGAGCTGGTCGAGAAGAACGTCGAGCACATGTCGCACTTGGAGGAAAAGCTGGAAATGCCGTTCCTGCAGATGCACGATAATTTCGGGACCAAGGATTTTGACCGTGTGCTGACGTTCGTCGAAAACTGGACGTACGACGTTCCGCTGGCCGTCGAGTTTCGTCGCACCGACTGGTACAACGACGATGCCGTTTCAAGCAAGCTCTACAGCCTGCTCGAAGGGCAGGGCATCACGAATGTCCTCGTCGATACCGCAGGCCGCCGCGACCTGATGCACATGCGTTTGACCACGCCAATAGCATTCGTTCGCTGGGTTGGCGCGAACCACCCCGAATCGGATCGCGCGCGCCTCGATGATTGGATTGGGCGAATCGCCCAGTGGAAAAAGGCCGGTTTGCAGAAGCTCTATTTCTTCGTGCATCAGAATGAAGAGCAGGAATCGCCTGCCCTCGCCGCGCATTTTATCGAGCGGCTCAACAAAAAGATCGGCACCGACTTGCCCATCCCCAAGACGCTTGAGAGCAAAGGGCTTTTTTTATAGGGTGAGCTTGCTCCACACCCCCGCGAACCGCCTGGGCCGTACGCATGACGCCCGATCCGACGCCGCGAGACCAGCCTGAGTCCGAAAGCGACCCGCCGCCGTTTCCCAAGGTCGCTCCCGACACGCCGACACTGCTGCCGGAAGAGACCGCCCGGCTGAATGAGGCAACGCTCGACTGGCGGCCGTCGCCGGCAAAGCGCTCGCCGACAACAGCTGCAAGTGCGTCACGCGATACGCCGCTCGAAGCCAGCACCGCCCGCTTCGGCGACTACGAGCTCCTTGCCACGATCGCTCGCGGCGGCATGGGGATCGTCTATCGCGCCCGGCAGGTGCGGCTGAACCGGGTCGTCGCTCTGAAGATGATCCTTGCCGGCCAGTTTGCGACCGACGAGGACGTGCAGCGCTTTCACACCGAGGCCGAAGCGGCTGCCGGTCTCGACCATCCCGGCATCGTCCCGATCTTCGAGGTGGGCGAGCACCAGGGGCAGCACTTCTTCTCGATGGGTTTCGTCGATGGCGAGTCGCTCGCCGCCCGGCTGGCCCGCAGTCCGCTGCCGCCGAAGGAGGCCGCCGATCTCGTTCGCAAAATCGCTGTGGCGGTGCAGTACGCCCACGAGCGGGGCGTGATCCACCGCGACCTCAAGCCCGCGAACGTCCTGTTGCAAGGACCGGTCGATAGCGACGTCGCGTCGCTCGTCCCCAAGGTGACCGACTTCGGCCTGGCGAAGAATTTGGCCGGCGACTCGAACCTGACCGACACGGGCCAGATCCTCGGCACGCCGAACTACATGCCGCCGGAGCAAGCAGCGGGCCGCGTCGCCGAAGTTCGCGAAACTGCCGACGTCTATTCGCTCGGGGCGATCCTCTATGCGGCACTCACCGGCCGCCCGCCGTTTCAGGCCGCCAGCCGGATGGACACGCTGCTGCAAGTCCTCGAAAGCGATCCGGCCCCACCGCGCACGCTAAACCGCGCGGTGCCGCGCGACCTGGAAATCATCACGCTCAAATGCCTCGCCAAAGAACCGAAGCAGCGCTACGCCTCGGCCCGCGCGCTGTCCGAAGACTTGCAGCGATTTATCGACGACGAACCGATCCTTGCCCGGCCGCTGGGGCCGATTCGCCGCTTTCGCCGCTGGACGAAACGCCGCCCCGTCCTTTCCGGCTGCCTCGTTTCGCTCGTCGGCCTGGCGCTGATGCTCGCGGGTGTCGGCACTCTGGCCGCCTGTGCGACCGCTTGGGGGAGCATGAGTCTGGACATCTTCGAGGATCGGAAAACGCCGGCATTCACCTTTCCGGCCGTCGCCGATCAGCCGGGCGAATCGGAACTGATCGTATTCGCCAAGCCTGGCCTGCACGAGCTTCAGGCGTCCCTCACGGTCGAGGCGTCGGCCTGGGAAGAGGAGGGTCCGGACGAAGAGGGTCGAGATAAGGTGCAGCCGTTCTTCAATGTCCCCATCAGCTATGAGGTCGAAACGGCTGCTGGGGAGCAACTCGCGGCGGGGAAAGGGCGGGTTGTCTGGAACGCTGCGGTCCGGCGTTACGAAGGGTTCGCCGAGATCGACAAAGCCCGCAACGTGGCGACGATGACCCCCGGCGCGGCGATCGGCCACTTCAAGACGGCCGGCCCCGAACGCGTGAAAATCCGCTGGACCGTCCACCCCGACGAGCAATACGACACCAAGATCACGAAAGCCGAAATTCGTGTCTATGAAAACGTCCGGGACATGACCACGCCCATCCTCACCGGTACAATCCTCTGCGCGATCAGCCCGCCGCTGCTTCTCGCCGGCATTCTCCTGGCGATCTACGGCCCGTTCTTAATGGCGCAGGTCAAGCGAATGTAAGCGAGCAACCCGGCGAGCGGGAAGCGTCAGCCTCCCGATGACTCCGCTCGTAGGGTAGGCGTCTCGCCTGCCAAGTAGTAGGCACACTCCGTGTGCCGCCGCATCCTTGTTCTTCGCCGGAGGCAAACTTGCCTCCGCTGGAAACCTTCCTCGACCACGAAAACATCGCCTTCGGCGTCGCGTTCTCCCCCCATAACGCCCACCTCGCCTCCGTCGATTGGAACGACAAAATCCTCGTCCGCAAGGTTGCGGATGGGAAGGAAGTTTGGTCGTGGAAGCGGTAGGGGTTTTGGAATCGTGCTCAAAGTCTCGTTCGTGATGGTGATGGGTGAGCGACTTCTATGACTGCAGTCGCAGACCAGCGCCAAGAAGCCGGAGCGATCCCTTGGCAACTTCGACTACCACTCTACCGCTTGAGTCGGATAGCTTCGCCCGCACAACCAGAAGTCTCTTACTCTTTAACACGCGTCCCGCAAGTACAGGGTCTGGATCGCCCCTGAGCATGACTTCAAAGTGCGAATGCGTTTCCTCGCCAATCAAGACCGGTGAGGCGACTCGGCACCCGAAAAATGACGACTCCGGGTTGTGAAACACAAACGGCGTCCGTGGGCTGATCGACAACGTAAGTTGCCCAGTCCGCGTCCGAATGTTTGCAGAGACTTCCGCGATGCCGCTATTGAACGCAACTCCGAAAATCGCTTCCTCGTTCTGTTCGATGGCAAATCCGCCGATGCTGTTAGAGCCGAGCAAGATAGGCCCCGCGTCCGCGAGTCTCGAAACCAATGCGCCGATATCCTTTGTTTGATAGTGTTTTACAAAATACGCATTGATTGACTCAACACACTGCTCCGCTGTGCAAACCGATGAAGGAAAGCCTGCCGCTAGCAACTTCTGCGCGCTCGCCAAAAGTTTTCCATCATCCGTTACAAAGTAATCTGCGTCGTGCAGGTACGCCTGATCCAGATGTAGCGCATCGCGCAGGTCGTTGTTGCTCGGAATTCGCGGGCCGAAGGCGATGTTCTGCCATTCGACGACGCGAGACTCGCGGGAACTGCCCCACATGCTATCGGCAAATTGCGATCCCGGAAGGTAAGCCTGAACTCCGCCAATTGTCGCGAAGCTTTCCGCTTTCCGCTGGCCCATCGCGTACTTGTTTATGAACTCTGAGGCGAGTGTGCTTGTACGGAAAATCTCAACCAAGTTGGCGTTGTGCAGTTCTTCCAAATAGTTCATTCCGGCGATCCGGCCGCGCGCATTGATTTGGTTCGCGTCGATGACGATTCGATGAATGTACATAGCGTATCGATGCCTAGGACGTTTCGACCCGCACCATGTGAAACCCAATGGCATCGACTCGGAAACGCTCCAGCGGCATCTGGAAGGGCATTGCTACACTCTGCTTGTCAAAGTTCTCGAGCAGCGCCGGCGGAGATTCATCGAAATCAACCACTGTTAACTTTATCGAGCCACAACAGCCAACGCGCGTCCCGTCTTGTACTACGATCGAGACACCTCGTCCTGGGTCCAAGCCGTACAAACGCATCAGTCGAGTTGCATTCCCTTCAGCGTCAAGTAGCCGTTCACGGTTTCCAAAGTGATCTTGGTGGGCGTGAGGTGGTTGGGATA
>CAYLLN010000128.1:0-13569 GCA_964384375.1 uncultured Pirellulaceae bacterium
ACCGTGGTTCGCTGCGTGACCCACAGCCACCCATCCGCATTAGCTCTCCACATCCACCCAGACCGCCTCATCTTCGACCTTGACCGGCAGCTTCGGATGCACGAGCGACTTGCTGGTCTGATGCTGGCCGGTGGTCACGTCGAACTGAAACCCGTGCCAGGGGCAGGTGACGATGCAGCCTGTGAGCTTCCCTTTGCCGAGCGGCCCGCCCTGATGCGGGCAGATGCCGTCGAGGGCGTGAAACGTCCCCTCGACGTTAAACAGGGCGACGATCCGCTCGCCGCCGACGAACTCACCACCGGTTCCAGGCGGGCATTCGTTGACGTTTGCGATTCGGAGCCAGTTCGCCACAGCGGCAATGCCTTTCTATGCAGCCGGTGGATACGGCATCGGCTGCGTATCACTGGCCAATTGCCGCTCCAGTGCGTTGAGTTGCCGGTACGCACTGAAGCCATTCCACATGCAAAACAGGGCAAAGCCGTGCAGCAGGATGCTCATCACGTTCCCCAGCAGCAGATACAAGAGGCCGTCGAGCAAGTACAGAAACATGCCGATGGCAAACGGTATCAGCATTCGCTTCCGGGCCAGCCAGCCGCATAGTACGACGCATCCCAGAACGATCACATTAAAGACAACCGCGACGCCGATTGCCGTGCTGCGATGCTCTGGCGGCACTCCTTCCATGGCGATGGCATTGGCGATCGTAGTCACCCCCAGCCCCAAAGCGAAGCCCCAGTCGTTTCCCGCGAGGGCCACGACCGTGTTGATCGCCGAAAGCCCCGCTACCCAGTAGAACCAGGCAGCGCCGTTCTTCCCTCGCTCGAAGAGCGCTCGAATTTGCTCGCGCATCAGGTCGGGAGCGTCGTCGATCACTGGCGCGGCCAGCGCTGTCGCCTCTGGCGCGGAAGGAGCGTACGGGTTGTACTCTGCCGGGGGCGGCGTAGGGTGCGACATGGAATGGTCCTCAAAATGGATCACGCCACTCTAGGCCGCCGGCCCGTCGTGCCGCAAGCCGCTACTTGCCAGATGGACGT
Organism: uncultured Pirellulaceae bacterium; assembly: GCA_964384375.1. Classification (GTDB taxonomy): domain Bacteria; phylum Planctomycetota; class Planctomycetia; order Pirellulales; family Pirellulaceae; genus CAYLLN01. Next base: position 1,035 of record CAYLLN010000128.1, read on the forward strand.
CCTAAGTTTCCTTGTGGACCAGTTCCTTTCCACGCAAAGGCGCCAATATCGCTAAGACCGCAGAGAGATTTCTTCTTTGCGTCCTCTGCCTCTTTGCGCCTTGGCGTTGAACCCCAAGCGTGTAGGACTTAAGAGAGAGTTCCCCAATCGAGTGTTTGCTACCCAGTTCCGCGCTCTGCACTCCGAATTCGTCTACGCCGCTTTTCTCACTGGCACGCGCCGCTTCTTGCGACGCCGCTGCTTGCTGGTCGGTGCTTCACGCCAGCGGTTGTGCAGCCACCAGTATTGTGCCGGCGCACGGCGAATTTCCTCTTCCAGCACGTCGTTGTACCACTGCGTCAGCTCGGTGACGCCCGCCAGGTCGTCGCCGCCCGGCTCGGCCGGGTCGTAGTAGTCGGCCAGGCCGATCTCGAACTTCATCGGCTGCTGCGACCGCTTCACGTAGGTCACCAGCATCGGTGCCTTGTTGAGCAGCGTGAACAGAGCCAGCGCCTTGTGGCACGAGGCGGGTCGGCTGAAGAAATCGACCCAGACTCCCTTTTGCCCCGCGTGCTGATCGCCGACGAGAACGAGCGTGCCGCCGGTGGCCAGGAGCGAGTCGGCAAGTTCCGCGGTCCCTTGCGACGGGATGATTTTCTGCCCCATCGACTCGCGGAATCGGTTTACCAGCCGGTCGAGATGCGGATTGTCGAGTGTCCGGGCGACCGTGTAGGTCGGAAAGCCCCAAAAGCCGGTGATGTAGCCGCCGATTTCAAAATTACCGAAGTGGGCGGTGACGACGACCTTCGCTCGCGGCGATAAAAACGCCCGCATCAGCTCCCGTTTGCGATGCACGTCGATGAACTTCCGCCAGTTCGTCTCGTGGATCTTGCGCGGTGCGTGGGCGATCTCGCAGGCCATGAGCAGCAGATGCTCCCACATCTTGCGGGTCAGGCGGCGACGCTCGGCAGCGGTCGCTTCGGGAAAGGCGATCGCCAGGTTCTCGTCGGTCAGCTTTCGCCGCAGGCCGAAGACGTCGGCGGCAAGCCAGGCAAGGAACCGCGTCAGTGTGCGGCACGTGTCCATGCTGACCGCCAGGATCAGCGACATCAGCACGCGAATCGCGAGGTATTCGGCCCAGTGGCGGAGTTTTTCGAGCGACATTCCATTGTCTTGTAAGTAGTAGGCACACTCCATGTGCCGTCGGCGCGAAGATTGCCTATCTTCCCAGCCCGTTCGGTTCTGACCAAGACCATTTCGCTTTTGACAGCCGGGACGGTTCCTTGTACTCTCCGCACCCCTCCTAAGGAATCTGCCGATGCCCGCCCCTGCCGTCCTGATTGTCGAACCTTCCGCCGACGACCGCGAAGTGCTGCGGACGGCGCTGGAGCGGCGTGGCCTGCGGATTTTCGAGGCCTCGGCAGCGGCGGATGGCGCGAAGCTGGCAGAAGAGCACCATCCCGCGGTGATTGTGCTCGATCTCGACCACCAGGCACACGATAGCAGTCCCATGCCAGCCGAGTTTGCCGCGGAGCATGACGGCGCGGCCCCTTCGATCATCATTCTCGGCAAGGCTCGTCGCGGCCACTCGCTGCCGGCGGATCAGGTGATCGCCAAGCCCTACCGCTACGCGCCGCTGGTCCATAAGATTGAGGAGCTAGCGGCGAAAGCGGCGTAAGTAGGTCCCGCCGGCCCGGCGGGACGTTTTCCGTTCGCTTGTTCCCAAGCTCTGCTTGGGAACACATGTGGTGAAGCTCCGCTTCCCTATTGTGGCGCACGTGAGCCGGGAAGCAGAGCTTCCTTTCGTTTCGCCCCAAGCGGAGCTTGGGACGGAGAACTACTCAGACGCCACACGGAGTGCGCCGACGACAATGGCCACGCTGTTCGTGATGCAGGGGCGCGACCGGGGCAAACGCTTCGATGTGCGCGGCGAATCGTTCACGCTCGGCCGCGATGCCACGAACCGCATCCAGCTCAACGACAGCGAAATCTCCCGCCGCCATGCGGAGGTTCGGCGCACCGAGGCTGGCGTCCTCGTCGCCGACCTGGCCAGTTCCAACGGCACGTTCGTCAATACCGAGAAGATTACCGAGCGGCTGCTGAAGAATGGCGACCGCGTGCAGATTGGCCGGACGCTGCTCCTGTTCACCGATGCCGACGACCGTTCGAGCGCCAGAATCTCGCACGATGTCGATATCGGCCCGCACGAAGCCGAGGGCTCGCGGATTGTCCGCTCACTGAGTCACGAGAGCGGCAGCAACCTGTTCCTGCCGCCCGAAGCCTCCGACAGCCCGTGGCTCGCCCGCGCCCGCAGCAATTTGCAGGTGATGTACCGCACGGCCCTAGCCGTCAGCCACACGCTCGACATCGACCAGCTGCTGGGCCGCATTCTCGACCTCATTTTCGAGTGGGTCGAAGCTGATCGGGGCTGCATCATGCTCGTCGATCAGGAAACGAGCGAGCTTTCCCCCGCCGCGAGCCGCAACCGGAAGGGAGTCCGCTCCGAAGCAAAACTCTCGATCAGCCGGACGATTCTCGACTACGTCATGCAGCACAAGGAAGGGGTGCTGACGAGCAACGCCCAAGGAGACGAACGGTGGAACGCGGAAGGGAGCATCCTTAAGCTCGGCGTCCGCGAGGCGATTTGCGTGCCGATGCAGGGGCGCTATGGCATCGTGGGCGTGATTTACATCGACACGTACACGCCGCCCGGCAACCTGCTCGCTCAGCGATCCGCCATCAAATTCAGCGAAGAGCATCTGAAGCTCATGGTTGCCATTGGCCACCAGGCAGCCCTTGCGGTCGAAGACACGTCGTATTATTCGGCGATGGTGCAGGCCGAACGGCTGGCCGCGATGGGGCAGACGATTGCCACCCTTTCGCACCACATCAAGAACATCCTTCAGGGCATTCGTGGCGGCAGTTACCTCATCGAGGAGGGGCTGAAAGGGGAAGACAACGACGTGGTCCGCCGCGGCTGGCGGATCGTCGAGAAAAACCAGGAGCGGATCTCGAACCTGGTGATGGACATGCTCACGTTCAGCAAGGATCGTGAGCCCGAACTGGAGCCTAACGATCTCAATGCTCTGTTGTCCGACGTGGTCGAGCTGATGCAGTCGCGGGCCGCCGAGGCACAAGTGGAACTGGTCCATAATCGCCGCGACGACTTGCCGCTCTTGCACTTCGACTCGGAGCTATTGCACCGGGCCGTGCTCAACGTCGTGACCAATGCCATCGACGCCTGCGAGAAGCGGCCGGGGGCGCGCGTGGAAGTGTTCGTCGAATATGCCCCCGGCGAACGGTTCGCGCACATCGTTGTAGCCGACAACGGAGAAGGAATCGCGCCGGAGGACTTGCAGCGAATCTTCTCTGTCTTCGAGTCGCGCAAGGGATCCCGTGGCACCGGCCTCGGCCTGCCGGTCAGCCAAAAGATCATGCGCGAGCACGGTGGCGACATTCGCGTGGAGAGCACGCCGAACATCGGCAGCCGGTTCTATCTGGAACTGCCCGTGCAGGTGAATCCGACGCTATCGGTCGGGTAGGCGTCTGGCTGCCAGCACTCGTTGTCGTGCGTGCTTAAGCGGAATTCGCCTTGCCGCTCTATCGGCAATTCAGTATTGATACGCGGCCTTGGCCGGGGGGTCCGGGCGGATGATTGGCTGCGCGCTCGCCACGCGGGTGCATGGTCGGCATTTCGCCACGGGGAAGCTCATCCCGCAACCTCCCGCTTCTGCCACAAGGTAAGTGCGAATGTCCAATTGGGGCCGAATGCCCAGGCTGAAGACCGTGCGCTTTGCTGTGTGGCTACGCGCCAGCGGCACGGCAATGTTGCTCCTCGCCACGGCTGCTGGGGCTCTACCTGCACAAGGTCCGCAGCTTGGCTCTCCCACCGGAGCGTTTCCGTCGACTAGCCCGCTTGTTCCTGCTGGCCCGCCGGGATCGCCGAACTCCGCTCCGCCGGTGCTTCCGGAATCGGGACCACGGCAACTCGTGGTCGATGTCGAGTTTGTTGGTCATCGCGCGACGAAAGAGCACACAATCCAGCAACACGTGCAGACACGCCGCGACCGGGAGTTCGATCCCGAATTGGTGCAGGCCGACGTCAGACGGTTGCATTTGACGAATCTTTTCCGCGACGTGACGGTCAAGACGCGAATGGTCCCTGGCGGCGTCGTCGTGATCTATGAATTCGTCGAGCGGCCCAGAATCAACTACATCCGGTATGTCGGCAACCGGCAGCAGAGCGACAAGAAGCTCAACAAGGAAACAGGGCTGAAGGTGGGCGATCCGCTCAATGCGTTTTCGGCCCAGGAAGCCCGCCGCAAGATCGAGGAACTATATCGCACCAATGGTGCGACGAACGCTACGGTCACCTTGATGGAAGGGGACGAAAAGGACGACCAGGGGCTCGTGTTCCTCGTCAACGAAGGGCAACTCGAACGCATTTCCGCCACGGTGTTCGAAGGAAACACGATCGCCAGCGACGGCCGTTTGAGGACACAGATTGAATCGAAGGCCGGCTGGTTCTGGTACTTTTTCCGCGGCAAGGTCGATCGGCAGAAGATCGAAGCCGACGTGCAGAAACTGACGGGCTACTACCGCAACCTCGGCTACTTCAAGGCTCGCGTCGGACGGGAGCTGGAGTTCGACGATTCCGGCAAGTGGCTCACGATCAAATTCATCATTGACGAGGGGCCACGTTACGTCGTACGCAACGTGACCGTCGAAGGGAATGCAAAGTTCGCGAGCCAGCCGATGCTCGACTTCCTCAAGCTGAAGTCGGGCGAGCACTTTAACCAGTCGCTGATGAGCCGCGATCTGAATACGATCGTCGATCTGTACGGCAGTCAGGGGCACGTTTTTGCCGACGTGCAGCCGGACCTGCGGTTCCTGGAAGAGCCGGGGCAGCTCGACCTCGTCTATCGGATTCAGGAAGGGGATGTGTTTCGCGTCGGCGAGATCAACGTCAACATCGGCGGCGAGTTCCCGCACACGCGACAAACGGTCGTGCTTAACCGGCTGGGGATTCGACCTGGTGACTTGATGGATTCGCGCAAGATTCGCGATGCCGAGCGGCGGCTCAAGGCGTCGCAACTGTTTGAAGTCGATCCGCAGCAGGGTGAGCCGCCGCGGATCGCCATTCGTCCGCCCGACGCCAACGCCTACGGCAACATCGCCGAACAGCCCAAGCCCAAGCCGACGATCCGTGGGCAAAGCCCGGAAGGATTCTCGGAGACGACGCACCGCGCCACCACCCCGCCGCCGGTGTTCTCGTGGGACCAGCTCAAACGGTAATAGCCAACCGGAACCCCGCCTTGACCCTTCACCACTACTTGCGATTGCCCTGCTTGCAATTACGCAGCGCGATGGTCCTGCTTGGACTGGCGCTGGCTGGCTGCACAGCGATGTCGGGCTGCGCTGCGCCAACGACAGGGCCGTGGGGTCCACCGATGCATGGCGTGCCAGAGGTGCCGGTGATCGAAGTGCCGGCCCAGACGCCCGCCAGGCAACAGTCGATGGAGACCCCGCCCGAAATCGAGCCGGGTGACGGCACGATCATTCGTGGCCAAGCGCCGGGTTACGCGCCGCCCCCTGCGTACAATCCGTCCGTTCCACAGCCGGGATACGGTCAGCCTAGCTACGGCGGTTACACCACAGAAGCCACACCTGGCGGCAATGGATTCCTGCGCGGCCCGACCCCGGTGTCCGGCGGGACACCCACAACGGCCAACTTCCAGCCGGCAGCCAATCCGACCTTTGGCGGTCCGCCGCTCCCCGCCCCTCCTGCGGAAGCGATGCCGGGCGGCATGCCACCGATCACGTTCGCCCCCACACAACCGACGTTTTTGCCGCCATCGAACATCACGCCGACGCCCGAGGAAATCGCGGCCACCCCCGCTCCGATCGACGTGTTCGTTGAAGAAACACGCACCGGCCGCTTCATGTTTGGCGTGGCGGTCAACTCCGACGCTGGCGTCACCGGGCAAGTCACGATCGACGAACGAAACTTCGACATCATGCGCTGGCCGCGCAGCTGGGACGACTTCGTACAGGGTGGTGCGTTCCGCGGCGCCGGCCAAGGCTTCCGCATCGAGGCTCAGCCCGGCAGTCAGGTGCAGCGCTACCTCGTCAGCTTCACGAATCCGTACTTCTTCGACACGAACATCAGCTTCGGGGCGAGTGCGTTCTACTTCGACCGCAACTACTACGACTACAGCGAGTCGCGTTACGGCGGCAGGCTGCAGTGGGGTTACCGCCTGACGCCCGATCTGTCGCTGAGCGGTGCAATCCGGGCGGAGAACATCAACATCTTCAACCCGCGCGTCAACGGCGTGCAGGAACTGGACGACGCGCTCGGTCGGAGCGACCTTTACACTGGCCGCGTCAGCATCACGCATGACACGCGCGACCTGCCGTTCATGCCAACCGAGGGACACCTGATCGAATTGTCGTTCGAGCAGGCGTTCGGCTCGTTCGACTACCCGCGTGGCGAGGTCGATTACAGTCAGTACTTCCTCGTCCGCGAGCGGCCCGACGGCAGCGGACGGCATACGCTGGCGTTCACGAGCAAGCTCGGATTTTCAGGCTCGGACACGCCGATCTTCGAGAACTATTTTGCGGGTGGCTACTCGACCCTCCGCGGCTTCTCGTTCCGTGGGGCGTCGCCCGTCGATAACGGCGTCCGCGTCGGTGGCGAGTTCCGTTGGCTTAACTCGGTCGAGTATTTCTTCCCGATCACGGCCGACGACATGATCAAAGGGGTGCTCTTCACCGACTTCGGCACCGTCGAGGAAGACATTGCCTTGCGGCCAGAGAACTTCCGCGTCGCGCCCGGTTTTGGCTTTCGCGTGAATGTGCCGGCACTTGGTCCGGCACCGCTGGCGTTCGACTTCGCCTTCCCGGTCGCTCACGCCAACGGCGACGACGAGCAGATGTTTAGCTTCTTCTTCGGGGCGCTGCGGTAGGATCAGCCAATCACCACCGGCTCCACTGGGTATACATCCGGTTGACGCCGAAGTGCCGCGACCAGTGCGTACGTGGCCCGACGCCAAAGTAGCCGTAGGCGTAGCCGTCGGTCCGCACATCAAAGTATTGCCCTGCGGCCTGACCCGGCTTGCCGTGTGGGCCGGGCGATTCTGGCTGGCGGAGCAGCAAGTACGACGGCGGCCCGGCGTGAGCGGACGTGGCGAAGCAGAGGGCCAGGGCGAGCGTGCAGAGGAACTTGTGCATGATCGGCGGCTTCGAAGACAGGGTAGGATGCACGAGTGCAACGAAATGCACCGGACCAACCTACGGTGCATTTCATGCACCCTACTTCTATGGATTCGGCTGGCGGGCGGTATCAGCCCCAGGGATTGCGTGGTCTGACGAAGCTGCCAGCCGCGGCGCTGAGAAGCTGTGCCGATTAGTGGAGATTTACCAGGGTAGGGTGCATGAGTGCCACGAAATGCACCGGACCAACCTACGGTGCATTTCATGCACCCAACATCTACATTTATGCGGATAAGCGAACAGTTGCCGTTACGACAGCGGAGTTGCCGGGTTGGCGGGGGCGTAGCTACGATGGCAGTTTGCTAGCCACTCACCTTCGCTCGCCAGGTTCGCGATGCCGGTTGTTCCCCTCCAGTGCCCCCTATGTGCCGGTCTCTTGGAGATCGACACGGCACTGGCCGGCCAGCAAGTCGCGTGTCCGCTGTGCCAGGGTGTCGTGGCCCTTCCGCCGGCTGAGTTCTTTGCGGCGATGTACGCACCACCTGCCGCACCGCAAATGCCGACGGACGTGATGCAGCTGGCCTGTCCGCTCTGCACGGGACCGTTTCAGGTGCCTCTGGCGATGGCAGGACAGCAAGTGGCGTGTCCCCATTGCGGGAGCGGCGTGATGCTGCCGCCGTTGGAAACGCCCTTGGCTGCGGCGGTGGAGGTGCTTAGCCATACACCGTTGGCGATGGAGGACGTTGCTGATCCACTTGCCATGCTGCCGCCGACAATGGAGGCACACGCTGTGCCGCAACCAGCGCCACCGCCCGTGAAGTCGCCGTCAGTCAAACCGCCGGCTAACGAACGATTGCCGCCCGGGTCACGATCACCGACAGCGCCGCCGTCGAAGAAAGAGCCTTCTACTCCCACACCGGTCAGCGATCGGCGACCTCCGGGCAGTGAGCGGATGCCGCCACCTGGCAAGCCCACCCCAGTCGTCGAAACGCCCCGCCGCGACGAGCCAAGCATGCCGCCGCAGCCGCGCCGTGAGCCGGTTTCCGAGCGACTCCCGCCAACGGCTATGCCCAAGCTCGAGGAGCGGGTCGAAGCTCCGAAAGAACCGCCGCCTGAGCCGCTTGTTCCTCCCGACAAAGCGTCAGTTCCCGGACCAAAAGAAGAACCAACATCCATCGAGTCGCTGCTGCCTCCAGGGGCAGAGATGCTGCCCCCCGGTGCGGATGTTGCAGCGCCCCTGCCCTCGCCGGTAACAGCCGCACCAGTGAGGCCAGCGCGCGTGATCGATTCGCTGCTTCCGCCTGGTGCGGCCAGCGAGGAGACGGGGCCTGCCGTTCCCGGCGAGCAAGTTCCGATCCCTGCCGCTCCAGAAAGCCGCCCGATCACCGCCAACCTGCCGGCAGGGATGGCTGCGGTGCCAACCGCGGACGGCGGTTTTATCACGATTCGTGAAACGCCGAGGACGATCGGCGAAGGGGATGACGAGGTCGAACTGAAACGGTTGTCGGTCGAGGAGAAATCGGCTCGCCGCTTTCGTCGCAACCTGATCCTGTGGGGAATCTGTCTGGTGATATTGTTCGGCGTGCTCGTGGCGATGATGTGGTAGGCAGTCAGGCCAATTCCTGCCCAATCGCGAACACCTCTTCCGCGTCGAGTATGTGCGTGTTCGCTGTGAAGAGCTTCGCGATCGCCGCTTTGTGAATTTTCATCTTCGTCCCTCCTACGCCAATCGCGCCGTAGCAGATCACACCGTCGCGTTCCTTTGCTTTGTCGAGCGCCTCAATGCCGGCGATTCCCGCGGGCGGGACGGCATTGAGATCGATGGCAACCTGTAACGACTTCGCATCGCGGCGAACTTCCTTGGGCAGCAGTTCGACCCCCGCTGCACCGGCTGCTATCACGACTTGTGCCCCCTCGAGTGCCTTCCGAACGTCGGCTTCGGTGGCGGTTTGAGCCGGCAAAAGCGATGCACCGGCCACTCGCTTGCCGATGGCCTCGCAGACATGCTTGGCCTTGTCGAGCGAGCGGGAAGCGACGGTCACTTTGGCCCCCTGCCGAGCTAGCAACCGTGCCGCTCGCTGTCCGACCGGACCAGTTCCTGCCAGCACCACGGCCGCTGCTCCCGCCAGCGGCACGTGCTTTTGTGCTGCGAGGACTGCAGCCGCCGCCGTCGTGTTGGCCCCGTTGGCATCCAGCAGCACACTCGTTCGCATCGGTCCGAAGAAGCAACTCGTCACGTGCCTCAGCAACTCCTCGCCGGCTGCCACGTTCGAGCCACCGATGAAGATTGCCGTATTGAGAAGATCTTGCGGACCGCGCGTGAACATCGCCCCATGCACGAGGTCGCGAACCTCCATCGGCTCGACTTCCGAGTATTGCAGCAGATGCTCGACTCCGGCATCGACGGCGACGACGGCATCGAAGACACTGGCGTGCGGATCGGTATCGAGCTGAATTAAGATCTTGGGCTTGGACATGCTATCGATGGTGCAACGAGAAGTCGAGGTGATCGAATGCCCCCGATTCTACGCGGCGACTTTGTAACCGCCAGGGCCATCCGCGTTGCGTGCGTCGCGTCGCGGAAACATAATCGCGGGCAATCGGCTCGATCGAATTCTGGAGGTCGCTACCATGCATCGCATAGCAGTCTCGGCGTGGCTCGCATTCGCAATCGCCTGCGCGGCAGCTCCGGCATGGGGACAGGCTCCAGCCGACGATGCCCGCAAGATCGACCAACTGATTCTGGAACTCGACAGCGATTCGTTCGACTTGCGAGAGAAGGCGGAGAAACAACTCGCGAGCCTCGGCGAGAAAGCCCGCGAGGCCGTCGAGAAAGCGACCAAGAGCACTTCCGCCGAAGTGCGGCAGCGAGCAACCCGGATTTTGCGCGAACTGAAGAAGGGTGCCGTGGGACTTCGACATCTGGCGACCACGAAGCGCGACGACATGCAAGGGACGTGCGGTCTGGAATTGAGTCCCGACGGCAACTTCCTCTATGCCACGGCATGGAACTCAGGCTCAATCAACGTCTTCCGCCGCGATCCTGCGACCGGCAGCCTGGAGCACGTGCAGTCGCTCGTCGATCCAGCCCTCGGCGGCATCGTGTGCCTGCGGGTCAGTCCCGACGGCAAGCGTGCTGTGGCGGTCGGTTTTCGGGCGAAGCAAGTGACGCTCTTCACTCGCGATCCCGACAAGGGGACGCTGACGATCGCCAATTCTGCCGGGCCGGATCTCGCTCCTGGCGCGTCGTTCGTCTGGCCGATTCACGTCGCCATGTCCCCGGACGGCAAGTTCGTGTATGCCGTTGACGACCGCGCAGGCGCACTCGTCGTACTGGAGGCAACGGCCGACAACCGCCTGAGCTTCGTGCAATTCAGCCAAGGCCGCGACGGCTGCTTCGAGAGTGCGCGGTCCCTGGCACTCACTCCCGATGGCAAGACGGTCCTCGTCGGCGGCATGCGAGCGGGAACGCTTGTGGCGCTCGATCGGGACGCAGCGACAGGCAAGGTCGAAGTGCGGCAGATTCTGACGGACGAAAAGGACGGAGTCACCGCGCTGGCCGGCATTCATGGCATCGACACTAGCGCCGACGGCAAACACATCTATGTTACTTCCGGCCGCTTCTCGGGCGATCAGGCGATCAGCGTGTTTGCCAACGGTGACGACGGCAAGCTCAGACTCATCCAAGAGATCATCAACGATCGAGGCGATCTGACAAATTTCTATGGTGGCAACAAGGGGACGCTGAGCGACGACGGGAAGAGCTTCTATGCCTGCGGAACGACATCCCGTTCGCTCGCGAGCTTCACGCGCGATCCCGTGACCGGCAAGCTGACCGTCGTCACGAACCTGCACGATGCGAGCACCGGAGCGGCCGATGAACTGGGCCCCGCAAACGCCCAGGTTTCGCCCGATGGGCGGTTCCTCTATGTGACGCTCGAATCGAGCGGAGCCGTGGCGATCTTCGAGCGGACGGCAAAGAACTGACCGACGCGCAAGGAAAGAGCCACTCAATGGGAGCGGCTCTTGTTGGTTCGATTCTACAGGGCAGGCTTTAGAACCCGCGGAACGGATGCACGGCCTTCTCTTTACCAGCGATCATTTCGTCGGCGCTCGGCTTATTGCCCATCGCGTTGGCGATGGCCATCTTGGTGGCATCGTAGTTGTACTGATAGATCTTCTTGTCGTCGTTGGCGGCCGGGTGAATGAAGACGCCGCAGACGATGACCAGCTCCTCAGCCTTGTTCTTCGGAATGACGCCCGCTTCGACCTGATCGGCGACGGCCTTGGCTACAGCGGCCTGGGCGGGGCCGAACATCTGCACGGCTTGCTTCATCCCCTTGATCGTGACCTTCGTGATGAGCACGGTGGCGGGCTTCACAGCGAGGTTCGGCGTGAGCACGGCCAAGAGGTTGCTGTGCCCTTCGCTCTGGCGGGCCAGGGCGTTGGCAAAGGCCTGTCCGACCGGGCCGTCCTTGCTGCCGATGAGGAGGTCGATGTGGGCGATTTCGTTGCCGTCGCCGGCGAGGGCTTCGCCGATGTACATGGACATAATTCGTTCTCCAAACGTCTGCTGGGTGGTTGATTAAGTGCCCGCTGATGCGTGCGGGAGAGAGTAGCAGACAGGGGCGGCGATGCCAACCACCCCGTGATTTCCAGCGGATCACACGATCGATCGTGGATCCGACTTCTTCTGATCTAGGAGCGTGTGGCAATCGATGCCCGCTACGAGTAACTATGCTCCCGCTCCACCAACCGCGTCGTGTGCGGCTTAGCCGCGCCATTGCCGCGGTGCGATAGCTCGGGCAATTCCAGCGGAGCGATCACCACCGGCTTGCCAATCGTCGATTCGGCCGGCGACTGCCGCAGGTCGAGCGTGAGCGGGGCTTCGGGATTGCGCATCTCCGGCGGAACCGTGATCGGTCCCGGCGTATGGCCGAATGTGAAGAAGCGTGCCAGGCGGCGCCCTTCGGCTTCGTTGGCGTTGACCGGGAACGTATCGTGGGCGCGGCCGCCAGGATGCGACACGTGATAGGTGCAGCCGCCAAGCGAGCGCCCCATCCACGTATCGAGAATGTCGAAGACGAGCGGCGTATGCACGGCAATCGTCGGATGCAGGCACGATGGCGGTTGCCACGCGCGATAGCGGACGCCGGCGACGAACTCGCCATTCACGCCCGTCGGATGTAGCGGGACGCGGCGGCCGTTCACGGTGACGATGTGCCGCGTATCGGTCAGGCCGGCCACCTTCACCTGCACGCGCTCGACGGAAGAATCGACGTAGCGGGCGTTGCCGCTGCCGGTTGCTTCCTCTCCGAGCACATGCCAGGGTTCGACGGCCTGC
>CAYLLN010000129.1:0-13495 GCA_964384375.1 uncultured Pirellulaceae bacterium
GATGCGGCCTCCCACATGCTCGATCAGGCGCGCTACAACCTGGCGGCCTACGATTTCAACGACCGGATCGAACTGCACCAGGTCGATGCCAAGGCCCTGCCGTTTCAGGAGACGAAGTTCGACGTGGTGATGTCCAACAGCATCATTCACCACATCCCCGCTCCGCTTGGCGTCCTGCGCGAAGCGGTCCGCGTCACCCGCCCCGGCGGCTTGCTCTTTTTCCGCGACCTCCTGCGACCCGAATCCGAAGAGCAACTCGATCACCTCGTCGCCACCTACGCCGCCGGCGCGAACGACCACCAGCGGCAGATGTTCGCCGACTCGCTCCACGCGGCCCTGTCCCTCGACGAGATTCGCGAACTTATTGCCGCGCTCAGCTTCCCGCGCGAGAGCGTGCAGCCAACGAGCGACCGGCATTGGACGTGGGTTTTCCCGCTTACTGTTGAATAGTTCGCAGTTGTGTTCAGCCACCCCAGGTGGCGATAATAAATGTCGGGAATCCACCCGCACCCACTACGGTCAACATGACTACTGCACTTGCACCGGCCGTCCGGACCGCCGTCGATTTGGTGGAACGATTCGGTCCGATTCCGCTGGACCGAATCATCACCCCGCCCGCACCCGGCATGGCGACCGAGGAAGACGCGATCGAACTGACGGAGCGCAAGATCCATCTGTGCGAACTTGTCGATGGAATCCTTGTGGAGAAGGCCATGGGGTCGTTTGAATCAATGTTGGCAGTTGAATTGGCTGTCCTCATTCGAAACTTTGTGAAGCCGCGGAAGCTCGGAACGGTGCTGGGTGCCGATGGCATGCTGAAACTCGCTCCTGGGTTAATCCGCATCCCCGATGTGGCGTTTCTCAGCAAAGCCAAGTTCCCCGGCGGTCGCTATCCGCGAGCGAGCGCCTGGTCGCTGGCCCCTGACCTCGCCGTGGAAGTGCTCAGCGACAGCAACACGGCCGAAGAGATGAAAGAGAAGCTGCGTGACTATTTTGCTGCCGGCACGCGGTTGGTCTGGTACGTCGATCCGCAACTGCGGCATGTGGAAGTCTTTGTCAGCCCCGAAACAAAGCGAGTCATCAAACAGGACCAGCTTTTGGACGGCGGTGATGTTTTGCCGGGTCTGGAAATCAATCTCCGCGAGCTCTTTGACGAGTTGCCACTGGAGTAGGGCGAAGGTGCTCACGACGATGCGCGTCTTTCAGAATCAAGGAGGTGGAACGACGATTGAGTTGGGTGCCGGCGACGATTTGGCAGAAGTGCCGGAATCACACGAAGACATGGTCACGCCTGAGATTCGAACCGTATTCGCCGATCCCGCAGCGCACTTCCGAAAGATCGCTAAACTGTGTGAAATCCCGTCCCTTGCGAGGTGGCTATCCAAGCTCACGGAAACGGGGCGGTGGTGGCTCGTGCTCCATGAGGGCGGTTTCTATGACCGCGAAACCACGGCCGGGTTTTATTGGCGATCCAGCGCAGTTACCAGCGCGATGATTTCGCTTCCGCAACCAGCACTGTCGCCACGAGTGCCCGACGGCTTTCGTCACTACTACTCGCTTGTGGACATTGTGCATTGGGCTGAATTCGGTTTCTCCGGCGGCATTCTGGGAAGCCAGCAGCACATTCCGCTGGCCGCGTTTCAAGTTAGTCGGCCAAAGAAAAAAGGATTCGACCCCAAGAAGTGCGTGGTGTGGGGTAATAGTCCTTGTGGCGATATGCTCATACACAACGATGCCGGCAAGTCGGCATTCTTGTCGCACGAAAACGGCAAGGTGATCGAGCTGGGTACAGTCCCAGGCGCACTCGACTGGGTATTCGAGCAACTGCTCACCAACCGCGCGCCCGAACTCGACTACGCGAAGTCGTAGTCGATCTCTTTAACTCTCCGACGGCTGCAGCTGGAACAGAATCGCTTCGCGGATCGACCGCGAGTTTGCCAGCAGAAGCATCCAACGCGGACAATTCTGGCTTGACTACGGCTCTGCGGCAGTGTATTTTAAGTCAGTATTCATTTGTTTCTTATCTGCGAGAGGTGGCCGGCATGAGCGTCAACTATCTCTACGTCGATATGAATTCGTACTTCGCTTCGGTGGAGCAGCAGCTTCGGCCCGAGTTGCGCGGCCGGCCCGTGGCGGTGGTCCCCGTACAGGCCGAGACCACTTGCTGCATCGCGGCCAGTTACGAGGCCAAGTATCGGGGCGTCAAAACGGGGACGCTGGTGAGCGAAGCTCGGCGGCTTTGTCCGGAGATCGCACTGGTGGAGGCTCGCCCCGAGGAGTACATCCGGATGCATCACCGCATCCATCAGGCGGTGGATTCCTGCGTTCCCGTGCAAGCCGTGTTGTCGATCGACGAGATGGTTTGCAAGCTGGCCTATGCGGACCGGCAAGTGGAGGGAGCCAGACGGCTGGCCGAGCGAATCAAAGCAGCCATGCGGCGCGAAATAGGGGCGCACCTGCGGTGCTCGATTGGCCTGGGCCCGAACCGCATGTTGGCCAAAATGGCTGCCGATATGCAGAAGCCGGACGGTTTGACCGTGATCCTCGCCGCAGAGTTGCCAGATCGGCTCTACGGGTTGGCGTTACGAGATTTTCCTGGCATCGGCCCGCGGATGGAGCAGCGACTGCTCCGCGGGGGCATTGGAACGGTGAAGCAACTGTGCGAGCGATCGGCTGCAGAACTCAGCCGGATTTGGGAAAGCAAGCTGCTGGGGCAAACCTGGTGGCATCGCCTCCGAGGAGAGGATCTGCCGGAGCCTCCCACGCATCGTCGAACGGTGAGCCATACCCGCGTTCTGCCGCCGGAGTGGCGTCACGATCGGCGAGCCCGCGAGATACTGCTCCGTCTGACTGAAAAAGCTGCATCCCGTTTACGGCACATTGGCTGCTGGACCGGCGCAATCAGCGTGGGAGTGCAATCTCTCGGCGCGGGAGCGTGGCAAGAGCACCGCCGGCTGAGCCCGTGCCAGGACACGCCGACTCTCCTTGCAGCCGCCGGTCAGATCTGGGAACGCAAACCGGCCGGCCGGCCGCTGAAGGTGGGCGTCGTGTTCAGCGGGCTGGTGGAAAGCAAAAGCGTCTCTCCGTCGCTGTGGGAGATCGACCGCAAGCTAACGTCCGTCTCGCACGCGATGGACCGGGTCAACCAGCAATTCGGATCGCACAGTCTCTATTTCGCCCCCCTGCACAACGTGCAAGAGGAAGCTCCTACTCGCATCGCCTTCACGAACATCCCCGACTTGGACTTGGCGGATGCGTGAGTGAGTCGCCCCTCTGCGTCGTCTTGGAAAGCGGCTACGCTTCCGGCCGCAGGAGCGGGAAGAGGATCACATCGCGAATCGACGGGGAGTTCGTCAGCAGCATGACCAGCCGGTCGATGCCGATCCCCAGTCCGCCCGCAGGGGGCATACCGTGCTTGAGGGCGCGGATAAAATCGTGGTCCATCTTGGCCATCGACTCTTCCTCGGCAAGGCCAGCCAGCTGCGTCTTGAAGAGTTGCTCCTGCAGGTCGGGATCGTTCAACTCCGTGTAGGCGTTGGCGACTTCCATCCCTTGGATGAACAGCTCGAACCGCTCGGCCACTTCGGGATTTGACCGCTTCCGCTAGGTAAGCGGGCAGATGCTCGCCGGGTAGTCGGTCACAAAGATCGGGCCGACGAGGGCGTCCTCGACCTTCTCCTCGAAGACTTCGCTCTTGATCACGTCGGGGTGCTTGCCAGCTGTGTCAAAGCCGATCTGTTCGGCGAGCTTCTTCACGGCCGCTGCGTCGCGCGGGTCAATGCTGGTGTGCTCGGCGAAGAGCTCGTCGTAGGTCTTCCGATCGAACGGCGGTGTGAAGTCGATCACGGTCTCGCTCGGTGAGCCGTCGGGCGTCTCGCTTTGCGAGCCGGAAGACACGCTTCCCCACGGCCGCTTAAAGTTGCCGTCGATCGCCGCGATCGCATCAGCGACGATCGCCTCGGTCAGGTCCATCATCGAGCCGTAGTCGCCAAAGGCCTGATAGACCTCGAGCATCGTGAATTCGGGGTTGTGTCGCGGGCTGATTCCCTCGTTGCGATAGACGCGGCCCAATTCATAGACCCGCTCCATGCCGCCGACGAGGAGCCGCTTGAGGTGCAGTTCCAGGGCGATCCGGAGCACGAGATCGAGGCCGAGCGTGTTGTGATGCGTCTTGAACGGGCGAGCCGCGGCGCCGCCGGCAATGGCGTGCAGCGTTGGTCCTTCGATCTCGCAGAAGCCCTGCCGGTTGAGCGTGCCGCGGATCGATTGCACGACCTTGGTGCGGGCCATGAACCGCTCGCGCACTCCGTCAGTATAGGCGAGGTCCAAATACCGCATTCGCTGCCGCAGTTCAGGATCGGCCAGCCCCGCGTGCTTGTCCGGCGGCTGGGCGATACTCTTGGACAAGATGTGCAGCTTCTCGGCAAAGATCGTCAGTTCGCCGGTCTTCGTGTAGGCGAGCTTCCCATCGACGCCGATGATGTCACCCAGGTCAAAACACTCGGCCAGGGCCCAACTTTCGTCGCCGACCTGGGCCTTACCGACCATCGCCTGGATGTTGCCGGTCCAGTCCTGAAGGTTGATGAACCGGAGCTTGCCGGCATCGCGCGAGAGGACGATCCGGCCGGCAGCACGGACCTTCGGGCCGCTCATCTCGCCCTTGCCTTGGTCCTGCAGCCAGCCGCGAAAGTCGAGATCGGGCTGGGCTGCGCGGTCGGGAATTTCGATTTGCCGCCCCCCTTCCTGCACAAAGCGGATCTCCCCCTGGCGAGCGCGCAGCTCGCCGATCAGCGAGCGATCGTCGAAGCGGCCTCCCCAGGGATCGTGGCCGAGCGCCGCGATCTTGGCGAGCTTCTCGCGGCGGGCCGTTTCGTGAATGCCGGGGCCATCGTTCGCGCTGTTTTCGCCGGTAGGGGGCGTGATGGACTTGTCGGTCATGGAAAGGTGGACCGGGAGGGCCGGTCATTGGTTCGCGTGCTAAGTGCCGTAGCCGCAAGATTTTAGTGCGATGGCGTCATGTGGCATAGGGGCGGCCCACGGTGGCTGCCTATCACCAACCACAGCCGGCCCAATAGTCACGTTCGGGTGGCTGTGGTTCGCGCAGCGAACCACGGAAGGTGCCCATCCCTACTGTCCAAACGCCACAAGCCGATCTCCTGTCGCCACTAGCAGGACGCCCTCAGCGATCACGAGGTTCCCGCCAGTGATTCCGCGCGGGACGAGCGGTATCTCGCGCACCAGTCGCGGTTGCCACCCAAAGTCGGTTCGGGCCGGACGCTGATCGAAGACGAGGATGCTCTCGCGTGTCGGGAAATAGATGTGCTCGCCGGAGAGTACTCCACGGCCAAACCCGCGCGGCGACGGCGATGCCTGACCACTGCCGCTTGGGCCCCCCTGTGGAAATTGGCACAGCAGCCGGCCGGTGCTCGTGTCGATCCAATAGAGCCAGTCGCCGCTGGCCACAAGCGTGTCCTTGCCGACACCAAGGAGATGCACCGCGTCGGCAGCAGCGCCCGGCGGTAGCGACCAGGCGAGTTGCCCACTTATGGCATCCAGGGCGAACAGCCGTTCGCTATCGGCCGGGGCGACGATCGCGAGGTCTTTGTGAATCAGACAGGGCACCAAGTCGCGAAAGAACTGTTGCTCGCCTCGATCGGGATCGCCCGAGCGAAACGTCGAGCGTGGATACTTCACGAGCCACTGCAATCGGCCATCGTCGGCCCGTGCAGCAGCCACGACGCCTGCATTGGTGTTGAGATAGAGTGTGCCGTCACGAAGCGAGAGCAACAGATGCGAAAGTTCGTCGCTGTTGGCCTGTTCGCCGAGTGTGGACGACGAACAGACCCGCGTCCGCCACGCGAGCCGGCCAGCCGGTCGGGCGTCGTCGTCCTCGTCATCGACCGCCGTCGCCGTCGTTTGCAGGTCGAAAGCCGCGAGGTAAATCTGCGAGCGAGCGCCGTCTGTTCGCCGCATGGCGACATACATTCGCGATCCGTCGCTGATCGGCGTCCCCTCGAACGACCAATTCGCCGCTTCGGGGCGAATCGGAAATCCTTCGAGCGGCTTGCCTTGCGTCCGCAAGTCAAGGCCGAGCAAGAACCCCTGGTCCTTGGCCAGCCAGCGATCGCGTCGCAGGGGTCCGGGAGACGTGATTGGCGAACCCATGCGAAAGAAGGCTCGGTCCCCCTGTACCGTGGCAGTGTAGCGGGCGACGCCCACGTGCCGGGGGGAGTCAGCGTGAGCATCGCTCACCTCAAACGGGCCTTCGCTCGGTGGTTCAACAGCGCCAGGACGCTGGCGGACGACACGCCGTTCCTCGGTCCGCCACAGCTCGCGCCCCGAGTACAGCTCGAGCGCGATGACATACGACTGAAGCCGGGCATCGCATCGGACGAGCAACGTCTTGCCGACGACAACTGGGTGATAGCTCAGCAGTGCCTTGCCATCCTCGGCGACGCGCAGGCGGCCCGCACCTATCAGATCGCGATCGGAATGCAGCTTCGGTAGAGCAAATGACCAGAGCGGCTGGCCGGCTGGATCGACGTCGCCAGCGGCATGCTTTCCGCGAAGCAGGCTGCCCGCGAACATCGGCCAGTTCGGCGATTGGCTTATCGGTGGCCAAGATTCCGCTTCGGACAGCATCGCAGCAAGCAGTTCCGCGTATTTCCCGGTGCGGCCGCCAATTATACCGACGGCCTCAGGCAGGTCGGTGTCGAGCGTCGTCAGCTCCTGCTTAGCACGCGAGAGCGAACCTTCCAAGATCGAGGCGAGCACGAGCCTCGCACGAACGTCTGCCGCGGAAATCTCCGCATCGGGAAACGCTTCACTGGGAGCGGGAGAAAGCTCGGGCCGGATTCGTTGCCAGTAGCCGCGAGCAACGGCAGGTTCACCACGCCCGACAGCCAGATCCCCCAGCGCGAGCAAGGCATCGTCCCCCCAGCGGCTCGCGAATGCTTGCTCAATGACTCGCGAAAGTAATCGCTCGTCACGATTGGCGATCCCTTCGCGATACCATTTCTCGGCCAACGCATCGACTAGGCGGCGATAATGCTCAAGGGCCGGCGGGGCGTCCCTGGCCAGAACCGCGAGTCGCCACTGACTGTAGGTTCCTGCTGGCACATACCGCTCAAATCCTGGCAGCGGGCGGGAAAGTTCGACTTGGACGAGTCGCGTCGGGTCGGCCTCCTGCACGCGGCGAAGTGATTCGACCGCTTCGTCCCATTGCCCTTCGGCGAGAAATTTCTTGGCACTTTCCAAATGAGCGGCGGCGGCAGCATCGAGCAGCTCGACGTCGGCCGGCGGCAACGCCGAGCTGCGTTCAAAAACTTGAGCTGCGGCAATGGCCGACAGCGAGAGGATCGCCACTAGACAGAAAAACGAGAGCAGCACGGTCCATCGCGTCACGCCGCACCGTAGCCTTCGACGATTCGTCCCAGGAGGAAGAGCGCCACGCCGCCGACCATGAGCAGCAGCATCGTGCTGACCGTGAAGCCGCCGACTGGCGCCCGCAAGCCGTCGGTAAGCTGCATCACCATCGCCACCGGCAACATGACGAGGCCGGCAATTTGCAGCAGTTTTCCGAGCGTGCGCAGCATGGCTGTATTCTAGGCTGCAAGGCACGCTCGCTCCAAGCGGCGATTGGCCGGCCCGATGCCAAGCTCTACGATGGCCGTCGTGAAGAGCCGCTTTCTCAAACTCGTGGGCCGCGCGATGCGACTGACGTGCCCACTCTGCGGCCAAGGGGGGCTCTTTCGCAACTGGTTCGTCATGCACAAACACTGCCCGCACTGCGGCGTGAAGTATGAGCGCGAACCCGGCTTCTTCCTCGGCTCGATTTACGTCAATTACGGCCTGACCGCCCTCATCGCCACAGTGGTCTATCCTGTGCTGCTCATCGGCTGGGGCTGGCCGAAAGAGCCGCTCCTGGCGGGGACGCTCGCCTTCGTCGTCATCTTCCCGATGCTCTGGTTCCCCTGGGCCCGCAGCCTGTGGATCGGCTTCGACCAATGGCGCGATCCGCGGGAAGGGGAAATCTAGATCGCCTGAACGCGGGCGAACTCAGCAGGGGCCTGCCGGGCGCGAGCCTTGCGGATTTCCCAGTAGAAATATGCCGCCAGGCTCCCGAAGATGAGCGGCGGCATCGAGAGCATGAACAGGATGCTGTAGTAGAAGCCGCGAGCGAGATTCGCCGCTTCGGCATCGTGGGCGAGCTGATCCTTGCAGGTCGGACAGGCCCACGCCACTTCGCCCAGCGCAATCACCATTGCTGCGGCGAGAGCGGCAAGCGCGAGCGGTCGGAAATGGCGGAGGTGCGTCATGTCTGGCTGGCAACGAATCTAGTTCAATTGTAGGTCAAGCGGCCAGGGGCGGGTATAGCTGGTACAGCATTACAAAAACGGTTTTGCAGAAACGCAGTTTTCTTCGGGAAATACAGGGCTTTTTCGCATGTTGGCAGGATTTTGCAACTCGATTTGCAACCGGGAGTGCGGTTGGCGAAAATCGGGGCCTTGGATCGTCAAACGTGGTCGCCTCAAAATCGCGGGGAGGACCAGCTAGACAGTTTCGCAAATGGAACTGCTCCCGCCTAGGATCGTCGTCCAGGCCAGCCACGCAGCCCCAGGCACCATCGCCCAGGTCAGCCGCCAGTGGAACTCGCGTAGTCATCGGCAGCGATTCATTGCCACCACGTAAACATCACTGCCGGCATTAGTCTGTTATCTTTAAGAGTTTTTGAGGATTGTCCAGAACATCGGGTGGTTCCGTCGTAACAAGCCGCGAGCTTAGAATGCTCTGTTACCAGTCACTCAAAGAGAAAGAGCGGTAGAGCTAAGAACGCCTTAGCTCTAACGCTCACAACAAGTACATGGCTGGGGGTGAAGTCCAACCACGATTATCTTGGTAAGCAGAAAAGAAGAACACTATGGGCAATCGGAGAGAGGGGATGGATTAACCCCTTTGCGTCTTACAAATAGTGCTCTTTTCTCTGCTTAAGTCTTAGCGGGCGAGCGATGGTGAATCTAATAAGGGAAAGAAACCACCGAACGCCCAGATTGTTTAATGTCTTTCTCGATCAGCTTGCCGTCTGAGTTCCTCATTGCCGTTCTTCAAGTAGGTCAAGTATAGATTAAACGCCTTCTCTGAAGTAGGAACAAAGCGGGGAGATTCACTATCTCTGTTTTCACCCAAGGAATACGGTTGCGAGCGACCGTCAATCCTAATGTGAAAGTATTTCACTCGGCCAGCGTAACGTACAAATGCCCAAGCATTTTCTCGGCTTGAACAAATAGGATAGCCCTCTATGTCTATTCCTTCTTTGTTGTCATACGGGCAATAATAAACAGTGAATGGGGGATTCAGTGGGTCAACGGTCTGTGGTTTTCGCACTTGCTTTGGTCTGAAGATACCCCGATCAATGTCGCTCGCAAACACGCGATTCGGGTTCACTTTAACCGACCGTGGTTTGCTGGTTTTCTTTGCCTTATTCATTAGCGTTCCTTGTATTGTTAATATCGTACAAATTGTAGTCTCTTGATTTAATAACCGCACCACTTAAGGTTCTATGCCGTCGTGTAGCCACTCCACATGGCTTGCTGGGATCAATTACAATACGGCCATGTTTTGTTAGCCACGCCCACTTACTTGCCATATGATCTGGGTATCGGTTTGTCCCGTAATGCCTAATCTCTTGCATTGCAATACCTTTCCGCTTTTGCCGTCATTATCTCGCCAGTCGCCCGATTAACAAGATTACCTTCCCCGTCTGGTATAACAGCATTGTAGGCGAGGGCTACTTTCATTTTGTGCTGTTCGATCTCATTCTTAAGACCAATCAGGGCAGGAACCTGTTCTTCGCTCGCATTAGCTAACAAGTCTTTGATCCGCTGTTCGCTGGTGGCAACGTCGGCCCATGCTTCGTTGTAGGTTGGTAGCTTGTCTTCCACAACGTCGATAGGGTTTACCTTAGCCGAGTACCACTTCTCAATATCTCTACTAGCCTTAGTCATCAATCACCCCTCTACATACACAGGCTTGGCAATCACAGCCCGCCTCTATCTTCTCCACGTCTTTTAGGCCAGTCCCAGTATTCTCAACACCAGAGCTACCCATAGCCATTTCATCACTTTCGCTAGTCTGCTCATTCACTGTATTCACCTAATCTATCAATCACAAACATCTAATCAAAGGTAATATCGTCTATACTTGTACTGGTTTGCGTGCTAAGCAAGTGTAGTCTTGCACAATCGTTAAACAATTACCTGTCGCTCTGCCTTATTTCAGTTGGCAAATCTACTGGAGCTTTAGGCTTGTATCTTTCCCATCGACCAATTATTGGGGTTCTCAACGCACTGAAGAAACTCCACTTATCCTTTTGGTTGTACATTCTATTTCTAAAAGTATTAGCGGTAACTAAGCATTCAGGTTGCTTTGACCACTGGGATACGTTCAAGGTCTTGCCATTGTAGGTATAGAGCTTTCCGTTCTCTGTCTCTCGTTTTGGTGCTGTTAAGGCGTCTTCTGGGGATAGGCCAGTTCTGGCAACTCTACAGTAGTAAACATAACGATTGGTAATCGCAATACGAGGGTCGCCACTTTTCAGCCATTCTTTGACTGATTGCGTCTTCCCGAATAATCGTACTTGGTAATTTATACTTGCTGGTTTATGGGCTTGTTTGTATTCGCGTTTGTCTGGCATGTGATTGTCCTCTAACTATAAATACACCGCGAATTCCCTGATATTTTCCAGTTAAGCAGAAAAGAAAGTCTCTATATTTTGGGGCGTCAGGCTCGGTATGCGTTCAGTGCGTGAAGCCCCTTCCTTCCTTAATTGGCGGCACTTGCTGTTGATCCTCGCGAGAAGCCCTATCTATTATTGGGCTGGCGAGCAAGAGAGAGAATAGTTTCGACAACTCTATAGTCAGTGGGCATAGCCTTGGTCATCATTATCGACCAAAGGATTAGAACAAGGGAGAGAACAAGGTGTCCTACCTAATGATTCGCCCACTCTTTCCTTATCTTGATACCCATTCAGCCAAATCACTGTTCAATCTATCTAAACAGAAACATCTTCCCTATTAGATACTATTGCAGCTTATAGAAAAATCTGATTCTGTACTAATGGCGAACGACAGGTTTACTGAATTCAACCGATCTGCCCATTGCACATATACTCTTTTTCTTCTGCTTACTGTGTGCTGCCGCTCAAGCTCAAAACGGTTAAGCCAGGGTAGAGTGGGTTCTTACAAAAACGCCTATAGAAAAACGTCTTCCTAAACTGTCGGGAATCAACTACGTCAAGAACCCATGAACAACCGTAGTCGTTTGTCATCCCTCTGCCAGTGATGTGCAATCATGTCATCCGTATGCTGGCGTCGTTATCAGGAAGATTATCGCACTGGCACTCTATGTAGGTATCCCCAGTGCTGGACCCGCAATCGTTTTCTTCTACCAACTAGTACACCGTCAAACTATAGACATTATGTCTTATGTTTAGCCCACCTAAACCAACAGACTTGGGCGTAAGTCAACTATCTTGGATTAGCTGTTACCTGCTGCGGTGTCATCGCTAAATAGTTCCCACAACTCATTCGATATACCTGCTGGTCCTCCGGTCCGTCCTGCACTACGCATCACGGTTGCTAAAGCCAGCCCGTACTGGGCGTTCTCGAAGAGTACTCGATCACTGTCAACCAGTTTAATCCGAAGCGTCCATTGATGGAACACTTCCTCGGAAAGGTCTATGCCCCGGTCATCTTGATAGACCATTTGCGGCGTGATGAATGAACCTCTCACGCCAGACGGAAATAGCAGGCAATCGTGTTTCCGTTCTTGTCCAGATAGTAGTGGAGTGCCGTCCTTTTCGGATGGAAATATGCCAAGACTTCCACGATGGGGGTTGTATAGCCATATCTCGTATGGCGGTAAATCCTTTTCGTCTTCGTTGGTAACGGTCAGTCGTATTCCACGCCCGTCAATGCCATGCATGTAGCTTGGCCACAGTTTCAGTTTATAGGGTGACTGCTGTCGCCTGCCGAGAGTGCGAATGGCGTCCTCAATAGCAGTAGAAGCTGGTCCCAGTGCTGACTGCCAGTTTCCCGACTGCGGTTTAATGTACTGTGCTGGCGTGATTCCAGCTAAGTCGGATGGGATTTTTGTATCGGCTTCTCTATCCACAACAAAAAACACACGCTCACGACCCAAACTGGCAATGAACAACCCCAGTTCAAGTATCACATTATCACGCGGGGACTGCTTCTCCTGGCCGCGACTAACGGTAAGGTCATCTGGCGTTAGGCAAAGTACGGCAAAGTCAAATGAGTCAAGCTTACTCACAAGGGTTTCGAGCGTACCGCCGCTTAGCCCAAATAGACCTTGTGACCAAATATGGGGTTCGCACACGTATTGCAGATTAGATTGTATCGCCTTTGCAATAGGCAAGCCCTTATCGGATGATCCAAGGAACATGTAAGGGAGTTTAGCCGCCATGTGTTAAGCCACCTTTCCTCATTTCTTAAGCTCCCCAACAGCTTGGGCAATGGCGTTGTCGATCTCTCTATCTTGCTCTGCTTTGTGAAGTTTATCGAGCTTCTCCTGTAGGATCGACTCGATACCCTGCCGCACAACGGGGAAGTACCTATTGCATTCTTCGTCCGTCAGTTCGTGAACACCCTTGCCCATGATCGAGTACATGCCGCTGTTGGTCACCAGCTTTTCAGGCAAGTAGCCCTTTAAGGCTTGAATTTTGTCCTCCATTCGCAGCCGTACAAACTCCTCATCCTTCCACCCCGGCATTTTTCGGGCTTCGGCTCTGGCCAGGTCAATTTCGTGCTCAAACACTCTGCGAAGATAGAGCAGTGAACCCGCACCAATTCCGTGCGAAAATAGGCCGATAGCTCGCCCCATTTCTCTACGGTACTTTTTGTCAAACACTCTGTCGAAACGCTTTAGCGTACCGCTCATTAAATCAGCAACCGATGGATATTGACCAGTTTTCTGGAGTGAGCCATGAGCCACAGTTAGCATAACCATAATTGTATGCTTCCCATCTCGCGTGCAATTCCATGTACGCTGGACTGTGCGACTACGAAAAGCCCATTGACGAAGTGGCACTGCCCTTGGCCGAGGTTGAGAAATATCCGTGACTTCCTTTGCTGTAAGCATTTGGTCGAAAGTGCTAATGGACGACGGAAAAGGTGGCCTCATGCCGCCTGTAAATATCGAGTCTTTCTTGCAGTCAACACAATAGGTATCAATGGTTCCCGTAAAATACTCCAATCCCAATACATTCTCATGGCCAATGTGTTCAAGCGGTAACTCGTGATATAATCCTGTGCTTGTGTAAAACTCCTCTGGAGTAGGACAGTCCGTGCTATCGCTCATTGTGAGTCTCAACAATGGAAGTGGGACACTGGGCTGCGACTATCTCACATTTTATCGCATTTTGCGTAGCCGTTCACGGTTTCCAAAGTGATCTTGGTGGGCGTGAGGTGGTTGGGAT
>CAYLLN010000130.1:0-13222 GCA_964384375.1 uncultured Pirellulaceae bacterium
CCGTTCGTCCTCGTCGGCGGCGGCCTCGATTTCCGCATGGGCCGCTCGCTCAAGTTCCGCCGCGAGCCGCACAACCGCCTCCTCCTCTCGCTAGCCCACGGCTTCGGGCACGAGCTCAAGACATTCGGCAACCCGGACCATTGCAAGGACGGCCCGCTGACTGGGTTGACATAAGTCAGAGGTGGTCGGGTGGCTGTGGGTCGCGCAGCGAACCACGGCGCTCTTCGTGCCGCTAGTTAGTCACTGTTGGCCGTCTCTTCGACTGGCAGCCAGCAGTGGACGTGCGTTTTGAGCGGCGTCCAGATGCCGACGGGAACGCCCGCTCTTGCCAGACCGCGGCCGGTCCACTGGTTGCACGTGTTGAAGGCGTGGTAGCGGCCGCTCGATTCGTAGAATCGATCGCTGCTGCCGTAGGTGACCGCGCTCGCTGGCACGGCAGTTCCTCTGTCATTGCATTGACCAATGCTGGTTCTGACGAAATCCGCCAGCTCGCGATACTGTTCGCGGGAAAGGAGCACAGGCCGCATGTTCATATCGGGCGCTGCATACGGTAGATACTCAATGTGGAGCACCGATTCGCTCGGCCAGAAGAGTGCGCCTGCCGCAGTCGAGAGCTTGAACTCCGCCCACGTTGGCGTTTCGACATAGAACTGCCGGTTTCCCCAGCCGATGGAAATCCATTCGTCACGCTGTACGTCGCGCAGGAAATCTGCCGGCGGGAACGTCTTGCGCCAGTCGATTTGGATTTCGCCTTCGCGAACCGGTAGGACGAGATCGGTGTGAATCTCGTTGCTTCGGACGTAGATGAGCACAGCATCCGACTTGTCCGGCAGAGCATAGCTCCAGCGTCCGGGGATAAAGCCGAGGAGCAGGAACAGGCCATACATCACGAAGGCCGCGCCGATGGCCACTATCGCACGGCGAGCAAATCGCCGAAGTCGCGATCGTCCGGATTTCGCCGCATCCGCCATCGGCCCGCTCCGAGAAGCAAGTGCTGTCTCTCTGAGGAGCCGTAATCGGGGCCAGTTATTCCCGGCTATTCAAACACCATAAGGCCAAATCCTTCGGGTCGCGGCGCGACCGCTGCCGGCTGGCTGAAAGAAGAAACGCCCAGTTTGGGAACGAACCGCTGGAGCTGCGCAGCCCAAACGTCGCGAACCTCTGGCGGCTGAGGGCCAAGCTCGGTCAGCGGAATGGCCGCTTCGACTGTCCACCACTCGTCGTCACCGCCGGCGGCCAGGAACCACTGCGGATTCCAGGTCGGATCGGAGCCGCATGCCGCGCCGCCGATCGACGCGCTGGGAAATCCACGATGGTCGAAGGCGAGTTCCCACCAGGTGGCATAGTCCCGATCGACGTCCAGGCAGAGCCGCACGTGGTCGCGGGCGGCGAGGTCGGTATCGTGCGGCCGCGTCGAGTTGTCCTTGGCGTAGTCGATTCCGGCGACCTTCTTGCACGTGACGGCGACGTAGAGGAACTCAGCGTCGCGCGCTAGGACCGCCGCGGCGGGCAACTCTTCGCCATCGACGGCGACGCCGCTGAGCGTCACCGGCTTGGCGACCTCCCAGAGCGGCTCGTCGAGCCGGCCGTCAAGCGTCGGCTTCTCGAGCGCCGTCACTACGGCCAACACGGGCCTGGGCGAATCTCCCTTGGAATCGACGAGCCACTGCTCCGCCGCGGCAGCGCTTACCCAATGCCGCTCTCGAATCGTCGGCAACGTCGGCTTCGCGCCAGTCGTCATCGCATGGCGTGCCGCAGCAAACAGCGGGAACTGTACCTCGCCGCGGGCAAACAGGAGCGGCCGCTGACGCTCGATCGACTTGCCGGCAGCGATGGCCCGACCTGCGCGATGGGCCGGTGACATCTCGGGCGACGCAGCCTGCGTGTGTGCATAGCCGGCCAGCGACGACACCTGGCTCCGGTCGATGATCTCCAGCGGCGCGCCGGCTTCATCGGTCGTAGGAACGTTCGGCCCGGCGGGATCCTCGCGTTGGCTGGTGGCCGAAACGAGCTGCACCGCGTACTTGCTTTCCTTCCGGTTCCGCCAGGCGATCTCGCTGCTGGCGTAGTACTGCACGAGCCAGATCGCCGCCGCATCGGCCAGCGGCTCTTGCGAATAGCGCTGCACGAGCAGTTCCATCGCCTCGGCAGCCGACTGACCGCTCCCGGCCCGCTGGTAACGCTGGCCGAGTTGCCACAAGAGCTCCGCGACGTGCTGATTGGAAAGCCCCTGCGTGAGGCTGTCGATCTGCGAGAGCCACGTGGCCGACGACGGATCACCCCGATCAATGCGAGCGAGCAGTTGTTCGACATTGTGCCGCCGCTGCGCGAGCCTGCTCAACTCGGCGAGGTCGCCGGCCGGCGGATCGGTCAGTACGCGTCGGGCATCGCCGCCGGGTGACAACACAATCCCGCTCATCAGATCGCGTTTGCCCGTTGCTTGCGGCAGATGATCGACGAGCAGCGACAGGCCGATCGACCGGGGCCGCGCGAGGATGTCGCCGGTCAAGAGCGCCGAACCGGTCTGGGCGGCATCGGCCAGGCTCTTTCCCAGTCGCGGCGACCACTGCGCGGGGGTGATGCTCACGGCGCCGCGTTCGTCGCCCGGCAGGATGGCCAGCACCTTTTTCACCTTCCACGGCGTCAGACCCAGCTCCAGAATCTGTTCGGGATACGCCGTGCCATCAGCAGCTTTCGTCGCGGCCGAGAGTGTGATCTGACTCGTCAGGTGGGCGAGCGGATCGTCGCCGCGCGGACTGACGTTTTCGGTGACGATCGCCTCCGGCCGCCACTGGCGAATGCAACGGACGAGGTGCTCTTCGAGCCGCGCGATGCCGTCGCCGTTGCAAGCCGCATTCCATCGTTCGATGACGGTCTGGGCGGGGACGTTGATCGATCGCTCCCCCACAGGAAATTGCCACGCTGCATTCGCTGCTGAACCGCCCGCCGTCAGCACTGCCGCTTGCGTGCGTCGCGGCAGCGTGAGCGCGGCGGAATAGGCCGCAGCGTTGTGCCTGCCGATGATCTCAACCGCCGAGAGGTATCCTTCGCTTCCCGAGGTGCCCGCGACGATCTCCAGCGGCAAACGATCAGGCTCGCTGAAAATGCCGAGCAAGGCGACTCGCTTGCCGCCGCTCCTCTGCACGCGCCAGGTCTGGCCGCCGTCGCGCGTGTGCAGGATGGTGCCGAGCGAACCGACTGCCCAGCCGCGATATTCGTCGAAAAACCAGAGTCCGCAGATCGGCGTCGTCTCTTCGGTCGCTTGCGTTTGCCACGTCTTGCCGCCGTCCCCGGAGTGCAACACGCAGGTACCCGGAGCGCCGGCGATCCAGACATGATTGCCAAAGGCGGCCAGCGCGCGAAAGTCGAGATTCGCTGCGACCTTGGGCAAAGCACCCGCCGGAGCGCTCCACGAAACGCCATTGTCATTTGTCGTGAGCACGAGGCCGCCGTCGCCGACCAGCCATCCACCCGTTTTTCCGGTCAGCGCGAGTCGGCGGACATAGCGTGTGCCGATGCCGGCGGCGCGCGAGGGAATGAGCTTGCCCGGCAGGACGGTCGCGGCGCTTCCATCGAGCGACGAGACGGCGCCACTGCGAGCGTCGCGGAAATCTGCTGCGATCCAGCCAGTCGTGTTCCCGTCCGGTAGTGGCGTCCAGGTGCGTCCGCCGTCATCGGTGCGAAAAACGCCAGCGGGAAACAGCGCCGACGCATCCCCATAAGCCCAGCCGGTGCGGGCGTCGAACATTTTCATCCCTGAGAGCGCCGGCACCAGCAGCCCCGGCACGCTTTGCCACGTTCGGCCGCCGTCGCGTGTTCGCAGAACGCAGCCGCGGGTTTCATGTGTGTACGGCTCGGTCCACCCGCCTGCCGCCCAGCCGTTGTTCGCATCCAGAAACTGCACGGACTCGAGCCGGCACGTAACACCAGAGTGCTGCTGTTCCCAGCGGCGGCCGCCGTCGGCCGTGTGCCAGATCGTTCCGCGATCGCCCACCGCCCACCCCCGATCGGCATCGATGAACGTGACCGCGGTCAGCTCGGCATCGTTCTGCCATTCGCGCGGTGCGGCCGGTGGCTCTGCCAGGGCGATGTTGGCAGCGTTGAGGAATAACAAGCAGACGCAGACGAGGCGCATATTCCCGCTCCTATTCATGCGGCGGAGAATAGCAGCGGCGCCTGTGCCCCCCTATGCCGATCTGCCGTGGTTCGCTAAGCGACCCACAGCCACCCCGGCTGATGGACAACCAAAGCCTCCCCAATCCAATTGCCCGCCGACGAGCCGCAGCCCATAATCGCCTGAGCTATCATTCGCCCCACTCTCCCAGGAACTTGCCCATGTTCGCCAGCCTCTCCCGTCGCCGCTTCCTTGCCCTTTCGACTGCTGCCGCGGCAGGGGCCACATGGTTCGACGCCCCCCGCATCCTGCAAGCTGCCGGCCTGGCCGACGAGAAGGACGCTTTCGGCGGCTTCCCCCTCGGTGTCCAAAGCTATTCGCTTCGCAACTTTGAAACGCCCGAAGTCGTTCGCCACCTGAAGGGGATGGGCGTTCACTACACCGAGTTTTACGGCAAGCATCTCGACACCAAGGCGACCGACGAGCGAATCGCCGAGGTGCAAAAGCTCCTTGCCTCAGCCGACGTGAAGCTCGCCGGCCACGGCGTTCACGGCTTTACCAAGGACCACGAGGCGAACAAGAAGCTGTTCGACTTCGCCCAGCGAGCGGGCGTGAAAGTGATCACCGCCAACCCGGAGCCGGATTCGTTCGATAGCCTCGACAAGCTCGTGGCGGAGTACGACATCCGCATCGCGATTCACAACCATGGCCCGGGGGCCCTCTTCGACAAGCTCGACAGCGTGACCAAAGCGATCGCCGGCCACGACAAGCGAATCGGGGCGTGCGTCGATTGCGGCCACTACCTCCGCAGCGGCGAAGACCCGGTCAAGTGCGTGCTCGAACTAAAGGACCGTGTGTACGGCGTCCACATCAAGGACGAGAAGGAAACGAACACGAAGGCTTCGGACAACGTCGTCATCGGCAAGGGACACCTCGACGTGGTCGGTCTCTTCAAGGCCCTGCGCCAGGTGAAGTTCCCCGCTGACGGCTCGCTCGCTCTCGAATACGAAGCGAATCCCGCCAACCCGATCGACGACATGAAAGCCTGCCTGGAGGTCGCCAAGGAGGCGATTGCCAAGTCGGCGTGAAAGCAGCAGCGTCTGCCCACCTTGCTAGACTTTTGCCTGCTAAAAACCAGCACCATGTGAGATTCGTCTCATTGGATAACTGCGGTGCGGCTGCGCACGTGCATAAACCCCGAATGGAGCGAATCTCCCATGAAAGCGATCTTCAGCCTTGCGGCCGTGGCCTTGCTCTTCGCCGCGGTTCCCAGCACCTGCTTTGCCCTGTGGGGTCTGGACGACGTCACCCCCACGCGGGCCAAGAGTCTGGGGATCGAAATCCGCACGGCCAAAGCCGGTCCCAATCACCTCCGCGTGGAAATGGAGTTTAAGACCGACGGCGAGTTGAAGCCCTATGTCGAGGGGAGCCTGAAGGAACACAGCCGGGTCGATTTGCGGGTCGGCCTGGAGGACAACCCGCCCGTCACCGCGTCGCTACGGGAGGATCGCACGAAGGCCGGGAGTGTCACCGTCAGCTTCGTCGCTGATAAGGCGGAACTGGACAAAATCGCCCTCTGGATCATGATCCCCGAACCACTCGGTGGCACCGCCTACATGGTCCGCATGAAGCACTTCGTGCAGCCGGTGCCCAAACCGTGATTTCGGCGGCTAGCCTGTCATGTCTTTTTGAGCCGACAGGTCCAACTCTCCCCGGCGCTCGAGCCATTTGTAGTGCACGAGCGAATAACCCACGGGAATGAGCGCTGCCGACATGATGATCGCTATCGTCGCGATGATGACCGCAGGCAGAGGAATGGGGAGCAGGAGGCAGACGAGTCCGCAGACGGCGGCGCCGACGAACAATTGCGCGGACAGCCGATTCGTATCGTTCCATACGCGATCGCTCGCCAGCGTCCAGGGAGTGCGCACGCCAACCCAGAAATTGCGACGCACCTTCCCCATGACATTTCCCATGAGGCCGAACATGATCAGTATGCCGGCCAGCAGGGCCCGCGTGATATCCACTTGCCCCGCGGTCGCGGCCCACAGCGTCAATCCGTGAATGTAGGCCGTCGTCGCCAAAATCACGACGACGATGAATCCGTAGGTGGATTTGAAACTGTCCAGCGAGA
This sequence comes from uncultured Pirellulaceae bacterium, assembly GCA_964384375.1. GTDB lineage: Bacteria > Planctomycetota > Planctomycetia > Pirellulales > Pirellulaceae > CAYLLN01. Next base: position 6,249 of record CAYLLN010000130.1, read on the forward strand.
ACTGCTTGGGAGAGAGCCACGGCAACGCCAGGAAGAGCCCCAGCAGTCCCAGCATGATCCCCGGCGTCAGGAACAGCGCCCACTCTTTGCTGCCGTAGCCGTCGATCTGACCTTCGATGTTCCAGTGGATCGGAATCTTCTCCGGCAGCCGAGGATAGAGCAGTCCCGAAGCGGCGAAGGCGCCGCCAACGAGCAAGAGAGACACCAGGATGTAAGGGCGTGTCACGATTTTTCCTCCCGCGAATTCTCTTTGCCGAGCAGCTCCCACAGCCAGGCCAGCAAGTCCTGGGCGACGGTGGTGTTGAGCGAATAAATGATCTGCTGCCCCTCGCGACGGCTGACGATCAAGTCGGCCTCCTTGAGCACCGCAAAGTGGTGCGACACCGTCGGCTTGGTCATGTCGAACCGCTCGGCCAGGTCGCCCGCCGACATCTCCTTGCGCCGCAAGAGTCGCAGGATTTCGCGGCGAGTCGGATCGGCCAGGGCCTTGAAGACCGAGTTGTTCATTCGCTGGGGGCGGCAATATATTTAGACAATCATCGAATTATCTTCTGCCGGTGCGAAATGGGCAAGAGCGGAAGGAAACTCTGCGAATCCGCCGCTCCGTCAATGCAGCCGCGAAGCGGCGACCTGCGCCAGCCCAGGGCAACGCCCTGGGGAACCGATCCCACGAAACGCGCAAGCCCTGAAGGGGCGAAGCTCAATGCGGGTCGCGATCATTTCGCGTTGCAACCGTGCATCTCGCCCCGTTGGGGCTTAAGGGCCAATGACGGTCCACGTTACCCAGGCCTGCGGCCTGGGCTAGCGCAGGTTGCCCCTTTTGGGGCACAGGCAGCGAACGCCGTGAGAGGGACAGGGTTGTTTCTCGCCGAGAGGCAGTGGTTCGCCTTCAACACGCCCCGAGCCAGCGTCTTCTGAATGAGTTGGCCATCATACGATTCGAAACTTGAACAGCAGTCCCAGTACGAATCCAATTAGCGACGTGGCGATAACGATGCCCAACATCTGATCGGACTTCAGCCATAACGCCACGCCAGCGCCAGCCAAACCGGCAACGATGGCAGCGCCCCCGGCAGTAAGTAGTCGTTGCTGCACGTTAGCTCCTTCGATCGACACGTTCCCACGGTCCACAAAGAAACGCCAATCATTTCCTCCGCCGTCAACATACTCAATTCGCCGGTGGCATGAGGAGTTGCTCCTATCCGACGATGTCAATGACAACACCCCCCACCCTTCGGCTTGCTCGGCGGGACGTCGTTCGCCGGGTTGAGGTTGAAGAAGCCGCTGGGCTTGAGCGTGAAGCCGATGTAGGCGGTGGGCATCACGGGGTAGTCTTCGGGGCGGGGGAGGTGCGTGTGCCCCATCGTGTACCAGAGGACGACGTCGGTGTTTTCGATGCCGCGGTCCTGCTCGGTCCAGCGGATCAGCCCCTGGTCGGCGGCTGATTGGTTGGGGTAGTTGCCAGCGGCGAATTGCTCGTCCGCGGAATACGGCGTGACCCAGACGTGGTAATCGACGAAGCGGGCCCGCTTCCGCCACCAGGCGCTCGGATGGGCCAGCGGGAAGGCGTTGTCGCCCGGCAGGAAGCGGTATCCGACGGGCGTGCCAACGGCGTTCTTGCGTAACGGGTTCACGACCTTCCAGGTACGGCCCGTTTCGAGCTTTAGATGTGCGCGGGCCTGCTTTTCGCTCGTCAGCGGCGTCGCCTGAGCGACGAACGCGTTTCCGTAGCTGTTATTTGGCCCTTCCGGCTCGGCGACGGCGTCGAGCTGCTGGACCGTGTTGGCTGTGCCGTCGAGGTCGAAATCGAGCCGCACGTTGAAGAAGTGCTGGTGATTCGGGGCATAGACCTGCGGCGCGACGAGGTTGCCGTACCGAGGCTGTTCGCCCGGTTGAAACGCACCGAGCGAGAGGATGCCGGTCAGCTTCACTTCGAGCTGGATCGTGCCGTCCTGATAGAGGTACCAGAAGAAGCCGTATTCGTAGTTCTCGACCGTGGAGAACGACGAGACGACGAGGCGGCGCGAGCGGCGGACCTCCGGCTTGTCGGGGAGGCGGCGGTCGGTGTGCTTCCAGAGGACGCCGAAATCCTCCTCGTGCATGCAGATCGCGTTTTCGATGGTCAGCGGGCGGCCGCGGCTGTCGCACAAGTGGGCGTCGAAATATTTGATCAGGCCGAGGCAATCGCACCCCAGGCGGAGGCTGTTGGCGCACATGCCCATGCCGTATTCGCCGACATCGAAGGCGTTTTTCCGCCGCTGCGAGGGGGCGGGGTCGCCGTAGGGGACTACCATCTCGGTGAGCGACGCGCGGTACAGAACCGACCGCTCCTCGCCGCCGTCGCGATACCGCAGGTGGTGCAGCGTCAGCCCCTCGCGGGCATTGAAGCCGATGACGAAGCTCCAGTTCTGCCACTTCACCTGGTAGCCATCGACTTCGAAGCTCGGCCCTTCCGACTGCGAGATTTCGAGCGCCTTGATATCGGTCCGCTGGTTGGGGACGCGGTCCGCGGCATAGTTGCACTCGCCCGGCGGCAGCGGCCAGGCGCCATATTCCTCGATGCGGATCACCTTCATCTGGTTCAGATCGACGAGCGGCCGGAAGCCCTCGATCGGCCGGGAATAGCCGTTGTCGGTCGGGTCCTTCCGCAGGAAGAGCAGCGGCCGGGCCAGGCGCTGGCCCTGCTCGCCGGCGTCGCCATAGTTGCCCGCCGACCAGATATCGGCCATCAGCAGCGACACGTCGTCGGTGCCGCAGTGCTTCATCAGAGCGGCTTTCACTTCGGGGCTGCTGAGCACCGCCTGCTCGCATTCGATCTGCTCGTCGATCGACATCGTCGGCTGAGCGCCGGGGATGTGGACGTGCTTCGTGAGCTTCGCGGCTTTCAGGTCGAGCGTCGCCTCGAAGCAGGAGTTCGTCGCGTTGTCGAACAGCACGGCAAATGCCTGCCGAGGCGGTGGGTTTTTTGGATCGAGCTTGTGGACCACCTCCTTCGGCGGCTCGCGGAGGCTGACCGAAATGAACCGCGTCGTCGGCGTGACCTTGCCGGCGTCCTTGAGCAGATGCACGGCCGCGGCAACCTCGACAGCGGTTAGTGGCTCCAGTGGATGGTTGACAACTTGCGGCTGGAGGGCGGGTTTAGGAGGGGCGGCAAGCGGGAGTTCCATGGCGGTTCCAATGCGGGCGGAGAATGAGGCAGGCACACGAGAGCCGCCTGTTCCTCGCTCCCTACCGCTGCTTGGAACCCGCCTGGCGGCACAACGGGAATGAGTATGACCGTGTCATGAGCGTGCGGCAAGCAAACGGAACTAACGTCGCTTACTTCCCGCCCGCCGGCTTCTCAAGCGCCGTCAGGCCCGCCGTTGCAATCTGCGCGTCTTCCGTCGATTTCACGCCCGACACTCCGACGGCCCCGATGACCTTGCCGTCGCGAAGGATTGGCAGGCCCCCTTCAATCGGCAGGGCATCGGGTAACTTGAGCACCTTCAGCGTCGCGCCGCCGGCCGCGATGCCGTCCTCGAAGACCTTCGTCGGTCGGCGAAACAGGGCCGACGTTTTCGCCTTCTGCAGGGCGACCTCAATGCTGCCGTACTGCGTGTTGTCCAGTCGATCGAACGCGACGAGATGCCCCGCCCCATCGACGACGGCAATGGCGACCGGCCACTTGTTCTTGTCCGCTTCAGCCGTCGCAGCGGCGATGACCTTCCGAGCGTCGGCCAGCGAGATTGGCTCGCCATAGGGAATCGGCGCCTGGGCAAGTGCCGATGACGCACAGGCGAGCGAGGCGGCGACGGCAAGACAAACAACAAACGAGCAGCGATCCATGGCGCAACTCCTGGGGTAAAGAACTCCGGCGGCGAAGCTTGTGAGTGTCCAAGGCTACACAACTTCACCGGGCAATTCCAACTGGGGAAGTGATTTCAAGATGCCGGAGGATCTTGCGACGGATATGATAGCCTCGTACCCCCGAGCACAACTGTGAGGAAAGTCACGTGAGCCTTAACCACCGCCTCTTTCGCTTGCCAGCCGCTACTACGGCAATCCTCGTGACAGCCGTATTCACATCGAGGTGGATTGTCGCCGACGAACCAGAGGAAAGTCCTAAGGTCACACCGGTCCCCGCCGAGGTCCGCGAGATGTATAAGCTCGATCCGTTCTACGAGAAATACACGAGCTACCAAGGATACGCGATCCTCAGCTCGGCCAAAGTGCCGGACGAAGCCCTGCTCGAAGCCCGCTACCTGATCAGCCAGATGCTGGCCGGGCGCGATGACATCACCGCGGCACTCGTCAAGCGAAGGTGCCGCTTCACGGTGATGGCCCCCGATGAGATGACGACCGATGTCCCCGAGCAGCGGAACATGCAGCCGAAGGATTACTGGGACAAGCGGGCTCGCGGTCTGGGGGGGAGGATCACGTCGTGCGGTGTCGAGAACCTGCTTAACCTCAAAGGAGATCGCTATCGGAACGAGAACATCCTGATTCACGAGTTCTCGCACTGCATCCACCAGCAAGGGCTGCGCGAGGTGGACGAGACGTTCGACCGACGGCTGCGGGAGACCTATCGCAAGTCGATTGACGTGGGTCTCTGGGCCAAAACTTATGCGGCCGAAAACCCGGGCGAGTTCTGGGCCGAGGCAGTGCAAGTCTATTTCGATTGCCAGGCCCCGGCCGGCGGCGTCCACAACGACATTGACCGCCGCGAGAAGCTCGAAAAGTACGACCCCGATCTTTTCAAGCTGATCGACGAAGTCTTCAAGCAATCGAAGTATCGCTACGTGCGGTACGACGAGCGGCAGGCATCCAAAGCCCCGACCAGTGGTCGGGGTGATTCTCAGTAAACGTATTGCGTGACTGGTTGGTGAGCGGGTGGCTGTGGCGGCGAAGCCGAACACGGCGTAGAGACCTCAATCAGCCGTGGTTCGCTGCGCGACCCACAGCGCCAATCCGGTGTGGTCGTTCGCCAATGGCACACCGCTCCGCCGTCGATTACATTGCGGCCCTACTCCGTTGTCACGCCGTCTCGTGGAGCCCGCCGTGTCCTCTCCCTTTCCTCCTAGCGATCCGTTCTCGCCCGGGAATCAACCGCAGCAACCCTTTGGCATGCCGCCGCAGCAACCGTTCGGAGGCCAGCCGCAGTTTCCGTTTAATGAGCCGCCGCGCTACGCTCCGCAGGGATCACTCGGTGGGCCGCGGACTTCGTCGCTCGCCGTGCTCAGCCTGATCGTGGGACTCTTTAGCTTCATCCTTTCGTGTTGCTGCTTTCCCATCACGCTCCCCGCCGCACTGGCGTCGGTTGTGATGGGGCACATCGCGCTCATCCAGATCAACCGCGAGGGGAGCAACCTTTCCGGTAAGGCAATCGCTGCATTGGGGCTGGTGACGGGCTATTTAGGTCTGCTCATCTCTGCGTCTGCACTGGGTTTTGGTTTGTTCGGTCCCAAAAGCGATCCGAACCTCCAACAGCAGCAGGTGGTGACGACGCCGACCGCCTCCACGAACCTCGATGCCGTCGAGAACAAAATCCGGACCGACGCCGGCGGCATCGCCCACGGCAACACGGACGAGGCGAAGGCCCTGGCCGAGGAGTTCTCGGATTCGATGCAGACGCTGCGCGACGCGATGTTCACGAAGCGCGACGGCGGCATCTCGCTGAGCGGCAAGAAGTTTATCACCTATTGCGAGCTGCGCGACGGGCAAGTTGCATTCGTCGTTCACGTTCCCGAGTACCGCAAGTTTGAGGATGACGCGAAGGATTCGCTCGCTGAACTAGCCTGGACCGTCGCTCAAAGCACGGCCCAGGAGAAGCTGAAGCCGGGGGACAACCTGGCCGTCGGTTTGAAGGGGGTCGTCCTCTACGGCAGCATCATGGTGGGGAAGGTCGGCGAGCCCGACGGCGAAGACCCTGATCCAGAAACGAAGAGCGAGGAACGGGCGCACCTCCTGCCGTTTTTCGAGCCGATCGAGGAAGCAAAGCCCAGCGAGCCGCCCATGATCGAGCTGCCGGAAGCTGTTCCGGCAGAACCCATGCCGAACTCCGAACCGATGCCGCCAGCGGTTGAAGAGGGAGTCAAGTAGGAGTGGGGCTGTGGACGGCGCTGCCGACACGTGAATGGACCTCAACCGGCCGTGGTTCGCTACGCGCCCCACAGCCACCCAATAGCAACACGTTGCCTCTCGTGCTCTGACCTATTTTGGAGGCGATTCAGAAGTCGCGCTGCCATTGGGGTCGATCAGTTCTTTGACCTGCTGATCACGCTTCTCGATTTCAGGCTCCAAACTCTTGACCCCACGGATCGCTTGCCCAATCTTGCCGCCATTACATCCCACCGTCAGAAGGAGGCAAGATATTGGCGGAAGTAGGAGCGAGATTCGGGGCATGAATGGGTATTCGCCTTCGATCGACGAATCTTTCGTTTTCAGACGCTACGGGCCGCGACGCATGAACGACCAACCTGTCAGAAATCGCATCTTGGCGATTCGATCTCCAGCCGTCGAACCGAAGATTCGGTGAGCAAGCGAAGGTCGCTTTTTGGGGGACGAATCCACTTCGCTCTCGCCGTGCGTTTGATGCAAGAAGGAGAAGTCAGGCGTCGGCGGAACGTCGCCCGTGTTTAGAGCTTCATCCACGGTGCCGACAAAGGAGAGAACATACCAGGCAAGCACTCCGACTCCGGAGATAACTACCAAGGCACTTCCAACGAATGCCCAGGCCGCGAACCCGCCAGCGCGATAGAAGAGAATCAGTGCGCCAGCGGTCGAAATCGCTCCGAGGGCCAAGAGCGACAATTGAAGCAGTCGGCGGTGGCGAGGCGTCGCTCCGGCTGCACCGAGTGCAACAAGTCCGATCAACGGGGCGATTGAGGGTAAAACCAGCGCGGCCATGGTGTGGTATTCGCTGTCCGCGGTCAGAAATGCATAGCCGTTCACGGTTTCCAAAGTGATCTTGGTGGGCGTGAGGTGGTTGGGATAGT
>CAYLLN010000131.1:0-13159 GCA_964384375.1 uncultured Pirellulaceae bacterium
TCCCAACCACCTCACGCCCACCAAGATCACTTTGGAAACCGTGAACGGCTACGAATAACGAAAGCAATCTTTAAGAAATAGATCGCTTGCACCCGCGGCCTCCATCGCTATTTCGATCTGGAATAAGTCGGCGCAGATTACTTCTTATCCAAATTCGCGTCCAACTCTTCCTTCGTCACCTTCGACTCGACGCCCTCCGCGGGGACTTCGGCCTTCGTCAGCCAGACGAGACCGTTGAGGACGACTTTGCGGAAGTTGTCGTCCCCCCAGTTGTCGTGGAAGTGGCCGCCGGTGAAGCCGAAGCCGCGGCCGCCGTCCGGCCGTTCGACCGCCCACATCATCGCTTCGGCCCGTCCCTTGGCCGCTTGGATGTGCGGGTACGGACCTTGCGGATAGACGTACGGCCCGTCGCGGACTTCGTCGCTCGGCGAGGCGACGAGGATCGGCGTGAATTTGAGCCCTTCCTTCTCGGCGACCTTGTTGCCGTCCAGGTCATTGACGAACCGCATGTTGAAGTACCACTCGTCCTTGATGGCGAACGGCTTCACGCCGCGGGTGATTGGGTGGTCGGGGAATTCGCTGAATTTCGGCTCCCAGATCGGGTTGCACGAGTGCATGTGCTCGTAGTGGCCGCCGATCCACCGTTTGAACTCCGCCCCGGCCTGGTCGGGAACGACCTCGACTCCGTAGTGCATGCAGCCGATCCCCACGCCGCGCTTGGCCCAGCCGTCGATCAGGTCGAGCCGGCGGCGGCCCTCCTTCACCGCTTCGTGTCCGCCGCCGCCATCCATGTAGAAGACGACCGCGTCGGCTCCGTCGAAGGCTTTCTCGTCCTTGGGCCAGCCGTTCAGCACCACTTCGGTTTTGAGGCCGGGAACCTCGGCGAGCGACCTGGCCAGCAGCTGCACGCCGGCATTGAACTCGTGCATCCGGGGCGGATGCGACGGCTTGCCGGCGATGAGGACGAGTTTCTTGGGGGCGTTATCTTGGCCGAGTGCAGCAGTCGCGAGCGCGACGAGTGAAACAGTGGCTGTCAGAACAAAGCGAGCAAACATGACGACCTCCCATGAAAAAGGACAACCGATTTGGTTGTCCTAGGGAGACTCAATATAGCAGCGACCGGCGGACTATGCCGCTTTGTCAGCCCGCTTCTTGTAATCGACCACGTCCCACGCCAGGCCGCACCATTGCATCAGGCGGATGGTCGTGAAGGTCACATCGATCTCCCACCAACGGTGGCCGTGCGGGGCCATGCGGGGATAGGCGTGATGGTTGTTGTGCCACCCTTCGCCGTAAGTCAGCAGGGCGACCCACCAGTTGTTGCGGCTGTCGTCGGTGGTTTCGTAGTTCTTGTAGCCCCACATGTGGCTGGCGGAATTGACAAACCAGGTCGAGTGCAGCACGAACACCAGCCGCACGAACAGGCCCCACACGAGGAACGAGGCCGCCATCCACCAGCCGCCATACGCATAGCCGGCCGGGAGCAGCACGCCCGCCATGACGAAGTGCGAGGGCAGGAAGAGATAGCCGATCCAGCGGAGGACCGGGTCTTTGTACAGGTCGGGCGCCCAGTGGCGAATGTGCTCGTCGTGGTGTTTGCTCCCCTTCCAGAACGCGAGCCAGAAGACGTGGCTCCACCACGGGCCATCGTGCGGCGAGTGCGGATCCCCCTCTTGATCGCTGTGAGCGTGGTGCTTGCGATGGTTCGACACCCAATCGATCACGGCTCCTTCGCCGGCCAACCCGCCGATGAACGCGAGCAGCCAGCGGACCGGTTTGTAGGTCGTGAAGCTCATGTGCGTCAGGTGGCGGTGAAAGCCGAGGCAGATGCCGATGCCGCCGGTGATCCAGTGCAGGACGAGCGTGAGGACCACGCCCTCCCACGAGAAAAAGAACGGAGCGGCCAGGCAGCCGATGTGCAGAATCGAGAGCCAAATCACATTTGGCCAGTTGATCAGTCGCTGCGGCTCGTGGTGATCGTGCTGATGGTCGTTCTTCGGCCGGTGAACTCGCTTGGGCTGCTTGGGAAGCTTGCGGTTCCTGGCCTTGCCGCCGGCGTTGGCCGGCACCGCTGCGGTGGCAACAAGTGAGGTCGAAGTCAGGTCGGCAGTCGGAGAAACCGGGTCCATGTCCTGTCCCTAGGTGCGAGTTTGGTGCCGGCGGGAAAGGCCCCGGCTCCATCTGCTCGCGAGAATCCTAGGGAATTTCGACGCCCCATGAGTTCCGAGGGCGTGCAAGGCTGGTAATAGTTGTGTAATCGCCGAATTCCGTCGTTCGGCATATTTCGCAAGCTATTTGCTGCAAACACCTTACAACGCTTTATCTGACGAGCGGCGGCGGCCAGCGGCAGGCCGCAATTGCCACTTTCCGTACCTGTCTGACTGTTGACTTATGTGGAGTGGGCTCCCTTTGACGCCATCGTGACGCTCTCGACGTTATGCCTCAAGAGACGTTAGCCACGGGCTTTCTTCCCTTCCGAAACCGGTAATTCGGCCGTTCCAGCCGCCAGTTCGCGGTCGATCAACTCGCGCATCTGCTTTTCGAGTCCGGGAGCATAGCCGACCCAAACCGCCTTGATCTTCCCATCGCGACCGATGAGGAGCGAGGTAGGATACCCGAATTCACCCACGGTTTGGATGATCGCCTTCCGCGTGATCCGATCGGCATCGTGATAGGTCGGAAACTCGACCCGCATTCGCCGCACGAAATAGGCCGTGTCCGCCGCCAGATCTTCGTCGTCTCCGTCATCTGAGCAGGAGACGGAAAGGAACTGAAAGTCTGGTTGGCTGCGATAGTGTTGCTCGAGCTCCTGAATGTGCGGGAATTCCTCGATGCAAGGGCCACACCAGGTTCCCCAGAAGTTCACCAGCGTTACACGGTCCAGCAGGTTCTCGGCGGTGATGGGCTGCCCATCGCCGGTCAGCGGCTCCAGCTCGAAGGTGGCCAGCGTTCGGCCAACGCCCGGATGTTCGTCGCCGCGTGATAGCGGCGGGGGTTCGATAAGAGTGCGGCCGCCAAAGAGGATGACCGCCGCTAAAAGGCCAGTTGCCAAGAGCACCACGCTTCCACCAATCCACGGCCCAATCGGCCTCCGCGGTTCTTCCAGCTCGGGCTGCTCGGTCATCATGGGATGGGTGCTACCAGGTGACGTCGAGCTTGACAGGCATGCATAAGGGCGAATGAAAGTAGCGGGGATCGGACTTGAACCGACGACACACGGCTTATGAAGCCGTTGCTCTAACCAACTGAGCTACCCCGCCAAAGTCTGGTCAGATCATTGTATTCGGAACTCTGCCGGGCGAAAACGGGACGGCTGGGCAAAGGACGACACATCCCAATCGAAGCGACGCCGCTGGGCCAAGAAGGTTCACGGCAGGCTTTGTCAGGCAGGTATTCCAGCATGCGGCTCGGCAGCGGGCACTTGTAGCGAATCCCAATCTGCCGCTGTCGGACCGCGAGCCGCGTATCGAATTGGGGTGATTTGGCCGATCATGGCAAGCAGATCATCGGCAGTTGTTTCGCGAAGAATCGGGCTTGCCGTTTGCAGTCGCTCGGTCAGCGTGGACTGCTCCCGCAGGCTGCGCGGAATCACTAGACGATCAATGCCGGCGTACTCGGTGCAAACTTGCAGCTTGGGGGGAAGCTGGTCGAGGCAGGTCACCGCGATGGCGTCGATTTTGCAAATGCGGGCTGCATAATCGAGCAAGACAAGATCAAGCGGGCCGGAGCGGATCGAGCCTTGCCACAGATTCGTCGGATTACCACGATCGACGAGGGCGGCCGTCATCTCCGGCGACCAGTTTGGAAACGGCCCTGCACCATGTCTCGTGCTGTAGGCGCGCGTGATGCCAAGCACGGTCACATCACGGCAGCCGGTTTCGGCCAGAATCTCCCAGGCGTGCTGCGGAGTGACCGTGCTCCAGGTGGTGTAGGGGTGAAAACCATGCCACTCGTCGAGCAGAACCCCTTGGGCCCCCTCGAAGATGACGGTGCTGGCGGCTGGCATCCGTTCAGCCAACTTCAATCTGACAGCGGCCTCCATCAGTTCGTCGGCCTCGCGAATAGGCCAAGTCTGATTCAATAGCTCGCTAAAATCCGCGTCGATGCGTGGCAGCTCCTGCATTTCCAGCAGGAGCCGCTCGCGTAACAGTGTTAACTTGGCAACGAGCGTGCGGCGGTCGGCCAGATCAGCCGCGGTGACTGCGTCGCGACCGTACCGCAGCCAATAGTGCCGTGCTTCGCCGATCCCCAGGCCGCACGAACCGTGCCGGTCGTCGCTGCGAGCCGCCTCGCGAAGACGATTCATCGTCATGTGATAAAACGTCGTGACCAGGCAATCAGGATGCACCGACAGGAGCGACCAAGGATCGGCAATGCCGAGCGACCGCAAGTGATCGGCCTCGGCGACGAGGGCCGCCGGGCTAATGATCACCCGCGGCCCAAGCCACGTCTTCACACCGGCCAGTGTTCCCGCGCCGAACTGGGCGAACGTGTGCCGTCGGCCATCGGCCGACTGCACGTTGTGCCCGGCCTGTGCTCCGCCGCTGTAGCGCACGACCAGTTCCGCGCCGGTCGATCGCGTCAGGTAATCGACCGCCGCTCCTTTCCCCTCGTCGCCGAATCCGAGACCGACGGTAATGATCGCTTTCATGGGTGCATTTCCTTCTACAAAACCCCGACATGTGGTCGGGGTGCGCTGCTCGCAACATTCGCTTGCTGCCAACCCCGACCAAGAATCTGGCTGTTGCCAAAATCACCCTGACCAATGGTCAGGGTCTTAAAACGTCGCCAGGCTCGTCCCGAGCAGCACGTGCGGCGACGCCACCCCCGCCAATGCCTCTGAAACGGCCGCGGCAACGCCCTTCTTCGTTCCAGCCGCAGCCAGGTCCCGCGGCAGGTCGTCCCAACCGACGGCGTCTTCGGCCAGGCCGATTGTCGCGGCGATCAACTCGCTGATACCGGCCGGGTCGTCGAGCAAAAGCACGTTTTGCCCCAGCAGCTTCCGCCAGCAGCCGAGAATCTCTGGATCGTTGTAGTACGACGTGAGGTTCGGCAGAATGTAGAACAGCTCCCACCGCTCGCGAACTTCGGCGACGATCTGCTTGATCGGGATGTCCTCAGAGATCGTGTCGCCGAAGAGATGCTCCACCTCGCGGCGTTTAACGCGGCGATACGGCATCTCGTCGCCGATGATGAACGCAAAACCCTTTTGTCCGCGACGCTCGTGGCAGTCGATCGCCGTTTTGCGAGCGAGGGAGTAGAGCGCCAGTTCATACGACTCCGTCCGCTGGCCGCCGCCTCCCCCTTCGAGAAACAGCCGGCCGAGGTCGTCGTCGATTTCGTTCCCCGACTCGAACTGGCCAATCTGTAGCGGGGCCACGTCGCACGTCGCGTCGCCGATGCCGCCGACGAGGATCGCCGGATCGGCCAGGTACTTTCGCCCCACGAGCAGATCGAACAACCGGCATAGGTTCTGTTGCAAGATCTGCGGCACGTGATGCATCGAGCCGGTCACGTCGAACAGCACGGCGACGGCCCGGCTGGAGGGGTGTCGCTCGCTGTCGCGCGACTCGCGGCAGCCATTTTTCATCTTGGCCGGATCAAGCAGCGGATGCACGCCAGCAACGACTCGCTGGGCGCGAATGTCTTCATTGTGTCCGAAGGCCGATCGTCCCTGGGCCCGCAACAGGGTGGCACGGTGGCGGTAATGGGCGTCGGACCAAGCAGTGGTTCCCATCGTTTTCTCCTAACGATGCATGGCAAGGACATGAAACTGGGGCGGGCCATGCAACCGCCTCAAGAGTTCCCCCCACTCGTCGCGCAGACGCCAAGCGTCGCGCGGCCGCAAATGAGGCGAAGGATGCAAACAGCGGCCGAGAAACTCGGCCATTTCATGCGGAATATGCGGCGGAAGCGTGCCCTTGAGCGGGTCGCCGCCCGCCAGGTCGATCAGGCTACGAGCGGCGAGGAAGATGTCCGTCGCTTCGGTCGTCTCTTCACGACGGTGGCACTCCGGCGGATACCACGACTTAAATCGCTCGGGCACAATGCTGAGCGGCTCGCCGATTCGCCGGGCGTGAATCCAATCGACGAGCACGAGGCCGTGATTGGCCACGTCGAAAAGCAGATGCGGTGGGAGCACAGCCCCATGCAACCAGCCGTGGCGATGGACATACCCTAGCACTTCAAGTGTGCGGTTCAGCATCCAACCAAGATGCCGGGCATCGAGGCCGCGAGGATGACTGAGTCGGATTTCTTCTGCAGTGTAAAGGCCGGAGCGGAAAGCAAACGCATTGATGCGATTTCCACCCGAGTGAAACGACTCGACCAACTGCGGCAGGTAGCTTCGATACACTTCGGTGCCAGGGCCGCTCGTCAGTGACCGAAGCACGTCGCGTTCGTGAACGACCAGTTCGCTGCTGGCGGGATTGCGCGGGCACTTGAGGAGGTATCGTTTGCGGCCATGCGTTGCTAACAGCACGTCGCAGGCGTCGCCAGCAGACCACTCACTGACCACTTGATAAGTTCGCTGGTGAGAATGGACCACTTCGCCATTCGCAGGCTTTTGAGTCCATCGCCAGAGCTGGGCGGCCGCTTGCTCTAGCCATGGCAAGACAATCGCCACCAGCATCAGCGCCGCCAGAATCGGCCACAAATCTCGAAACAGCTCAAACATCTCCCGTCCATCCCAATCTGTCACCGGACTATTCCCGTTGGACCCGTCCCCGCCGTTGTTCCTTTTTCGTTGACCGAAAGCGATACAACTCCGCCGGTCGATGCCCGACGTCGCCTTCCAACTTTCCTGTCGGCTCGATCAGTCCCGATGCGAGCAGCCTGCGGCGAAACGAGTCCTTGTTGAGCGTGCGGCCGCGAATGGTCTCGTGGACATCTTGCAGGTCACGAAGCGTGAACTCGCGCGGCAGGAGCTCAAAACCGATCGGGGCGTAGTCGAGCTTCCCCCGCAACCGCTGCACGACCAGGCCGAGCATTTCCGCATGGTCGAAGGCCAGCGGCATGCGGCGGTTATCGCCATCGCGAGCCTCGGCTTTGCCCCCCTGCTCCCCCTCCCACGGAACGTGAATCGTTGCAAGCATTGGCCCTTCCGCGGCTAGCGCTTGTAGCTTGGCCGCATTCACCAGGGCGTAATAAGCGACCGAAATGACTCGGGTCCGAGGGTCGCGGTCGGGGCTGCCGAACGTGTAAAGCTGCTCAAGAAAGATTCCTTGAACGCCAACTTTCGTCCGCAGCACGCGCTCCGCAGCGGCATCGAGCGATTCCTCCATCCGCACAAAGCCGCCGGGAAGGCTCCATTTTCCCAGGTCCGGGTGTTCCGTCCGCTGGACCAGCACAGCCCGCAGTTGGCTTTCGGCCGCCGTGACCAAGGCCACATCCACAGCGACCGACGGGTGCGGGAACTGCGCCGCATCGTAGGCCGCGAGAAACGCCTGTTCGTCGGTCGGCGTGGCCTGTCGGATGCGTTGTTCGCGGGCCATGACTGCTCCACTTATCTACAACCAGCATATATGCACATGGCATCTAAGTCAAGCAGCTGAACCAACTTTTCTAGTCACATTCGGGAATTGGTGCCACTCCGCAAATCAATCAACAGGAGAGACTAGCGCAACGACGTGATCTTCGTCGCCAGAATCGTTTTGCCCTAACCCCAAAAGCGCCACCACGGCCTTGTCCTTTCGCGAGACTTTGCAGCTTGGTTGGCTGTGTCTGTTCGTGGTTGGCCAACCAGGGACTCCATGTGTCGGTGGATCGTCTGCTGTGCTTTTTCGATGCCAGTTTCCGTGGCTGCTTCCAGAAAAACAGCAGCTGGACCCGTTACTAAATTCTCCGGCTTAGAACCAGCGTGCAGCGCGTTGTTAACGGCGTGCATATCTGCCGACATCAGCGTCAGTTGCTTAAATCCCGGACTGCCCATATACCGCAGCGCCAGCAGGTTTGCCGTGGCGAAGCAGGGTTCGTCAGCCAGGCGTCCGGACTCCACCACGGCACCTTCCGAGTCGAAGCAGAGAAACTCGGGCGAAAACTGCACGCCAAGTCGAGCGAGCAATGCACGACCCCAAGCCACCTGGGTGAATTGGTACGCGCGGTGGGCCAGCGCCATGGGAACGCCCTCCTGTTCCATCGCGGTGTACACTTCGTCCTCGTCGAATTGCTCGCGTGCCGCAACGATTTCCGCCAAGCAGTTGACGGCGTCCGCCGGAGTCACTTCATCGGCGCCGTCAAATTGCATTGTCAGGAAGATGCGTACGCTATAGAACTCTTCGCCGAGCGGCCAGTCGAATGCCGCCATTGAGGTCTGCATTTCATGCCACACCTCATTGTCCAGAAGGACCTCGCAGGCCGACGACTTACGATGGAACTGCGCAAAATACAGGCGTACCCAATGAACTCCTGAGCCAATGTTTTGGGCCTTGAGCTGCTGCTCAAAATGTTTGAACCAGCTGTGAAATTGCTCGCCATGAACCGGCGGTTGGCCGCGAATTCCGACGTTGCCTATTGTGACGCGACACGCCCGACCTCCAACGATCCATTCCTCGCGAGTGACGTAGTCGTTCGCGTGACTGAAGAACGCCGCCAGGAGCACGTGAAGTGACGTGGCATTGAAGTTTTCGATCGCGCTCGCGATCGCTTGGTCTCGCATTGATCCGAACCCGCCACACGACTCGAGAATCGTTCTTCCAGAACCTATGACAAGTCGCACATCGAGTTGAACTGACAGGTAGGCGGGCATTTCATTTTCTTGCACGATCGCCGCGTTGCATTTGAGGCTGCGATTTGGAAACTCAATCCATTCGCCTACCAGGACGGCGTCAATTCCATGTGATTTGTAGATCTGGACGAAGGTCGAATTGATCGGCGTCATGAAGTCTTTCTTGTTGTTGCCGCCACTCTCGATTTTGATCGCCGCGTCTACCCGCCGCCAAATACCGGCAGGAAGTGCACTTCGCACCCTTCAGAAACCTTCGCGTCGAGGCCACGCCGGCTCAGCGTGCCGTCGATCGACACCTGGAGAGCAGGCGAAAGTTCCCCCTGCTGGCACAGTCGCTCCGCGATCCCTGGAAAACGCTCGTCCAACGCGGCAACGATCTCGCGCACGCTGGTGCCGTCAGCTTCCACCTCGGCCAATCCGCCGGTCAGGTCGCGTAGCTGCGGAGGAATGAAGACGCGTGGCATGAGCTACGTCCACATCTGCCGGTCGAGCATCCGGTAGTTGATCGCTTCGTTCAAGTGCGGCAGTTCGATCGTGTCGCTCCGGTCGAGGTCGGCGATCGTGCGAGCGACGCGGAGCACCTTGTCGTGGGCGCGGGCCGAAAGGCCGAGGTCGTTGACGCTGGTCTTGAGAGCCTCTTGGCAGACGTCGTTCAGCTTGCAGAACTGCCGAATCTGACGGCTCGACATGTGGGCGTTGTACCGCGTCCGGCTGCCGGTGAAGCGGCGGGTTTGCAGCTCGCGAGCCACTACGACTTGCTCGCGCATACCTGCGCTCGACGTGCCCGCTCGCTCTGCAGACAACTCCTTGAACGGCACGGCAGGCACTTCGATGTGAATGTCGATCCTGTCGAGCAGTGGGCCGCTGATCTTTGCCATGTACTTCTCGATCTGCGGAATCGAGCAATGACATTCGCGGCGCGGATCGTTCCGAAAGCCGCAAGGGCACGGATTGAGCGCGGCGACGAGCATGAACTCGGCCGGAAACGTCGAGCTGTTGAGGGCCCGCGAAATCGTGACCGTTCCCTCTTCGAGCGGCTGGCGGAGAACTTCGAGCGTCCGGCGGTTAAACTCCGGCAACTCGTCGAGGAACAGCACGCCGTTGTGGCTGAGCGAGATTTCGCCGGGGACCGGTGGGTTGCCGCCGCCGACGAGGCCCGCCTCGCTGATCGTGTGGTGCGGCGAGCGATACGGCCGGCGCGCCATGAGCGGTTGGCCCGGTTGCAGGCGGCCGACAGAACTGTAAATCCGCGTCGTCTCGATCGATTCGCCGGCGGTCAGCGACGGCAGAATCGTTGGTACTCGCTTCGCCAGCATCGTCTTGCCGCTACCCGGCGGACCAAGCATGAGAATATTGTGTGAACCAGCAGCGGCAACGACGATCGCCCGCTTGGCCATCTCCTGTCCACGAACGTCGGAAAAGTCATCGTCGTACTTGGCCAACTGCTCGAAGAGCTGCTCGATCTGCGATGGCGTCGGCTCGATGGAAAGCATGCCGCTGAAGAAGCCGACGGCCTGGGCAAGGCTGGCGACCGGAATCACCTCGACCTCTTGGACAACAGCCGCTTCGGCGGCGCTTTCCGCCGGAACCACCAACCCGCGCAAACCGGCCTGCCGCGCGGCGGCCATCGCCATCGAGAGCGCCCCTTTCACCGGCCGCGTCGTTCCTTCCAGCGACAACTCACCCACCACCGCGTACTGCTGAAACAGCTCCGATTCCACCTGCCCGCTACCAGCCAGCATGCCCAGCGTGATCGGCAGGTCGAACGATGCCGCATGTTTCGGAAGTTCTGCAGGGGCAGAACTTCTTGGCTGAAGCATTGAAGGCCGAGTATGGCCCCGAGGATATTGCGGCCGTTGTGGGCCAGTGGTGGAAAGACTCGATACCAAAGGCCGTGGCCGCCCGGAAGGCGAACTGTCAGCGTAGGCGTGAGCAGCGGAAGGCCGAGGGGTGAACCCGGAAGCCGCCAAGATCGACGCCAAGCGGGGGTCCAGATCGCTGCCATCGGGGTCAACGAAGATCGTGACCGGGTGGGCCTCGATACCGTCAAGCTGGAACGTCGTCACTTCCATGAGGGCATGATACCGGAACGCGCATAAAAAAAACCCCGCCAGCGCCGAAGCGCTGACGGGGCCGAAGAAAGAGTCTTTCTGTTATCCGCCTAGCAGTCGAGTCAGCAGACCCGGCTTAGGCGTTTCCGCTTTGGGCCGTAGCTTCTGCTGAAGCTGCCAATGTTGGACGTGTGCCGCACGATGCCGCCGAACTTTATCGGCGAACTCTTCGGCGTGGTACGTGTACACCATCGGGACCGTTTCGCAAGCCACGGTCTTCGCCACAACGGGCAAGCCGTTGTGCGGGTCAAAGACCGTGCCGGGGTCGATCTGCAATCCATCGACAACATCGGGAGTCGCCATCACGTAGAAGACTCTGCCGATACCGCCCTTTTGCAGCACGGTGTAGCCCACCACGATGGCATCTTCCATCGAACGGGCTTGTGGCCGATGGGCGTGGGGCCAGACGTTCGTTTGCCGAACGAACCGCCATTCCCTGAAGTCGTCAAGCATCTGAAGGTTGACTTCC
The DNA here is from genome assembly GCA_964384375.1 of uncultured Pirellulaceae bacterium. Classification (GTDB taxonomy): domain Bacteria; phylum Planctomycetota; class Planctomycetia; order Pirellulales; family Pirellulaceae; genus CAYLLN01. The sequence continues at coordinate 11,306 of CAYLLN010000131.1, forward strand.
ACCGTCGCCCCCTTCCAATTTCGCCTTGGCATCGGCCAATCTTGCCGCGCTGGCTTTAGCCCGTTCGTTCGCAACATTCAATTCGCCGAATGTCTGCGAAGTCAGTTCAGTTTGCTGCCGTCGCTTGGCATCGTCGGCCGCGTACTGGGCTTCCTCGATTTCGGCGAGCTTCGCAAAGAACGTCTTGGCCAAGTGCGCCGGATCATGGAAGTCGTTAGAAAACGCAACGGCCTTGGCCCGTTCGATTTCAAGAACGTCAACATCGGGATACAGCGTGGCTGCGCTCCGCAGCGTTTCGGCCGCAGTGCGGACGAGCATCGTTTGCTTGTCCGCACTGAATCGTTCGATGCGGGCTTTCTCTTGGGCCACTTCAGCGTCGGCCTTCAGCTTCTCGTCGTACATCTTCAGGGCTTCCCGAAGACTACGCCGCTCCGATTCGCTACTGGCCCATTTCAGATCGTGGGCTAGTTGGTCGCGCCTTGCCTGAAGGGGGTCCGGCTTAGGGGCATCGGACATTTCAGCGACTTCACGCCGCACTTGCTCCGCCACTTCAGCACGGGCCTTGGCCGCTTGCATACTCTGCGTGTGAGTCATGCCGTTAGTGGGGACCACGGTGGAATCGGCGCGGCGAGCGTGATTGTCGGCCGCTTGTTGCTTCAGAAAGTTCAACCGGTCCATGTATGCCTTGGAAAACATTAGCTGCCCCTCGCATACTTCTCGATAGCCGTGTTCAATCGCTGGCGGATATGCGCCACGATGTACGGGTCATCGGCCAGGTGTACGGCCAGGAAATCGGCCGCATTTTGGGCGATGTTATCGCTGCCCGAGCCGGCAAGCTCGTCTGCCAGTTTCTTGCCAAGCGTGAGCGCGGCACGAAGATAACTGTCTGATTGGACGCCAGCCGGGTATTCATTCAAAAGCAGCAGGGTAAATGCGTTGGAATTTGTCATTGTCTTCTCTTTCAGTTTTGGGGTTAATTGAGTTTCCGAACCACGATTGCATCGTCACCTTGCGGCCCGTGCAATTTCACTTCCACCTTGTCGCCGGGAGCCAGCGGAATATCGCTGGTGGCGAACGTGGTGAACCGGCCGACATCGACGAAGTACACGCCTCCGCCCTTGTCGCAAATTACTAATGCTGTCTTCATAAGACTTTCTTCTCGTTGGTGGGCTTCGATTGGGAACACGCTGCCACCGGGGCGCGTTCCGGGTTAGCGCCGTCGAAACCAATCAACGGCGTTTTTTGCTCGTAGTTTTTCGACCGTGGCGAGCATCGACTCGCGCGAAGTGTGCCATCGAAGAATGCTCTTCAGCGTGGCGTGATACGTGCTCTTCACTCCGCTGGCCTTCATTACGGTCTTGATGTTTTCAGCGTGGCGAGCTTCCGGGCTGTCGATACCTCCGACAAAAATCTCGGGTTCGGTTTGCTTCAGCTTGTCGAGCCGGTCACGCATGTCTTGCTCGTCAAACGCCCGCAATAAGATGCCTTTGACTCGGCAATAGTGACTCGGGTCAACCCAAGTGCCACGCATGACATTACGCAACCAATCGAATTTCCAATCTTGTTCGTTGTTCACAGTTTTTCTCTTGTCGTAAAAGTGCCACGCGCCCCACCCTTGCGGGCTTCGCCGGGGCGCGTGGCGGCAATCGCCGTCGTTTCAGCGACGATTGCGGATATAAGAAAATGGCAGGCGAGCGAAGAAACGCCTGCCGCCACGCCCGTCTGTACAACGGGCAGTGTGCGAACGGTGACGTGCTGGGGACCATCACCGGGAACCGGGGACTAACCTTCACCCGGCTGATTTACAGTTGAATGCCCGAGGCGATGGCCGAGCGGATGGCCTTCAAGTTGGCC
>CAYLLN010000132.1:0-12595 GCA_964384375.1 uncultured Pirellulaceae bacterium
GGTCGATGTGACCAGAACGCCAGGCGTTCCGGCCCAACTGCCCTCGGTCGGTATCTCCGACGCAGGCAACACTGACAACTGTACCGCTTCCGAGGCGTCTTGGACCAAAGCTATTTACTAAGCCGGCGGCAGCAACTCAGTTGTTAAGTCGATTGTTTCGAATGCGCCATAGGGATCATCACTTCGCAACTTGAACCAACGGGGAGGTCAACAGCACGGTTGCTCGAAAGGATCCTCGCTGCAAGCCATGCAACCCAATACCCCAATAGTTCGGGGCGGAGGCCCGAGCAATTCGCGTCGCTTGGAGCAACACGAGGCCATGAGCGAGCGATGTCTTTGGCCGGGAAGGCACACGATCCATCACGGTCACCACAACTTGGTCTCGCATGCCTCGACAGGCGGCCCAACGCCCGCCGACATGTGTTATGCAGCCACGCAAACATTTCAGTTATCTCAGCTTGCCTGCATGTTGCGGGGGAAACAGGGCCTAATCGGGTTTTGACTGCTATTCATTAGCGACGCGGATGACCGCATCAAAAGCCGGTTTGGGCTTGTTGTCGCCGTCGAAGAGAAGCGGAGAGCCGAACCGCCGCCAGGAGACCGCATCGTTGGCACCCCAGAACGTGACCATTTTCACGTTCTCACGATGTTTGACGAAGGCCCGGAAGATGCCCGCGTAGGCTTCGGTCAACCGCTTGTCGGCTTCGCTGACCTGACCGCCACGAGTCGCCTCTGCATTGCCACCGATGTCGGCCCCCGTGCCGCGCTGCCCGCGGGCCGCGGTATTCACGTCAAGCTCGGTGATGTGGATCGGCAACCCGAGTGAGGCGATCTCGGTCAAGGATTGGTCCATGGTCTCGAACGTCGTCGAGACGTTGACATGCGCCTGGGAGCCGATGGCGTGAATCGGCGCTTTCTGCTCCTGCAGCGATTTGACCAGCTTGATCAGCTTTTGCCTCTTGGCGGGATTTTCCAGGCCATAGTCGTTGTAGCGAAGGACCGCGTCCGGGTCCGCTTCGTGGGCGTACTCGAAAGCCTTGGCGATGTAGTCGGGACCGATGATTTGCAGCCACAGGGAGTTCCGGAGCACTTCATCCCCCTCATCGGCGATTGCTTCGTTCACGACGTCCCAGGACTTGATCTTCCCCTTGTACCGACCGACGACCGTGTGAATGTGTTCCCGCATCCGCTCGAGCAACTCTTCGCGGGTGGCGCGGGGGCCCGTAAAGCCGCGGCCGAATCCTCCGCCAAAACCCCCGCGTCCACCACGCCCTCCGCGCGGTCCGCCGGGGGGCCCACTGCGACCGGGCGCACCGGCATCCACGGCGGGCGGGGTTTCATTCGCGGCTGGGGGAGCGCCCTCAGCGGCCGGGGGCGGGCTCGCTCCGGCAAACACCCAGTTGGGCGTTTGGCTGTGCCAGACGAGCGTGTGCCCGATGACGTGCATGTTGTGCTTCTGACCAAATTCGACGAAGGCGTCGGCTGGGCCGAAGTCGTACCCGTCGGCTCCCGCCCGTGGATGGATGAGCTGCCACTTGAGGTCATTTTCCGGCGCAATCTGGTTGAACTGCTCTTTGACGAGGGCAATGTCCTTCGCCACCAACTCCTCCCCTCGGCGACCACCAGCCCCTGTCGCGATGCTGCGATTGATCGCTACGCCGATCAGGAAATGGTCCTTATAGGCGGACTGCAGCGTGGATGCGGCAGCCGGCTCGCTGGCGACATTCTCCGCCGGGACGGCGGTTGCCGCGTCTTGAGCACAGGCGCTGCCCGCCAGCGCGAAGACAACCACCGCAGGTCCGATCAGCGCAATTCCGATGAATGGGGCCCGAAGGGAGTGAATCGATTTCATGTCCTAGCCCTTGCTCTCGATGGATGGAGGAACAACCTGGCAACAGCGACGCCCGGCGCGGTCATGGTGCCGCCGCGAGGGGAGTAAACCGAACTTCGTCAGCCGCCAGGAATTCGCCCGTACGCGGCCCGCTGAATTCAACGTAGGAGATTTCGTCGGCCGCGACCTTGAGTGTGAACGTGGGAATCGCGTCTTCGGGTCTTTTGCGACCGGGGACAATCTTCAACTCATCGCGGGCGACGACCTCGCCACGGCGATTGAAAGCCTCCAGCTTAGCCGACGCGCCGGTCGAAGCCCAAAAGACGATCGTCACGGCCGAGGCGCCTTGGGGAAATCGGACCTGAACGGGGATTTGCTGTTCGCTCGCCATCGCGTTAAGAAGGCCCTTGCGACCGGACGCAATGTGGGGAAAGAACATGATCCGTCCGCGGGCTTTGCTCCGCTCGGGAGCGCGCGCGAGCTTGAACTCTACCCCTTGCTCTTCATAGCGTTCCAAGCGGTTCACCAGTTCGTCGTTCTGTGGGTCCAGTCGGATCGGGACCTGCTCGAAATCAATGACCACCTCTTCCGCCATCGCATTTATCGCCAGGCCCTGCGCCATCCCCACGAGGGCCATGCCCGCCAGCGACAGGCACTGAAGCTGACTCCAGATCCTCAGTGGTTGTTTCACGGCGTCATCTCCAGCCCGCGCAGGGTTCCGGTGGCGGTCGCAAAGATATCCGTTTCGATGTCCATTCGCTGGAGCATCGAGACAAACAGATTCGGCAGCGGATAGTTGTTCGCCGTGTCGAACTTGAGGTGTTGGCCATGGCGGAATCCGCCTCCCGCCAGCAGGATCGGCATGTTGGTGGTCGAATGCGCATTGGCATCGCCAAGATTGGAGCCGTAGAGCACCATCGTGCGGTCGAGCAGCGTCTGACCCTCTTCCTCGACGGACTTTAGTTCGGTGAGCAAACCCGCCAGAGTCCGCATCTGCCACTCGTCGATCACCTGGAGTTGGCTCAGCTTTTCGGCGGACTTGCCGTGGTGCGAAAGATTGTGATAGCCGTCGCTAATCGTGGCGCCGGCGATCTGCATGGCCGGCGTCGAAACGCCATTTTGCATGAGCGTAATGGCCCGGGTCGAATCGGTCTGAAACGCGAGCCGCGCGATCCGGTACATCACCTCGATCTTCTGGATGAACTGGGCGGAACTCGTCGGATCAGTCGGGGCGGGTTCATCAACCATCGGCTTGGGCCGGCTTTCCCAGGCTCGGGCGGCCTGCAGTCGTTGTTCGAGGTCGCGGACGCTCGCAAAGTACTGTTCGAGCCGGTCTCGGTCGCCGGCGCCGACCTTGCGCCGGAGGGTTTGTGCCTGCTGCGACACGGCATCCAGAATGCTGCGGCCGGTATCGATCTCGCGGGTCTTGGCTTCAATCTCGGCTTTTGTCCCCTGCAAGAATAGCTGCTGAAACATTCGCGCCGCGCTCTGCTCGGGGGGAATCGCCACGCCGGTTCCGGTCCAGGAGAGGCTGCGGTTGCCGTTCACGGCGAGCGCCAGGGATGGAAATCGAGTGTGCGAGCCGAGATGTTCCGCGATATGCTGATCGAGCGAAATGGAGTTGCGGAACGAACTGCTCGCCGGATGCGGCGCGGCGGTGAGAAAGCTGATGTCCGACGGGTGTCCGCCATCGACGTTGGGATGCGACACGCCGCTGATGACCGTGAAGTCGCGGCGATGCTCGTCGAGCAGCGACAAGTACCGCGAAGGCGTGTAGTCAAAGCCGGCATCGGCGGGGGAAAAATGCTCGGGCAAGATGCCCAGATTGTTGCAGATCGCCAGCATGCGGCGCGGCGTGGCCGTCCCCTCCCGAGATCCGCCCGGTGATTCCGCCCGCGCAAAGGCCGGGACCATTGCCTCCAGGAGCGGCAGCGCCAGCGCCACGCCCGCTCCTTGCAGCAGGCGCCGACGAGAAATCGGCTGACGCCTTACCGTGGCCGGACCGACCGCTGCTGGACGTGTTGGTTTCTCGTGCATGAGTCGGACTTTCATTTGGGCAGCAGCGCGGGCGACGCTGGTGCGATTTATTTGTACTGAAAGAGCTTGCTCTCAACGATCTCATGCACAAGGGAGCGAACGCCGTAGTGCCCGGGGCGAGTTCGCGACAGGATGGTTTCGACTTCTTGCCGGTCGGAGAAACCAATCGGCGCTCCGGTGGCATAGATCGTCAGTTGCTGGACGAGATTGCGGGCGATCGCCGTCTCGTCCTCGAGCAGCAACTGCTTGAGTTGCCGAACATCGGCAAACGGCCGGCCATCGAGCAGTTGGCCGCTGGGATCGACCGCGAGTGCGTAATGAAATTTGTATCGCTGCCCGTCGAGCCCGACCCCTTTTTCCGCCGGGACTTCTTCGTTGACGGCCCGGTAGCGTGTTCGCCAGGCCCCCATCACATCGAAACTCTCCAGTGCCATTCCCGGCGGATCCAGGCGAGCATGACACGCAGCGCAGCTCGCATCGGCCCGGTGAGATTCGATCTGCTGCCGGATGGTGACGGCGCCGCGGATATCCGGTTCCACCGCGGGAACGGGCGGCGGCGGAGGAGTCTCGAAGCCCAGGATCCGTTCCGTGATCCAGACGCCGCGCAGCACCGGCGAGGTCGTTGTGCCGTTGGCCGTAACCTTAAGCACGCTGGCCTGCGTCATGAGTCCGCCGCGGACACTCTGCTCGTCGAGCGAGACCTTCCGCATCTTGGTCCCCGCGATCCCCTCGATGCCGTAGTGCCGGGCCAAGCGTTCATTGAGAAAAGTGAAATCGGAATCAACGATGTTCCGCGCCGGCAGATCCTGTTTGAGCAGTTCCGCCACGAACAGCCGCGTTTCCGCCACGGCAGCCAGCTTCAGCGGGTCGTCCAGCTCGTAGTCGTTGTAAAGCGTCGTGGAGGGGGAATTGTCGTCGATCTCACGGAGGTCGAGCCAATAGTCGGTAAAGGCCTCGACGAAACGCCGCGATTTGGGATCGTCGAGCATCCGCTCGGTCTCGGCTCGCAAGACGACAGGGTCGCTAAGTGCCTCACGTTTTGCCAATTCCATCAGCCGGGTGTCGGGAGGGGAATTCCACAGGAACAGCGCCAGTCGTGTGGCCAACTCTCTCTGGCTCAGTTTGCCAGGCGTTTCCTCAACGAATAAGAATCCGGGCGACGACAAGACGGCCGTATACGCCGCGATCAGCGACTTTGCGAAGCCAAAGCCCTGGGCATATTGCTTCTGAAACAGGCCTAGAAAGAGTGCTACTTCTTGTTCCTCGACCGGCCGACGATAGGCTCGCTTGAGAAACTGGCGTAGCAGGCGCTCGGCATCCTGCTCCGGATTTTGACTGACAACTTCCAAGATGGTAGGACGCGGACGCGGTGCTGCGAAGCCGCCTCGGCCTCGTTGGCCCGGAGCTGCGACATCTGGAACTCGGCCGCCCGCTCTACCTTGGCCACCTAAACCGCCTCGGCCACCCAACCCGCCGCGACCGCCTCGCTCGGCCGGCATCGTGGGAAGCGAAATGCCCGCCGCGCCGTCGGTGACGATCTTGAGCGGCAAATCGCCAAAGAGCAGTTTGTATCCCGCGTCGTATCGTTCTTCACCTTGCTCCTTGGGAAGCGGACCCTCGACCTCCATCCACTGGATGGCATAGCCGGGCATGCCGTGTTCCGTCGCCAGCGGGTTGACGTACTGTTCGCCGGTGCCATTCACCCGCGCACGAAACAGGCGGGAACCATCCGTAGAAACGACCTCGCCGGCCCGCAACAGGACCGTCATCTCGCATTCTGAGGGTTCGGGTGAAAAGTCGAACTCGCCGATCATGCGGCGCTGCCCGGCGCTTTGCGCGAAAACGCTCATCGGCTCGTGCGTGCGGCCCGGCCAGACTTCATCCAAGTTCGGCCGGTGCCAGAGCGGCAGGTAATAGACCGGTGCCTTTTCGTCGCCGAATCCTTCGTAATACCACCGGCTGATGCCGCCGCCGCTGACCCAGATCGTGTATCCCTTGAATCGCAGACGATACTCCCCCGCGACCGGCGCTCGAAACTGTCCCCAGCTATAGCCCCCCGCGTCGCTGAAGATGCTTGAGACCCGGCCGACTGCTTCGCGCTCGCGGGTCTCAGGACTCGAGACGGGCTCACGGCCGGCACGCACATTCGGCTGAGCTGCCGAATCGAGGACGGGAAAGGAATGGCGATCGGGCAGCGTACCGTTTTCGCGGGGACGGAAATTGCCGACGAGCGAACCTTCGTCCCGGGCGTAGTACCGCCTGGTGGTAGATTCCGGGTGCTGCCAGGCGGCCCGGATCGCTTCGTACATTGCGTATTCTGCGCTCGACATGTAGCGGGCCATCTGCACGTAGGAGACATCGAGGGCGCGGCCGGTCTTGTTGAACCGGTGCGCTTCGCCGTCGTCGGGAAGTTTCTCCTTGATTTCGGCCCAGGGAACACTCAGGAGGTCGCGAACGGCGTTCTCGTATTCGTAGCGATTCAGGCGCCGCAGCGTTGCGCGCCCTTCGCTCGCGTAGGTCGCCAGTTCGGACTCAATGAGCGTTTTGGACAACCCCTCGACAAATGCGGCCGCCGACTTGGCGTCCGGCTGCGATTCTTGAGGAGGCGGCATCTCGCCCGCCTGCACTCGGTCGTGAATTCGGACCCAGCGGGCAAAGTTGTCCCGGTCTTCCGAACGAAACGAGAGGGCAGCAAGATCGAGATTCCCACTCGGATCGTCCGCGTCATGGCACGCCAGGCAATGCTTCTTGAGAAATGCCGCCGCACCCCCGAACGGCTCCGCACCGTTGGCCGGCGGTTCCGCCGCACCGCTGGACTGCGGCAGCAGGATCAGGACAGACGGCAGCAACACGCCTGCCGCGATACGCACGAGAAAACAGGGCCTGATCATGCGCTTCACCTGCAGGTCGGCATCGCTAGGGCGAATCGGCGCTCGGGGAACTCAGTAGTTTCAGCATCTTTTCCCCGTATCGCTTGCCGAATTCCCGCGAGCCTTCGGAGTCAAAGTGCAGCCGATCTTGGGTGGTGCATCCTGCCGAGGAAATGATATGCGAATTGGGCAGTACCTGGGGCAAATCGGCCAGGATCTTGTTGAAGCCGGCGCAGCGGCCTTCCTGGTCGGCATGCACCAGTTCACCCGCCAAGAGCGGAACCTCTGCGGGGTTCAGGTGGAGGTCCTTCATCAAATTGTCATAAATCCCTTTCACCTTGTTCGGCCAGTCCTGGTCGCCCGGATTTGACTCTCCCTGATGAAGGAGGATGCCCTTAATGACGCCCTCCTTTTGCCCCGCTTTGGCCATGTCCACCAGTGCCTGGTACGGATTTCCGCCATAACCTGCGACGATGTTCTTCATCCAATCCCGTTCGCCCGCCAGATAGGTCTCGAACGTGTCCTTCTTGAATAGTTCGATCTTGCAGCCGGGCACGGCCACTTTGATGACGCCGACGCGAACATCCTCGGGTAACTTGGCAACCAGAGTCCTGCCGAAGTAATCGACCATACAGATGCCTCGCCCCCGCGCGGAGAGCGGCGGCGCTGCTTCATACCATTTGCCCTTTTCCCAGCCTCGACGGGGAGCATCGAAATCCGCCATCACGCGAAATCGTGGGTCGACGGTTCGATCCGCTTCGTTCATGCGCCCTCCGCTGTCCATGTTGGACTGCCCAAAGCAGAGGTAGATGTGGAATTTCGGGTCCGGCTCTGCCAAGGCAGAGCCGGCGAGCGACAGGCAGACTGCCAGAGCGACCAGCATTCGTTGAATCTTCATAAGCGCTGCTCACCAAACATTGCCGCTCGCCGCACGAGCCGAAATCGACGGAAATGAAATGGAGACAGGGGACGTGCTGCGAACGAGACGCGGGTGGCGCTCGAGGCCCGTCCCCCGTTGTCAGTCAATCCTTTCCAACCAGCTACTCGGCCGCCGGTTTGAAGATTTGTTGGGTGAAGTTATAGAGCCCCTTTTTCCAGTGCTCGAAGTCGTGGGCGTGATCGTCGACGTGCCAGATGTGCGGCACGTTCTTCTCCTTCAGGTACTTATGGACGCCTTGGCTCACCCGCATCAGGCCGTCCTTATTCCCGCAGGAGACGTAGAGTAGCTTCAGCTCCTTGCTCGCCTTCTCCGGATCGGACACGAGCTGTTCAGGGGGACTGGTGTTTGGAGCCGACGAGAATCCGCCGACCCAGGCGAACACGTCCAGATTCTTCAGGCCGATGTTGAGCGCTTGCCCGCCTCCCATCGACAGTCCGGTCACCGCGCGGTGCGTCCGGTCGGCCTCGACCGAGTAATGCGACTCGATGTAGGGAATAATGTCCTTGAGCAAGTCCTTCTCGAACGGCTCGCCCCACCCGCCGAAACCACCGCCGCCGAAACCGCCTCGCCCTCCCGCATTCGGTTCGGCAGTGGCATTGCCATTGGGGAACACCACCACCATCGGTTCGATCTTTTTGTCGGCAATCAGATTGTCGAGAATGACGTTCGCCGCGCCACCGCGCGTCCACTCTTCCCGTTCGTTGCCGCCAATGCCATGCAGCACATAGAGCTGCGGATACTTTTTTTCCGCCGAGTACCCGGCGGGCGTGTAGACCTGCATCCAGCGTTTGACGCCGACGCTCTTGGAGTCGTAATCGACCCGTTCCAGCTTCCCCTTGGCGACATCTTCGCGGGGTTTGTCAAAACCTTCAGGGGGCGCTGGGAAGGCCGGTTTGTCGTCCGCAGAAAGCTCTATCGGGCCGCCAAACCCACCCCGACCGCCGCGTCCGCCTCGACCACCGCGGCCTTCGCCGCCCCGTCCAGCACCAGGGGCCGGGCGGTCGGCTGGTCTGGCCGGTGTCTCTGCGGCGGGTGCGTCGGCTCCCGCTTCCGCACGCTTGGCTACCGCTTCCGCCGTGCCGAAGTCGCCCACTTTGCGCGTGAACTTGATTCCGCCGTCGGAAATCTTGCCGGTGTACGTAATCCGGAGTTCGCGATCCTGGGCCATGATCGTCTCGACAAACGTCACCGTGTCACCGTCGATCTTCGCTTCTTTCAAGTCCACTTCGCTCTTCTGGCCGTCGAGCTCGGCACTCGCCTTGGCGGTAAGTTTTTGGTCCTCGCGTTTGAAAACAAACGTATATTTCTGCCGGCCGCGCTGCGTGTCGAATTCAGCTCGCCAGGTGCCGTCGAGTTCCTGCGCCAGTGCGGGGAGTGAAAAGGCGGCGAGCGCCACCAGCGTGATCACTATTCTCATGGTCATAGCCCGGTTCCTGTTTGGTGGAGGATGTGACGTACGGAATGCGGCGAGCTGGCACTCGTTTGGTGAATGCTGCAGGCCGTGTGAAATGCGATGCCTGCGAAGCCGGCAGATGAGTAGCGGCGTCCGTTCTGCTATTTGCTTTCGTCCTGGAACAACCGCGGGGCGATTTCCCGCAGGCTGCGCCGCCACGACTGCCATTCATGAGCCGTTTCTGGCGAGACGTAGTAGTGGGCGTTGATACCGGCTTTTTTTAGCGCTTCAATGTTCGCCTGCGGATCTCCGCCCCGGCGAATGCCGCCGCCGACCTCCCGGCTGCCGTAGCTGACAAACACCAGTTTGACCTTGGATTTGAAATCCGCGATGTCAGCGATGTCGCCTTCGCTGATGCTGCCGCCGCTGAACAATCCGATATGGGAAAACTTGTCGAGATGTTTCAGAGTGATCGCCCGCGTTTGCGCGCCGCCCATCGAGAGGCCGGCCATTGCGCGATGGTGCTGATCAGTGAGCGTACGGAAGTTGGCGTCGATATGGGGAATCAGCTCGTCGATGAGTACGTGCTCGAACGCACTGAAGTTAAATCCGCCCGGGCCGCGGGGCGCTGGTGCGCCGGGCGCTCCCCGTCGTCCACCCCTGCCGCCGCCGAAGGGGACGTCGTTTGTCATGCCGTAGGTCATGACGATGATAAACGGCTTCACTTGGCCTGCGGCAATCAGGTTGTCCATGATCAGGTTGGCGTAGCCTTGAACTCCCCAACCGTATTCGTTCTCGCCCCAGCCATGCTGCAAGTACAACACCGGATAACGCTTTTCCGGTTCCTGATCGTAACCCGGCGGAGTGTAAACAAACGCACGGCGCGTCGAATCGGTGCTCTTCGAGAAAAAGAGTATCTCCCGGAGTTGCCCGTGCGGGACATTCTTGACGGCATAAAAGTCCTGATCGTCGGCCGGTATTTCGACCCCGCTACCCCAGCGGTTTGCTCCGAAGAAGTACATGCTGGAGGGGTCTGGAACCTCTGCGCCGTCGATATTGATGGTGTAATAGTGGAAGCCCACGTCCAAGGGGCGAGTGTATCCGACCCAGACACCATTCTCGTCCTTGGTAAACGTGCTACTGTCTCGAAAACTCACGGAAACCTTCTGAGCCTGAGGCGCAACAATCCGAAATTTCACGCGCCCTTCGGAGTTGACTTGTGGATACTCCTTGCCAGGCTGGTTGGTCGATGCAGGTTTCCAGTCGTCCTTGGGCGTAACTGCCGGGGCAGCGGAGTTTTCCGGGGCGCTCGAGCTTTCCTGAGCGAAGCCGTAGTGGCCGAGTAGAACCAAGACCAGAGAAAGATGGGATCTTTTTGCAGACATGGCGTTTTCAACCTGTAAGAGAAGAGGCTGACTCTCGTGCGCCGCCTGGCGTGCAGAACCAAGGAACAGGCTCTGAAGCACGCCGCAATCATCGTGCGTGTACGCATGAATCGAGCGAGAGTGTAACGCAGCCGTGAGCAGAAAGCAAACATTTGGCAGATTGCTAAATTGAATCGGTCTCATCCCACCCGGTGAATCCGTTTTCACGCCACCTCCCGTAGCGCAAAGAAAGGTCGCAAAAGTGCCCAAGATCCTCGTGCTCTATCATTCCAATTCCGGCAACACACGCGAAATGGCACAACTCGTTGCGGCAGGCGCAGGGCAACTGGATGGGGCGGAAGTTCGACTGAAGGACATTGTCTCCGCGGATCACACCGATCTCGAATGGTGCGATGGGATCGCGATAGGATCCCCAACGAATTACGGCAGCGTGTGCTGGCAGATGAAGCAATGGTGGGACGAGCAGCCCCTCGAGAACTGGGGGCAGCGTGATGGGAGGATCGGCTGTGTGTTCACATCAGCCGGGGCATGGGGAGGCGGCCAGGAGCTGACCTGCGTAACGCTATTGTCGATCCTCATTAACTACGGCTTTCTGGTCTTCGGTCTGACCGACTATACGGGAGTCAAATTCTCAGCCCATTATGGTGCCATCAGCGCCGGCGCTCCACGCGACGAGCGCGAGCAGGAGGCCTGCCGCAGACTCGGGCGGCGTCTCTCGGAATGGACCGCTTGCATGATCGACGGACGAAAGGAGGCTCATCCCTTAATTCAGTCGTACGAACGATTCAAAGACCTCGGCAAATAGCCGGTCGATAACGCACCAGTGCAGCGTCAACGAATGGGATAACAGCGGAGTCGTATGAACGAGGATCCTCACCGTTGGGTCCTCCTCGCGCTGCCAAGTTCAGGATTCGGTCACATTATTCGACTTAGCTGCGGCGTTCGAGAAACCTGCTTTGATATCTATGAAAGAGCAGCGGCGTTAAGAAGAACGGCTCTCCCCTCGGGTAAGGTGATTTTGCTCAACCCCCTTCCCCAACAGGAGAACCAGTGATGTTGTACCTTGGAATCGATCAGCATGCACGGCAGATCACGATCTCGCTCCGTGACGACAACGGCGATGTGGTGATGGCTCGTCAGGTGTCCACGCGGCCGGAGAAGATCCAAGAGTTTTTCCAGCGCCTGACGCGTGAGCGTTTGCAAAGCGGGGAGTCGTTCGTGGCAGTGCTTGAAGTCTGTGGCTTCAACGATTGGCTCATTCGCATGCTACGCGACTATCGCTGCCACAAGGTGATCCTGATTCAACCGGACGACCGCAAGATATGCAAAACGGATCGGCGTGACGCAGCCGCGCTGAGCGAGCTGCTCTGGATCAACCGCGATCGTCTCCTGCACGGTAAACCAGTCCGTGGTTTGCGTCAGGTCGATATCGCCAGTCCCACGGATCAAGAGGACCGGCGACTGACGATGCTGCGGAAGGACGCGGGGAGGGATCTGACGCGCGTGATCAATAAGGTCAGGCAGATTCTGCGACGCCACAACCTGCAGTGGGAGATGCCGACGAAGACGTTTCCCACGGTCGCCGCTGTGGTTTGGCTGAAGCAGATCGTTCTCCCTGAGATCGATCGCCTGGAGATAAATCACTTGCTCATCGACCTAGAGCATGTCCAGCAGCGCTTGAAGGAGCTAGAGAAGGTAATCGCTCAACGCTCTAGCGGCAGCAAGGAGGTCGCGATCCTGTCCTCGATTCCGGGCATGGGCCGCGGTTTTACTGCCATGTCCTTGGCTTGCCGGATTGGCCGTGTTGAGAGATTCCCTCGTGCTCACAGCCTGGCCAATTATTGGGGCCTGACGCCTGGATGCCGCAACAGTGGTGAGAGCGATCAGCGTTTGGGAAGAATCACCAAGGCTGGTAGTCCTACAGCACGATGGCTACTGGCTCAACTTGTGTACAAGGTACTGCGGAGGGACGCCCGCCTGCGCGAATGGTTCAAACGCATCAAACGTCGACGAGGCGCCACTGTTGCTCGGGTAGCAGTGATGCGAAAACTGGCCACGATCATGTGGCACATGAGGTGGACCCTAAAAGCTGGACAGGCGGCGGGCGTGAGATAAAGAGAGCCCGGGAGGAGTCGAGAG
>CAYLLN010000133.1:0-12267 GCA_964384375.1 uncultured Pirellulaceae bacterium
TTCGTCCTTACTGGTTGGATCGACAATGATTTCCTGGAAGCGGCGGGCGAGAGCGGAATCCTTCTCGATGTACTTGCGGTACTCGACGAGCGTGGTGGCTCCGTTGCACTGGATTTCGCCGAGGGCCAAAGCCGGCTTGAGCACGTTGGCCGCGTCGATCGCCCCTTCCGCGCCGCCGGCGCCGACGAGCGTGTGCAGTTCGTCGATGAACAGGATCGTGTTGCGGGCGCGGCGGACTTCGTTCATCACCGCCTTGATCCGCTCTTCAAATTGGCCGCGGTACTTCGTGCCAGCGACCATCATCGCCAGGTCGAGCACAACGATCCGCTTTTCGGCCAAGATTTCGGGCACGTTGCCGGCAACGACGCGCTGGGCAAAACCTTCGACGATCGCCGTCTTGCCGACCCCCGCTTCACCGAGCAGCACGGGATTGTTCTTCTGCCGGCGGCAGAGGATCTGAATGGCCCGCTCGATTTCGCGCTCGCGGCCGATCACCGGATCGAGCTTGTTCTGCCGGGCCAGTTCGGTCAGGTCGCGACCGAAGCTATCCAGGGCCGGCGTCTTGCTCTTGTTACCGCGAGACGAGCTTTGCCCTTCGGACGCACCGCCACTGCCGACGCCGACGCCCTCGCGTCCGCCGCGCTCGCTGGAGCTTTCTCCTTCCAGGCCGTGGCCCAAAAGGTTCAAGACTTCTTCACGAACTTCTTCTAGCTTCAGGCCCAAATTCATGAGAACCTGAGCCGCCACGCCTTCTTGCTCGCGCAGCAGGCCGAGCAGGATGTGCTCCGTGCCGACGTAGTTGTGGTTGAGGTTGCGGGCCTCTTCCATCGAGTATTCGATCACCTTTTTGGCCCGCGGAGTCTGCGGCAGTTTGCCCATCGTGACCATTTCGGGACCGCTCTGGACGAGCTTCTCGACTTCCAGGCGGATCTTGCGGAGATCGACGTCGAGGTTCTTCAGCACGTTGGCCGCGACGCCGGAGCCTTCCTTCACCAGGCCAAGCAGAATGTGCTCGGTGCCGATGTATTCGTGATTGAACCGCTGCGCCTCCTGATTGGCGAGCTGCATCACCTTGCGGGCGCGATCGGTGAACCGTTCGTACATGGATGTTTCCCTTTGTGGCCTGCGGGGCAGGCTTCCTGACTCGATCTCAACCTGTTAGCGGCATCCTGCCAACGACAACGTCAACGACCAACAACTGACTGACTCGAACTATCCGACTACGGCATTGTTTCCCTTGAAGGTGGTTTCGCCAAGTGGCAGGAGGAAAGTACGGAATTCGGAGTGAGGATTGCGGAATAGGCGATGAGGCGCGTGGCAAGCCCACTGAGCCGTCATGCCGCTCGTGCCAATCCACTCTCTTCGTCCCGCTGAGTCTCCTCTTGTTTCATCGCTTCGATCCTTTGTAACTCTCGCTCGATCTCCCAAACCCAGCGACCCGCAGCGGGCACTTCGGCAAGTTCGCGAAGGGATTGGCTAGCGTCGCTCAGTCGCCTGGTGCGTCGCTGAATACTCGCCAGGAGCAACCTCGCTTCGGCATCCGCCGGATCGCGAGAGAGCACGTTGGCGAGCAACATCTCGGCTTCGACGTAGTGCCCCTTCAGGTACTCCGTCTGAGCCTCAGTGAACCACTCGTTTTGTTGTGGATCGGCCGTCGCCGCCGGCACTACCGGGCGAGGATGTGCCTGCCACCAGCCGACCATCCAAAACCCTAGCACCAAAAGCCAGGCGGCAACTTGGGTTGCTGAGCCCGCCAGCGCCTTGGGCAAGAGTTCCGGGGCATGTGCCGCAATTAACGCGAAATTGAGCACCACACCAAAGGCCACCGCCGCAATCAGCCCCTCCCAGCGACCTTGCCCCCATAGCGCGGGCAAGCCCGGCCAGAGGAAGGTCAATTTGGAGAGGGCGCGCATCACAACCGGCTCCGCGGACTGTGCCAAAATCGCACCGGCGGGTCAAAAGCCGCGAAATTCTACCCCCCACTTTCTGCTTCAGCAAGGCAAGTTCAACGCTGGCAAATAGTTACGTCAAAACAACCTGTAGCGACTTCGAAGCAACCGCATGAACTGAAAGCCGCTCTAACCAAACTGTTGTATCTGCGATTCTGCGAACCCCTTGGTTTTGCCGTTAATCGTTGCTGTCGCAGGACTTCCGGCAATCAGTGGAGAGCTGCAATACAACAGTTACAACAGTTTCACAACACGCTGCATTCGGCAGTTCGCTACAATGCGTGGTGCCGACCACGACTGCCAAAATGTGCAGCAGACGCGGCGATTCCGACATGATGCAACTGCCGTACCATCCGGCACAGGGCCACTCTGAAGGCATTGTGCCGCTCCGACGATGTCCAATAAAAAACACCACTTGCCAGCTGGTGATTTGCTGGCGGCACTGCGGATCATTGACGCCAACTTCAATCGGGCCAGCGAAGGGCTCCGCGTCGTCGAGGAACAGTGCCGGTTCGCGCTCGGAGATCGTTATCTGACGGAATGCTGCAAGCAAATTCGGCACGATTTGTCCGCCGCGATTCAACGTATTCCCGCTGCACAGTTGCTGGCCGCACGGGATACGCCGGGTGATGTGGGAACGATCGTCACGACGCTAGCCGAAACAACGCGGCATTCGCTGGCCGACATTGCTGCGGCTAATTGGAAACGCGTCGAGCAGGCACTGCGATCGATCGAGGAATACGGCAAGCTCGTCTCGCCGGAGTTAGCGTTGCGTGCCGAAACTCTCCGTTACCGGGCCTACACACTTGCCAAGGCCTGCACGATCACGACCGACAGCCAAATGCGGTTAGAGCATGCGCGGCTGTACGTTCTGATCGACGCCGGAAGGTCGGAATGCGACTTCGTCGAACGAGTTAGCGAATTGATCGAATCCGGTGTGCATGCCCTGCAGCTTCGCGACAAGCAGCTCGACGATCGCACGCTACTCGCTCGTGCCCGGCTGTTGCGGCGCGTGATCGACGAGCGTGCCGCGCCGGCTCGGCAGGAGCCTCGCCCTCCCACGCCCGAACCCCGAACCCCGAGCCCCCAGCCCCCAGCCCCCAGCCCCCGACCCCACTTCATCCACAACGACCGCCCCGACCACGCCGTCCACGCCCCAGCCGACGGCGTGCATCTCGGCCAGGAAGAACTGACCGTGCACGACGCTCGTCAGATCGTCGGTGCCGACATGCTCGTCGGCATTTCGACTCACAACATCGACCAAGCCCGCCAGGCTGTGCTCGACGGCGCGAACTATCTCGGCTGCGGCCCAACATTCCCCTCCGGCACCAAACACTTCAACCATTTCCCCGGTCTCGACTTCCTTCGCCAGGTCGCCGCCGAAATCGTCTTGCCGGCCTTCGCCATTGGCGGGATCACGCTCGACAATCTGCCGCAAGTGTTGGCGATGGGGTTTTCGCGCGTGGCGGTGAGCGGGGCGATTGCCGCTAGCCAAGACGTCGCGGGCGCCGTCCGTTCTTTCTTGACCGTGTTCGACAATCGCAGATACATTGAAGAGATCAGCCGTTAACCTGTGTTCACCGAGCCGTCGTGATTCATGCCATCTTCTTCAATTCCTCGGGTGGACGTTGAGCGGGCCGAGCAGGTGTGGGCGGAATACTGCGAAGCCCATGATGTATCCACATTGCAGGATAAGGCAGCCGCGATTGAACCTGAGAGTGGGCGAGTCTGGATTGGCGAGTCAGCGTTGGATTTACGCGATAAGATCCGAGCCGATGGCGTCGATGCGCCTGTCTATTTGATTCGAGTGGGATCCGACCACTATTTCCGCAAAGGAGGTCGGCGTTGATCGAAGGCACTGTTTCAGCCGGCAGAGTGCCAACGATCTCGCTTACCGTGGCGGACAAGAGCTATCGTTCGATCATCGATACGGGGTTCAACGGCTACCTGGAATTGCCGCTGGAGCTTTTCGACCAGTTGAAGCCGGAACTCGTCGGCGAGGCCAAGAGCCTCTTGGCCGGCGGCATGACGATCATCGAAGACGTTTATGCCGTGCGAATCAACCTCGACGATGAACTAGTCGAAGCGGAGGCCACGTTCTTCAAAGGCAAAGAGATACTTATCGGAACGAGGCTTCTCCGCAATCATCGACGCGAAATTGACTTTGTCACGCGAAAACTGACGATCGAGCGAGTGCGATAACCACTCCAAATATCCATATCCACAGAATTCATTTGCTCTCTCCGCTATGCCCTACACCTACCCCGACCTCGCCAAGATGATTGACCACTCCCTCCTGCAGCCGACGCTGGCGGCGGCGGACCTGGAGGCGGGTTGCAAGCTGGCACTGGCTTACGACGTGGCCAGCGTCTGCATCTTGCCGTATTACTTGCGGCGATGTGCCGAGATGCTTCGCGGCAGCAGGGTTATGGCCAGCACGACGATCGGCTTTCCGCACGGGGGACACACGACGGCAATCAAGCTGGCCGAGGCGAAGCAGGCCCTGGCCGACGGCGGCCAGGAACTCGACATGGTCGTGAATATCAGCCAGGTACTCAGTGGAGCGTGGGACTACGTGAGAAGTGACATTGCAGCCGTTGTCAACGCGGCCCATGCTGCCGGGGCCAAGGTGAAGGTCATCTTCGAGAATTGTTACCTGAAGGACGAACACAAGATTCGCCTCTGCGAAATCTGCGGCGAGCTCAATGCCGACTGGGTCAAAACCAGCACCGGCTACGGCACCGGCGGAGCGACGATGGAAGACTTAGCACTAATGCGAAAGCATTCGCCGCCGCACGTGCAGGTGAAGGCAGCCGGCGGCGTGCGCGATCTCGACACGCTCATCAAGGTCCGCGAACTGGGCGTCAGCCGCTGCGGAGCCAGTCGCACGAAGGAGATGCTCGACGATTGCCGAAAGCGGCTGGGACTGCCAGCGATTGCGGCAGTGGGGGGATCGGCGCAGGGCTATTAGTCGCCTATCGCGAACTTTGGTTCTTTGGTCGCTGCGCGATATAATTGAGGCGACACTCGGAACGGCGAGGACAAGCCATGAACGTCGCCCTGCGGCTCACTTTTGATGAATACATGCGAATGATCGCCGATGGCGCATTCGACACGCTGCGCGACCGCCGCATTGAACTGATTCATGGGGAACTGCGAACCATGACGCCTCCGGGACCGGATCATAGTAACGCTGTTTCGTGGCTGACAACTTGGAGCGTGCTAAATCCTCCGGTACAGCTTGTCTCGGTCCGTATTCAAGATCCTGTTGCCATCCCTGGCCTGGACAGTAGCCCGCAACCCGATGTTGTTTGGGCTAAGCAGCAGAGTTATAAGCGACGTTTTCCTAATCCGCACGAAGTTTTCCTGCTTATCGAAGTCGCCGACAGCAGCCTCGAATACGACTGCGGCGACAAGGCCGATCTGTACGCTGCCGCGGGGATTCAAGATTACTGGGTGGTGAATCTGCAGGATCGCGTCATCCACGTCTTTCGCAGTCCCGCCGCTGAAGGCTACCAAGCCAAGCAGACGATCAAGTTCGGCGAGGTGCTCCGGCCGCTCGCATTTCCCACGGTGACGATCAGCGTCGCGGAGCTTTTTTCGGCGTAGCGTCGCTGATCCTGCCTTCCCTTGCTGACGCTTTGGGTTAGTATCGCATTCCGCATTTGCAGTTCCTGCGGTAAACTGTTTCAGCTATCTGAAAATCCGCACGGAGTCTGCTCATGCACCTGGGAAACGAAGCAATCACGCCAGAATGCGTCGCGATCACACTCGTCGGAGCGGGACTGGGATTGGTCGCGGCGGGAGTGCAGATTCGCCGCGAGCCGGTGAGCCGCCAGCAAGTCGCATTGGCCGCGGGGCTGGGAGCGCTCGTTTTCGCCGCCCAGGCGATCAATGTGCCAGTGTTGCCGGGGACGAGCGCTCACCTGGTCGGCGGCGTGCTCTTGGCGTGGGTGCTCGGACCGGGACTGGCCTCGTGGACGACGGCGATCGTGCTGCTCGTGCAGGCAGTCGTGCTGGGAGACGGCGGCCTCGCGGCCTATGGAGCCAACGTCATCAACATGGCTCTGCTGCCGGCTGGTGCGGTGGCCCTCTGTCACAAGTTGCATGCAACTGAAGGTCGCTGGTCGCTGGCAACCTGCGGACTCGTGGCGGCGATCACCGTTCCCTTGGCCGCCTTGCTGATTGTCGGGCAAACAGCCTTGTTTCGCGGCAGCGCTGATCTCGTCGGCTGGTCCGGCTTTGCCACGCGGATGGTCGGCACGCACCTCTGGATTGGCGTGCTGGAAGCCGGCCTAACCGTTGCCGCGGTGGCCGCGATCAACTGGCTCGCCAAGCCAGAGCCCGCTCGCTCGTGGCGGCCAGTTTGGGCATCCGCCATTGCAGCACTGGCATTGGCCGCCATCGTTGCCCCCTGGTCCACCGCATTGCCCGATGGCTATGAAGCGGCGGCCGAATCGGCCGGCCTGGCGAAGTTGCTGGCCGATGGCACCAGTGCCGCGGCCCAGATGCAGGCGAACGTGGTGGACGCCGCCCAGAGCATTTCGCTCGGCGAGCACCCAGCACTTATCGTCGCCACGTTGCTGACGGCAGTGCTGGTCGCTGCCGCGGGAATGTCGATTGCCCCGCGGCGAGTGCTGACATAAAGCCGAATTCTTACCGCAGCCGCTCGAACCGCATCGCCCCGAGTTCCGCCACTTCGGTCTTCAGCGGAATGAAGAACGTGTCGTTGCCGTCGAACTCGATGTTCACGTCCTTCACCTGGCCGCCCTCCTCGGTCGATTTAATCGTCAGCAGGTCTCCTTCCTGGCTCACGACTTCCCACCGTCCGGGCTTGCTGAACGCCTGCCCCTGAACCTCGCCGCTGGTCATCATCGAGCCGTCGGCGGCGAAGTCGAGGCCGAGCTTCTGTTGAGCCAAATTGGCAATCTGCTCGGGCGAGAGCTTCCCCTGCACCGCGTCTTCATAAACGATCATCTGCCCCTGCCACTTACCGGGCAGGCGCTGCGAGGCTTCAGGCAAGCTCGCCGAGCCGCCGCAGCCGACAACGCCGGCAGCCAAAGCCGCGATATAAACTGCCGTCACAATTCGTGTCACGAGTCGCATGAGATCCTCCTTGATCGCCGCAGCCGATTGAACGGTGTAGGCCGCGGCCGCTATGTCTTGATTCGCTTGAACGCCAGCGTCTTGCTGGCTTGCCCCGCCGCTTCGATGGGCGGGGCCATTTCAAACGTGTCGTAGTCAATGAATCGGACCCTGAGCTCTCGCTCCGTGGTCCCGCTCCCCATCGTCACCATCAGTACGAGCGTGTTCCCTTCGCTTTCGACGAAGCGCCATTTGCCTTCGGTCGTGTTGGCCTGCCCGAAAAAGCTTCCCGTGACGGTGCATGTGCCGTCGGCTCTAAAATCTGATTGCAGTTTGACCGACGACATCATCGAGGCGGCCATCGCCGCCAAAGGATTGCCCGCATCGGCGACTTCCGACTTGATGCCGCTGAGGTCCGCTTCCCACTTACCGACGAGTTTGCCCGCCGGATTGCAGCCGGTCAGGCCGCAAGCCGCCATCACGAGCACCGCTAGCACCAGCCGCGACAGCATGCAAAGTCTCCGCAAGGTGACTGCCAGCGGGGACTTTAGTGCAAACGCCGGGAACGGAGCAAGGCAAGTTCTGGGGCAGTTAATCCCACCACCACCGTTCCGAATCGGCAGGAATCGCCGTTTGCTCGCAGGCCTGCTTCACAGCGCCGTTTTCATCGACAAGCAGATTCTCTAGCAAAAGAGCCTCGTCAGGCCGGATTGAAACCCCACCCCCGGCCGGCGCGAACAGGCGGCTCCCTTTCCAGACGACGTTCGGCACGCACGGCACTCGCTTTGGCTCCGGCAGGCGTTCGACCGAAAATGCCCTTTCGTCGCGCAGTGTCACCGCCGTCCAGCCTGACTTGGCATAGAACTCATGCCGGCGGATCAGTGCCGCCGTAATTGACAGATCGATTAAGCACCGCATTTGGGCATAGACCGGACTGGCGGCTGCGATCTCTGGGTACTTCCGCGTGAAGCTGACCGTGAACAGCTCGCTCGCCTTGTTGGGCTTGGTTCCTTCAGCAGCCAGCGAACCATCCTCGCCGATCAGCTTGTCCTCAGCCAACAGCTGCACTCCTTCGCCAACCAGTTCTGCCGCGAGTTTGTCGTCGGCCAAGCGGACGCACTTGTAATCGGGCGTGAACCACCACCGTTGCAGCGTCCCCTGCTGCGGCGACTGCAATGCAGAGAGAAACGTCGTCATCTTCACCGGCGGCTGCTCGACTCCAATGCCGATCCGCTTCATCCGATAGTCGGCTTCGATCAGCACGTGGGCAAAATGCGTGCGGGGCGAAATGCCAAAGACGCGAATCTCGGCATTGCCGAGCGCCTCCGCGGTCCCTTTCGCGATCGTCGCCGTCGCCGCAGCTCGCTGGTAGTCGCGGACGCTGCGGGGAATCGAACGCTGAAACTCAACCAGCCTTGCCAGGCCGTCCGTCGGCGGATCGATCGTGCAGCCCAGAAACGGCCGCTCTCGCTTCTCGGATGGGTAGGCACGCAGAGCAACGGCAAGGTCTTCCAGTTGCAGTGAAGGCCGCCCGGAGATGAGCCCGATGGCACGGCCCGCAGCATCGCGTGCCCAAGGCTCCGCCGGTCCGGCGAGCACAATGTCCCCCGGCTTGTCGCCGTCGGCCGGATAGCAAAAGACGAACTGCACGCGCGTCAAGCCGGCGAGGCTGCGCAACTCGTCGTTCGGTTCGCGGCCAGCGTCGATCTCCACGCGCAGTGCCGCATCCAATCGTGCGAGCGACACCTTACGAAGCTTCGACGCGGCCCAAACGTCGCCCGGCATGGCCCCCTTCGCAGCAGCCAATCGCTCGGCCAGCAGCTTGCCGTCGAAGTCGCGAAAGGTCTTCGCATCGAGCGTCCCTTCCGCGTCGATGCTGATGCCGAACGTCGGAAGCTGAACTGTCGTCGCGGGAAGACGGGCCGGCGGCGAATCCCCCTTCTTCTCTTGCGCGACGAGTGATCCAACGAGTCCAACGAGAACCGCCAGCCAGGTTCCCCGCGCGAGAATCGCGGCCATGAGATTCGCCCTGTTCCAATGCCCCGAATACCCATCGTAGCGGAATTGGCGAGCATCGGTCAAATTCGGCGCGGCCACCGAACCACGCGACAGCAAGCTCAAACGGCAACGCAGCGGATGCTTGCGGGGAATCGAGAGGCGGAAGATACTGCCGACTACGCCTCTCCCTCCTGTCGGACTCCTGCCATGAAGTTCCCCCTCTGGGTTATCGCTGTTGCTGCTGGTCTGATGTTCCTGCAGTCCGCGTGGGCGGTGGATCTGGCGGCCCTCAGCGAGGGAACGTGGGACGAGTTCTCGCCACAGGGGAAAGAAGTCGATGCGATCTATGGCGACTATGTCCTGCGGAACGAGCAGATCATTGCGGTGATCGCTCAGCCACTCACGACTCGGAACGCCAACATGACAGTTCGCGGCGTTGGCGGATGTCTCATCGACCTGACCGAGCGCAAGGTCCAGAACGACCAGCTCAGTTGCTACTATCCCGGTGCGGGGCGCGTGCAGTTTGTTGGCCAGGAAGGCAAGCCGGCGGAAGTGCGGATTCTGGCCGATGGCGCTCCCATAACAGCCGGCGACAAGCCAGCAACGGCAAAGGCCATCACGCTCGAAATCGACTCGCTGCCGCAAGAAGGGCGGCCGCAGGTATCCGTGCGATACACGCTGGCCGACGGCTCGCCACAGTTGCTCGTCGAGACGATCTACGCGAACAAGACCGACAAGCCCATCGAGGACGATTTGGCTGACGCGATCCGGGCCGACCGAACGTTCACCTTCGGCTTTGATCCAACCACGCATTGCTTTTGGGCTGACGACGAGTGGTTTCGGCAGTCCTATGGCGTGGTCGTGCCGGGCTACGAAGTGAAAGGGACCGGCCAGCGGGGCACGCTGTTGCAGCTTCACAAGGACGGCAACAACCTGCTGAAGCTCGAACCGGGCAAGTCGCTCACAATCGCCCGGCAGGTGTTTCCCGCCAGCAGCTTGCTCGCCACGCGCGGACGCGCCGCCGAACTTGCCGGGCAAAAAACCGGCCCGGTGAACCTCGAAGTCGTTGATGCTGACGGTCCAGTGCCCCAAGCGAAGATCACCGTCACACGCGACGGCCAGCCGTATGCCACCGGCCGCACGGGGACGGACGGCAAGCTCGTCTTCCCGCTGCCGGAAGGGAAGTTCGCGGTGACAGCCGAGTCGCTCGACGGCCGCAAGGCAACATGGGAAACGACCGGCGGAGAACAGACTGGGGAGACGCTTGAACTCGACCCGCCAAGCTACGTTGCCGCAAAGATCGTGAACTCGTCCGGCCAGCCGACGCCGGCCAAAGTCTCGTTCACCGGCAAGGATGGCACGCCCAATCCGAACTGGGGCCCCGATTCGGGCGACTCTGCCGTGCTCAACGTCATCTACAGCCGCACGGGCGAATTCAAGCAAGTCATCGCGCCGGGCAAATACGATGTAATTGTCAGCCTCGGCCCCGAATACGACGCCATTTTCACCTCGCTCGAAGTGCCGACCGCCGGCACAACCGAGCTGAAGGGGACGCTGAAGCGGACTGTCGATTCAACAGGCTGGATCAGTTCCGACTTTCACAGCCATTCGACGCCCTCGGGGGACAACACGTCGAGCCAACTCGGCCGCGTGCAGAATCTGCTCTGTGAGCACATCGAATTTGCCCCCTGCACCGAACACAATCGGATCGACACTTACGTCCCGCACCTGAAGGGGTTGAACGCTCTGCATCTGATGGCGACCTGCACCGGCATGGAATTGACCGGCGGGCCGCTCCCCGTAAACCATCAAAACGCGTTCCCACTCCTTTACAAGCCGCACACGCAAGACGGCGGCGCTCCGGTGACCGACACGGACCCGGTTGTGCAAGTGCAGCGGCTCGCCCTCTGGGACAACGGCAGCGAGAAGCTCGTGCAGATGAATCATCCCAACCTGCCGCAAATCCTGGGGGATCGGAACGAGGATGGGCAGCCCGATGCCGGTTTTGAGCGGATGTTTGGGTTTGTTGATGTGATCGAGGTTCATCCGCCGCAAGGGATTTTCACGCCCCCTGCTAAGGGAGACGACGGCAAGCTGGAGCGAAACCCGATCTTTCACTGGATGCAGATGCTCAACCTCGGCTATCGGCGGATGGGGGTCGTCAACACCGACGCCCACTACAACCATCACGGCTCCGGGTACTTCCGCAACTACATCCACTGCTCGACCGACGATCCGGCTCACATCGACACCATGGAAATGGTTCGCGAGTCGGAGAAGGGGCATCTTACGATGGGCACCGGGCCGTTCCTCACAGTTGAGGCGATCGCGCCGACCGCCGACGGCAAGATCGTCAAGGCGATTCCCGGCGACAACCTGCTCGCGACAGAAGGTGAATGTTCGCTACACATTCGCGTCCAATGCCCAAACTGGCTGGACATCAACCGCGTGCAGGTGTTTGTGAACGGCCGCGCCAAACCGGAACTGAACTTCACTCGCCGCACGACTCCCGATCGCTTCAGCGACAAGACCGTGCGGTTTGAAACGAAGCTGCCAATCAAACTTTCAACTGATACGCACCTCATCGTCGGGGCGATCGGCGAGGGGCTAACGCTCGGGCCGGTGATGGGGAAGGACTACGGGAGCAAGCTGCCGCCGGTCGCCGTGTCGAACCCGATCTTCGTCGATACGGACGGGGCCGGCTTTATTCCCAATCGGGATTTGCTTGACGTGCCGCTGGCGCTGCCGATGCCGTAGAACTGTTTTCTGGGATTCGCATCACGATTGTATGCCCAACACGCTCACCTGGGCTTTAACTGCCGGCCTGTCCGTCGTCGCACTCATCGCTGCGCTCATGTACCTGGGCGGGCCGCTGCTCATCTATTTCACGCATCGGCAGGCAGCCCGGCCGCACCTCGTCGCGTTCAAGCCGGGCGTCACCCCGCTGCCGGCGGATGTCGATCAGTTCTTTCACCACACCAGTTGGGCCCTGGCCCAGCAAGGATTTGAGATCGTCACCGGCATGTTCCTGCCGAGCCAGGTCGAAAATCTCGTCGTGGCCCTCATCTACATGGTCCACCGCCAGGAACTCGACACGGTGATCGCCGTCGCCATGCACAACCAGGCGGTGGGGATGTCGGCGACCATGTTTCACACCGAATTCGTTACACGGTATCGCAGCGGCTGCGTCGTTCAGACCGCCAATGCCCAGGCGCTCAACGCTTTTCCGGTCCCA
>CAYLLN010000134.1:0-12042 GCA_964384375.1 uncultured Pirellulaceae bacterium
CGTCTCTTTTGGAGACGATCGAGCAGGTACGCGAGAACGATCCGGTTCCGCCGCGGTTTTTGCAGCCCAAGACGCCGCGCGATCTGGAAACAATTTGCCTCAAGTGCCTGGAGAAGTCGCCCCGCCGGCGATACGAATCGGCAGCGGACCTGGGCGCGGACTTGCGGGCGTACTTGCACGACGAACCGATCAACGCCCAGACTCTGACAATTCTGGATCAGGTGGCCCGCACGATCGGCCATCACACCTTCGACGATCGGTTTCGTGGATTCGCCAATCAGCTTCTGGCCTTCTCGCCGCTGCCGCTTGTCGTGCATCTGGTGGCGTTCTTTGTGTTTCGGAGCCAGCCTTATTATCCGCTCGCGATGGTGCTGACGACCGGCACGCTGGTCTTGGCCCTTTTGCCCGTTGTCATCGTCGTCAGCATGCATTCGCTCCGTGAATTGCCGACGTGGCAGCGGCGACACTTCATCACGATGCGGGCAGCCAACTGGGTAGGGCTGCTGCTCGCCTTGGCCATTGTGTTGGTCAGCGTGCCGCTCGATTCGCCCTACGTGCTGATGGTCTATCCGATTTGGGCCACGATTTCGGCCATGTGTTTTCTGGCCCATGCCACCGAAGTGGGTATGTACTTCCTGGTCGGGGCGTTCCTGTGCTTCGCCGCGGTCGTCATGGCGCTCACTCCCACCTGGGCGCCGCTGGAAGTCGCCTTGTTCATCACGATCAATGCCGTGGGCCAGGGGATTTACCTGCGCCGACTGTCGCGTGAATCGCAGCCAGTCGCGGGAAACCGCCTGGGGATTCATTCAGAAACGACGGTGCGGTCCGGCGATCAGCCGCGGCCAACATAGAGCTGCTTGTGCGGCAGGACGATCGCTTCGAGCATTTCGACGTGCGGCGGGAGCGTTGCCATGAGCAGGGCGACCTCGGCGATTTCGTCGGGGGACATCATCGGCTCGTCGTCCTCGGTCTTGCCGCTTATCTGTCGCCGCTCGACCGCGACGTTGCCGGGGTGCAGCGCGCCGCAAGTGACGCCGTATTCGCGCCCTTCCAGAGCCGTCGCCTGTGTCAGCCCCCACAGACCATGCTTGCTGGCAGTGTACGGTGCCGAGTTGACGCGCGAACGCTGCCCGGCGATCGAGCCGATGTTGATGATCCGGCCAGATTTTGCCGGCTTCATCATCCGCAAAGCAGCCCGCGTGCAGAGGAACGGAGCGCGGAGGTTCGTATTGATCACCCGATCCCACGCTTCGGTCGAAAGCTCGTCGAGCGGCCCACCGTCAAATGCCCCGGCATTGTTCACGAGTAGATCGATCCGGCCGAACTCCGATTTCACGCGAGCAAACAGGCTTTCGACCTGCGCGTCGTCGGTGACATCGGCGGCGACTGCCACAGCCGGAGCGCTGCTCCGCTCGGTCGCCTGCTTCGTTACGTCCGCCAGCGTTCCCTCAGATCGCGCTGTGAGTATGAGTGTCGCACCTTCGCCCGCGAAGGCGAGCGCGATTGCCTTCCCAATGCCGCGACTAGCGCCAGTCACCACCGCCACTTTCCCGCTGAGTTTGCTCATGCGGGGATGATAGTGCGATGCGGATCGTCCGGCTAGTCATCCAGCGGCAGCGTCGCAGAAATCTGCTTGTTGAGCTGCTGGTTCACGATGTTCCGGTCGGTCGCGTTCACGACGCCGTCGCCGTTCACGTCGGCATTGCGAGTGCCGGTCTGGCCGAAGGCGGCTGCGACGGCTTGCTGGTCGAGGCTCGTCACCTTGCGATCGCCGTTCGTATCACCGAGCAGCCGATAGAAGCGCTTGTAGGTGTCGATCGTGCCGTTGGCGTCGGTATCCAGGGCAAAGCGATACCAGCCGTTGCCGGTTGTGCTGTTCCGGCTGCCGCCGATTCCCTGCGAACCGAAATTGATCGCAATCCGGTTGCCAATCACCTGCATCTTGCCCGAGCCGGAGAGGCTGACGTTCTTCACAAACGAGCCGCTCGTCGAAAACTGCTGCAGCGTGATGCGGCCCTCAGCAACTAGTTGTGCCAGGCCGGTGGCGCTCTCGAACACGAGGTCGATATACCGGACGTAGGATCGCTGAGCGGCCCCTTTTTGCACGTCGAAGCTGACGACCTCGTTCACGTTCTGCACGCCGACCGTCAGCGTCTTGTCGAAGGTGAGACCGCCGGCATCGGTGGCGCGAACGGTCACGCTGTGGCTCGTGGCCGCTTCGTAGTTGAGCAGCGTTCCGTTGGCAACGACGATCCGATTGCCGGAGATCGCAAACCGGCCGCCCGCATTATCTACGAACGTGAACGTGTGCGTGTCTCCCACATCGGGATCGACAGCCACCAGATTCCCCACGATCGTGCCGTTGGCCGCGTTTTCCTTCACGCCGGAACCGCTGAGCGTCACGTTCGTCGGCGGATCGTTTACCGGCGGCGGTGGCGGAGTGCCGTTTCGTTCGTAGGCGCCGATATCGACCGCCGCGCCGGCTGGGCGAGCATTCCCTTCCAGGTCGACCGACGGAGCGAAGCTACTCGTGCCGGCATCGATGGCGAGGCTCGTCGTCGAGAGGTGGAAGTCGCTCGTCGGGTTGACGAAGAGCTGCGCAGGCGTCGCCACGATCGAGTGCGTGTCGCGGCCGCTCGCTTGCCACTGGGCGAGCGTCTGAATCGTGGTACCGCCGTTGGTCGTCATCCGGTTCATCAGCACGTTGTAGTCGCTGGTGAAGCCGGCGAGGCTGTCGCTGCTGATGTCGATCGAGCCGCGGAACGAATGGCCGTTCAGCAGGATGTTGTTGCGGACGGTGTTGCCGGTGCTGCCGTTCTGAATGTTCAGGGCCCAGCGACCGTCGGCAGCGACAATGACCGTATTGTTGATGATCTGATTGCCCGACGAGCCGCCGCCGCCGTCGATGCGATAGAGCGAGATGCCGCTGGCGTGCGTGTCGTAGATCAGGTTATTGCGGATGATCGAGTTCTGCACGCCGTCGCCGTTGATCCCCGAGCCGCCGCCGACGCCGTTGCCGTAGATGATGTTCCCCTCGACGAGCAGATTCGACAGGATTCCGTCGCCGCCGAGCGACGCATCGCCATTCATGTGGATCCCGTTGGCCCGGTTTCCCCATGAGATGTTGTTGCGGATGATCGCCCGGTCGGCGCTGTTGCTGAAGTAAATGCCGTGCTCGTCCTGCGACCGGCTGGTAATGTTCCCTTCGATCAGAATGTCGTCGGAGAAGCCGGTGAGAATGCCCCACTTGAAGTTGTTGTCCGCCCGGTTGTTCCGGATGATCACGTGGTGGTTCAGCACGCTCCGGATGCCGGTACGCGGCATGTTGTTCACGGTGAAGCCCTCGACGGTGACGTAGTCGGCCCCTTCGAGGTTGATGCCGTCGGGCGTGGTGGCGTTGCGCTGCGTGATGTTCACGCCCGTCTCGGCGAGGAACGTGATCCGATTAGCCGCCGTGCCGTCGCGTGTCAGATGAAAGCCGACATAGTTGCCGGCCTTCACGTTCACCGTGTCGCCCGCTTGCACCTGGTTGGCCGCGTGCTGCAGCGTCCGCCAGGGAGAAGCCTCAGTGCCGGCATTGCTATCGCTGCCGGTGGTCGAGACGTAAAGAGCAGCCATCGCCAGGCGAGATTCCAGCTGCTCCAGCCGCAGGGTGCGCGCAGCACCAGCCGTGCGGGGCGACATGATCGAGCTCCTGTTCCGAGTATCGAGCAATCCGTTACGAGTGCGGGCCGACCGGGAACCCAGCCGGAGAAACCGCCGTGGCTGCTACGAGCACAGCCTCATTCCTAATCGAAACCATAGCGGACAAAGACGGAATTGCCAAACAAATCGGCAAGGTTTAACGCGTAAGTGCTAGCGGCGCGGCGGGCAGTCGTTACTGTCGGACCGCACTGGCCGGGATATTCGGCGCCCCCGGAATACGCCGCGCTTCCTTATCATCGGGATGTTTGTCGAGCGTAATGAACGCAAACAGGTCGGCAATCTCCTGCGGCGTTAGCTGCTTCTCAACTCCTTCGGGCATCAGCGACAGCTCGCTCACCTTGATCGCTTCCACGTCATCGCGAGCAATCGTTTCGAGTTTGCCCCCCTGCACTTTGAGGACGACGCGCTGGTCGCTCTCTTCGACAACGAGGCCGGTCACCACGAGGCCGTCGAACGTGCGGACGGTGCGGGCCTGATACGAAGAACCGATGACGAGGCTTGGATCGAAGACGTTCGAGAGGAGCTGATCATACGACGAACGGCCGTTGAGGGTGATGTCAGGACCGACTTCCTGCCCTTGGCCGTGAATCTTGTGGCACTGGCCGCACAATTTGTTGAACACAGCAACGCCGCGATGCGGATTGCCGGGAGTCTTGGTAAGTAGCTCGCGCATCTGGCCGATGAGTTGCTCACGGGCCGGATCGCGCCCTTCGCGGATCGTCCCCCAGTGTTTGGCCACTTCGTCGGCCAATGCTTTGTCGCCAAGCGAAACAAGCTTGCGGACCTGGTTCACATTGAGTGCCGTCGCAGGCAGCTTCTTTGCGGCGATCTGCTCGACGAGCGACTTCGCCCAAGCGGCTCGCTGGGTGAGCAGTTCAATGGCTTGCGGCTGCAGTTCCGCACTGAGGGAGGGGTATGCGTTGATCACCGTCTCGGCGACGGTCGGATCGTCGGACCGCGAGAGGGCGATGAGCACGGCTCGCTGCGAATCGGCAGCGGTGAGCATGGCCGTCGCCAGCTTGAGCGCGCCGGGATCTTTCGCAAAGACCAGTGTTTGCAAGGCCAATTGCCGCTGGTCGATTGGCGCGGCCTTGTCGCCGGCCATTGCTTGCACCGACTTCACGGCTGCCGCGTCGCTCCAAAGTGCTGCGAGCAGTGCCGCGTCGCCTGCTAGCGGATCGTCCGCCTTGGCCAGTACCTTGCCGAGTGGATCGGCCAGCCGCTTCTTCAGTTCGGCAACTGTGGCCGGCTCGACCTCGCCACTACGGATCTTCTCGGCGAGTGTGCGCAGGCACGAGCGAGCCGTATCGGCGTCGGCGTCGAGGACAAGTTCGAGGAGGCCGACGAGCGCGGAGACGTCGGCTTTGGGTTCGTCGGCGCGCAGCGTGAACGGGAAGGCAAGTGATATCAAGAGCAAGGTCGAAATGTGCAAAATCCAGTTCACGCCGTCGATTCTCCCTTGGTGCAAGTGTTCGGATCCAAATCGCGAAAATAGGAAAGCTGCTTGCGCAACTTTGGATGTAAGTATCCCTCCTCTCGCTCTAAAATGGTAAACATAGCGCGATTTGTATAACCGCCGAGAATAGTCGCATCAGGGCACGCGACCTGCCAATCAACGACTTGATTCCGCTCAATCGTCATGTTTCGATCAAGCGATTCTTCATAACTCACGGGCGGCGTTCGCAGGTACACCTTGAGTTGGTCGCCTGATACGCCCAAGAGGTCGGCCCAGAGGTACTCGGCGTCTCCGTTCGCAGTGTCATAACGGAATTTGACCATGGAGTCCTCGCGATACTTTGGGTAGATCGACTCGAAGAATTGCAGCAAAGTATCACGCGCCTTTTCTCGAGCTCGCAGCATCACTGGATCGTCATTCGCCACAGGCATTGCGCCCAAGTACGAGTAGGGATTAAAGACGAACCACTCCCAGAAGTAATGCACGCCGATAGCGCCGATGATGATAGCGCCCAGACGCCAGGGGGTTCCGATATCGAAAGCCCGAAGTAAGAACCAGATCGCAAGTGCAACGAGAATATGCAGGAGTGTCTTGAACATTTCTTGAAGAAACTCCCAATCCGTTTCATTACTGCTATCTTTGGCACCGCGACTCAGGGTGCTCACGCCCGCCGCCCGCGCTGACGGCACACGGAGCGTGCCTGCTACTACTTCTTCGCTGCCGCAATCCGCTCCACCGCACGCGGCATGATCTTGGCCAGGCTCGGCGTCGATTTCAGGTCGTACTTTTTCACTTCGGCCAGGAAGTCGTCGGAGCGTGTCGCTAAGAGCGGGTGCAGGTTCTGCCAGACGATGTGCGGGATCAGCTTGTCGTCGCCGGCACTCGCGAGCACCTTCACGAGGATCGGCAGGGCGTCGAGCCCCTCGATCTTTCGCGAGGCGATCGCGACTTGTAGCCGTACATCGGGGGACGGATCGTCGGCAAGGGCAACGAGCTTAGCCTTCAATTCGTCCGACACTTTCGGCCCGTTCCCCAAGCCACGCACGCCCCAGGCGCGGAACGTCGGGTCTTCGTGGTCGAGAATCTGCTTGTAGACACCGTCATTCAGGCGATGATGTTCCGCATCGATGTGGTCGGAACTGAGGAGCGTCCAAAGTGCCTCGAGCCGCTGGGTGCGCGGGGCCGTCGTGCTGAATGCGGTGTCCGGCACCAGCTTGTCTCGCGCGGGAATTCGCCGGCTGGGGAGCATCATTCGCTCGTGCAGGACGCGCCGCGCGGTGGTGCGAATGAAGTCGTTGCCGGCACCGAGTCGCTCGACAAGTTGTGCGTCGCTTTCCTTCGCGAGGTCCATGCCCGTCACCCGCGGCGTCTCCTTGTAACGCACGCGATAGAGTCGCCCCTTGAGCCGGTCGATCCCTTTCGGGTCGCGGTTCGCGTCTTGATAGCAGTGATACCGGTCGTACCAGTCGAGAATGTAGAGGCTGCCGTCGGGGCCGGTTTCCTGGCCGACCGGCATGAACCAAGCGTCGTTGGCACTGAGGAAATCGGGCTCGCCGCTGCCGGCGTAAGTGCTGCCGTCACGCTTGATCGTATCGACGTTGATGCAGTTGCCGTGGATGTTCCCCATGTAGAGCTTGCCGCGATACTGCTCGGGATACGCATCGCTGTCGAACCAGTGGATGCCGCAATAGGCCGCCTTCTGGTGCTTGTGCTTCACGATGCTGTCGATCTTCCAGGTGAACGGCGGATACGGGCCGCCCTGCCGGTGGTAGTAGCCGGTTTCAACCAGATGCCACAGGTGGTCGATCACGCAGGCGGAAATGAAGAACGACCCTTCGCCGTCGATCGCCACGCCCCACGGATTGCTCGTCCCTTCGCAGAAGACCTGGAACTCGCGCGTCACCGGGTGGATGCGAAACAGGGCGCAGGTGAATTGCCAGCCGGGATGGTCGGCTTTGTAGTTCGGGTTTTTCTCGCCGTATTTCACGCGGCTTTGGTTGAAGACGCCGTTCAGACCATAGAGCCAGCCATCCGGTCCCCAGGTGAAGCTGTTGGGCAATTCGTGCGTGTCGTCGCGACCGAAGCCGGTGACGATCACTTCGGGCTCGCCGTCCGGTTTGCCGTCCCGATCGGCATCGGGATAAAAGAGGATGTCCGGCGAATTGGCGACCCACACGCCGCCGTGACCGACCGCAATGCCGCTGGGGATGTTGAGCCCGTCGGCAAAGACGCTGAACTTGTCCGCCTTGCCGTCGGCATCGGTGTCTTCCAGAATTATGATCCGATCTTCCCCTTTACCCGGTTGGCGGCGCGGATATTCGAGGCTTTCGGTGACCCAGATGCGTCCCTTCTCGTCGAAGGTCATCGCTACGGGGTTCACGAGGTCCGGCTCGCTGGCGACGAGTTCCACCGTGAAGCCTTCCGGCACTTTCATCTTGGCAATCGCCTCAGCCGGCGAGAGAGCCGGTCCCGGCGGCTTGTCCTGAGCGTGCGGGATGACGTTCTCTTGAGCGATCGCAAGTGCGGGTACGACGAGCAGGAGCAAAGCGGAGAGGCGATGCATGGGGCGTCCTTGGGGGATAACGGTTTACGGTCGGTCGATTATGCGTGGCTGGCGAGGCGGTCGCAAGTTAGCCGTTTGGCAGGCGGCGTCTGCCTAAGCCCCGACCAGCGGTCGGGGTGATCGGCATGGCGTACCGATCGGCAACGCACCCTGACCAATGGTCAGGGCTTTGTTTCTCGTTTCCACGCTCGGCAAGGGGACGAGATGAGCAACGCTCCATGTTAGTATGTCCTCATGTCTGACAATCTTCTCTCGAGTGCAGCCAGCGACCCGCGGTGGGCGGCGACGTGGCTTGAGCTGGGTCAGGGCGCGCCGACGCTCGCCGGCTTGGCCCGCGTCGCCAGCCTCGCCACGGCCAGTGGAGGCGACAAGACCATCGAACTGTCGCGCGAGGCCCGCTGCATTCTGTACGCGGCTCGCAACCGCGGGGTCCTCGAAGTTAAAGGATCGAATCGGGCCTTCGACGCCCCCGGTCGGATGCTGGCCGTCTATATCGAGACGGACCCCGAGCGGACACTGATTTTCCGCAGCCGCGACAACCCTGCCTTCACGATCCGCTTCCTCGCCGGCTTTCGCGAGCTATGCTCGGCCGGCCTCGTCATGCACCACATCTACACCGAGTTCTCGCTGACGCGCGAGGGGCTCGATCTGGCCCAGACCATCCCAGCCGAAGAAGTCGGCGACCTACTCGCTCTGGCCACCGAGTTCGGCCTGCTGGAATAGCCATTTGCTAGACGGCATTTCACCAAGAATCGCGCAACTCATTGGGGACATGCCATTTACGGCATTCTCCCCATACAGAATGCAAACCGCGGATTTCGCGGACGGCGCGGATGGCCTGCTTCCTATCTGCGTAATCTGCGGTCGAAATAGTGACTGGTCGCGGAGCTACTTCGCCAAGTCTGCCGCATTACAAATTCACCATTTCATGCAGAAAGAAAACTTGACCTACTTGACGCAAATTACGCGTCCTCTACATTCACCCATCCACGTCTGTGAATCTTCCTTCCTAACGACCCTGCTAAGGAGTGATTGGAAATGGTCAAGTATGTTGTTCTGCTCGTGGCTGTGGTGGCGAGCCTGGTAGTTGTGGATGCGGCTCAGGCTCGCGGTCGCCGTGGCGGTTGCCCGGGCGGAAATTGCTATGCGACGAGTGTTGCCCCGGCCAAGATGGCCGTTCTCGGTGAGACGGCGGCTCCGGTGGCCGCCGATGCCCCCGCTGCCCCAGCCGCGGAAGTTGCCTCGGCCCCCGCTGCGGCCCCGACCTACACGGCTGCTCCGGCCGCCCGTCGCGGTTGGTTCGCCCGCCGGCGATAGGAGACGAATTGGCGAGCGGGAGGCGTAAGCCTCCCGATGGCTCTAAATCAATTGGGTTGAAACCTATCGGCCAGCTAACGCTGGCCGCTCGCCTGTTGGTTTCCCTGCCAGCGCTTGCTTTCAGCCGCCCGCTGTTTACCATTGCCCTGTGGGACCGCACGGGCAATGCCGGTCCGCGGGGGGAGCGGTGTTGCTCGTCCAAGCTCACATCTTGGCGTTGGTTGGTCTTTCCGTTGCAGCCGTCCTCTCCCCGGCTGCAATCTGTGCGGCCGACCGGCTGGTTCTGCGAAACCTAGATTTCGTCCTCGATCGCACCGTCGTAGAGATTGACGACGACGGTGTGCAGCTCGACGCGACTCTTCCGTCTGGCACCGACCGGCTAACGTGGGATCGGATCGAGCGGGGCACGGTGGCCCTCGATCAAGCCCGTTTCAACCAGCTCTTGGGCGAACTGGGCCTGCCGCTGTATCGCATTCGCCAGCGGCTGAAGATCGGCGACTACGAAGCCCTTGCCGAACCGGCGGAAGCGGTCTATCCCCGGTTTACCAATCGCCGCAGCCAATCGGCCTTCATGGTTGCTCAGGCGCTTGCCTGGTCGCGATTGGCGAGCGGCCGTCGCGAAGCCGCCGTCGAACCGCTCTTGCGCACGTGCGAACTCCTCCGCGGCGGTTCGGTCCAAGCGGCAAGCCTCCCCGGCGAGCGTCGCCCGCTCGTCGATCCTGCCACGTCGCTCACACCGGAACTTACGCCCGTCTGGTTTGATGCTGCCGCGGCGAAGGAAGCCCTGCCCGCCGTGCAGCAAGCAATCCGCACGATGACCCAGCCCCGGCCGGCCGGTGTCTATGTCTATTACGCGACGCTCGCCCTTGCCGCAGGCCAACCGGCCGAAGCCGACCGCGTGCTCGATTCCCTCCGAGGCGACGATCCGCAACTCAGCCGGTGGCGAGCAATCATCCTCGCGCAGCGCGAGGTGCAAGCTGGCACTCCCGGCACGGCGGTCGCGGCGCTGCAGGCACTCCGGCCCGACCTGACGAGCGACTGCCGGCCGGCCGCGCTCTATTGGCTCGGCCTGGCCCAGATCGCCTCGTCCGACGAAGCGACGATTCGGGACGGCCTGCTCGACCTGCTTTCGCTGCCTGCCGAGGAGCCGCGCGACCGGGAACTGGCCGCTGCCGGACTCTATCAGGCCGCCATCGCCCTCGATAAGCTCAAAGATGGCCGGGGCGCCGCCGCCCTGCGCCAGGAACTGGCCAGGCAATACGGCGGCACTTTTCATGCGAAGCAACTGGCAGCAGCGGGCAAGTAGCTGCCGCGGAACCTTTGGTTTCGGGAACACTGACGAGGCAACCATGCGACGGCGATCGGCCGCCAGGACCGGCATTCTTGGCAATCACACAAGCCTCCTTCGACTGGCGGCCCTCGCGGCGATGCTGTTTTGGATCGGCTCGTACTTGCAAACTCCCGACGCGGGTTCGTGGCTCGTCGCACAGGAAACGAATCCGACGCTCGAGGACGTGGCCGCTAGTTCCGCTCCCGAACCAGCCGCTGCTCCACCCGCATCAACTGGCGAGAAAAACGTCGTCAAACACCGCACGTTCATCGACTCGATCCGGGCCGGCGGCTATATCGGCATCATCATCATCCTGATGTCGATCGTTGCCGTTGGTTTCGTTATCGAGCACGCCCTGACGATCCGCAAGCAGCGGCTGATGCCCGATGCGATTCTCGACCCCCTGCAAGACATGATCGCCCACGGCGACATCGCCGGCGCGACGGCTTACTGCCAGGAGCCGCAGAACTACTGTCTGGCAACCGATGTCATCCTAGCCGCCCTCGAACGCTACCAGTCGAGCGAATTCGGCTTCGCGGATTACAAGGCCGCCGCCGAGGAAGCGGGGGAAGACAATACGGCCCGCCTCTATCGCAAGACGGACGGCTTGAACGTGATCGGCGTCGTCGCTCCGATGCTCGGTCTGTTCGGCACTGTCGAAGGGATGATGGAGTCGTTCAACATCATTGCCTCGCAGGAAGGGGCCGCTCAGCCGTTTCAACTTGCCGACAGCATCAGCAAGGCTCTCGTCACGACGTGGCTGGGGCTGATCGTGGCGATTCCATCGATGGTCGCGTTCAGTTTCTTCCGCAACAAGATCGACTCGCTCGTGAGCGAATGCGGCAAGCGAGTCGAACGGATGCTGACGCCGCTCTCGCGGAGGAGATAGTTGGTCCTGCCGGCCCTGCGCGACTGGCTGTCACGGAGAAGCTCGCCCTTCTCGCACCAAGATACTGCAACCTATGCGACTCGCCCGCATTCACCGCACGAAGCTCGAGATCAACATGACGCCGATGATCGACGTCACGTTTCTCCTGTTGATCTTCTTCATGACGGTGAACCAAATGTCGCGTCAGAACAAGGAGCCGATTCCGCTTCCAGCGGCCAAGGGTACGCAAGACCAGTCGGACGGATCGCTCACGATCAACATCGGCCTGGATGGCGGGATGATCGTCTCGGCCCGACCAGTCAGCATGAGCGAGCTGGTCGGCCTTGTTTCCAAGCTCCTCGCCGACGCGAACAATCAGCCGGAGAACGTGACGATCGTCGTCCGGGCCCATCGTGACGGCTCGTGTCGCGGGGTGAACGACGTGATCCGCACGTTGAACAAACTCGACATCACCCGCGTCCGCCTCGCCGTGGAGAGCAGCCCATGAAACTCACCAGCCGCGGCGGATCGAAGCTCGACATGCAGATGACGAGCATGATCGACGTCGTGTTCCTGTTACTTATTTTCTTCATGGTCACGTCGAGCTTTCAGAAGACCGAGCGGGAGCTCGACCCTGCGGTGAAGGTCGAGCGAAAGGCTGGCCGACAGGCGCAGGATCTCGCCCCGGCAATCGTCGAGATCGTTCGCGGAGCCAGTGGCGACTTCGTCTATAAACTCGGCGGCCGCGAGATGACCAGCCCCGCCGAGTTGACGGAGGTATTGGCCCAATTTGACAATAAATC
>CAYLLN010000135.1:0-11937 GCA_964384375.1 uncultured Pirellulaceae bacterium
GCCGGTCAGGTAGCTCAGTTGGTAGAGCAATGGACTGAAAATCCATGTGTCGCCGGTTCAACTCCGGCCCTGACCACCTAAGAAAACCCCCAGAAAACAGCCATGTTTGTGGGGTTTTTTCATGCGCGAAGAGCATCAGCCACAGAACTCAGAACACTCTGAACTACTTCTTATCGCTGGATGTGATCGTTGTCTCTCGTTTCGAGCGAAGTGTCGCATCCCAAGGGCAGGGTTGCACTCAGGGCATAAAAAAAGCCCCGCCATACTGGCAGGGCTTTGATTCTTCATCTCTGGCGGTTCTTAAGAAGCCAGCTTGCGGCGGCGGCAGGCTGCGGCGGCCAAGCCCATCGCTCCGATCGCCCAGATGGTCATCGTGGCGGGCTCGGGAACTTCGCCAGCCGGGAGCTGATTGAATGTGACATTGTCATACCCAATTCCCGCCGGATCTGTATTTGTAATTGAGAATCCTCTGATTGCGTCGCCACCAGTCGCCCTAAATCCAAAGAAAGAGTTTGTCGCAGTTTGGGTAATGCTGCCGAGTGCGGTACCACCCACTCCAAAGAATTGCACCGTAAAAGTGCCCCCGTCAGTGCCAACTATGTCGAAGCCTAAAACATCCGTATTAGCACCTAGCAGGACGGTAAGAGCCCCTTCGCCGATTGTAGCATTGAGGTCGCCGTAAATGACGTTTGTCCCAAAAGCTAAAATCCCGATATTGTCATTAATGTCTGAGTTTGCGAGCAGCGTAAGCGGACCACTTGGCGTGCCGGAGAGCACGTCGAAGCCGCCAACCTCTGTTAGGGTTTGACCGCTAAACCGTTCGCCGTAAGTAGCGCCAGTCTGGGAAATCAAACCAGCAACATTGCCGGTCGCCAGTGAATTGAAGTTATTGACAACCGAGCCAGAAATCGTGTTGTCCACGACAATCGCTGCTTCGCTTAGCGACGCTGTAGCGAGAGCGATAAAGGTGAACAAGACCAATGTCCAGGACTTAACTTGCATGATGGCAATCTTTCTAAAGGAAGATGCTGACAAAAAACTAGCCTTCTTGACATATTCGCCGCCACTGACTGAAACATGACAGCGTGCCGCTTGGATTTCTGGGACCAAAAGCGCACAAAACTCGCTACAGCTTTTTTCAACGGAACGCAAGCATTTCTACAGAAAGGACTTACGAAGACGACATGGGTCCTGAAAATCCATGTGTCGGCGGTTCAACTCCGCCCCTGACCACTTTGGTAGTTTGAGATGACTATTCTTTCGACGCGTGGCGGTTTCCACGTGCGGCGGCGCTCGCTTGGACGCTTGCCATTTCCCACGACTCGCCCGGCAGGGTAGGATCAGGGAACCTACCGGAAGGCGTGCCTTCCCGTCGCAGCTGTGGTTTGTGCGAGCTCATGTTGAGGCACCCCTGGGGTTTGCTTCCGAGTGCCGCAGCGGCGAGTTGGTGTCGCACCACCTGAGAGCAGGTGTAGTTCATGGTTGCTGCGAAGAAGTCGGTTCAGGACGCGAAGTCGGCCAATGGAAATGGCCACGAACTCAAGCTGGTGAAGGATGCCGTCTGCACCTTTTGCGGGTGCGTGTGCGACGACATCGACTTGACGGTCGATGGGCATCGCATCGTCGAAGCCGACCGGGCGTGCGTCCTGGGCAAGGGGTGGTTCCTCAACCACGACATCGAGGATCGCCCGGCTTGCACCATTCATGGCCAACCGGCGAGCGTTGCCGACGGCATCGAACGGGCGTCTCAAATCCTTGCCAATGCGAAATATCCGCTCGTCTATGGCCTCTCGGACACAACTGCCGAGTCGCAGCGCGTCGCTGCCGGCATTGCGGACTGGATCGGTGGCAACATCGACACGACGACGAGCGTCTGCCACGGCCCGAGCGGCATGGCGTTTCAAGGCGTGGGCGAAGTGACGGCGTCCCTCGGCGAAGTGCGCAATCGGGGCGACTTCATCATGTTTTGGGGAAGCAATCCGGCAGAGAGCCACCCGAGGCACTTCACCAAGTACAGCCTGATGCCCAAGGGGATGTTCGTTCCCAACGGCCGCAAGGACCGAACGCTGGTGATCGTCGATGTCCGCAAGACCAAGAGCGTTAAGGCCGCCGACATCTTCGTTCCCATTAAACCGCGGTGCGACTTTGAAGGGCTCTGGACGCTCCGCGCGTTGGCCAACGATGTGCAGCTCGATCCCGTGCAAGTGGAAGCCGACACCGGCGTGCCGCTGGCGACCTGGCAGGATCTGATGGACCGAATGAAGCGGGCCAAGTTCGGCGTGATCTTCTTCGGCATGGGAGTGACGATGACTCGTGGCAAGCACGCCAACAGCGAGGCGCTCCTCGCGCTGACGCGCGACATGAACCGGCACACGCGGTTCGTCTGCAAACCCAACCGGGGCCACGGCAACGTGACCGGGGCGGACAACGTCGTCACCTGGCGCACGGGCTATCCGTTCGGTGTAAATCTGGGCCGCGGCTATCCACGGTTCAATCCGGGCGAATATACGGCGGCCGATGTGCTCGCCCGCAAGGAGGCCGATGCGGCACTGATCGTCGCCAGCGACCCGATGGCCAATTTCAGCCAGCCGGCCCGCGAACATCTGAAGAGCATCCCGTACGTCGCTCTCGACCCGAAGGACAGCCCGACGACGCGGCACGCGACCGTTGCTTTCAACGTCGCGACCTACGGCATCAACGTCCCCGGCACGGTCTATCGGATGGACGACGTGCCGATCCCGCTGCGTCCCGCGTTCGATTCGCCGTTTCCGAGCGATTTTGAAATCCTGAGCGGAATCGAGCGGCGGGTGAAGGAGCTGAAGGCCGTTGCGAATGGCCTGCCGGTGCGAAGGGCGAGTCTGCGGCCGGTGGGTTAGGCAGCGAGGCGTGTGGCATGTGATTCTCGAATGCCCGACAATGCTTCGATGCCCCACACCGACTTCGATATCGATGGCCTCGCCCGCTACTTGCACATTTCGCCGGC
This sequence comes from uncultured Pirellulaceae bacterium, assembly GCA_964384375.1. Lineage (GTDB taxonomy): Bacteria > Planctomycetota > Planctomycetia > Pirellulales > Pirellulaceae > CAYLLN01. The sequence goes on from CAYLLN010000135.1 coordinate 2,984, forward strand.
GCAAGTGGCGAAGATGGCGGAGCGCGGCACGCTGCCTGCGCGGAAGATCGGGGGGCAATGGCGGTTTGCACGGGCCGAGGTGCATCATTGGCTCGAGGACCGCATCGGTGCGGCGGACGATGTCGATTTGCAAGCGGTGCAAGGCTTGCTCGACAAGGACGCCAGCCGTCGCGATCCTGAGACCGTGCGGATCAGCGATTTGCTCTTTCCCGCGTCGATTGCCATTCCCCTGGCGGCACGCACGCGGAATTCGGTTATCACGGCGATGGTCGAACTGGCCGTCGAGACGGGGCTTTTGTGGGATGCCGCCGGCATGGCGGAGGCGGTGCGAGCACGCGAATCGCTGCATCCGACCGCCCTCGACAACGGCGTGGCTCTCTTGCACCCGCGGCGGCCGCTGCCGCACATGTTGGCCGAGCCTTTCCTGGCCCTCGGCCGCACGCATCAGGGCATTCCCTTCGGCAGCGACACGGGACAGCTTTCGGACATCTTCTTTCTGATCTGCTCGATCGACGATTCGCAGCACTTGCGGACGCTCGCCCGCCTGAGCCGGCTGATTGGGGCGGAGGGGTTCCTTGCCGGGTTGCGAGCGGCTCCGGACGCGGCGGAGGTGCTGGCACTGGTTCGGCGGACGGAAGACGACCTCGACGGGCGATAGCCCTTGGTGGTAGATTTCGCACCTGCCGCTTGCCGGCGAACGGAATCGCCAAGGACCACTATCGATGCCCCGCCCCCGGGTTTGGATCACCGGAGATACGGACAACTCGTGCTTTACCGAGGCGACGGCCTGGCTGCACTCGGCTGCCGATTGCCACGCCGTGCCGCTGTCACAAATGGAGTCGCATGGCTCGACGCACGCCGCTCTCGAACCTGCGGCGATTCTCTTTTTGCAGGCCCGGCCCGGTTCGATCGCGCAGGAAGCCGTCGAGCAATTTCACCACCTGGCGCCGCAGGCTCGCCTGCTCATGCTTGTCGGTCCGTGGTGCGATGGCGAGCTTCGCTCTGGCAGGCCGTGCGAAGGGGTTGCTCGGATGCACTGGCACCAGTGGCCTGCCCGCCTGCCGCACGAGTTGGGCCTGGCCGGACCATCGGGCCGGCCGGTCTATCGCTCGCGCATGATCACGGAGTATGACATCCTGCTCCGCACGCTCACGCCGGCGCTGCATCGTCCGCTTCATGCAGGGCACATCGCCGTGGCGGCCGAAAATCGCGAGGCGTTCAGCACGCTGGCCGATGCATGTTGGGCGGTTGGTTGGCGATCGGTCTGGCAACAGCCGGGAATGCCGCCACAGTTTGCCGGGTCCGATTTGCTGCTCATCGACGGTTGGGCGAACTGCCCGCGCGAGTTGGAGTCGCTTCGTCCCCAACAGCGTCCACTTCCTCCAGCGGTCCTCTTGCTCGATTGGCCGCAGCAAAGCGACCTCGATCGAGCGAGCCATCTGGGAATTGCCCGCGTACTCGCGCGGCCGCTCTTGTTGGCCGATTTGTTCGCGACGATCGACACACTCGCAGCGACGATGGCAATCTCTCGATCGGCAGCGTGAGCACTCGGTCCGCCTGGACCGCGCAACAGAAAAGACCTGAGTGCAATGAAGTCACTCAGGCCTTCAGGACTTCCCGGCACGGAAGCCTTGGATGAATTGTCGCTGGCGCTCGAGTTAAGGAGCGGGAGCTTCGGGAACCGCCGGTGCTTCAGGAGCGGCAGGCGCTTCTGGAACCGCTGGCGGGGCCGGAGCATCTGGAACGGCAGGGGTCGCCGGGGCTTCCGGAGTCGCTGGAGCATCGGCCGGGGCGGCCCGATTGTTGTTGTCGGGCGTTACCGGCGGCGGAGCGACTTCCGCATCGGCATTGGCACGTATGTTCGCGTCGGCGTTGCCGCGAGCGTCGATTCCGCTGCGGACGTCGGCGCCGGCGCGAATGTCCGAGGGTGAAGTCTGCCCATTAATTCGGGCTCGGCCATCGACATCGACTCCCGCATCGACACCACCGCGGGCGCTTCGATCACCGGGACCATATACGTCAACGCCAGCAGCCACCCCCGGAGCGGCGTATCCTGGTGCGGCGTAGCCGGGGCCGTACGAATAGCCGTCGCCGTATTTGCCGCCGTAGCCATACGTGTTGTAGCCGTTGCTATAGCCGTAAGAATTGCCGCAGTAACCCCGCCGCCGATGCCGGCGACCGGCCTCTGCGTCGCTGACGGCCAGAACGGTGACAGCCCCGATTGCTGCCAAAATCAAAGTGCGCATCCACATCCGTTGCATGTCATCCTCCTGCGAGCCGCGGCCCGCGTGCAAAGACGAAACTGACCAGCCCCGACTCGCAGGGCGACTGCCAGGAGGGTTAGGCAAAGTGTGTGCCACGGGTTCCAAAGCGGGCTCGTAACGACCGGCAAGATTTCGATGAATAATTGGCCACGCTCGCGCATCGATGGTTTAAGCGATGGTGCGCGCGGCGGCTGGTGGGCAACTGCTGGTGCGATGAGAGGTGCTAATTCAGGAGAGAATTGGACCTGTTCAGCACAAAAAACGAGACGCCAAGTTGGTCATGGAATTCATATTCGCGCGTGGAGCATCGGGAGTTATGAATCGACGCAAGTTGCACCATCGAAGTGTTTTGCGGCGATTCATAAATCCGCGGTTCACGCGAAAGGGGTTACAAAGTATGAATTGCACCCTCCCCGGTGTGGTGGTGTTCACTCGAAAATGTTTGACATCGGTTTTGCACCCCGGTTAAACTCGCACCGCGAGGCGCTGTCTCCCGAAATGGCGGTGTGCGGCTCGGAGCGCGTTCAGAAAAGCACGTAAGGAACTGGCTGATGTACGGATTTTCCGTTGTTCGATCGTCACTGGCCCGGACAACTCTGCTGGCAACCGGACTATTTGGCCTGGTTGCCGGTACGGTTGCAGCCCAAGACGCCGGCATCGATCCGAGCCGCCTGCCGGGTATCGTGGTGGACGATACGCAAGCGGTCACCGAGGGGTCGTGGACGAAGTCGCGTCACACGCGGCCGTTCGTTGGCGAGTCGTACATCTACAGCCAGGGAGGCGCGGGGCAGACTGCCAAGTTCCCCGTTGAGGTGAACGAGGCGGGGACGTATCAGGTGCTCGTCTCATACACTCCGGGCACGAACCGGAGCACGAAGGCGGCGATCATTGTGCCGACCGAGGATGGGGACAAGACGATCGTTCTCGACCAGCAGCCACGGCCGGCAGGACCGTACAGCTTTCAACCGCTCGGCGAATTTCCGCTCGCGGCCGGCAAGTTCGACATCACGGTTTCCGGCGAAGGAAGCGACAAGGGAGTAATCATCGCCGATGCGGTGTTGCTCCTCTCGCCCGAGGGCTTCGCCCAGTTCAAGGCCGACTTCGAAAAGAACACGCCGAAACTCGCTGCCAATCTGAAGCCGGACGCGAACAAGCCCGACCCGAATAAGCCGGCTGCCAAGAAGGAAGAGAAGAAGCCCGAACCGCAGCCGCAGGAGACGCCGCCGGCCTTCGCTCGCAAGGTGCCGGCAAAGCCCGTCGCGAAGCTAACGGCAGAGCAGCTTGACGCCCTGATGGAGAAGCACGTCGGCGGCGTGGCCGATGCGGCACTCGTCTCGGACGAAGACTACATTCGCCGCGTTACGCTCGATCTGATCGGCCGCCAGCCGACGATGGCCGAGTGCGAAGCCTTCGCAGCGGACGTGCTTAGTGACGCTTCGCAGAAGCGTTCTTCCGCCGACGCCCGTGCCCGCCTAGTCGATAAACTCCTCGCCTCGCCCGAATTCGGCGAAAACTGGGGCAACTACTGGAGCGACGTCGTCAGCTACCGCACGCCCGAGCCGGAGCTGACGTTCCTCAACTACACACCGTTCAAGAAGTGGCTCGCGGATCAGTTCAACGCGAACAAGGGTTGGGACGAGACGAGTTACCAGGTGATCACCGCGGTGGGCAAGGTCGGCGACAACCCGGCCGCGACCTACGTCGGGTTCCATCAGGGGGATCGCTCGCGGCTGGCGTCGGAGACGACCCGCGTCTTCCTTTCGACACAGATTCAGTGTGCCGAGTGCCACGACCACAAATTCATCGACATGCCGCAAGAGACGTTTCATCACGTGGCGGCGTTCTTCGTCCGTGTGCAGGCGAAGCTGCCGTGGAACGATTCGAGCCAGATCGTCGTCAGCAGCAAGCCGGCCGGCGAGCACAAAATGGAAGGCCGCAAGGAAGAGATGAAGCCGATCGCCTTCTCCGAACGGGCGGTCGATCTGGGCCGGAGCGACGTGTCGCGCCGCGTCGAGCTGGCCGATTGGATTGTCGGCCCCGAAAACCCATGGTTCGCCAAGGCCTTTGTCAATCGCGTCTGGGCCCGCACGATGGGCCGCGGCTTCTGCGAGCCGGTCGATGAAATCGGCGAGCTAGGGGACCGCGTGCTGCCGGACGTGCATAACGCCCTGGCCGAGCACTTCGTCGCGACCGAGTTTGATGTGAAGGACGTGTTCCGCCTCGTGGCCAACAGCCGGTCGTATCAGCGCGAGCTGCGCGACCCGGCGAGCGACGCCGAGCGCAAGCCGTTTGCGGTCGTGCCGGCGGGCAGGCTGCGAGGGGACGAAGTGTTCGACTCGCTGGAGGCAGCGATCGCCCTGCCGAACGTGACGCCGCCGCAAGCGCCGGCCACCGACGCGATCCGCTTCCCGCCGCCCCCCAAGAGCACCCGCGACCTGGTGAACGAAGCCTTCGGCTTCGACCCGTCGTCGGACCAGGCGAACGTGAACCGCACCATGCAGCAGGCCATGCTGCTGATGAACAACAAGCAGATCCAGGCCCAGATCGACGCCTCCCCCGGCTCCGGCACGATGCTCTCCAAAATCGTCGCCGCCGAAAAGGGCGACGCAGAAGCCGTCACGCGTCTCTATCAGCAAGTCCTGGCCCGCAAGCCAACACCCAAGGAAATCGACATCGCCAAGGAACACCTGACCGCCACCGGCGACCGGAAGACGGGCTATGAAGACCTGCTCTGGAGCATGGTGAATAGCGCGGAGTTTTTGAGCCGGAGGTAATTTAGACCGATCAGGAGATCTCAGCCCTAAACGGAGACGTCACGTGCAAACGCATTATAGAGTTGGCCTGGCGGCATGCATTACGTTTGCCGTTGCAACTAGCACCGTCAATGGTCAACAACCGGCACAAGAACCATCTGTTCAATTAGCAGCAACTTCTCTAAATGACCCAAATGCACGTGGAGTTACTGATTTCAAGGTTCATGCAATCAGAGTAAATCGGCAGACGTCCGTCAATGTTTACGCAAGAAACCCTGCTCAAGACGTTGCAACGGCCGGAGGATTCTTCTTTGAACCCATACCGACCGTCATCTGGGATAAGAAATCGTACACACCCGCGACCAAGAATCTTGCTTTCACACTCGCATTTGACTGGCCGTCAGAATCTGATCTTGAATCTGCGCGAAATGCAATTGGCGGGACAATGGCTCCTAAGGTAAAGCTGGATCCTCTGGATATTGTTGGCTACGATGTGACGCTATCGATCGGTGGCATCCGGGAAACCATTGCGACAGTTACCCCATCGTTTGACATCCATAAGGCCGCGCCCGTCAATACAACGATAAAGAGCCCTAGTTTGCAGCAAGCTTTACAGGAATCGCCGGAAGACGTTTTCGTCTTGTTCACGTCCTACTACTGGTTTAACGCGCAGAATAACGAAACCGCAGTTGTCACAGTGTCTCAAGGAGCGACGAAGGACGCGTTTGAAAGAGTACTTGGGCCGTCTAGTCCAGATTCCGTGGTCGTTACGAGAAGCGTATGGCAGAAGATACAGGCCGAAATCGACAGCTCAATCAGCGGCAGATTTCCGAAAGCCAATCCTGACCTGCTGAAGGCGGCACAAGTGCAGTTGCGGCTCAAGCTAGATGCTGTCAAACCGCTTTCGACGGAAGACGTGCTCGCCCTTGTCGGAGATGTTTGGTACGGCGGCTCACAATTTGCGGAGGAAGTGTCGCCGACTTCTGTGCACAATGTAGTCAATGCTGCTAAGAACGAAAAGGAATTCAGGAGTGAGTTAGATCGACAATGGAAAGATTTGACTAAGGTCGTGCAAAAGGACATGAGTGAGTCTAGTTTGTTCGAGAGTCTCAAACAAAGTTATTCATCAAAGGGTGGAGGAAGCTTTGGGTGGTATGGGATTGGCGGCCAGCATCGCCTTGACCTTTCGGCGTCACTGGACCAACAAAGCGACGAAGTAAAGAAAGAAGTGCATGAGCTCTTCGTAGAATTGCAAAAGCAAGAGTCTATATCCGATAGCCGTTTTGAGCGGCTTTATGAAGAGTTTACCGGCAGAAAAGAATTGAAGCAAATTGAACCAAAGGACATTGAACTTTACCGAGTATCCAAGGAGGGCCTCGCCTCGGTAACAGAGTCTTATGTTACGGCGATTGGTGAAATCAGAACCTACCTCCAGAAGTCGCACTTTTCCTTTCGACTGCTTGGACAATCGTCATTGATTTCTTTGGGCGACCTCCAGTCGGCGGTGGCTTCAATGCGGGGAGACGTTTCGTTACTTAAGGCAGTGGCTAGTGAAAATGTGGTGTTCGCACAGATCGTAGGATTGGCTGCCGGCGTGGGCGTCCCGGTCAAGGATGAAAAACGTCAACCGATTGTCGCTGAAAAGGGAAAAAACCGAACATATGAGATTGATGTTGTGGCGACGGGGACTGGCAGCCTTGTGATGTGTCGCAAGTACATTGTGGCGTGTCGTGGAGGCGACAGTCCTACCGCCGGCCCTAGCCTTCACATTCGTCCGTTAAGTGAGGCAGGAGCCGCTTTTCAGATTGATGCGACCAACAAGCTAGTAGATGATCGAGCGGCATTCCTTGATAGCGAAAACGAGAAGCTGGTGGTGCGATCAAAGGCGGGTGGCGTTACAGTTCGCATGATCGGGCGATTATTGGAGGAGAATCCACAGCCTTAGACCAGCCTTATTCGGACACAGGCGAGGTAGGCTTATGCTTACAATTCCCTGTCACAATCGCTGGGTCGTGGTCTTCGCTTTTAAGTGACTCCGAGGAGCACAGTCACAGCAGAAGGTCAATTTCAGGTCCGAAATAACTGAACTCCACGGGCGCTCAATGCAGTGGCCCTCTGAATCTGGTGCATTTGTTTTGATTCATGAACCCCGACCTGACGGTCGAGGCTATTACATGCCGCCCCTCCGTGGCTGAGGTTTTGATATGCTCCGCACATTCGCATCCGCACACGTCACCGGCGAAGGGGTTGCCTCGCGCCGCGGGTTTTTGAAGTCGCTGGCCGTGGCGGGCGGGGCCGGCGCGATCAGCCTGAGTTGGCGCGACATGCTGCTGGCCAAGGCGGCTGAGCTGAAGCAGGCCGGCAAGAAGATGATCCTGCTCTGGATGGACGGCGGGCCCAGCCAGTACGACACGTTCAATCCCAAGCCGGGATCGCAGTATCAGGGGCCGACGCAGGCGATTGGCACGAACGTGCCGGGCATTCAGATCGGCGAGCACTGGCCGAAGACGGCCCAGGTGTTCGACAAGATCGCCCTGATCCGCTCGATGGTCAGCGACGAGCGGGACCATTTTCGGGCGATCAAGCTCGTGCGGACCGGCTATCCGATCAAGCCGACGATTCCCTATCCGACGTGGGGAAGCGTCGTCGCCCGCGACCGGTACGATCCCGGCTTTGACCTGCCGGCGTTCGTGCGGATCGGCAGCCCGCGGATCAAGACCCGCGACGTGAATAGCGGCGTCCTGGGGCCGCGGTTCGAGTCGTTCAAGATCGCCGAGCCGGGGAAGCTGCCCGAGGACGTGCATCCGACGGTGCCGGCCGACGTTTTGCAGCGGCGGCTGGCCCTGGCCGCGAAGCTGGACGATCAGTTCGCCGCACGCGGCAGCGCGAAGGCCGCCCGCGAACAGCGCGAGATTTACGACCGGACCAGTCGCTTCGTCCTGAGCCCGATGCTCGGCGCGTTCAACCTCGACAAAGAGCCCGATGCGCTCCGCGATGCCTACGGCCGCAATGCGTTCGGGCAAGGGTGCCTCTTGGCTCGGCGGCTGATCGAGAACGGCGTGAGCTTCGTCGAGGTAATCAATGGCGGCACGATGAACGATCAGGGGTGGGACACGCACAAACGGGGCTTCAAGGAGAACCCGATTCTCGCGGGCGAGACCGACAGCGGCTACGCGATGCTGCTGACCGACCTGGCCCAGCGGGGGATGCTCGAAGACACGCTGGTCGTCTGGATGGGCGAGTTCTGTCGCACGCCGAAGTACGAAGACAACGCGGGCGGGCGGAACCATTACAGCGAAGGCTGGCTCGTCGGCCTGTCGGGTGGCGGCGTGAAGATGGGGCAGGCGATTGGCGCGACCGATGCCGACAACGTGAAGGTGACCGACCGGCCGATCGGCGTGCAGGATCTGTTCGTCACGTTCTGCCAGGTCCTGGGCCTGAATCCGCACGATGAATACACGACCGAACTCAACCAGCCGCTGAAGCTGGTCGAGGGGGGCGAGGTGATCAAGGAGCTGTTTTGAAAGGTTCTTAGCCGGGAGCAAACCTGCTCCCGGAGGCCGGCGGTACGTAATGTCCAGAATCCGCTACAGCTTGAGAATGTTGCTGCTGCTTACGGCAATCCCCGCTGTCGTGTTGGGATTGTGGATGAGCCCCGGCGAGCAGCAGCGACGCAGGGTCTTGCGGTTAGAGAGAGCCGGCGGCAGCGTCAGATACGAAGATCGCCCGTATTTCTTACGCGTCAACGAACGGCCGTGGTTTGTCGATTGGCATGCGCATGTCGATACCGTTCGCCTTTGGAATGCCGATCTCAATGAGGAGACGGTTTCGCTGTTGGAAGGATTCCCGAAGCTGCGCACATTGCAACTGAGCTACAACCCGCACGTCACCGACCAATCGCTTGTGTATCTCAAGCGGCTTCCGGCTCTTGAGGATG
>CAYLLN010000136.1:0-11283 GCA_964384375.1 uncultured Pirellulaceae bacterium
CCAATTCCCCGTAGACTCAAAAACATCAAGAATCAGGTTGTGTTAGCGTCTCTAACAGCGTCGCAGTAACCGCCAACAAGCTGACGAAGGTTCGGTGGCCATGACCGGCCTGAGAATCGTCCATGGATTGCGCTCTGATTCGCTTTCCTACCCCGGCCCTCAACCACCCTATCGCCTACCCCGGTCTCACGACCGGGGCTATTACCTGTCGGTCCTTCGGACCTAGGACATCGGAAATAGGTTTCCTCGCAGCATCACGCACTCACCCGTTCCGCCGGCTTTGCGCTTCGCTCCCCCAGCACGCGGCCGATCTGGCGCAGGGCCTGCCGCAGGCGGTTTTCGTTTTCGACCAGGGCCATCCGGACGTAACCTTCGCCCGCTGCGCCGAAGCCGCTGCCAGCAATGTCAGCCGTCGGACACGCCGACGGTCACTTGCTTTCCCAATGCCTGAGCATAACGCACTAGCGTATCGACGGTAAAATTTTCACGCTCGCCGCGTTCCAGCTTGGACAAAGCGGAAGCGTCGATTCCGGTCAAGTCTTGAATGTCTCGCAGACTCAGACCTTTCGCCTCGCGCACCCCCTTGAGTTGTCCAAATACTCGTTGGAGGGTCGATGCGCCTTCCAGTTGACCCTTGATACGGGCGTTGATTTCCGGCTTCTCTTCTTCGATTTGCTCGCGAATCTTGCGGTACTTAGCCGCTTCTTCCGGTGTCAGATAGCGGTCGCGTGTGCGGCGTGTGATCTTGCGCTGCATGATTAGAACTCCACTTCGTAAGCGGTGACCGGATAAACCGTATCGTCATCAATGGGATCGTAAATGACGGCGATAGACTTGCCCGTGCTCGTGATTCCAAATGCGATGGGCCGGCCTGATGAGCGGCTGACCGACTCGGATAAGGGATCGCGAAGTACTTCTTCCGCTTCGTCCTTGCTGATGCCGTGCTCCTCGACGTGGGCGACGTTGCCGTCTGGATCCTCATCCAGATCCCAAATGATGTCCCAATTGGGCATCGCCGCCTCCGTCGCTGTGGTAAAATTTTACCACAGCAGGAATCTACGTCAAATCTGTATTCCCCGATCAACACCGGGAGCGGGTTTGCTCCTGGCTAAGAACGCCTAATCCTCACGCACTCACCCGTTCCGCCGGCTTTGCGCTTCGCTCCCCCAGGACGCGCCCGATCTGTCGGAGGGCCTGCCGCAGGCGGTTTTCGTTTTCGACGAGGGCCATGCGAACGTACCCTTCGCCCGCCGCGCCGAAGCCGCTGCCGGGGCTCATCGCCACGTTTGCCTCTTCCAGCATCTTCATCGAGAAATCGAGGCTGCTGAGCGTGCTGGCAAACGGCTCCGGGTACTTGGCCCAGCAGAACATGCCAGCCCGCGGCGTTTCGACTTGCCAGCCTTGTTTGCGGAGGCCGTCGAGGAGCAGGTCGCGGCGCGATTGATACAGTTGCGACTGGGCCTCGACCGCCGCGTCGGTGTGCCGCAGGGCGACGATCGCCGCGATCTGAATCGCCTGGAACAGGCCGTAGTCGTAATACCCCTTGATGATTCCCAGGGCCCGCACCATCTCGGCATTGCCGCAGCAGTAGCCGACGCGCCAGCCGGCCATGTTGTACCCCTTGCTCATCGTGGTGAACTCGACGCCGACCTCCTTGGCCCCCGGTGCGGCGAGGAAGCTCGGCGGCTGATACCCGTCGAACGCCACGTCGGCATAGGCGAAGTCGCTGATCACCATGAAGCCGTAGCGGCGGGCCAGCTTGACCACTTGGGCGAAGAATTCCGGCTCGACCGTTTTGCTCGACGGGTTGTGCGGGTAGTTCACGACCAGCAGCTTCGGCCGCGGCGTCATGTGCTCGCACGTGTAGGCGACGTTCGAGAGGAATTTCTCGCTGTCGGTCACGTCGAGCGTGATGACGTTGCCCGACGCCATGACGATGGCGTACATGTGGGCGGGAAAATACGGGGCGGGAATGATCGCCGTCTCACCCGCCCCCATCGCCGCCAGGCACATGTGGCTGAACCCCTCCTTCGAGCCGATCGTGACGATCACCTCGCTCTCGGGATCGAGCCGCACGCCGAACTTTTTGAAATACTTGGCGGCAACCTCGCGACGCAAGTTGAGGATGCCGTTGGCTTTGCTGTAGCCGTGGTTGTTTGGGTCGCGGGCCGCCTCCATGAGCTTCTCGATGACGACGTCCTGCGGCGGCTCGCTGGGGTTGCCCATGCCGAGGTCGATCACGTCCTGCCCCGCCTTTCGCTTCTGATGCAGCAGGGCGTTGACCCGCGCCAGCACATACTGCGGCAGGCGGTTGATTCGCTCGGCCAACTGAATGCGAAACGGCTTGAGCGGCTCGGGGGAGGCGGGGTCGGTGGTGGGAGTGGTCATGGAGGTAACGTGGCGAATCGAATGGAAGCCCGACGCGTCAGCGAGGGAGCATGCACACCAACCCGACGCGCAAGCGAGGCCGGTTTGCTGCCGCTCCTTCAACATACCTATCGACGCACGCTTCGGGTAAGGGTCAAAGTCGTGGGGCAGGTGTCTCGCCTGCCGCGCTTACCCCGTCTGCCGAAGCGACCGCAAATTGACCCGCCAGCCGGGATCAGGTTCGTTCGGAGGGAGTTATTCACGCTACGTGAAAAAACTGTTTCACCGGCTTTCGCGTCGCAAGTGATTCTTCCCCAACGACTTAAGGCTGATTTCATTTTTATGCACGTATGCAAGTTATGCATTTTAAGGTCGGGCCAAGGTCGCTCAAACCGTTGAGCGGACGTCTCCTTCGGGCTGGGCGCGGGTCTCCCGCCCAGAGCCGGACTGAAGGCCTCCCGCCGCTGCGTTGCCTCTACTGTATAGATGCACAAGGCGGGCCAAATATTCCGGGTTGGCAACCAAAGTCCAGCCGGCCGGAGAACAACCCCGCCGTGCAGTCGGATGGTTATAGATGGGGGTAAAAGATCGGACTGCAGTTCGCCCGCCTCAAGGATGTGATGGTGCTTAGGGATGGTGCTCACTCACCGGTCGCGGGCTTACAACCCAGCCGACTCCGCCAATTGCGGCCAAGGTGAACGCTAACAATTCCCCGAGGGCAAGTAGGCCATCGAAAATCAGGAGCAGCGGCGAAGCGTCATCGTTCCGCCACGGGCTAATCGCAATCCCCGCGACAATTCCAAGTCCAGCAAACACGAGCGAAATGAGGCACAGCCACTTGAATCGCCTCCGCCCTCGTCGCGGCTGAAAGGTCTGCGGCGATTGGTAAGGGTTCACGACTTCCATCTTTCACTCCAAAAGCTGCGTCACCCAGCCGAAGATGATTTGTACTGGATTTTTCAGGACACCGCAGACATTGGTCAAGTCGGTGCGAATTTGATGCGGCTCGAAAATTCGTTCGGGTGCTTGGCGGCTTTCAATTAGGCCATGAACGACTACTGACGATGACTTTTGTGCCCAGCCAAGCTAGATTTTGTGGGCATGAACTTCAGCCTCCGCACGATGCTACTGGGGCAAGCTGCCGGACCGCCGGCGTTAGCGTGGATCTGGTCGTATCGGGCAGAGTTCGGACCGTTTCTGCTGATGTTCGTGATGGTTCCTGTGTTAATAGGGTTCGTGTTTTTGGTTGCCTGCGCGGATGAGGATTAGCATTGCAGGCGGTGCCACTCTCGGGCTCAACGCGACTGGGGATCGACGCTCCCCCCGGCTCCTTCCCTTTCTGAAACGCCGGCTCTCTGGCTGGCTCGGTCACGTCGCTTCCCATCGCGCCGGTTGCTTTGACCGCGGCCAGCTGGCTGCGGCGGGCCAGGTCGATCGCTTCGCCCAGGATGCGAGCCAATTCCTGCTGCGATCGAAAGCTGCTTGAGCTTTGGCAAGCGGCCGCGACGGAGTCCACAGCGCATGCGATGGTGTGCGATTTCGCACACGATGGAGTATCGCCGCACACTCTCGACTCACGAAAGTTGGACTACCCATCTGGAGCGCTCGCGTGGGTTCGTAGATATTGTGCGGAGTTCTCCTCGACGGACTTGCCGCGTGCTAGTCCCTCTCCTCCATCGAGTGAAACGCTGTCATGTCTGAGCACCACGGAGCGGCGAGTCCTCCCTCGTCGTCCGAGCCTCGCCGATCGTTTCTCACCACCACCAGCGGATTGGCAATGGCTGGCGGACTGGCGGCCGGCTATGGACTGTTCGGCGTCATGCTCGGTCGGTTCGCGTATCCAGCGGCAACCCAGAATCGCGGATGGTTGTTTGTCTGCACGGTCGATGCGCTGGCGCCAGGTGAGGCGATGGATTTCACCTCACCGGCAGGAGCCAAGATTGTGATTGCCCGGCAAGGGCAGGGAACGTCGAACGAGGATTTTTTGGCGCTGTCGAGTGTTTGCCCGCACCTTGGCTGCCGAGTTCACTGGGAATCCCACAACGATCGATTTTTCTGCCCATGCCACAACGGGGCCTTCGACCGGAGCGGCAATCCGATCGCCGGTCCTCCCCAAGCAGCCCATCAGGCCCTTGTCCAGTTTCCGCTCAAAGTCGAAGCCGGCCTGCTCTACGTGGAAGCAGCACTCACTTCGGTCGCCACTACCGAAACGTCGCCCACAGGATCTCAGCCTCAAGGAGTCGCCTAACGTGGGACGGATTGCAGACTGGGTCCACGAGCGAATCCCCGTTTCGCCCGAGGCTTTGGCGGAACTTACCAACGAGCCGGTACCCAATCACCTCAAACGATGGTGGTTCTGTCTCGGCGGAACCCCTGCGTATCTGTTCGTCGTGCAGATCGTGACGGGAATCCTGCTGGCGATGTACTACCAGCCTGCGCCAGGGACCGCTTACGAATCGATCCGCTACATCACCGACGAAGCGACGTTTGGCTGGTTCCTGCGGAGCCTGCATAAGTGGGCGGCAACGCTGATGATCGCGGCCATGATCCTGCATCAGATGCGGGTCTATTTCACGGGGGCCTACCGCCGCCCCCGCGAGTTGAACTGGATGATCGGCATGGCCCTGCTGATGACGACGCTGCTCACCGGCTTCACCGGGTATAGCCTCGTTTTCGAGCAGCTCAGCTACTGGGGGGCGACCGTCGCCGCCAACATCAGCGATGCTGCCCCCGTGATCGGGCCGCTAGGAAAACAGATGCTCCTGGGCGGAGACGAATACAACGATCGAACCCTGTCGCGGTTCTTTATTCTGCACGCCGCCATCCTGCCGACGACGATCGTGCTGCTCGTGATCTGCCATATCGCTCAGGTCCGCATGCATGGCGTGACGGAGTTCAAGGAACCGACCGACACGCCCACCGGACCTCGACATTTCAATTTCTTTCCCGACCACATGCTCACCGAGCTCATCATTGGCCTGGTGCTGATGGTCGTGCTATGTGCCTTGGCGACCGTGCTGCCGGCGACGATGGGGCCGAAGGCCGATCCGCTGACCACGCCCGAGGTGATTAAGCCCGAATGGTTTTTTTACGTTTCATTTCGCTGGCTCAAGCTGTTCTCGCTGTCGTTCGCGGTGATCAGTTCCGGGTTCATCGTGGCAGCGATGTTCGTCTGGCCCTGGATCGATAAAGCCCTTCGCTGGCTGACGGGCATTGAGGAAATCAGCGTTTACATCGGAATTGTCGCCACGGCCCTGCTGATCGGACTGACGGTCTGGGAAGCCGCCGTGGCCCACTAAGGCACGCTCTCCATGTCGATTCGCACGAAGCACATCATCATCGCGCTCATGAGCGCCGCGTTCATCGTCTCGCTGATCTTCGTCCAATGGATGGAGGTGATCCGCAAACGGGAAGAGTCCGGGGTCGGCGCGCGGCACGTTTCCATTCCCGCCAGTTCCAACTCGTGTGTGCAGTGTCACCAGCAGTCCTCCCCCGGCATCATCGACCACTGGAGGGGCAGCACGCACGCTCTCAAGGGAGTCGGCTGCGTGGAGTGTCACCAGGCGGAGAAAGGGGATGCCGATGCCTTCGACCACTATGGCGCTCTGATCGCGGTTGTTGTCACGCCGCGTGATTGCGGGCGCTGCCACAAGACCGAAACCCAGGAATTCATGGCCAGCCACCACGCCAAGGCGGGCAACATCCTGGCGTCGCTCGACAACTTCCTGGCCGAAACGGTTGAAGGTTCGCGCACCCCCTTCAATCCGCATTCCCCCACACCCGGTCGCGACGTCACGATGGTCAACGGCATGGCCAGCGTCGATACGGGCTGCAAGCAATGCCACGGCAGCAAGATCACCCTCGAAGGGACGGATGGCAGCCTGATCACGCTCGATCAGCTCCAGCCCGGACCCGACGGCAAACCCACGAATCAGGATGCTGTCGCCAAGATTAAAAAAACCGCCAATGGCCGCCCCGTGCTTAGCGCCAGCAGCTGGCCTAACACGGGGATCGGACGACTCAACCTCGACGGATCGCTCGGCTCATGCTCGGCTTGTCATTCGCGCCACGATTTCTCCCCGCGCCGCGCCCGCCAGCCGGAAAACTGTGGCAAGTGTCACCTCGGTCCCGACCATCCGCAAAAGGAGATTTACGAGGAATCGAAGCATGGTGTCGCTTTTCGCGATCTGCACGCCCACATGAATCTGGATGCGGAGAATTGGGTGCTGGGCGTCGATTACACGCAGGCCCCGACCTGCGCAACGTGTCACATGTCGGGCAACAAGAATAATGGCGGCCGAGTGACGCACGATCCGGGGGAGCGAATCTCCTGGACCAACCGCCCGCCCGTCAGCCTGGTGATGGATACGGACATCAACGGCGAGGTGGTCAAAGAGACCGATCCAGTGAAGCGGCAGGCACTGGTGAAGCACCCGTGGCAGGACAAGCGGTCCGCCATGACCAACGTGTGCACGAATTGCCACACCGAAAACTATGTCTCTGCGTTTTACAAGCAATACGACGACTTCGTCGTCAACTACAACGAGAAATTCGCTAAACCAGGACAGAAGATTGTCGGCGCGCTGCGCGAGCAAAAGCTAATCACGCCCAAGGAATTCGACGAGGAGATCGAGTGGACCTGGTTCTACCTCTGGCACCATGAAGGGCGGCGAGCGCGACATGGGGCCTCCATGATGGCCCCGGACTATGCCCACTGGCACGGGATGTACGAGGTGGCCGAGCGTTTCTACCAGCAGCTCATTCCGCAGGCTCGCGAGATCGCTCGCCATGCCGAAGAGTCCGGCAAATCGGCTGAGGCCGAGGCCGTCCGCAAGGTGATTGACGAGATTCTCGCCCGCCCCGAGCACCAGTGGTTCGAATCTCCGCCGATGACGCCGGCTGCCGCGGCGGCACTGGCACTGCCGCCGGCGGGAGGCGCGGTGCCGGCAGGAGGAGGACATTAAAATGGATCGTCGCGAGTTTCTGACCATCGGCGCGGCAACGACCGCCGCGGGGACACTCGGCTGCAGCCGGGAGACGGCGACCACGGCCGAGGGCGAAGCGGCCCTGACGCAAGGCAACGTTACCTGGTCGAAGGCTCCCTGCCGCTTTTGTGGCACCGGCTGCGGCGTGGAAGTTGGCGTCGATGACGGCAAAGTCGTCGCAGTCCGTGGAGATGAGCTGAGCCCTGTCAACAAGGGCCTCTTATGCGTGAAGGGCTATCATCTGCCAGCTTTGTTGTACGGCAGGGACCGCCTCAAGCGGCCGCTGAAACGCAACGCCGACAGCAAAGGCTTTCAGCCAATCTCGTGGGACGAGGCTCTGGACCTGATCGCCACGAAGTTCAAAGAAACGCTCGAGCAGCACGGTCCGCAAGCGGTCGCCATGTATGGCTCGGGGCAGTGGACCGTGTTCGATGGTTACGCGGCCCTGAAGTGGGTCAAGGCGGGCATGCGGAGCAACAACCTCGAAGCGAACGCCCGGCTTTGTATGTCCAGCGCGGTCATGGGCTTCATGACCCAGTTCCAGAGCGACGAGCCGATGGGGTGCTACGACGACCTCGACACGGCCGACGACTTCGTCCTCTGGGGCAACAACATGGCCGAAATGCACCCGGTCCTGTTCAGCCGCATCCTCGAAAACAAACGGCAGAACCCGCGGGTGCGCATCATCGACATCGCTACTCGTCACACACCCACTTCGCAGCTGGCCGACCTGTACGTCGAGATCCGGCCGAATACCGACCTGGCATTGGCCAACGGAATCTTGCACGTTCTGCTGCGCGACAACAAGTTCAACCAGCCGTTTGTTGCGGAGAACATCGTCTTCAAGCGAGGAACCGAGGATCTCGCCCAGATCGGCTACGGCTGCTTTGACAAGCAGGCGGACGAGTACACCTTCAAAGACGAGGCGCGGGACAGCTCGCAGGAGGAACTGAAGGAGTTCCTGGTGGATTACACACCGGAGAAAGTGGCCGAGATTACAGGCGTGCCCGCCGCTCAGGTTGAGGCGCTGGCCAAGCTCTATGGCGATGCAAGTCGCGGCACCGTCAGCCTGTGGTGCATGGGGGTGAATCAGCACACCCGCGGCACCTGGATGAACAATCTGATTACCAACCTGCACCTGGCAACGGGCAAGATCTCGCGGCCGGGCAACAACCCGCTTAGCCTGACCGGCCAGCCATCCGCTTGCGGCACCGTGCGCGAAGTGGGAACGCTGTGCAACCGCCTGCCGTCGGACATGGTCGTTACCAATCCCGAACACCGCGCCAAGGCCGAGAAAATCTGGGGCCTGGAGCCGGGGACGATTCCCGAGAAGCCCGGCTATCACTCGGTGGATATGTTCCGAGCGCTGATGCGCGGCGACGTGAAGGCAATCTGGATTCAGGTCACCAACCCTTGGGTCACGATGCCCAACCTGCACCGGTTGGAACGCCAGCCAGGTGATGGGAAGTTTATCGTCGTGAGCGACATCTATCCCACGCCGACGACAGCCGTTGCCGATCTGATCCTTCCGTCGGCCGCATGGGTCGAACGCGAGGGGATCTTCGGCAATACGGAGCGGCGGACGCAGCATTGGAACAAGCTGGTCGAACCGCCTGGCGAGGCCAAGGAAGACGCCTGGCAGATCATCCAGGTAGCCAAGCGGATGGGTTATGAGCAACTTTTTCCCTGGTCCGAGGACGCCTGGCACCAACCGATGTACGACGAGTATCGCTCGTTCACACTCGGCGCGGGGAAAGATCTGGCGACTTACGACGAACTCTTGGCGGCCCGCGGCTTGCGCTGGCCGGTCGTGGATGGCAAAGAGACGCGTTATCGCTACGCCGCGGGCCACGATCCCTTCGTGAAGAAGGAAAGCGGCGTTCACTTTTACAAGGCCAAGGGATACGGAGAGAAGGCGGCGCTCTGGCTGCGACCGTACCATCCGCCGGCCGAATCGCCAGATGCCGATTTTCCATTTTGGCTATCGACGGGTCGCGTTCTCGAACATTGGCATACGGGTTCGATGACACGGCGCATCAAACAGTTGCATCAGGCCGTTCCCGAAGCCTACGTGGAACTCAATCGGGCTGATGCCGACGAGCTAGGAATTGCTCCTGGCGATCGCGTGAAGCTGACCAGCCGTCGAGGCGAGCTCGTGCTCAAGGCCAAGGTTGACGACCGGGGCAAGCCGCCACGGGGTGCCGTGTTCGTTCCATTCTTCGACGAAGGGAAGCTCGTCAATCGACTGACACTCGATGCGCTGGACAACATCAGCTACGAGCCCGACTACAAGAAGTGCGCCGTCAAAGTGGAGAAGGCATGAGTCGCTGGCTGCTCGTCGCGCTTGCCTGGGGACTGTCAATCTTCGTCGGCTGCGGCACGTCTCCCCCGGCTGATGATGCAGCGCCGGTGACTCTCACTTCGTCGCAGGTTCGCGCTGCGCGACGGCTCTACGATGGTGCTCCGCCAGTTATTCCGCACCAGCCGCTCAATATTACCTGCACCCAGTGCCATACCAGCACGGGCAAGGAAGCTCCGCCGCTGGGCTTTGCTCCGGCCAATCCGCATGCTGACACCAAGGGCTTGGGAGCAGCGGCCCATTGTCAGCAATGCCACGTCTTCAAGCGTCAGGACGAGGTTTTTCAGGAGAGCGACTTTGTGGGACTTGCACAGCATTTTGCCAAGGCCGACCGGCTTTATCCCGGCGCACCGCCGGTGATTCCCCACCGCGTGTTTATGCGGGAGAATTGCACGTCGTGCCACAGTGGCCCCGCGGCCCGGCCCGAGATTCGCTGCACGCACCCACAGCGTTCCAATTGCCGGCAGTGTCACGTCCCCGTCACGTCGGCCGGCTTGCCTGCGGAACTGGCAACCCTCGGCCGCGACGAGTCGTAGTTGCGACCTGCGATGACGGCGCGGTTTCGGAATCGAGCAATCTGGATGCGCACCCACCGTCTGATCCTGAACGGCAAGTCGGCTGCCGACCCCGCCGTGCGGGCTGCCGTCGATGCGATCCGCGGCGAAGGGGCGGTGATCGACGTGCGAGCGACGTGGGAAGCGGGCCAGGCGGCGTTATTCGCTCGCGAAGCGGCCGAGCAGGGGATCGACGTCGTCATCGCCGGCGGCGGTGACGGGACGGTGAATGAAATCGCAACGGGACTGCTCGGTGGCGACACCAGCAAGTTGCCCGCAGTTGCGATTCTGCCGATGGGCACTGCCAACGACCTGGCCCGCAGCCTGAACCTGCCGATTGGCGATCCAACCGCCGCACTGCGACTCGCCGTGACAGGCCACCCGATGCCACTCGACGTGGGACTCGTGAACGGCCGACCCTTTGTGAACGTCGCCAGCGGCGGCTTTGGCGCGGAGGTGACCGCCCGGACGCCAGCGGAACTGAAAAACGCTCTGGGCGGGGCGGCCTACTCGATCACGGGCCTGCTCACCGCGCCAACACTTTCCCCCTATCCATGCCGCCTCGTGGCCGAGGGACAAACGCTCGATCTGAACCTCGTGCTGCTCGCCATTGGCAACGGTCGGCTGGCCGGCGGCGGCTATGAAGTTGCCCCGCAAGCGAAATTCGACGACGGCCTCCTCGACCTCGTCATCGCCCCGGCCGTCACCCTGAACGAGCTGCCGAAACTGCTAACAGAGCTATTCGACGTGACGCACGAAGACAACCAGTACATCCTCTACCGCCAGCTTGCTGCGTTCGAACTGCACTTCGCGAGTGAATTCCAGCTCAACCTTGACGGAGAGCCGCTGCGTGACAAGGACTTCAGCATTTCGGTGCGTCCCGATGCCTTGAGGGTCATCGCCAAATCTGAAATCCTAAATCCGAAATCATAAATTCCTCACTCGTATTCCCACTTCAGCACCCACGGATCCTCCGTCCGCTCCTGAAACGCCTTCAGTTCGGCTTTCATCTCCGCCA
>CAYLLN010000137.1:0-10773 GCA_964384375.1 uncultured Pirellulaceae bacterium
GCGTTGTCGACACCCACGCCAAGCCCCACAACATAATCTGGCAATAGCCCCCCGGTGTGCCAAGCGGGCGCCCCATGATGTGGCCGGTGCTACTGCTCATCGCCTCGAACGTCTTCATGACCTTTGCCTGGTACGGGCATCTGAGGGGCCTTGAACATCGGCCGTGGCTCGTGGCGGCCCTCATCAGTTGGGGCATCGCACTGTTCGAGTACTTGCTGCAAGTCCCCGCCAACCGCATTGGCCATCAGGGGGGCTTTTCGGTCGGGCAACTCAAGATTCTGCAGGAAGTGATCACGCTCGGCGTCTTCGTCCCGTTTTCGATCTACTATCTCCGCGAGCCGATCAAGCTCGATTTCCTCTGGGCGGGCCTCTGCATGGTCGCGGCTGTGTACTTCGTTTTCCGCGAGGATCTGCACCGCACGAATCGCCCTCCGCAAAGGGCCGCCGCCGAGATGGCAACTCCCTTTGAAGAGGAGCCGCAGACGTGAGTGGCGACACCACCCGCAGCGTTGCCGAAGGAGGACCGCCGCCGTTCGGCGATCGCCAGCGGTCGCAATCGGGCAGCCGCGGGGCGAGCAACCTCGCGGCCACGCACACGGTCGTAGCGCCGCACAACTCGGCACTCGTTCGCATTCAGGGCGTGGTGCTTGGCGTGCTGCTGATGCTCGCCGCACTCGGCGCCGCACGGCTGTGGCTGATTCGAGGGCTGACCGGCGGCGTGCGGATCGACGGGCCGTCGATGGCCCCGGCACTTGTCGGCGGACATTACCCTTTGACCTGCCAAGATTGTGGCTTTGCGTTTCGCTGCGATGCCGAGGATCCACCGGCCAGCGGTTTGGCGACCTGCCCCAATTGCGGCTTTCGGGACAATCCGCTCCGCGAGGTGCAACTCGCACCAGGAGAATTGGTGCTCCTCGATCGGTTTCCGCTCTTGGCCCGCCAACCGCGGCGTGGCGAAATCGTAGCCGCGGCCGATCCCACCAAGCCGGGCGAGTTCATCGTCAAGCGTGTGGCCGCGTTGCCGGGCGAACGACTGGCGATTAGCAATGGCGATTTGGTGGCCGACGATCGACTCTTGCGCAAAACACTTCGCGAGCTGACGGCAGTTCGGCTCGTCGTTCACGACAGCCGTTTCGTTCCGCATCAGTCGGTGGGCCTCCCCGAGCGATGGCAAAGTGCTCAGCCCGGCACTGGCTGGCATCGCGCGCCGACCGGCTATCGCTACGAGCCGCCGCCGTCATCGAGCGAAACAACTCCCGAAGCAAGTGCGGGGCAGTTCGATTGGCTCGTGTATCACCACTGGATGATGTACGCGGCCCATTCACGCACGAAGCTCACCCCGATCCTCGACATCGACAGCTATAACCAAAACACGGGCGGAGGGAAAAACGCCGTCCCCGACGTGCAGATCGCTTGCCGGCTGCGAGCGGGTCGGACCGGCCGACTGGCGCTCGCGGCGATCGACGACAAACGGCGCTTCGAGGTGGTGTTTGACCTCGCCACCAACCGCGTACAATTGCTGGCGGATGGGAGCGAAGTAGGGGGCGACGAGATTGGCGCAATCGACACGCATCGAGGCGTGCGGGTCGAGTTCGGCCTGTGTGACCAGCAAGTGCTGCTGTCGATCGGCGGCCGAGAAATCTTCCGCTTTCCCTACAACGTCCCCGACGGTCCGCGCGTTCCCACGACGCATGCATTGGCCATCGGCGCCGACGGCGCGATGCTCGATGTGGCGGATCTCGTCGTCTGGCGCGATCTCTACTACCTGCATCCCCGCGGGAGCAACCAGCCGTGGCTGGCGGATGCTCCGCTTCGAGCCAGTGAATTCGCTCTCCTGGGCGACAACACGACGATCTCGACCGACAGCCGGGCGTGGTCGGAAGGGATACCCGCTAGCGAGCTCTTAGGCACGGTGTACCCGCCCTTTTGGGCTCCGCGATCGAGCGCGAATCCACGTTGACGCCGCCAACCCACGCGTGTATCGTTCTCGCCCAAGTCGGGGGCCGGCATTGGCGATTCTGGTGCATTGCTACCATGCATCCCGCGGCGCACTTCGTTCGGACTGTTCTGCTAGCGCTCGTGCTTGCGCCGCTCGCACACGGTGGCGAGATTCTCTCAGGACTGCGCGACGACGTCCGGACCGAACGACCCGACTCGCCCGATCCGCCGCGCGACAAGGATCGTGATCGCGACCGAGATGACTGCGACGATGGCAACATCTGGGGCTCCGACGACGACTGCGACGAGTGCTCAAGCGGTGACGGCGACAACGCCCTTTGGGGACTCGTCGGCCTGGCGATCACCTCGCCCTTCTGGGGTCCAGCCGCCATGATCGGCGACACTTACGACGATCCGGGCTACTTTGCCCACTACCCTCATCAATACGACTGCGGTTACATGCTGATCGATCCGATTGAAGCGATCGGCATGGCGGGACCTTGTGAGCCGTACTCACTAGCCGCTCGATTTCGCAGTGAATTCGGCACCGGGTTCGACGATCTCGACTGGATCGGCGGCCGCGTGCAATTCGACTCGCGCTGGCGATGGGGCCTCGAAAGCGATTTTCGTTACGTTCGCGAAGACAGCGACGCGGGACGCGACGATCTTTGGCTCGGCGACGCCAACGTCCTTTTTCGCTTTGCCCAAAGCGAGCACTGGCAGTTCCGCACGGGCCTGGGAACGAGTTTCCTCTCCGACCGCGTCGGCAGCGACTTCGGCCTCAACGTCACCTACATGGCCGACTGGCAGCCCTGCCGTCCGCTGGTCTTCTCCGCGGAACTCGATCTTGGCTGGCTTGGCGAAGCGAGCCTCGTTCACTTCCGGACCACCGGCGGCATCACGCTCGGCGTCGGTGAGTGTTTCGTCGGCTACGACCTGTACGACATCGGCTCGACCCAAATCCAAGGCCTCGTCGCCGGCGTGCAGATCTGGTATTAGCAAATCGGCTAGTCCGGCACTTGCACCACGAGCGGCTGATTGTCGTCCAGGCCCAGGGCAAACTTCTTCCAGGCTGCGATGGGCATCGCCAGAAACCGCCGCTGCTCGGCATCTTCCACATTCCCCACGCCGAAGGCGAATTGGTGTTCGACCTGTCCGTCGTAGTAGGTGCGGCGGATGGAACTTACGCCCTGGTTTGGTGTCGGCACAACGAAGTGCCAGGCATTGGGCATCGCTCCATGGCCGAATAGCTCGGTGACCTTCACCGTCGCCCCTTGAGGATGCGCCTGTGCCTCGAACTGGAACTGCACGCCGGGCTCGGCCGCGGAATCGGGCAATTGCTTGGCTGAGACAAACGACGCATCGACAATCGCCTCGCGCGACTGCGTCGGCTGCATCCGCACCCAGACGGAAACTTGAGCTTTGTCGGCCGACTCCGGCCAATGGGGAGCGATCAGCTCATAGACGGGCGACCGGGTGTTCTTCGTCGCAAACGGATTGCAGAAAACGTAGGGACGCCCGGCGCGGCTTGTTCCCACCGGAAGGATCTCGACCCACAGTTCCACCGGTCGCGGCGTGAACTCCTTCCCGGCCCCATTCTGCAGCACCAGTTCGAACGTGCAGTGGTCGGCATTGGCGCTCCCCTTTTGCGCCCGCTCGGCCCGGCACTGAACGTCGTACGACTTGAGGCGCGACGCCAACGTCGGATCGATCGCCACATCTCCGAGAAGAATTCTTCCTCGCGCGGCTGCATCGAGCAGCGGCGGCTCTTGCGGCAGAAACTCGAAACGCGACCGACTTGCACCGGCGCCCAAGGCGACGCCAACTTCCAGCGCCTCGCCGCCGCCAATGCGCAGCGGAGCGGCAACGTCCGATTGCCCGGCGAGCCGCAAGGTGTACGTGCCGGTTGGCAGATTGTCGAACACACGCGTCTGCGTCGTGCGGCCGGTAAGCTCGGTCCCCTCGTCCTGATCGTCGAGCGTGTAGTCGAACACTCCCATCCGTCGCAGCACCGCGTTGGCCAGCTCCGTGGGACTTTTCACGGCGATCGGTGCTCCCAGCCCTGCCAAAGCCGCCGCCCCGGCCAGTTCCCCTTCTTTCGACAAGTCGAACAAATAGACATTGGGCTTACGGGTCTCGATCCCCTTCTTCACGAGGTCGGCCCGCGCGTCGCGGCTGTCGATGCTGTTGTAGCCTTCTTCCTCCATGGGCCAGGGAGGACGAAACTCCAGCATCGGCAACAGGGCGATGGCCGCATCGAGCCGGCCTGCCGCCTTGTTCTTCTCGCGGAAGCTCAACTCCCACTCGCGCCGCGTTTGCACGTAGTCGTCGCCATCGGAGATGATCACGAGGTGTCGGCTGCCGGCGTCGGAATCGGTGAATCCGTCGGATAGTGCAAACGACAGGGCGCTGAAGAGAGGTGTCAAGCCTGTGGCCTTCACCTTCGGATCCTTCGTATTCATGCCGTCAGCCCGACCGATGATCGCATCGAGCGCGTCCGCGCCATCCGCACCCCGCCATGCCACGGCATAGTCGTTAAAGAGCGTGCGTGACGGATCATCGGGGCCAAAGGCAGCGTTCCACTTCCACTTAACGACGGTGCCGGTGAGTTCGACATCCTTGCTGCGGCGATGAGCAAACAGTACGAGCGAAACCTGCACGTCGTCGGCCTTAAGCAGGAGCCGATCGATCACCGTCCGGACCGCCTGGTTGGCATCCCCCATCCACGGCGCCATGCTGGCCGAACAGTCGAGCACGATCACCACATGGGCCTTCGACAATGTCGGCAGCACCGTCAGCTTGCCGGTCGGACCGGGCGAAGCCGAGTCAAGGACATAGAGCGGTTCCAGTCTGCGAACCTGCTGGCTGAGACGGACAGCGTGGCCGCGATAGTAGTAGGCCACTTCCGGCGTGACGGTCGGCTGCTCGGCAGAAAGCACGAAACGCAAGCTGGCTGGCCAACTGGGGTCACTCGGTTTGACCGCTCCCAGCCATTGCGCGGGCGACTTCAGCCGCGTACCGCTCCCATCGATTTGCACCTCCTGCCAATCGCCGGCGATCCGGATTGCCGCCTCGCCAGTTGGGAGTGAAGTCGCGAGGGAATCCTGCGGCCAGCGCTCGACAACGAGATCGGTTTGTCCCGTTGCCAGTGGACGGGACGGCCAGCGCAACGTCACACCTGCCAGGCGACGAGCATCGGCAACCCGCGCCGCCAGAAGTTCGCGCTGCGACTTAGCCGGAGTGTGCGGAAAGTACGCCTGCTCGGCAAATGTCACGAGCGAAGCGGCGGCCAACGCAAATGGGGGCAGATTGCCAACTGCGGGTTGGTCGCCACTCCCGTGAAAATCGTCGAGCGCCCGCTGGGCCTGCCAGGCATAGTAGTCGTAAGCCGCATGCTCGGCGCGCTGCTGGATCGAACTGCTTGCCAAGAGTGACGAACTCGGCCGAAGCGTCAGCCACGGTGCAAACGCACGACACAGCGGCTCGCGCCGGGCCAGCTCTTGCGAGGCGCCCTCGGGAATCGCCTCCTCGTCGAAAGGGGCTAGTTCCCCAAAGGCCCGATCGGCCAGCGTAGCGAACGGAGGCGGTGCTTCCTTGTCTCGTTGCCAAATCGCCAGCCACTGCGTCAACAAACGCTGAGCGGCGGCTCGGCCATCGCTGCGCATGGTGGCTGCCGCCTGCGGATCGAAACTGGCCGCGTCGGACTTGGCGCTGGGCTCGAGCTCTCCGCTGTCGATCACCTTGGACACAATGTTCCACAGGTTCTGCCGCTCGCTCAGGTTCGCGAGCGGTGTCGCCAGCAGCTGCTCGAGTGCCTGGAATTGACCGAGAAAACCCGTTTCGGGCGATTGATCGATGTTGGTCTTCCACTGGTCCGTGTAAGCCGCACGAAGCGCTTCGTGGCTGGTTTTCACCGTCAGGCCGAGGGCGAGCCAATCGGTTGCCGCGGCGGGGTCAGTCGGGCGAGGTGCATCGAGCGCTGCTTGCAAAGCAGCAAGCGACATGAGCAAGGTGGCAGCTTCGGTAACTCGTTTCTGATCGGCGATGGCCCATTCCAGCAGGTAGGGCAATTCCGCAAACGCCCTGTCACGGGCGGCCAAAGCAGCGGCAGCGGCTACGCTTTCGGCTTCCAAATTGGCAAAGACTTTGGCGAGGCTCGCCAGCGAGTCACCCTCGACCTTGCCGGTTGCGAGGAACAGCCGATCTTCGACCCGTCGCCTCTGGCTGTCATATTGATCGAGGCCGGATGCAAACAGCGGCAGCACCCTCGGCTCACCGGACAGAAATGCCGCTCGCTCCGCGGCGTTGCGAATCGCCCAGACGGATGCCAGATCACGTTCGGCTGCTTTGATTTCCGCCGGCAAGAACAGATTGCCGGCCGAGAACCGGGCAAGCGTCCGCAATTCGACGGGCAGGAGCGAACCTGCATCGGCCAGGTATTTGGCGACCTTGGCCTGCTGTTCGGCAGAAAGCGGTCCTGCCGAGAGCGAATGATCCCAAGCCGCCCAAGCAAGCTCCGCCGGGGAAGCATCGGGCGTCTTCGCGGGACCATCAGCACCCGGCGGCATCGGTGGGGCAAGCAAGGCCTGCAGTGCCGCACGGCCACGCTGCTCTGCCTCATCGCTCGGCGACACGCTCCCCAAGGCCAATGGCAGCGAGTAACTCGGCGGCATGACACGCCCATCCGTTGCAGTCGGCACGAGCACATTGGCAGCAAGCCACAACTCGTCTGTTTCAGATGGTTGCGCGGTGGAGCGTGCCGGTGCGACTGGCGCAGCAGGGGACTCGCCCATCACATAGGCCTTTCCCGCCAGGCACTTCCGCAGCTCATGCTGCCAATGCTGCCTAAGCGACTCCTCCCAAAGGAGCGTGGTCGCGTGAGTCGGCTCGTCGCTTGCGCGCCCCTCCTGCATTTCGCCCAACTGGCGAAATCCCGCGTGAATCGCCGTAAGCCAGCCCGGATCGACCTTAAACGTCAGCGTGTCGATCGTCTCACTGGCCGCTTGGCTGAACCCATCGTCGGCACTGGCCAGTTGCAGTTCCGGCCGAACAGCCTTGGCGATGACGCTGGGCCGCTGAATTCGTCCGCGGCGAGCCGCCACGGCCTGTAGATTCTGATTCAGATAAGCCTCGAACTCGGCCAGCGTGATCGCATCGTCGTTGTTGACATCGGCCGCGCCCGCCAGTCCGCGGGCGGCGTATTGGCCAAAGACCGTCAAGCCGCGGCGAGGGTCGATGAGTCCAAACTCGCCTGTCGAAGTTTTGTCACTCGCCGTGGAGCTGACGATCGCAATGTTCTCGCGGCCGGTTCGCCCTAAATCGACTGCGGCCAACTTCGCGGCAAAATCATTCGCGGCAATTCCCAGCCGCCAGTTGCGATCCCAGCGGACCGCATCGAGCAACAGCACCACGGGATGCTCTGGCGAACTGAACTTCGCCAGTTGATCGACGAGTTCCTCGACCGGCAGGAGGCGCGACGTCGGCAAAATCTGGCTCGGCGTCGCTGTCTGCGGTTCTCCTTGGCGGCGATCCGCGGCCATCACGAGACAAGCCTGACCCGAATCGTTCACCAGCCCCTGCGCACTCAGATAGATGAGCACAGGCTTGTTCCGTCCGGGCGACTGGCGACCCACTGCCTCTTGCACCTGGGCGAGGAACGCACTCTTGTCGCTCGCCTTGGAATGCACGACCGATTCCGGGTCCTGAATCGCGATCGGACCGGCACTAAGCTCCGGTGTAAACAGCTTTTGGAGAAGTTCCACGTCCTCCTGCGCGAACGCCTGCGGCTCGAAGGGAGCTTCGTAATCCGTGACGAGCAAACAGACGAGCGGTGTTGGTGGCGGCTGTCGTACGATGACGTACCAAGCCGCAACGAACAACCCAATCACGCCGACAATCATCGGCACGCCGAGCAGCCACTTCCGAGCCGCGTAATTGGTCGGGGCGCGTCCCTGCCGCCAGCCAAAGGTCGCCGCCGGCGTTCGCGACGCACCGTTGCCGCCGCCACCCCCGCGCCAACTGCGGCGAGACGGCTTGTCGTCTTCCTGCGGTCGGTGAGGCGATCGACTCATGGCGGTCCGTGCGAGCGGGGGGAACTCCTGGCCCGTTCATTGTCCACTTGCTGCGCACGCAATCAAGCTGCAATCGGGCGCAGATACCGGCGGCACACTTGCCTTGGCAAATATAGCATCAGCTATCGACTCGCTACGGCCGATCTCGGAACGGCCTTCCACGAGCGCGGCGGAAAATAGACGAAGCTGACGACGCCGCGAAGATTGGCCCGTGGGAGCGGACCCCAATAGCGAGAATCGGAGGAACTGGGCGAGAAATCGCCCAGCACAAAGTACTCGTCGTGGGCCAGGCGCGTGGGAGCCCCCGGCGAAGCGTACTTGCCGAGCCAGTCTGCCTGATCCTCCTCCAGAAACCAGCGCAGTTTGGCAATCTCCGGTGGCGGCACGAGGCGCTTGCCGTCGATCCAAATTCCCCCGTCCTTCACTTCGACCGACTCGCCTGGCAGTGCGACGAGGCGCATGACGTAAAGCTGTCGGCGGTCTCCGGGGTAAACAAAAACGATCAAATCCCAACGACGTGGGACGGCCAGCCTGCGGACAACAATCCGATCGCCCATCCGCGGTGTTTCGTCCACAGCCGTTGCCGGACTGACCTGCAAGCATTTCGTGCAGATGCCTAAGTGTCCCACGCGGGGCTGAGGTGGACCAAATCCCATCCGATCCTCGCTGTAGCTGACGACCGTCTCGCTTTCGCAATGCGGACATACGCCGGCAACGTGGCGTCCCTTGAGCGTTGGCGACATGGCGTTGGTCGGAATCGAGTAGGCCGGATAGCAGAACTTGAGCGGAATTGCCATGATGGCAACTACCATGCCGATGGCGACGATGAGCAGCAATCCGGCGCGAAACGTGGATCGAACATCCAACTGAAGGAGCAATCGGGCGATCGCCGCACTGATTGCGGTCATCACCACTACGGCGATGACGAGCCAGACGTACCACGGTGCGGCAATTCGCGTCGACAGCCAGAAGACGAGCGCCACACTACTCCCTGCGAGAGCAAACCCCAGCAGCACCGCGGCCGAAGCGCGGGCCAATGGAACCGTCTTCAGGGCGAAGATCGGCGTCAGATAGCGCAGGGCCAGAACACTCGCCAAGAGGACGAGCACCAGGAACGTCCCCCATAGCAAGATTTCTGCCATGAACACAACCCTGGGAAGGCGAAGCCCTTGCTAAGCCGGTAACCTTCAGCCTCCTCGCGTTCGGATCGCGCGTCATGCCGCTGTCAAGAGCGGCTGAATCTCTGCCGAAGTAATCGGATCAACGTGCGCCGCCGCCAAGGCGCGATTGAGCGCTTCCAGCGTCGTCACGCGCGGCGCGGTGATCTCGACTCCGATCGGGCGACCGTCGGCAGCATAGTCCAGAACCAGTCCGCCTTCATACTTGACCGAGCGAGCGCTCTTATCGCCCACTTTCCGTGGCAGATAAAGATATGCTGCGAGCGGTTGCCCGTTGCGATAGGTAACTTGTAGATAGCGTTGACTCATGACGGCACCACTCTAATCCGGGGCGTATGCGGTAACGACCATCAGCTTTTGCTCATCCGGGAGCGGCTCGACAATCACTTCCCAGGCACGACCATCGTGCAGGGCGTCGATAATCCACCGCCCCTCAACGTGATCCGGGCGATACCCAGCCGCTGTCTCAATCATAAGCCGCAGATCGACTTCATCAAAGCCGCGATCCTGCATTCGCTCTTCCAAATGGGCGTTAAATTCGAGTTCCCAGTTGTACCAATCGGGCCAACTCGTCATTGCAGAGCCCCGCCGCTACTACGCCTTTGCCGGCTCGATTGCCACCAGTTCCTTCGCATCCGCCATCTTCCGGATGTCCTCGGTGATTTTCATCGAGCAATACTTCGGCCCGCACATGCTGCAGAAGTGGGCCGATTTGAACGTGTCCTGCGGCAGCGTTTCGTCGTGGTAGGCCCGGGCCGTTTCGGGATCGAGCGAGAGGCGGAACTGCTCGTTCCAGTCGAAGGCAAAACGGGCCCTGCTGAGCGCGTTGTCCCGGTCCTGCGCCCCTTTTCGCTTGCGGGCCACGTCGGCAGCGTGGGCGGCGATCTTGTACGCGATGACTCCTTGCTTCACGTCCTCGCGATTGGGCAGGCCGAGGTGCTCCTTGGGCGTGACGTAGCAGAGCATTGCCGCGCCGTGCCAGCCGGCCAGGGCCGCGCCGATGCCACTGGTGATATGGTCGTAGCCCGGCGCGATGTCGGTCACGAGCGGGCCAAGGACATAGAACGGCGCACCCTTGCAGACCTCGATCTGCCGCTTGATGTTCATTTCGATCTGGTCCATCGGGATGTGCCCCGGACCTTCGACCATGACCTGCGTGCCGTTCTTCCAGCCTCGCTCGGTCAGCTCGCCCAGCACGTCAAGCTCCGCGAACTGAGCCGCGTCGCTCGCGTCAGCGATGCTGCCGGGGCGGAGCCCGTCGCCGAGGCTCCACGTCACGTCGTACTCACGCATGATGTCGCACAGGTCGTCGAAGTGCGTGTAGAGCGGGTTCGGCTGCCGGTGGGCCATCATCCATTTGGCGATCAGCGAGCCGCCGCGGCTGACGATGCCGGTGACGCGGCCGGTCGTGAGGTGCAGGTGCTCAAGCATGACGCCGCAGTGGACGGTCATGTAATCGACCCCCTGCTTTGCCTGATGCTCCACCATGTCGAGGAAGTGTTGCGGCTTCATGTCCTCGATGTTGCCACCAAGTTCTTCGAGCATCTGGTAGATCGGAACCGTACCGATCGGCACGGGCGACGCGT
>CAYLLN010000137.1:10783-11063 GCA_964384375.1 uncultured Pirellulaceae bacterium
TCGATGATCGCCTTCCGGATATGGTCGATGTCCCGGCCGGTCGAGAGGTCCATCACCGTATCGGCCCCAAAATGGACCGACGTGTGCAGCTTGTCGAGTTCCTCTTCGACATTGCTGGTTACGGCCGAGTTGCCGATGTTGGCGTTGATCTTGCACGTGGCGGCAATGCCGATCGCCATCGGCTCGAGGCGGCCGGCAAGATGCACCTTGTTCGCCGGAATGACCATTCGGCCCACAGCGACCTCGTCGCGAATCAGCTCGGGCGTAAGGTTCTCACGCC
>CAYLLN010000138.1:0-10959 GCA_964384375.1 uncultured Pirellulaceae bacterium
TGGAGGCGTTGATCGTGATCGGCGTGTCGATGTCGGGCCCGCCGCCGTCGCCGTCAGGAGCAATGTGGAACGTGTCGGAATCATCGCCCGAGAAGATCGTGAAGCTCGCGGCGTCGATGTCGGCCGAAGCGGGAATCGTGACGATCGCACCGGTCCCCACATCAACGACGCTCAGATCGACGTTGGCCATGATCGTGCTCGCGGCAGAGAGGCGGGCATTCGCGCCGAGCGTGAGGTTGTCGCCGACGTTGAGCGAGACGAGCGACCCGGTGCTTTCGACGGTGACGTTCGCATTGATCGTCAGGTCGTCGCCGGCAGCCGCGGAGTCGAGGGCCGTAAGCACAACCATGCCGCTGGCCTGCACGTTGCTGGCCACCGTCAGGGGGCTGGCGTTGGTGATCGAAACGTTGCCACCCAAGTTGCGGACGGCAAAGCCGGCAACGACCGGCGGCAGGTTGAGCAGCGTGAGCAATCCACCCACGCTGTTGTCAACATTGATGGTCCCGCTGGTGGAATTTTCGGCCGACAGACCGCTGACGGCCGTCTCAATCGCGTTCAAGCTGCCGATGCCGTCGCGTGACCGGAGCACGAGGTTCGCTGCGACTACATTATTCGCCACGCCGTTGGCATCGGTGATTCCACCGGCTCCACTCGCGGGTGCCGCACGAAGCGAGACATTTCCGAGCCCCGCGTTGATGACGCCGACGGGAAAACTATCGAGCACGTCACTGATGAAGACATGGTCGGCCGCGCCACCAGCGGTGCTCGCATCAACCCTCGCACCAGCGGTCCCGATAGGCGAGTTGATTTCAAACGGCAGCGCCGCCGTGCCAATCGTGCTGCCGGCGCCAGTGACCTGCAAGATGATGATCGTCGCGCCCACATCGCGCGTATTAGCTGGCGAGTTGCTGCTAAGAAGGCTTCCATTTTGCACGACAAGGTTGTACGTGCTGCCGGTGCCAGCGCCGATCGACGAATTGTTCATCGCCAGGCCGCCCGTCGTATCGACGAGGAAGGCGGTATTGGTCCCGCTCGAAGCAATTCCCGCATGGAGGGTGACGGCGTTGAGCTCCAGCCGGTTCGCTGGACTGACGCCGAAGTTGTTACTCGTGCCCGAAGTGATGTCGAGCGTCACCACGTTGCCGACGATGTCAGGAACCCCCGGATCGACCGGGCCGCTCGTTAGGTCGCCGTCATTGATCGACATAGTAATGTTCGACGCACCGGCCGCGGCACTCACATTCTCGGCCACGACGTTGCCGGGCATCCGAGTCGTGATACTGATGTTGCCGTTGGCCGTCGTGACATTCGTCAGCGTGATTCCGTTGAGTTCGTTTATCGTAAGGGCACCGGCAGCCGAGACGACCGCAGTGACATTCGCGGTGTTCGTTCCGAGTGAAATGCCGGTGGCCGCGGTGGCATTCAGCGATGTGGCGATTACGCTCGGATCGGTGAGCGTCGCATCGGTGATAGGCCCCGTGCCGGAGTTCAGTGCCACGGAGAGTGCCGATACCGCAGCCGTGGCAGTGTTAAAGTCGATCCGTTGGCTGTTCATCGTTATCAGGCCGGCGGCAAACGCGACGCCGCCGTCCACCTCGATCGAATCAGTCGCTCCCACACCCGTGCTCACGGTCAGATTCAAATTGCCGTGGGCGTTATCGGCACTCGTGAAAGTAACGGTGTCGTTGCCGTCGGTAGCCGTTGTGTCGATGACCACGAGAACATTGTTGCGGAAGGCGACCGACTCGATGCCGACGCCCCCCGACGTGCCGCTGACGACCATCGCCGCATTGCCGCCACTCGTCAGGCCGTTGGCGACATTCAGAACGTCGTCCCCATTGGGGAGCGTAATCGTGGCGACGGCCATTCCCTCGACATCGATCGGTTCCAGGCCCGTGAACGTAATCACGCGACCATCCACGGTGACCGTGCCGTCGTTGTCGAGGGCCGGATTCGCGATTCCGTTCGGACGGTACGAGGCGAATTGCGTAAGTGTGCCGACGACCGACATCCGATCGCCCGGCGAAGCCGTCTGTGTGCCGCCATTAAAAGTGAGACCACTCACCGGAACGGGATTACCCGTGCTGTAATCGACTGTGAGGTGGTCGTTGCCTCCGTCAGTCTGAACGATGACCTGGCCCGCGAATGCCGCCGCCGGCACGCGAACCGACAGCGTACCGTTGCCCGTCGCTCCTGGAATCGAAGTGAAGAGGGGATTTACCGGGTCGCTGATAACGTACTCCGACGTGCCGGAGTCGAATCGGATCGTCAGGATGTCGTTCTTGCCACTCGGAACAATGTCGGATACCACGAGGTCGATTCCGACAACGTCAATGTTCGTCGAAGCAAGAGCGAAGACGAACGTCCCCGCGGCGTAGCGATTAGAAGGACCTCCATCGACATTGGTCGGGAATGCGCCCGCAGTGCCAAAACGGCCGCTGCCAACAAAGCTCAAGAGTCCGCCGCCAGTGTTCGTCGTCAATCCCAAGGGGCCAGCGCCTAGGTTGCCGTTGGGTTCCGTAACGCCGTAACCTTCCGCGACGATCGTGCCGTTAAAACCAGCCGGGAGCGTCAGCGGTGAACTGAGCGGCAAGAACCGGCTGCCCCCCACCAACGTGCCCGTCGTTCCCGCCGCAAAGCTGAGCGAGGCGACCGGCGTCTGCGTCGTACGATTAAAGAGGACGGCGTTGAGCGGCACGGACAGGCCATCCGAGCCGCTATCGAAAACGCCAAGCTCAGAAATGACGACCGGCTGATTCACATCAAAGTCCATTCCCAGCGAGCCGCCGTAGGTCTGATTGCCGACGGTTCCGGCAGCCACTTCGTAGGCGATCGTCAGCACGCGGCGATCTTCGAGCGACTCCAGAAGCAAGCGACGACGGGTCGGCTTGGGGAGTTTGTGCAGTCGGGTCGATCGAGCGGAGGTACGTGTGGACATGGCGAGTAACAATGCGGGGTCGCGCGAAGAAAAACGGAGCGTGTTCCGGTGCAGCTTAAATGCCACAAGACCACTAGATGATAAAATCCGCGGTATTCCTACGCAATGATTTTGGAGTTGGACCGGAGAGATTTATTTGGACGCAACTCGTTATGTTTCAATGACTTAACAAAAGTGTTTCGGGGCCTGAACGGCGTGCCGATACAGTATCTCTCAATCCCCCAAAAACCTCCTGACTGAGCAGCTAGCGCCCAACTGAATTCGCCTGTTCTCGCGTTTGCAGGGTCGCTAAACTCCGCCCGCGTGGGATACTTGCGCGCGTTGCACCTGGAGGGAAGGCGGATGGAATCGGCACCTGCAAGCGGCCCTCGAATTTCAGTCGCGATCCTCGTTCGCAATGCGGCGCAAGCTCTCGCGGCGACGATCTCCTCGGTCCGAACCATCGCTGACGAAGTCGTGGTGCTCGACACCGGTTCGACGGACGACACGATCGTGATCGCTCTGGAGGGTGGCGCCATTGTTCATCGCCGCGTTTGGAACGATGACTTTTCCGCGGTGCGGAATGCATGCCTCGAAAAACTCAGTGGTGATTGGGTGCTCTGGCTCGATGCGGGGGAGACGATCGCTGCCGATGATTGCACCACGATCTGCAGTCTGTTGGCGGCGGCTCACTCCAGCGACCGTGCCTATACGTTGAACGTCAACGTGCCCGGCGGGTTCGCACACGCGAGTACCGAACAAGTTGCCCGATTGCGTTTGCATCCTCGGCGACCAGATCTGCGGTTTGTCGGGCGCGTCCGCGAGTCGCTTCTGCCCGCACTTATCAGTGCGGGGATTCAGGTCGATGCCCTGCCGATCGCCATCGCACGCGGCGAGTCTGAACACGATTCGGCCGTCAAAACGAGCCGAGCGCAGCGAAATATTCGGCTGGCGGATCTGATGCTGGCGGAGCAGGGACCATCGGCACAATCGCACAACGTCATGGGAGAGGCTTTCCAGTCGCTCGGCGATTGTGTTCGCGCGGCGCAACACTATCGTCGTGCTCTCGATCTGGCGGCGCGTGGCTCGGCGGACCAGCTCGAAGCGTATTATGGTTTGTTGACCTGTCTGGATAGCGTCGCCACCGACCGTAACGATCAGCTTTCCCTGGCGATGCTCGCTCTGGAATACTTTCCGCTCGACGCTCAACTACTGGTCGCGCTCGGCGGCTACTTGCAGGCTTTGGATCAGATGCCACTGGCCATTCGGGCGTTCGATCTGGCCTTTCGCCACGGACAAACGATGACGGAGGTTTGGCATCTGCCGGAGATTCGTGAGATCGCCGCCTGTTGTGCTGCGACTACGATGCGGCAAGCGGGTGATGATGACGCCGCTGGCACGCTGTTGGAAGCGGCGGTGCGAACGCTACCGCATTCGTCGCGTCTCGCGTTACAACTCGTCGAGTTGCATGTCGACCATCGCCGCCGAGACGAAGCGCTGGCGGCTGCCAGCCTCCTATCCTCGGCAGCCGAGCGGCAGCGACTTTCGACGGCTGTCCGCGGCGCATGCCTCGCGCAGCAAGGGAATTGGGCGCAGGCGGTCGATCTACTGCAGGCGGCGATGCTCGACGGCTGCACGGCGCGGTTTTGCTTCCGCTGGCTGGCTGCCGGTTGGCTGGAATTGGGGCGGCCGCGTGACGCACAAGCCGTGCTCCGGGCGTGGGAGTCACGGGAGCCGAATGAGCTGACAATCGCTGATCTAGCGGCGGCTGCCGCGGAGCAGCTTGCGCGATCGGTGCGGATCGACGAGGCCGAGTCCTGCGAATTGCCGACCAGCCGCTCAATATCCGGACGTCCGCTCACGACGTCGTAAGGGACGATAGTCTCGGTAACGAGCTCGAGTTCGCCTCCGGCTATTTGCACATGACGCTTTGGCCGGTAGATTCGCTGCTGAGTTTCCAGTTCCGCTTTTCGACCTTCTGTTTCCGTACTCATGCCCACGATCGCCGCTGCCCCCCTTCAGGAATTCGCCACACACCTCCTTGCCGCCGGAGGTGCATCGCCCGAGGAGGCCGCCATCGTCGGCCGGAGCCTCGTCGATGCCAACCTCCGCGGCTACGACTCGCACGGCGTGATGCGGATTCCGTATTACGTGCAGGCAATCAAGGATGGCGAAGTCGTCCCCGGGGAGGAGCTTGCGGTGCTGGAGGAAGGGCCATCACGCGTCGTGGCCGACGGAAACTGGGGATTCGGCCAGGTGCAGGCGGTGCGACTGCTGAAGCTTTTGGCTAACAAGGCTCACGCCTCAGGTCCGGCGATCGGCACGATGACGCATTGCGGACACATTGGTCGGCTCGGCGAATACTGCGAACTGGCCGCTGCCGAGGGGCTTGTTTCGCTGCTCATGGTCAATTCGCACGGCGCGGCGGTTCGTGTCGCTCCGCCCGGCGGCAAGGCCCCGCGGCTTTCGACCAACCCGCTGGCAATCGGTGTTCCCTTTGAAGAAGGGCCGCTCGTGCTCGACTTCAGCACGAGTGCGACAGCCGAGGGGAAGGTCCGCGTGAAGAAGATCGCCGGCCAGCAATGCCCGGATGGATGGCTGCTCGACTGCGAAGGGAAGCCGACGACCGACCCAAACACACTCTACGGAAATCCCCCCGGTTCGATCCTGCCGATGGGCGGCTCGCAGGCGTACAAGGGGTTTGGCTTGGGCCTGATGATCGAGATCTTTACCGGCGCAATCTCCGGCGGCGTGTGCGCCCGCCCGGTGCCGTATGCCAAAAAGGGGAATTGTGTCTTCATGATGCTGATCGATCCTGCTGGGTTCGGAGGGGCTGATCATTTCCGCGCCGAAGTCGCGCAGCTTGTCGAATACGTCAAATCGTGCCCGCGCGTGGACGGCTGCGAAGAAATCCTGCTCCCCGGCGATCCCGAGCGACGACTGTATGCCAAGCGCTCGGCGGAGGGAATCACGCTCGACGACGAGAACTGGAATGCGCTGGTCAAGCTGGGGGAGAAGCTGGGCGTGGCGGCGTGAAGGAATCAGCCGCATTCCAGGCTAACCTTAGTCCTCGCCATCCTGAACGACCACACGTGGCACACGGATCAGGCGTCGGGCGACCTGTGCTTCCCATTCGTAAGCCTCTGCCGAGCGATCAGGAAGTGCCTCGAATATTTTCTCAAGGTTGGTCCAATCCCCGTGCCTCTGATATTGGCTACCCAGCACATGCAGCGCCACCTCGACATCCACTGGATTATCGAACTCCTGACGCACGTATCCGATCACGTCATCGCCAGTCGGTTCCGTCCCATTGAGCAATCGCGAGAGCAGCTGGAGGCGAGCAACTCCCTTGCCGAGATTTCCGCCGATATCGGCTATCTCAACCAGGTTTTTGCCTACAGTTCCATCGAACCAAGTAGCTCCAAGGCAGCTGAACTTTCCCCGTCTTTTTGACTCAATGACCATTCGCCGTTTGTCATCCACGCTCATCCCTGGTGTGAACTCCACCGGGCTGTCCTTGACCGCATCCCGAATACGCACAAGAGCCTGTTCTTGGCGTTTCTTTACGACGATCTTGAGTGGTTCCGATTCAATCCGAGTTCCGGAGCACTGCGCGACCGCGCGGAGTTCAATCACGGCGGGACTGGAGAAGACGAAACCGGTTTGTGTGAGAAATAAACACTTGAAGTGCGCCAATTCACTGCCGGACTCGAGGATGGGATCAGGCGTAAGACCGATCACCGGAACTCCTATCTGATCCTCCATCGAGGGTAGCGACTTCCATTCGCCGCCAACGAGCTCTTGGACTTGAATGGCATCTGAAAGAAGCCCGCCGCGCCGGTCGATCGTTACTGACAGATCTCCGGTGTTCCGAAGCACGCACTTCACGACGACGTGGTCGTATTGTAATAGCTCCTGCGCGCTGGCCTCGATCGACAATGATGGTCCTGTCGCAGCAAAGACCAGAGTGAGTAAAGCAGCGTTCATTGCAAGGGTTCCGCTGACTATTCCTTACGTAAATCGCGGGCGTCTGACGATCCGATTATACGTCTATCCGTGACCGCTTCTCAAACGCCAGTGGTTCGTCCGCCAGCGGATCGGCAATGCGGATCGCCAGGTCGCCGGCGAGCAGATGGTCGATTACTTGCCCGACTACTTCCGCTCGCCAACCACGAGCGAGCAGCGGCACTTCTCCCGGAGCAAAGCCGCCCAACTTGAGCTGATAAGCGATCAGGTCGCGCACATCTTGCGCTGTGCCGGCCAGACTGGGAGCGACCTCGGCACTGCGGCAGATGCTGCCCAGGGCGGTGCTCAGGAATTGGCCCAACAGATTGAGCTGCGGCCGCGACGATTTTCGGGCTAATCGCGGTAAGTCACTGTCCGGCATAGCGAGCGCTGCCTCGATCGCTTCGGCAATTTTCGGCAGGAACCGCTGCAAGTCGCCCCGCTCCATCCCACGAATCGCCCGAATTCGCTTCGGATCGGCCGACTGCCGCTTGGCCAGTTCGATAATCAAATCGTCACGCAGAACGCGGCGCGAGGGCTGATCGCGGCGTTTTGCTTCGGCATCGCGCCAATTCCATAGCTCGCGCACCACACCCAGAATTCGGGGAGACAGGCCCGCCAGCCCGCCGAGCCGCTGCCAACGCTCGCCATACTCGTACTCTTCAATCTCGGCCTGCCAAGCGGCCAGTTCCTCGTCGAGCCACACGAGACGACCGAGTTTTTCCAGCCGCTTGTAAAGGGAGTCGCGAATCGCCTCCAAGTCTTCGACATCTTGCAACGCATACTCGAGCTGTCGCTCGGTCAACGGCCGCCGCCGCCAATCGGTCCGCGTTTCATCCTTGGGAAGGTTCTTGCCCAGCAGCCTGCCTGCAAGATTACCGTACGATGCGGGGTACTCCATGCCGATGAGACCCGCGGCCACTTGCACGTCGAACCAGCGGTGCGGCCGCCGCCCGGCATACCGCAGGCAAAAGCGGAACTCCTCGCGGCCGGCATGAACCAGCGTTTCGCGGCCCGGCTGCACGAGCAAGTCCCAGAGCGGCGAAAGATCCTTAACGGCGAACGGGTCGATGATCGCCATGCGCCCCGCGGCAGCGAGCTGGATGAGGCACAACTCCGGCTGGTAGCTGTCCTCCGAGACGAATTCGGTATCAAAGGCTACCACCGGCGCGCCGGCAATCGCTCTGCAATAGTCGCGGAGTGGAGCGTCGGCGGTGATCAGTTCGTAATGCACGCTCGGAGGATTCTATTTTGCAACGCCTTGCCTGACCAGAATACACCGGGAGGGCGAGGCTCCCGCCGAGCCGAATGCTTCCGGCTCAGCAGGAGCTTCGCCCTCCCGAAAAGGTAACATCGAGAGCCTGTGTCAGTCCTACTTCAGTTCTTTGATCTCAATGTCCTTGAACTGCACGGTCATGGGCGGGCCGGCGTGCAGTTGCAGGGCGAGAATGCCTGATGCCTTCGCCTTGCCGCTTTCGTCGTCAGTCACTTCGATGGTCGTGTGGCCGTTGATCTTCTGCACGAGGTGGTTTCCCTTGGCGATCACCACGTACTCGTTCCAATCTTCCTTCTTCACGGCGGCGGCAATCTCCTTGCTTTCGCCCGTCTTGCCGGTGACTTGCTTCTTGCCGTCGGCACCAATGCCGACTTTCTCGCCGCGCTGGGCGAGGATGCCGCGGCCACCCTCTTCGTAGAGGATGCCGATGTAGGTGTCGCCCGAGTCGATGTCGGCCTGGTAGCCGTTCACGACGTGGTTCCCCTTGTCGGTGCTGCGATACTGAATGCCGCTGTTACCGCCGACGATCTTGAACTTCAGCCGCAGCTCAAAGTCCTTCACGTCGCCGCCCTTGTAAATCAGGAACGTATTGCCCGACGTCGGATTGTCGGCAGTCGTCTGGCCGGTGATCGTGCCATCCTTAACCGACCAGAATTTATCGTTCCCTTGCCAGCCGGCGAGCGACTTCCCGTCGAAGATCGCCTTGAAGCCGTCGTTGTCGGCGGCTTGTGCGGGAACTACCGAGAAAACCAGGGCAGCCAGCAAGCTGGCGGAGAAAATGGTGCGGTACATAAACTGCCGGCTCCGATCGTGCGTAGTAGTGTGTGGATTTAGCCCGTTCCGCATGAATGGAGCAAGTGGCGACCCGTGCTGCAAGTGCCCACAGCGGCGAAGTTTAGGACAAAATCTGGTTGCCGATTGTTATTGACGCTGGCCGACTAGCATCGAATACTTAAGTTATTGGCAGGTCTATCGTTACGAAGTGAAACTCCATGTACCGTCTGCGAACATCGCCGCTGGCCCGCGTTCTGGCGCTCGTCGCCGGAATCGCGGTTGCTGTAGCGCCGCTCGTTTCGCAGGCTGAGTGCGGCTGTGACGCGTGTGATTGCGCGACGGCGGCCACCGCCGAAAACCAATCGGTATGTTGCTGCCTGGCGGAACAACAGGCATGTTGCCCCACTCAAGGAGTTGCCGCCAATCATTGCAGCTTCGGCGCAAGCATCACCGGCTGTTGCTGTGAAGTCAGCCAGCCGCAGCAACCCGTCCAGCAGCGCAGCGAGCAGACTTCAGTGCAGCGCGACGCTGCCGCTCTATTGGTCGCGACGATTCCGACTTGGCCCATGGTGGCCGAACTGGGATTTGCTGTAGAGATAGCCGA
The DNA here is from genome assembly GCA_964384375.1 of uncultured Pirellulaceae bacterium. GTDB lineage: Bacteria > Planctomycetota > Planctomycetia > Pirellulales > Pirellulaceae > CAYLLN01. The sequence continues at coordinate 9,577 of CAYLLN010000138.1, forward strand.
CGGCACGTTTCATTCGCCGTCCCCGTCCGCCCGCGTGCTTTACTGCGTCTGGCGGAACTAATGGTTTCGTGATTCTGCGCACTCTTTTGCGCGAACATGCATGGTAGCGATAGCTGAGGCTGCGCTGCACCTTTTGTTTCGAATCATAAACCAATTCCTAAGGATCAAACCATGTATTTCCTCGTGTTGCTTGTTCTGTCGCTGTTTGTCCCTGCCTCCTCCACTACCGCCTCGTGCTGCAGCGGCGCGTGCCCGGCAAACTGTGATCCCTGCTGCTGCGTGTCGTGCGATTGCGGCTGTTGCGAAACAGGCATTTGCACAGGCGACTGTGGCTGCGCATGCGACTGCTGCGTGGATGGCAAGTGCGGTTGTGCTGGCTAGGATCGCATGATGCTCGTTGATCGCACAGGCATTCTTGCCTGCTAGAAACCTCGCGGGCCTTTTGGCATTGTCTCGAAAGGCCCGTTTTCTTTTGGCGTGGGGCCGATCCTAGGTGCGAGCGTTCATAAACGTCTCGAGTGATTTGCCGGATTCTCGATATAGAATCTTTAGCTGCTGATCGTCAAACTTGAATGCGGCGTAGTAGTCGTGGTCTTGCGCCAGGTGCTCGGCCCATGGTCGAACAACGAACTCGAGTTCGACGACGTCAGGTCCATCAGGACCATCGGCCAAGACATGCATGTCAATTGAGTCGTTCAACTCGATCACCACAATGGGAAGAAACGTGTCGAAGTTGGCATCGGCAAGATAGACTTGCTGCAACTCGATGAATCTCGCGAGATTCGATTCCTCATTCATGGCGAAGCAGGGACCTTGCTCGTCGCATCCAATCAGGCCCGCGTCGTCAGCGAGAACTCCGTCTTTACGGTCGTTTCCCGCGGCTGAAACCGGAAGTTCTGGCTCTGGCTGAAGAACGTCAGCGGGTTTTCATAGACGACGCGGCGGATCATGCTTTCCGGATGCCGCCGCCGCCGCATTTCCAGAATGAAATCGGGCACGGCGGTCGGCTTGCTCGGCCCCCAGTCGCCGGCGCTATTCACCATCAGCCGCTCGGGACCGAACATCTCGATGATGTCGCAGGCTCGCTGCGGCGTGCATTTCGTCGTGGGATAGAGCGTCATCCCGCCCCAAAAGCCCGCCTCCAGCACGGGCCGCACCGTGTGTTCTTCGACGTGATCGACCAGCACGCGGCTGTGGTCGATTCGCCGGTCGCCGCAGAGCATGTCGAGAATCATCCGCGTCCCTTGGTACTTGTCCTCCAGGTGCGGCGTGTGGATGAGGATTTGCTGGTCGTACTTCATGGCGAGTTCGAGGTGCTCAATGAAGACGATCGCCTCGTTCCGAGTGTTCTTGTTCAGGCCGATCTCGCCGATCCCGAGCACG
>CAYLLN010000139.1:0-10748 GCA_964384375.1 uncultured Pirellulaceae bacterium
GGTCGTGCAGCGCGACCGGCACGCTGGCCAGCATCTGCCGCGGCTCCAGTTGCTCGAAGAGGTGGCGGCGGGAACGGGCGCGAAGGTAAGCCTGGCGAAGCGAGCGACGAGACATGACGGCTCCGGATGCAAGGAAGAGCTGCAAAAGCCCCCTGTGGAAGAGCGCCGTCAATATAGGGGGGGGCGATTTGCGATTGCAAGCAGCAATTCGTAAATTCTTGGTGAATTATCCGCTGGGGGAGTGGGGCAGGAGAGACCGATGATTGCGACTTTGGGCAGGCGGGATCATCGGGAGGCTGGCGCCTCCCGCTCGCCGAGTTGGCAGGCGGGACGCCTACCTTACGAACTCAGGCAGACGGAGTGTTCCTACTACTTGGATTGGCACATGGGTGCTGGGCGATTATCTGTTGCCGGAAAGCGGGGTGCTGAATGAACCCCGCTGAAAAACTTCGCGCGGCTGCTTCTCAGTTCCGCGAGCGCGACCTAGATCGGCTCAACGAGCCGGCTTGGGGTGGCTGGGGTTGGGAGCAGTACGTTTCCGAGGACGTTCGTAATCTTTGGGGCGAACTGTCCGAGGAGTCGCGGCTTGTCGCCTTTATTAAGGCTCAGGAGCTGCGTCGTTTCGCTCCCGACCTTGAATAAAGTTGGATCAAGGTTCCATCTGGCATTTCCTGCGTCACCTCAGTGACACGAATTGGCTCCCTGGGGCGATTCGCCAAAATCTCCTTGACCCTATCTGGGTGCTCTGCGATCAGAAGGAGCTTGAACCACAAGTAAATGCATGTTCGTTCAAACACTTTGCGATTAGGGTTTTCCAGTCGAGGGTCATCTTTCCAGTCTGGATGGACCTGTCTGATGATCTGGAGCATTGCCAGTTTTTGTTGCAGTTCGTCAGGCAGCGCGTGCCAAATGTCTTCCAGGTCACATTTCTCAAGGGAAAACGGGGCCGTTTGGTGTGCTAGGAAATTGCGGATCTCGCGAATATCTAGAAACGAGTCGAGCATCGCGTCGTCTATAAGCCCCAAAGCGAAGCACAGATACATTCGCTGCGAGAACCCGCGAGCCACATTGTCTGATTTAAGGATTTGGCGGATCGTCTCTTTGGTGCTTTTCGGGACTAGGCCCTTGTCGCTGCATCGTGCTGCGAAGTGGCGGTAAAGTATGCAGCCCAAGGCATCATCAAATAGCGATTGGGCCATTAGTACGCATCCCCGATCTGATTCTGCCCCCAGCGCTTCAAGGGCCAGTTTTCTGTCAGCTTCGTCGGGAATTTTGCCGGCTTCAGACGCCACATCGAACCTTTGCGGGAGAACTCGCATCCTTGCCTTGCCTGTTGGTCCACCCGGATCACTTGGAATTGCCTCACTTTGCGTTCGCTGATTGCGTTTTTTGGGTTTGCCTCCGACCGATTTTTGGAGAACGGACTTCGCAAACTTCATTGGGCTTTCATGCCCCTCTTCCCTCGCCTTGCGTTCAATCGCCGCCCACAATCGCAGGTTGGTTGGCACTGCGGGCGCTTTTCGACGCGACTTCCCCTGCTTCTTCCCGCCCATATAGGCGCACTCCGGGCGTGGCGCAGGGCGACTCTGGCCTTATACGCATCGGGTTCGGCGTGCAAATCGCCGCACGTCCACTAAGTCTTTAGCCGTCGCTTGGCGGCATTGGCGAGCGTCTTACGCGCCCAGGCCGACAGTTTTAGCCCGTCACGTTCCGCCGCAGTCTCGCAATCGGTTCGCTCCGCGCTGGTCAATCTGACCTGCAACGGTGCTCCCTTGCGTTCCTCTGGCGGCTTCACTGGCGCTCCGCGCTTAGGTTTTTCCATGAAGAAATTGTAGTGCAATTATTTCTGCCGTCAAGGCTTGCCAGCCGGCTTAAATGCACTACAATAAATCCATGTTGGGCACGAAAACCCAATAGAAAACCCCGGATGGACTGTCATCCAACCGGGGTCCAACGAAACCTAGGCTTTCGCCCGGAATTCCGCCTAAGCAACAGAATTCTAGCTGGCGAATGGCCGCAAGACAAAGGCCGTTCCCTATGTGCTCGCATGACCGCTCTAAGAAGCATGGCAAGACCGAAACCGGAGCGCAGCGTTACCGCTGTCTCGACTGTGGCAAGACCTACGTGGAATCGACGCGAAGCCTTGACGGGATGCGCGTCGGTCTAGACAAGGCCGAGCAGACCATCCGTTGCATGATGGAAGGATTGAGCGTCCGCGCCACAGCCCGACTGGCCGGCGTGGCGAAGGATACCGTCCTTGACCTGCTCGTGCTCATCGGCGGGCGGTGCAAGCGGTTCTCGGAAGCGACGCTCGTTGACGTGCCGGTGAAAGACGTAGAGGCGGACGAGCTATGGTCATTTGTGGGGTGTAAGGAAAAGACCCGCAAGGAACTGAGCCTGCCGATACGGAAGTTCGGGGACCAGTATTGTTTCATCGGGCTGGAGCGCTCGACAAAGTTAGTTCTGGCGTGGCACTTGGGGATGCGCGAAACTGGCAATGGCGAGTGGTTCATTGAGAAGCTCAGCCATGCGTGCTGGAAAAAGCCTTTCCAAATCACCACCGACGGCTGGCTGCCCTACAAGCCTGCGATTTCGTGGGGAATGCCACACGCTCACTACGGCGTGCTGGTGAAGATATACCGCCCGACGCAGGATACGGGCCGCTACTCGCCCGCCGCCATACAGCAAATCAAGCGGAAGAAACTGCGCGGCAACCCCGACGAAGATCGAATGTGTACGTCGATGGTCGAGCGTCACAACCTTTCACTTCGCATGGGGTTGCGGCGATTCACTCGCCTTACCAACGGCTTCAGTCGCAAGATTGAAAACCACGAAGCGGCGCTGGGGCTGTACTTCGCCCATTACAACTGGGTGAAGCGCCACGGGACGCTAAAGACGACGCCTGCTGTCGCGAGTGGGCTGGCGGAGAAGCCTTGGAGCATCGGGGAATTGATCGAGCAGACGATGAGCTACAACCCACCCTCCAGTCTGCGGCTGTTTCTGGACTCGTTGCCCGATGAGGAATAGCAACAGATAATCGCCCATGACCGGCACATGGATTGCACTATTTGTACACTTCGCGAAGCGACTGTCAGAATGGCACGGTCGCGGTACGCCTGTGGCTGATTTTGCTGGTTGATTTTGAACTGCTGGCGATCGATCTTTGACAACCCGGTTTCAGGGAAATAGGCAAAGTGCTTTTGGAGATGCACCACCTGGTTAAGGAATGTTCAGAATATTCTATTCGATGCGGTGGACAGGAATAAAATTCATACTCGGTCTGCCGGGATGAATTGCGAAAGGGAGGTGCGGCAAGGAGTTGGGGCGATTCATAATGCCGGGCGCGATGAATAACGGCGAAAAGTATGAATGCGAGAGAGCATCTGCGGGGCTGTTCGGACGAGAGTGGCTTTAGGGGTAGAATCCCGCGGGAGAGGCAGGGGCGAGGTTGGGGAACCTATGCCGAGTGAAGCCACTTTTCGCGGCAGCCCTTTTTCAATCCTTATCCCAGCCCCGCCAATTCCGTCGCTGCCTGCACGCGGCGAATGGCGATCATGTAAGCGGCCGTGCGGAGGCTGCAGCGCTCCGTATTGTGTTGCTGCCAAACGGCATCGAAGGCCCGCGTCAGCACGTGGTCGAGTTCCTGACGCACGCGATTGAGACCCCATTTATAGTACTGCAGGTTCTGCACCCACTCGAAATAGCTGACGGTCACGCCGCCGGCATTGGCGAGAATATCCGGGAGCACCTTGATGCCGCGGCGGTGCAGGATCTCGTCGGCATCGGGATCGATTGGGGCGTTGGCCCCTTCGATGATAATCGGGGCGCGAATCTTCTCGGCATTGGCCTTCGTGATGACGCCGCCGAGTGCGGCCGGAATTAGCAGATCGACGTCGAGTTCTAGCAGTTGCTCGCCGGGGAGATGCTCGGCGTCGGTGTAGCCGGAAAGGAGACCTTTGTTGGCGAGGGCATACTTCAGCATCTTGGGAATATCGAGTCCCGCCGGGCGATAGTACGCCCCTGTGTGATCGCCGACAGCGACGATTTTGTATTCCGACTCATGCAAGAATTTGGCGGCGTGTGAGCCGACGTTGCCGAAGCCCTGCAGGGCAACGCGCGTTTGGGCCGGTTTGCGGTTGAGATGCCCGAGCAGTTTGTAGGCGAGAATTCCAACGCCGCGGCCGGTCGCCTCCTCGCGCCCCTCGATGCCGTAGTGCTCGACCGGCTTGCCGGTGATGACGGCCGGATTGAAACCGTGGTATTTCTCCCACTGGTTGCGAATCCAGGCCATCTCGCGGGACGAGGTGCCCATGTCGGGGGCGGGAATGTCCTTGTCGGGACCGATTACGTCGTGAATCTGGTCGGTGAACTTGCGCGTGATCCGCTCGACCTCTTTCGGGCTAAGTTTCCGCGGATCGAGAGCGATGCCTCCCTTCGCGCCGCCATAGGGGAGATCGACGACGGCCGTCTTCCACGTCATCAGCGTGGCGAGGGCGCGAACCTCGTCCAGGTCAACTTCCGGGTGATATCGGAGTCCCCCTTTCATCGGCCCGCGCGAGTCGTCGTGCTGCACCCGGTAGCCAATGAACGTTTCCAACCGGCCGTCGTCCATCTCGACAGCGATCTGCACCTGCACCTCACGCTTCGGGACGATCATCAGCCGGCGCATCGCAGGGGCGAGGCCGAGCAGGTCGGCGGCATGGTCGAAGTAAAGCTGGACGGCCTGGTGGGCTTTCATCAAGTGGCTCCGGGCTAGGGTGGCTGGGGTTGCCTGGATGGCAACCCCGGCAATTCGTGGTTCGCGTAAACCAGTTGCACCCACGGAAATTCTATCGCCCGAATTGGCCGAATCACTGGCCCCGGCGGTGGCGTAGACCGGATTTGCTTTCCAGCCACCACGGGCGACGGTACATTGGAACGAAGGGGCAAGCGGTCGCTGGGGATCGCGGGCTGGGAAGTCCGCGTCACCGGCATTCTGCGCACAATCGGAACAGGGGCGGCGTCTTGAGCGTTTCGATCACCGATTTTTGGCGGCTTCTGGCCGATAGCCGGCTGCTTGCGCCTGAGCAGTGCCGGCAACTGGCCGACGATTTCGGCTTGGTGAAAGGGGCTGTCGAGCAAGGAAACGCGAAGGCCTTGGCCGAGTGGCTGGTGGCTCGCAACATTCTGTCGAAGTATCAGACGACGATTCTGCTTGCCGGGCGGGCGGGTCCGTTTCATTACGGCGAATACAAGGTCTATGACCGGGTCGAGCGGGGCCGCCTTGCGGGGCAGTTCCGAGCGGTGCATGCGCCAACCGGCCATCCGGTGCTGTTGCACTTTCTGACGGGACGAGTCATTTCGGACCCCAGTTCCTGGGCGATCGCGGCGAACGAAGTGCTGGCGGCTTGTGCCATCGCGTCGCCGCACGTGCAGCGTTTCTTCGAGCCGGTCGATCTGCAGAGCTTCAAGTTTGTCGTCAGCGAGGATCTTCGCGGGCAAACGCTCGACGAGCGATTGGCCGCTGGTCGTTTGCCGCCGCACGAGGCGTGCCGCGTTGCGCGGCTGGCAGCAATTGGTCTTGCGCAGATGCACCAGTGCGGGCGGATTCACGGCGACGTGCGGCCTAGCAACGTGCTACTGGAGGCGATTCCCGGACACCCGGGCAATGTGAAGCTGCTCTTTGAGTCGCACGAGCCGACTGGGCCGATCGACTTCGCGGCGGAAGCGAACGATCCGCGACTGGCGGCCAAGGCCGATTATCTCGCGCCCGAATTGCTTGCGCCGGGAAAGGCTCAGGACCCGCTGACGGATATTTACGCCCTTGGCTGCACGCTCTACGCGATGCTCTCGGGCAATCCGCCGTTTGCGGGCGGCGGCGTCCAGCAGAAGATGACGCGCCATGCCGGCGAGCCGATTCGTCCGCTGGAACAGTTCGGCGTGCCACAGCCGTTGGCGCAGCTTGTCGCGTACATGATGGCGAAGAACGCGAGCGTGCGGTATCAATCGGCGGCACTCGTCGCCGAGCAACTCGCGCCGCTGGTCGATCCGAACGTGCTGTACGCGTCGCCTCCTCCGTCGCCGCCCACGCTCGCCAATTTCGAGAGCTTCCTCCGGCAGAAGCAGGCGAACCTGGCTGCCGGTGCCGCGCGCGGCGTTGCGGTCGTCACGGCTGTCTCGCCGGCGGCCGAGTCGATCCCCGTCGGTACTGCGGTCGCAGCCCAGCCAGCGTTTCGTAGCGACCGCGATCATTTGGGACAACTCGCGGCCTCGGCGACAGCCACGAGTGGTCCGGCAAATGCTAGCCTGGCAATCGCACCGGCGACGCCTGCTGGTTCGTCCAGCAACGCCGAAGCGATTCTGAAACGCCGCGAGGCCGAGCAGCGGAAGACGGTCATCATGGCGATTGTCGCAGCAGGGGTGCTGCTGCTCGTGGGAATTGTCGGCATCAACATGCTGGGGCGTGGCGGTTCGGGAGAGAACGTCGCCAAGAATCCTGAGGAGGGGACAACCGAGCCTGATCCACAGCCGATCGCGCGGCCCGATCCGCCGATCACCACCACGAACGTAGCCAAGGGGGGCACGAATCCGGGTGAAACGGCGACAACCAACCCTGCGGAAACCGGCGTCTCGAGCCAAGGGAGCGGCAGTACGAATACCACGACCCGTAACCCGCCCACCGTTGCCGTCACGGATGTCGGCTTTCAGCAGGAAGTTGTTTCCGACGACGGCAGCTTGCTCTGGGCTTCGCCGACGACCGGCAAGCCCGTCCCTTTCCGCATGGTTCCGCCGGGAGGGAGCGTCTTTTTGATTGTGCGGCCCGCCGATTTGCTTGCGGCCGGCGAAGGAGCGAAGGTGCTCGAAGCGCTCGGTCCAGCTTTCGCTGCCGAGCGCTCCAAGTGGGAAGCGGCTGCCGGTTTCAAGCTCGATGAGATCGAACGGCTGATCATGACGCTGCACAACAACGACGCGAAGTTCCCGCGCGTGAGCTTCGTCGTGAAGCCGAAGACGCCGGTTGCTGCCGGTGAACTACCGGCTCGCTGGGGCAATCCGCCCGAGCAGAAAGCGGAGAAAGCGGGGTACTACGCGGGTCCGGCTTATGCGTATTACATCGGCACGTCAGCCGACGACGCCGGCACGTTCGTCATGGGGGAGGCTCGCGACGTGCAGGAGGTTGCAAGGCTCGGCGGAAATCCACCGAATCTGATGCGCGACCTCGAACGCATCCGACGTACGCTCGACGGCGACCGGCACGTGAGCATCCTCGTCCATCCGCAGTTCTTCTTTAACGACGACGGCGAGCCGCTCTTTGCTGGCGACCGGGCGAAGGTCCGCCAGCCGCTCTCGTGGCTCATGGGCGACTATCTGCAAGCCGCCGCGATCAGCTTGCACGTGCAGGACGAACTGTATTTCGAAATGCGGATGCTCGGTTCGCTCGACAAAGAGCCTTATCAGCTGGCGAGTGAGTTCCGCGACCGCCTCAACCAAACGCCGACGGCGCTCGAGAATTACTTCGTCGAACTCACGCCGCCGGCCTATTGGAAGAAGCTTGCGTTCCGCTATCCGGGGCTCGTCCATAAGCTGCACGCGAACATGCGAGTGGGGGTCGAGAGCGAACAAGCGGTTGTGAACAGCGTCCTTCCCGCGGCCGCGGCGCACAACCTGGTCCTCGGCGGCGAACTGCTCATTGCCACCGCGCCGGGGACGCCGATGGTCGCGACCACCGCACCGCCGAAAGTGCTTCCCAAGACAATCGCCGAGGCCCTGCAATTGAAGACGACCTTCAGCTTCGATTCGCAGTCGCTGGAGTTTGCGGTCCGCGACCTGGCAATCGACGTGAACGATCAGCTCAAAGGAGGCACGCTGCAATTCGGCATCAAGATCATCGGGCCGGACCTCGAAAAGGATGGCGTGACGCGAAACATCTCGATCAACAACTTCAAGCAAGAGAACGCGACAATCGCCGACATTCTCACGGCGATCGTCATGCGGACCTCAACGGCCAAGGACCCGACCGATCCCGTCCAGAAACTGATCTGGGTGATTGCCGACGATCCCGACTCGCCCGGCAAGCAGGTCGTTCTGCTGACGACCCGGGCGGCCGCGGCGACGAAGAAGTACGAAGTGCCGGCGGTGTTTGTACCGAAGAAGACCTGACCGACTCCCGTTAGAATCGACTCGCTCGTTTGTCATTTGTTATGGATCTTTTTTCCGTCACCTGCACCACCTGCAAATCTCGGCTGAAGGTGCGCGACGAAGGTGCGATCGGACACATTCTCGCGTGCCCGAAGTGCGGCGGCATGGTGATGGTGAAGGCACCGGAAGGGTGGCAGCCGGGAACGAAGACGCCGACTGCCGTAGCAACGACATCAACTCCGGCAGTGACACCGCGCAAGCCATCGCGGCCGGCTGATTCGGCTCAGGCGACGCAGGTGGTCGAACTCCGCGATCCCGAGGACACGCGGAGCGCATCACACTTCGATGCCGTCGAGGACTTGCTTTCGGATGCTCCGCCGCAATCGAAGCCAGCCGGCGACTCGGCAGTGGGCGATCCAGCCAGCTCGGGGCGCCAGCGGTTTGTGGGGAAGCCGATTGCCGAGCCGCCGGTTGCCGCCAAAAGTATGACCGCCGTTGCCGAGAAACCTGCCCTGCCGCCGCCGGTCGCCGACGAGGAGATTCCTGACTGGCAGCCGGAGCGTCCCCGGAAGTATTGGATGCTCCTGGCGGGGTCAATTGCCGGCGGCATCGCGCTGACGGTGGCGGTGGTGCTCGCGATCAATGCTCTGCGTGCCGAGCCTGAGCAGGTGGCTGTCGTGCCAACGCCGCCGCAGAATCTGCCGGTGCCGGCGACCGGCAATCCTTCGACGCCAACCACGACACCAATGCCACAGCCAAGTGATCCGTCCGTTTCCCCAATGCCGCCGACGGACCCGGTCGATCCAATGCCGCCGATGAATCCACCGGTTGCCGACCCGATGGATCCCACGCCAATGCCGATGCCGCCCGCCGATCCGGCCACGCCAATGCCAATGCCGACCGAAAGCGAAACCAATCCGTTCGAACGCATTCTCGCACCGGAGGAAGACCCGCTCGCTCCGCCACCAGTCGCACCGTCAAATAACAAGCCACCGGTTCCCGTACCCGAAGACGCGGCTGCGACGAGTCCGCCGGAAAAGCCTGCCCTACCGCGCCCCACGCCGAGAGCAGTCGATGTGGCCGCTCGCATGGCCGATCCATTGCCGGGAATCGAAACCGACGGCACACCATTGGCCGATTTCCTGCAGGTGATGTCCGACCTCTCGACGATCCCGATCACGCTCGAACCCGACGCCTTGCCGCTCGTGCAAGTCGGCCCCAGCACGCCCGTAACGCTGAAGCTCGCGAATTCGTCCGTCGGCGCGGCGATTACGACGGCCGCTCGCCAGCTCAAACTCGAAGCGATCGATGTCGATGGACAGCTCGTCGTTCGCCTGGCCGAGCCCGATCCGCCGCGTACGCGTTCGTATCCGGTGAAGGATCTGACGGGGGGGGACGAGGGGGACGCTGCTGAACTGGCGGAGTTGATCCAGGCGCTGATTGATCCGAGGTCTTGGGGTGCTGCAGGTGAAATGACACCTTCCGCCGACGCCCTCAGCATCCGCCAATCGTCCGCTGCCCATGCTCAGATTATCGTTCTGCTGGAGAAGCTTCGCGCCGCGCGGGGCCTCAAGCTCTCGGCAACGGTGCTCGATCCGGCATTGTTCGCTCTGGCCAGCCGCTCGGAGCAAGGGAAGTCGAAGCTGCAAACGCCGATCACGCTCAACTTCAGCCAGCCGACGCAGCTCGGCCGCATCCTCAAGCGATTGGAAGAAGCGGGGGGCGTGCGGATTCTCGTCGATTGGCGCGATGTGGCCGCTGCTGGGTGGAATCCCGATGGCGAAGCGACGCTGGCTGTGGACAAGCAACCGCTATCGGCTTCGCTCACGGCGCTCACCGGGCCGATGGACCTGGCATGGCGCATCGTCGATCCAGGCACCATTCAGATCATGCGGCCCGAGACGCTCGAAACGCGGTGCGAGCTGGAAGTCTATAAAGTGGCGGAACTCCTCAAGGACGATCCGGCCGGTGAAACGCTCGTGGGTTTGGTGCGGACGCAGCTTGGCGAGGATGCGTTTCGTGACGGCGGTGGACCGGGCGAAATTCGCTGCGATGCGGCTGGACAATGCCTGATCGCCTCGCTCCCACAGCCCAAGCAGCAGCAGCTGGAAGCACTCCTGACAAGTTGGCGGAGCAAGAAGGAGTGAGTGCCTGGCTTGTCCTAAGCCATTCTCTGCACGGCAGTTAAGGCAGCAGCCGGCTGTTACAAACCGGCGGGAATAATCGGCTGCCGCGGCGCATCGAAGCTGGCAACACTTTTCTGGGCCGCGTTCTCCTTCGCAATGGAGTCCCTTCATGTTCCCGCGGACGATGGCTGGCGTCGCGCTCGTCTTTTTGGTCGGCTGCGGTTTACTCGGTTGCGGTACTGGCGTGCCGGGGATCGATCCGAACGTCATTGTGATCGAGCACACGGATTACCATCCGCCCAAGCCGGAGGCCAACTCGCCGGAGGATGAGCTGGCCGACGACAAGCTCGAAGACAAGAAAACGACGTTCGATCCTGATCTCGTCGATCGCCGCCCGCTGGAGGGTTGGCGAATCAATCAGAGCGAAGCGGTCGTGAAGCTCGACGTGCCGCTGACGCTGCCCGACTCAGAAGCGGACCTGCTCGTTTTGCACCCGTCGTATCAAGC
>CAYLLN010000140.1:0-8271 GCA_964384375.1 uncultured Pirellulaceae bacterium
GGGGGCGGGGGGGCCGGGGGGTCCGTCCTGGGGTCGGGCGGGGGGGGGGCCGGGGGCCGCCCGGGGGAGGGGACCACGGCTCGGCGGGAGCCTCGCCCTCCCGAAGGCGCGACCACTGGTCGCGGCTTTGGGGAAGGGACAGGTCGCGGCTTTGAGGATCGCGCGACCACTGGTCGCGGCTATGAGCGAGCATCAGGTTCGAGGGTTTTACGTCGCGGTGGAGGATGCCGCGGGCGTGGGCATAGGCGAGTCCCTCGGCGGCCTGGCGGCAACACTCGACGGCCATCGGCCAGGGGAGCGGGCCGCAGCGCTGAACCACCGCGGCCAGGTCCTCGCCAGAAACGTATTCCATCACGAAGAAGTGCGTGCCGCGATCGTTGGCGGCATCGTGGGCGATGACGATGTTCGGATGCGAGAGGCAGGCGAGGGCCTTGATCTCTTGCTCGAATCGCTGCACGGCGGCGGGATAGCGGCGGGCCGACGACGGGAGCATCTTGAGCGCCACGAGGCGATCCATGATCCGATGCCGGGCCAGGAAGACGTCTCCCATGCCGCCGCTGCCGAGCGGCCGAAGCAAGACATAGTTGCCCAAGACGAGGCGGGTGAAATCGCCTTGCAGAAGCGACTCGGCCTGAAACGGCGTGAGCAGGCCGCTCTCGACCAGATTGGCCGCTAAGGCGGCACCGGAGGAGCAGGTCGTCTCGGATTCAATCGCTTGCCGCCGGTCGGCCGGAAGCACGCCACTGGCCGCAAGCCGGAGCAGAAACTCATCGAGAGGAACGTCTTCACCGGCGAGCGGATTGACGCGGTGAATCACCTTCGTGTCGCGAATCCGCGGATCGGCCGTTTCGTCGGCGGTCTGCGAATGGGCCACGTTGCCCAGTTCGGGATCGGTCACGACCGAGCGGACCCAGTGCGTCGCGCGGAGCGGCTCCATCCAGCGGCGGAGCTGAGCTGAGAGCTCTTCGTCCCCTGCCGCGAGCTGATCGACCGACAGTTCGGCTCCGGCATCGAGACTGGCTTCCCATTGGGCCAGGCAGTCGAACAGGCGGTCGTCGTCGGTCGGAGGCACGGGACTGGCCCCTAAGGTTCGTTGTGGTCCTCATCCGGCTCGTCGTTTTGGCCAGCGTCAGCATCCCCATCGCCGCGGCCAAGCAGAAGCCTCGCCTGATACCAGCGGCGGCGGACGGTCTTTTCGGACACCCCGAGGATTTCGGCGACGGTTTTTTGGGTCAGGCCCTGGTAGAAGATGAGTTCGACGACCTCACGGAGCTTGGGGGGCAGGGCGAGCACACGCTCGTGAAATTCGGACCAATCCTCCAAAGTGAGCGATTCTCGCGAACCGCCATTTCCAGCGAGCCAGGAACTGCCGACTTCGCCGCCAGGAGGGGAAAGATGCTTCCTTGCGTGTCCTTCAGGGCCAAAGTGATGGCGGGCGAGGTCGAGCAGCACGCGGCGAATTTGGACGACGGTGAGGCCGTAGAATTCGCGCGTGGTTTTGGGAGAAACCTCGTCGAGGGCACCATGCAATTTCAGGAGGGCGCCTTGCACTACATCATCGGAACCTTCCCAGCGATGCACGCGCCGATACCCAGCGAACATTTGGTGAACGAGAATCCTGACGCGTTCATAGGAAACGCGGATGAGTTCGTTTCTCGCCAGGGAGCGGTCACCGTCGAGCCGGCCGAGCCAGCCTTGAATGGCAGCCGAAGTGTCGCCGGAATAGGCCATGCGAGGCGCTCCGCGATAGGGACGGCGCGAGGAGGGGCGAATAGTCCCCCCTGGTTATATTTCGCGTCGAGGATGAATTCCAAGAGGCTGAGTGCGAAAAGTTGGCGCGGAATAGTGGCGAGACCGGTCTGCACTACGAGACGATCAGAGAATTGGTTCCACCAGTCTCAAGCAGCCGGCGCAGGATTTGCATCATTTGTACACGTAGCCAAGCGACTGCCAAAATGGGTTGCTGATGCTGCGCGCGTGGTCGATTTTGGTGAGCGAGTTTGTGCTGGGGTCGATCGGTCTTTGACAACCTGGTTTCCGGGAGCGCGGAGGGTTTAATCCAGGAACGCTCTCCCTGGTTTGGGCATGTTCAAGCCGTTCGAGGGAGCAGCGTGAGAGGGAATAGAATTCATACTCGAGCCAGCAGCGGTAGAGTGAAAAATGGGCTGTGCTGCAAGCACTTAGGGCGATTCATATCGCGTGCGACGATGACAAGTTGTGCAAAGTTATGAATGGCGAGCGATTGGCGAGGGCCTACTCAGTCATGGGCTGACTGATGGCAGATTCCCCTGGTTGATGGATGGCGCGAGGCCGGAGAAGTCCCGCCGAGCCGGCGGGACGCATCGCGGGCATGTCGAACCTGTCAACAAAAAACCGCGGGCGATCCGGCTGGATGGCCCGCGGCTGGTTCAGGCTGACTAATCGAGCGGTTTTCCCGCTTTGCGCAATTTACCCACGTCGCCAGCGGCGTCGGCTTTGTTGCTGCGGGTAGTAGTAATAGTTGTTACTTGGAGCGGCGTTCGTCACGGTCGCGTTTCCGCTCGGATTGGCCGGGGTCGCGTTCGTGGCGGCGGGAGTCGGCGTCCCTTCAACCGGGACCTCGGCGCTGGCTGGGACGACGTTCGAATCGGTCGTGCCACTGCCGGCCACGTTCGTCTCGGAGGCCTTCCGTTCGGCTTCGGCCTTGGCTTCTTCGTCGAGGGCGGCCGCAACGACCGATTCGGTTTCGCCCTCGGCATCGCCATGAGCGGGCGAGGCATAGAGGCCGACCCAATAGACCTGGCCGCCCGAACCGACCGCGTAACCAAAACCGGCCTCGCTGGTGCCGCTGACGATCGAGGCATAGTGGGCACCGCTGTTCTGCCACATGTTGAACGCCCCGTCGATCGACCGGGTGCCGTAGGCGATGTTCTCGCGAACGCCGCCGCGGAAGCCGAACTTGTTGGCCCGATACTGCGGCCCGCCATTCACGTAGTGGCTGAACTGGCCGGTCCGGGCCATGTAGTTGGCATGGTCCTGGGCCGCGGCGGTCAGAGCCGGATTGATCCGGTGTGGGAAGAGCCCGGCCCGACGACGGATGTCGTTGTTGCGGCGGAGCATTCCCAGGAAGATCGGCTGGCGGTGGAAGAGACGCTTCTTCTCACCTTCGGCGGACTGCTCGCCTGACGACTGTGTTTCCGACGATTGGGTGCCGGCAGTGCTGGCATCGCCTTCGGCGGCCTTAGCCTCAGCAGCCGGGGTTGCCGAATCGGCAGCGGCGGGCTGGGCTGCTGGCTGGGCCGGAGCCGACGGCTGGGCTTCGTCAGCCGAGGCGCCAGCAACGAACAACGCGGGGATGAACAACAGCGCCGCTAAACAAAAACTCGTTCTCATTCGCATTCCTCCATGCAGACTGGTGGGAACTAACCAACACACGCTCATGTCAATCCAGGCAAGCTGGACTGAATTTGCCGGGCCACTATGGACGGGCCGAAAACTGATTGCAAGCCCCCAAAAGCCCTGACTGCCCAACGGTCCACCCGGAATGGCGGAGAATAGCGGGAATTCACATGGAATTGCGCAGCATTAGAAAATGCGATGATGCGCCAAGTTCCAGATTGAACAGATGAGACAGAATCTGGCAGGCCACCCGGCGACAAGTCACCGCTAGCAATCGCTCCGGCGGGTGGCGGCGCACGCTAGACGCGGGCATCGCAACGACAAATCGCGCTTACTGGCCGCCTGCTGCGACAGGCTCGCCGATGCAGAGGAGCTTCGAATGCGTCCGCAGGAATATTTGACCACCGCAAATGGTCGGCGTCGCGTAGCAGCGGTCGCCGTTGTCGTTCGTGGCGACCTCGGCGCTCTTCGCGGTCGATCCAAAGACGACCGTCTTGCCCGCTTCGGTAGTCACATACAGTTTACCACCGGCAAGAACGGGCGAGGACGTGAGATCGCCGCCGACGCGCTTCGTCCACAGCTCTTTGCCGGTCGCCGCTTCGACGACGTGCAGCACGCCGTCGTCTTGCGGAATAACGAGCCGCTCGCCATCGACCAGCATCGACGGGACGTAGCACTTCCAAGGCTTCCGCCAAACAATCTCCCCGCTGCCGTCGGCTTTAATAGCGAAGACGTTCCGCTGCGGGTAGCCGCCGCTGGCAAAAACGAGATCGCCTCGAGAGCACATCGTGTTCGCCGCCACGGTCGAGGGGCCGGCACATTCCCACAGCTTGTCGCCGGTGAGCGGGTCGTAGCTGATGACCTTGTCCTGGCCGCTGAGCAGGAGCTGCGAAGGCTTGCCGGTGATCTCGACGATGACCGGCGTTCCAAAACTCGCCCCGTTACCCCGCTGGACTCGCCAATGAGTCTCGCCAGTTTGCGCATTTATCGCAGCCAGCCAACCGGGACCGTTGCTGTCCCCTTGGACAATGACCAGCCCCTTGTAGAGGACTGGCGACGAGCCATAGCCATGCATCGAAACGAACGGCCCGACCTCGGTTTGCCAGGCTTTCTTGCCTTCGACCGTGACGGCCGAGAGCCAGATCGCGTCCTGGACCATGGCGATCCAATAGACCTGCTTCCCGTCGCAAGCCGCGGTGGCCGAAGCTTGCGTATTCTTGCCGTGGACGTGCATGAACCCGCCCTGGTGCAGCGGACAGGTCCAAAGCAGATCCCCCTTCTCCCGGCTGAAGGCGAGGAGCGACATGGTTTTTGCCCCTTCGTCGGCTGTGGCGAGGAAGACTTTGTCGCCCCACACCGTCGGCGAAGAGTGCCCCTTGCCCGGCACATCGGCCGACCAGATGACGTTTTTCGTCGCCGACCAAGTGGTGGGAGCGTCCGAGAGGGCGATGCCGGTCTGATCGGCGCCCCGCCAATTGGGCCAATCGGTCGCTGCCGGTTCGATCGCACTCGAAGCGGCGTCACCCTCACCATCGCCAGCCTCACCGTCAGTCGCGGGCGCGCGGGTCGAAACGGGCCGAATCTCAGCCACCGGCGCTGCTCGGCTGCAGCCCAAACCTCCAGCCACGACGATCAACCCCGACACAATCAATTCAGCTCGCATCATCGCGGCTCCCTTACGGCAGTTCTCAACTGGGTTCAGCCTACCTGCCCGCTTCGCAGCAGAGCAACGGCATCCCGGAGTCCCATCTTTCCCGCAATCTTTTACCACCTTTCGCTCGCAGGTTTCTCGCCTTCCCTGCCCATTCGCGTAGCACAAAGCCCCGCGGCGCGCAATAATACGGGCACCGACCCACAGCCGGCTCCTGCCCGCCTTCCGATTTGGAGTCTCGATTTATGTTCCGATCCCTCGCCGCTTCGCTGACCCTCCTGGCTGCTCTGGCCGTTGCCCTTCCTGCCCTTGCCGCCAACGAGGGGCAAGCCGACCTCGACAAGGCGACCGACCTGCAACTCGCCGCTGAGACGCTGGCCGACCTCGAAAAGGTCGTGGCTCTGGCCGAAAGCGCTATTAAGAAGGGGCTCGACAAGGACCAGGAGGCGTTTGCCAAGCAGATGCTGGCGGCCACGCTTTACCAGCACGCCAACCGACTCTCGGCAGCCATCTTCGAACAAACGCCCCCCAGCCCGCGCTGGCCGCTGGTGCGGAACTTTGCCCTGAAGGATCTCGACAAGGCGAAGTCGCACGATCCCAAGCTGCCGGATGTTTATCTGCTCGAAGCCAAGCTGCAAGCTCTGCCCGGCGGCGACGAGAAGGCGGCCGGAACGGCTCTCGACGAAGCGATCAAGCTGCTCAAAGCGGCAGACGACGTGAAACAGCTTTCCAAGGCACTCGTCCTGCGGGCCTCGCTCACCGAGGACAACGAGAAGAAGCTCGCCGACTACGATGCCGCCGTGAAGGCCGACCCGGAAAACACGGAAGCCTGGCAGGGGCGAGCGCTGCTCTACCTGGAAAAGGGAGACAGCGAGAAGGCGATTGCCGATCTGAAGACGCTCGTCGAAAAGGATCAGGATAACGCCGCCGCGCTCGGCGCCTTGGCCGAAGCCCTGACGAACATCAAGAAGTACGACGAGGCCCTGAAGCTCTGCCAGCAGGTGATCGACCTCGCGCCGCGCTCGACGCTCGGCTACAACTTGCGGGCTCGCGTGAAGATCATGCAGGACGACCTGAAGTCGGCGATCGCCGATCTCGACGAGGCGCTGAAGGTTGAGCCCAATGACCTGCCGGCGCTGCTCATGCGGAGTCGTCTGCACGCTGCTGAAGGGAACGACGCCCAGGCCAAGGCCGACGTGGAGAAGGCTCTCACCCAACGGCCTGACTTGCCGCAGGCCGTGCTGCTTCGCAGTATGCTCGCCGCCCAACAGAAGAAGTTCGGCGAAGCCATTGCCGACGTGCAACTGCTCCTGCAAACCGACCCGACGAACCTGGAATACCGGCTACAGCTCGCGACTTACTACGTTGGCGACAATCGTCCCCGCAAGGCGATTGAGTTGCTCACATCGGTGATCGACGGATACGCCGAAGAGCTTGATGACGAGCAGAAGGAATCGAAGGCCGACGCCCTCCGTTCGCGCGGCGATGCGCTGCTCTCCGTCGGCAAGCATGCCGAGGCGGTGGCCGACTACGATAGTGCGCTGAAGCTCGACGACAAGGACACGGGCGTGCTCAACAACCTGGCCTGGGTGCTCGCTACGTCGCCCGATGACAAGGTCCGCAATGCCGACCGCTCGATCGAACTGGGGACCAAGGCCTGCGAGCTGACCAAGTACGAGAAGCCGCACATCCTCAGCACGCTCGCCAGCGGTTACGCGGAGAAGGGGGACTGGGAGACGGCGATCAAGTGGTCCACGAAGGCGGTGGAACTGGGCGAGAAGGAAGATGACGTGAGCGATCAGCTTAAGAAGGAACTCGACAGCTACAAGGAAAAGAAGCCCTGGCGCGAGAAGCAGGAGATCGAGGAAAACACCAAGCCGCTGAACGCGAAGCCGAGCGATCTCGAAACGTAATGGACCGCGATTCCGCTCTCGCCCTGATGCACGAGTTCACCGACTCGCAGTCGCTCCGGCGGCACATGCTGGCGGTCGAGGCGGCGATGCGGGCCTACGCTCGCAAGTGGAACGAGGACGAGCTGAAGTGGGGGATCGTCGGCCTGTTGCACGACTTCGACTACGAGCGCTGGCCCGATCCGCCAGAGCATCCACTGAAAGGCGCGGCAATCCTCGCCGAGCGGGGCTATCCGGCCGATGTGATCTACGCCATCAAGTCACATGCCGATTACCTGACCGATTGCCCGCGCATCAGCCGGCTCGACAAGACGCTTTATGCCTGCGACGAGTTGGCCGGCTTCATCACCGCCTGTGCGTGGGTTCGGCCCGAGCGGCTGGTCGGCCTGACGGCAGCCAGTGTCAAGAAGAAGCTCAAAGCGAAGGGCTTTGCCGCCAGCATCAACCGCGACGATATCACGCGCGGTGCGAACGATTTGGGCGTGGACCTCGATCAGCACATTCAGTTCGTCGCCGACGCCCTGCTGCTAATTGCCGACGACCTGGGCCTCGCCCCGCCGGCCCAACCGACCTAAGTACCGAAGGTGGGACTTGAGCTCATCCGTACTCCTTTGACTCGGTTTCGGTGGACAAAAAGGTTGCGCAGCCGAGCGTGCGAACTCACAGGGAAGTAACATCGGATCAAAGAAAACCGTGACAGAATTGTCTCGGTTGTCCGAACTTCCATTCGTCAATCACTCCGTTCAGTCAGCTGCGCGGGTTTCGTACGGTGCCAACCTCTTTCGCGGCTCCGGAAACTTGACTGATGCGACCTCATCGGGTGAACCTTCCAATGCTCATCGGCATCTGCCTGATTGCCGCCATTCATCCAAAGATATAACGCCTATGTCCAATTCCGGCTCGAACGCAGGCGATGGAATCGGAGGCCTGGGTCCCTTCAACTGGACGCAGGCCGGGCATGTCGTTGTCAAAGCGGGTGAAGCAGTTAACTGGGAGTTCCAGAACGCATCCGACTTCATCAAGCGTGTTCAGTCCATCGAGTATGGACTTTCTGCCGAAACCGAGTTCGCAGCGATCCTAAGCTGGCTTGGTCGTTGTTCGCTCGTGCATCGGCTCGAGCAGGATTACTTTTCAAGCCAATCTGGCGCCAACTGGAGCATTCCGGACCTCTTTGCGGTGATCGAGCATCGTGGCGAATCGGTGCCCGTGTTTATTGAAGTAAAAACACGCGGTGAGGAGATTCTAAAAATGAAGACCTCCGAACTCGACGCGATGCGACAGTACGCCGCGATTCATTCGATACCGCTTTTGTTCGCCTGGAAACCGCGGCGG
>CAYLLN010000140.1:8281-9822 GCA_964384375.1 uncultured Pirellulaceae bacterium
CGGCTCGGATTCTGGGTGCTCGTTGATCCGATTTATTTCGTCGAAAAGAACGGAAAGTCCATCTTGGAGTTTGGGCCTGCAATTAAGAATGACCTCATGGGCACCGTCGCTGGTGATTTTTGGATAACTCCGAGCCCAGGTGCGGGGCTGTTCTTCGACATGAAGATCGTTGAGAAATGCAACGTGACGGAGCAGGGTTTCGAGGCTGTCATACAGATCGAAAAGGCAGAGTACCGTGATGGGAAAGGTGGTGTAACCACAAACCTTCCGTTCGAGATCTTCACGCTGCTTTTCACCCGGATGGATGAACATAGCGAAGTCGACGAATGGAAAGTCTACCAATCCTTCGTAGCTCGGGGTGAGGCCGTGCATGCGCAAGAAATACTTCGGACAGCAGTAGCATTCCGATCAGAGGTCGAGAAGCCGATACGATGGCGACATGTTGCCAAAGATCTAGACTCGTATCTCACCGTGAAATCTCTTCATGAGGCAGTCAAGCAGAGGATCGGCACATTCGTGCAGTACATGATGCTTCAGCATCCCGGAACCTGGCCAGCGTTCCTCCCAGCAACCTGGAATGCCCTCGATAAAGCAGACTGAAACGCAGTGCTTTTTCGGGTCGGGGCCGGGAGATCCAGCGAAGCTGACTTACGTGCTCATGCACTAAGTCCTTGCGATAAAACAGTACCGGAGGTGGGACTTGAACCCACACACTCTTGCGAGTACTGGATTTTGAATCCAGCGCGTCTGCCATTCCGCCACTTCGGCTGATCTGCGTGATTGGTGTCTCCGGCCGATTATCGCGGCAATGTGGCTAATTTCAAGGCTACACGACAAGGCCGCGACCGGGTTCTGCGATGAGGACAACAGCTGCCGCTTGGATGTTCGCTCGCTGTCGTAACCTACGGCGAGCCAATCAGCGTCAGGCGTGCCGTGCGGGCCAGGCCGCGAAGCGAGTTGAACGTGGCGGCAACGGCACTCGGTTCATGGCCGCAGTGGACCATGCAGTCGCGGCACTTGGCGTTGCCGCTTTGGCGGCCGTACTTGCTCCAGTCGGTCGTTTCCATCAGTTCTTGAAACGATTGGCAGTATCCTTCGCCGACCAGATAACACGGCCGCTGCCAACCGAAGATGTTGTACGTCGGGCTCCCCCACGGCGTGCACTCGAGGTCATAGCGCCCTTGCAGGAATTCAAGGAACAGCGGCGTCTGATTGAATTGCCACCCACGTTTGGGCCGGCCCAGCACGCGGCGGAAGAGACTCGTCGTTTGGTCGCGGCGGAGAAAGTGGTCCTGGTCCGGCGCCTTCTCGTAGCTGTAGCCCGGCGAGACCATCATTCCTTCGACGCCGAGGGCCATCATCTCGTCGAAGAAGGCCCGCGTCTTGTCGGGATCGGCCCCGGCAAAGAGCGTCGTGTTCGTGGTTACGCGAAAGCCGCGAGCGCGGGCGGCACGAATCGCCCGCACAGCAATGTCGTAAGTTCCCGGTCGGCAGACGGCCAGATCGTGCTCGTGCCGCGGACCATCCATGTGGATCGAGAA
>CAYLLN010000141.1:0-9175 GCA_964384375.1 uncultured Pirellulaceae bacterium
GATAGCGACGGTAGCCCATCGAGGCCAGGTGTTCCTTGTCGTCGCGAGCGGCGCTGGCAGCTTCCGGCGGGCGCAAGCCGCGGGTCTTCCACTGGCCGATGTGAAAGAGCAAATCGCCGGGGCGCATCGCCTCGCTGCCAACCTTGATGTCCCGCAGGACCGTGCGGGCCAGGCTCTCTTGGTCGCCACGATCGTAAATGGCAAAGCGATCGGGATAACCGAGCTTCCGCGCGTGCCGTCGCAGGACGCGGACACAGTGCGAATGGAACGTGCTGATCTGCGGTCGGTCGGCTGGTGATTTCTTCCCCTTGCCGATGAGCGACGAAATCCGCTCCTGCATCTCAGCCGCGGCTTTGTTCGTGAACGTGACGGCGAGAATCCGCCCCGGCTGCGTGCCGTGCTTGATCAGGTTCGCGATGCGAAACGTGACGACGCGCGTCTTGCCACTGCCGGCTCCGGCCAGCACGAGCATTGGCCCGGAAAGGGTTTGTACGGCTTCCTGTTGCGATTCGTTAAGTCCTGCTGCCATCGCACTGCGTCAGTCCTCGATTTGCGGATAGTTCAGATTGCCTTCAAGCGATTCCTCAATCGCCTTCAAGGAAGCCAGCGCTGCGTCGAGACTTCCTTCTTTGATGAACTCTTGTGCCTCCTTCGCAATTTGGATCAATTCCGCTTTTCCATCGGGGAGAAGTGCTCGAAATTGCCACCAGTTGTACAAATGGTGGAGCAAATCCCAATCGTGGCCTTGGTGTGGTGGCTGGGAGTCGTCCGATTGAAGAAACCTGGCCAGTTCGGCAATCCAAGCCAAGGCTGCATCCTTGCCGTCAACGAACAAGTGATGTTCCGCGGTATGAATCATTTCCCTCGGCGCCGAAGGAAAAACTTTCGTGAGGCGTTTTCGAGCAAGTACGCTTAACTCAGACGCTTCGACAGTAAGGAGCCAATTGGCGAGCTTTAGTCTTTCCTCGCGGCTGAGATTCCACACTCCACTAGCACCAGTCGAATCGTCCGCCACGAGACACCTCCCTAGCGATTCGGCTTGGCGACTACAACTCCAGCGGGAACGGGCTCAAGTTGATCACACCCGTCTCCGTCACCACGTAGTCGTTTTCCAGTCGCAGGCCCGCGCGCAGGATTTTCTCGTCGTAGAGGCCCGGCTCGCTCGTGAAGACGTCGCCGACTTCAAACTTGTCGTCCCAGAGCGGATTGAGGTGCGGCGTTTCGTGCGGGAAGAGACCGATACCGTGCCCCAAGTGATGATTGAAAATGCCGACGGGGGCCTCGTGCAGGAGCGCGTCGCACTCGTGGAACAGTTCCTGGCAGCTTTTGCCCGGCTTCACCGATTTCTCCACGACGCTAAAGATATTGACGATGTGCTGCCAGGCCGTGAGTTGCTCGTCGGTCGGTTTGCGGCCGACTGAGATCACGCGGGCGTTGTCAGAGAAATAGCCGCGAAACGCCGGTCCCAGATCGAGGATATAGAGTTCCCCCGCCTCCGCCTTGCGGCCATTGCGCGGTGACCCGCCCCGAGCGCCGCAGGCGTAGTCGTTCCCGGTGCCGGTCAGCGGCTCGCCGAATTCCTCGACGGCTGCGGACTGTAGCTTGTTGAAGACCTCGATTTCGGTGATTCCTGGCTCGATGATCTGCCGGGCCAGAGCGTACATCTTCTCGGTGCCAGCAATCGCCTTCCGAATTTTGGCCAGTTCGTCGGGGTCTTTTTTGCGACGAAGGCGAAAGAGGGTCGGCTCGATATCGACCCGTTCGCCAGGTAACGCGTTCAAATGCGACGTGAAGCACGAGAATTCAACGCCGATTCGCTTTGGATTCGCCTTCCCTTGCAGGGCCTTCAGCAGTTCGTCGCTCGCCGCCTTCCGTTGGTCGTTGCGGAGCGTGCTGTGCCACTGGGCTTCGTAGGGGATGAGGTCGTCGGCCGCGGCCGGAATGCCGAGCCCCTTGCGCGGGGCGACGAGCGTGAGGCGGCCGTCGGCAGCGAGGGCAGCGACGGGCGAAAAGGTCCAGGCGTAGCGGGCCCCGGTCAGCCACTGTACGTGCTCGATCGTCTGGACGATGACCATGTCCAGCCCGAGCTGCTGCATCTGGTCCAGCATCCGCTTTTGCCGCGAGCGGGAGGCGGCGGCATTGAAGTCGAGTTCGCTCATGCGTAGGTTTCCTCGAATACCAACCCGAAGCGTCAGCGAGGGACATCGTGGCCTTCGCTTGATGCGTACCCTCGCTTACGCTTCGGGTTAATATGTGCATGGCCTAAGCTATCAACCCTGCCCATCATCGTCCATGCCCGGACGCACCATTGCCATCGGCGACATTCACGGCTGTGCGGCGGCGCTGCGCGCGGTGGTGGCGGCGATCGATCCGCAGCCGGACGACACGATCGTCACGCTCGGCGACTATGTCGATCGGGGCCCCGACAGCCGCGGCGTCATCGACGAGTTGCTGAAGCTGGAGAAACGCTGCCACCTGGTCCCGCTCATGGGGAACCACGAGATCATGATGCTGGACGCGCTGACGAACCCCAACTCGCTCGACGGCTGGAAGGAATGCGGCGGAAACAGCACGCTCAAGAGTTACGGCGGGCGGCTGGACAAAGTGCCGGAGGAGCATTGGTCGTTCATCCGCCGCTGCCGGCGGTACTATGAGACCGCCACGCACTTCTTCGTCCATGCCAACTATGAAGCCGACATGGGGCTCGACGAGCAGCCCGACTACCTGCTGTTCTGGGAACACCTCATGTTCCATTGCCCTCGACCGCACGACAACGGCAAAATCGCGGTGGTCGGCCACACGTCGCAGCGGATGGGCAACATCCTCGATGGCGGCCACGTGATCTGCATCGACACATTCTGCCACGGCGGCGGTTGGCTGACGGCGCTCGATGTGGTTCGCGGCACGGTGTGGCAAGCGGACGCGGGAGGACGGCTGCGGGTGCAACAATGAGATTCAAGCGGTATCTTGACCAAAATCGTGAATGGCCCCAGACAGGCCGCCACATCTTGGCACAATTCGATTCTGATTCAGTTTACGTTTACCAAGCGTATCGCAGTTCCATTGCGGAGTTCGCGATTAAGAATCAGCGATTTGGTGGTGGCTTTAGCTTTGAGCGCATGAGTTGGATCAAGCCCAATTTCCTCTGGATGATGTATCGTTCAGGCTGGGGCACGAAGGAAGGTCAAGAGTGCATTCTTGCAATCCGTTTGCGACGAACGTTTTTCGACGAGGTACTGCGGCTAGCCGTACCATCCAGTTTTACTCCGAATCGCAATCAAGATCGCACCGAGTGGCAGGCAGCGGTCGCGAACTCAGAAGTTCGCCTTCAATGGGATCCCGATCACGATCCGTGGGGCCAGCCACGAGAACGACGCGCGGTGCAACTTGGATTGCGTGGCACAGTACTTCGCAGATATGGCGAGAAAGAAGCGATTTCGATCGAAGACATTACACCGTTCGTCGCCGAGCAGCGACAGTACCTCAAGGGAAACCTCGCCGATTTGCTTGTGCCCGAGGAGTGCGTGTACTTTCCCACTGACATGATGGCCGCGAGCGCGGTTGGGATCAACGGGGCAGAGACGTGACGATCGCTCTTGGCGCATCGGCGACTACGTCGCACACTGCCAGTATGCTTCTCGCTGAACCACTCCCGCAAATCAAGCCGCTCTTCATCGGCGGTGTGCAGATCGATCCGCCGATCCTGCAGGCGCCGATGGCAGGGTTCACGAACTATGCCTTTCGGCAGATCGTGCGGCACTTCGGCGGGGCGGGGCTCTTGGCGACGGAAATGGTGTCCGCCCGGGGGTTTGTTTGGATGGACGAGCGTGAGGCCGAGCATCCCGACCGGCTCTGGGGGGTAAAAGACGAGCCACGGCCACTGGCCGTGCAAATGTGGGACAACGACCCGGCGACGCTCGCCAAGGTCGGTTCCCGGCTGGCTGGCGAATACGGAGTGTCGGTCGTCGATATCAATTTCGGCTGCCCGGTGAAGGACGTCACCGAAAAAGCCCACAGCGGCTCGTACCTGCTCAAGTTTCCCGACCAGATTCACGCCATCGTCAGCCGGGTGGTCGAGGCCTGCCGGCCGACGCCGGTCACGGCCAAAATTCGCCTCGGCTGCTCCCGCGACCGGATTACGGCGTTCGACGTGGCTCAAGCGGTCGAATCAGCCGGTGCTGCCGCCCTCACCGTCCATGGCCGCGTTGCCGCCGACTTTTTCAAAGGGACGGCCGACTGGGAGCGGATCGCCGAGATCAAGCAACACCTCAAACGCATTCCGCTGATTGGCAATGGCGACCTCGATTCGGCCGAGAAAGTGGTGGAAGCCTTCCGCCGCTATGGTGTCGATGGCGTGATGATCGCCCGGGCTTCGCTTGGCCGACCGTGGCTCTTCGCTCAGGCCGCTGCCGCTCTCCGCGGCGAACCGATCCCGCCCGAACCGTCGATCGACGAGCAGCGGCGATGCATGCTCTGGCACTACGACCTCTGCTGCCAGCGATTCGGCGAGCAGAAGGGGACGGTGCTGATGCGCAAATTCGCCTGCAACTACGCCCAGGGAAAGCACGGCGCTCGCTTCTTTCGCACGCACGTCGGGCAGGTTTCGACACGGGAGGAGTTCCATGCCGTCGTCGAGCAGCACTTCCCCCGGGCGTGACTCGCAGATCGTCCGAAGCCATAGTCCAAAGCCGCGGCCTGTGAAATACGAAACATTCTCCCGCCTTCCGCGCTTGACGCACGTAGGTCCGTGAAGATACTTAAGGCCGCTCGCTCTCCCCTTGGACCGGCAAACCTGCCTGTCCGGGTTTTCGCCGAGTGTGGCCTGCTTTCGCCTCCCGGAGGACTGCATGTCGTTTCGTCAGATGTTCGCGCGCCGGTCGCTCGATTCCCTGCTCGCGGACATGGACAGCGAGAACCGTCTGAAACGGGTTCTGGGCCCGGTCAACCTGACGGCGCTCGGCGTAGGGGCAGTCATCGGAGCGGGCATCTTCGTCGCTACGGGTGAAGCCGCCCGGAACACGGCAGGCCCGGCCTTGATGGTTTCGTACATCGTCGCCGGCCTGGCATGCATCTTTGCCGCCCTCTGCTATGCGGAGTTCGCGTCGATGGCCCCCGTCGCGGGAAGTGCTTACACCTACGCTTACACGACGCTCGGCGAGTTCTTCGCCTGGATGATCGGCTGGGATCTGGTCCTCGAATATGCGGTCGGCGCGAGCACGGTTGCCAACGGTTGGTCGGGTTATTTCCAGAAGGTGCTGAAAGGGATCGGCTTTCACTTTCCCGATGCGCTGGGCAAAGCGCCGCTCGAATGGAATCACGCGGCATCGTGGAGCGAGCCACAGAACTGGGTTTCGCTGACCGGATCGTACGTCAATCTGCCGGCGGTGATCATCGTCGTGATCATTACCGCGATCCTGGTCAAAGGAATCAGCGAATCGGCCGGGTTCAACGCCCTGATGGTGTTCATCAAGGTCGCTGCCGTGCTCTTCGTGATTGTCGTCGGGGCGTTCTTCGTGAATCCGGCGAACTGGACCGCACCTCTTGCCGAGGGGGGCCGAGCGGGTTTTGCTCCGTACGGTTGGGGCGGATTCAGCTTTTTCGGCATTGAGAGTTTGACGATCGGTCAGCGAGTGGATGGCAGACCCGTCGGCATGCTCGCTGGGGCGGCACTCATTTTCTTCGCCTATATCGGCTTTGATTCCGTCAGCACACATGCCGAGGAAGCGAGAAACCCGCAAAAGGACGTGCCGATTGGGATCGTCGCTTCGCTCGTTATCTGCACGATTCTCTATGTCGCTGTCGTCGCCGTTCTGACCGGCATGGTGCCGTATTACCAGATCGACCCGAATGCCGGCGTCTCCAGCGCGTTTGCCGCGCGGAACCTGCACTGGGCAGAGTTCATCATCGCGGCTGCCGGTGTGGCCGGCATCACCAGCGTGCTCCTCGTCATGATGTTGTCCGGGCCGCGCGTCTTCCTGGCGATGGCACGCGATGGGCTGGTTCCCAAGAAGTTTTTTGCGGACATCCATCCGACATTCATGACTCCTTGGAAGAGTACGATCGCGATCGGCGTGTTCGTAGCCATCCTCGCGGGACTTTTGCCGATCAACGCACTGCTGGAATTGACCAATATCGGCACGCTGTTCGCCTTTGTGGTCGTTTGCACCGCGGTGCTGGTCATGCGCAAGATCAACCCGGGAGCAAAACGCCCGTTCCGCTGCCCGGTGGTTCCCGTCATCCCAGTCATGGGCATCATCCTCTGCCTGATGCTGATGATGTCGCTGCCCGTCGGTAACTGGCTGCGGCTGTTCGGCTGGATGGCACTCGGCCTCGTCATCTACTTCACTTACAGCCGGCATCACAGCGTGCTGGGGCAGGAATTGAAGAAAGAACTCGCACACAAGCGAATCTAACCGGAGCCGCAAGCGAGTGAGCCAGCGACAATCGACCGAGCAGTGGGCCAGCCGCCTGGGGGTGATCCTGGCGGTGGCGGCATCGGCGGTGGGCCTGGGAAACTTTCTGCGATTTCCGGGGCAGGCCGCTCAGCACGGGGGCGGGGCCTTCATGATCCCGTATTTCGTGGCGCTGCTCCTGCTGGGTATTCCGCTCGGCTGGGCCGAATGGACGCTCGGCCGCTACGGTGGCGTGCGGGGATTCAATTCGGCCCCCGGAATCTACAGCGTTATCTGGCGGCATCCGCTCGCTAAATATCTGGGGGGCATCGCCCTGCTCGTGCCGCTCGTAATTTGCATTTACTACGTCGTTATCGAGGCGTGGTGCCTCGGCTACGCGTGGTTCTATCTGACCGGCGAGTTGATGCAGGGGAGCGAGCCAGAGAAATACAAGACGTTTTTCGACGACTTCATCGGCAATCACGCCGACGGCTTTCTGTACGACGGCGGGCAAGGGCGCGTCATCTGGTTCATCGGCCTCACGTTCCTCGCCAACTTTTTTCTCATCTATCGCGGCATTGCCAAGGGGATCGAGGAGTTCTGCAAATGGGCGATGCCGATCATGGCGATCTGTGCCCTCTTCGTGCTGGTCCGCGTCTTCACCCTCGGTCCCCCGCATCCTGAGCATCCGGATCAGAACCTGATGAACGGCCTGGGATTCATGTGGAATCCTGATTTCACCGCGCTGGCCAAGCCCAAGACGTGGCTCGCCGCGGCGGGGCAGATTTTCTTCACGCTCGGCGTCGGCTTCGGGATCATCATCAACTATTCGAGCTACCTAAAACGGTCGGATGATGTTGTGCTGAGCAGCCTGACCGCCAGTTCGGTCAACGAATTCTTTGAGGTTTGTCTCGGCGGCCTTATCACGATTCCCGCCGCGTTCATGTTCCTCGGCGCGGCGGCGATGGTCGGCCAGTTCGGCACGTTCGATCTTGGTTTCAAGACATTGCCCAATGTCTTTGCCGCCATGCCGGCCGGCCGGCTATTCGGATTCCTCTGGTTTACGATGCTGTTTCTGGCCGCCATCACGAGCAGCATTTCGATGCTGCAACCGGTGATCGCCTTCCTGGAAGAAGGGCTCGGCATGAAACGCCATACCTCGGTGGCGTTTTTGTTTTTGATCATGGCCTTGGGAAGTGGCTTCGTCGTCTATTTCTCGAAAGGGATGCTGGCCCTGGACACGCTCGACTTCTGGGCCGGAACGATGCTGCTCATGGTGCTCGCTCTCATCCAGGCGCTGCTTTACGGTTGGGCGCTGGGCATCGAGCGCGGTGAACAAGAGGCACACGAAGGGGCCCACCTGCGCATTCCGCGGTTCGTGCAGTACGTCATCAAGTATGTTTCGCCGGCGTTTCTGATCCTGGTGCTCGGAGGCGTTCTCTTCACTGACGGCCCCAGCTACTGGAAGACCCTCACCGAGAAGCCTGCCGCGGGGATGTCGTTCGGGCTGATTCTCCTGCTGCTGGTGTTCTTTATCGTGCTGATTCACATCGCGGGGCGGCGCTGGGAGTCGGAAGGAAGGACCAAGCCATGAACCCGCTCGGCTGGATCATGATGCTCAGCTCCGTTGGCTCGGTTTTGGGCCTGACGATCTTCTGTCTATACCGCGTCCTTACGCTTCCACCGGCGGAAATCGAGAGCGTGAATACCGCGCCGCTAGAGATCGACACACGCGACACGGCCGATCCGGATTGAGCAAGTGCGAATCGACACAAGTTGTTTCATGCGTTCGACTTGTGCCGAAATACCAATCTCCGATATTTTTGACATAGCACCTTGTCAAAAACCACTGTTCGCATAGGATTACACTAGTTCCAAACTGGTGCAATCCATGTCTGTTGAATCTCCTTCGTCCGACGTCGGCCTGCTCGACATCCTGCGTAAAGCAGGACCGTGCAGCGTAGCGCAACTGGCGACGGCAATGGAGGTTACAGCAACGGCAGTACGCCAACGGCTGGTTCGTTTGCTGGAGCAAGGGGATATCGAGAGAACGACCGAGCGGGCCAGCCGAGGACGCCCCGTTCATCGCTACGGTTTGACCGAAAAAGGGCGTCGCCGAGCAGGGGCAAACTTCGCCGACCTCGCGATCGCCTTGTGGGACGAGATTCGAGCGATCAAAGACCCCGAAGTTCGCCGCGGGCTCTTGGGGCGGATCAGCGGCCGCATGGCATCGCTCTATGCCGGGCGGATTCGTGGCGAAACGACTGCGGAGCGGATGGAGTCGCTGGCGGAGCTGTTCCGCGAGCGGCAGATTCCGTTTGACGTGGATCGTTCGCACGAGTTGCCCGTGCTGCACGCGCGGGCCTGTCCTTATCCCGAACTCGCCGAGCGGGATCGGTCGGTCTGCGCCATGGAGAAGAACCTGTTTTCCGAATTGCTCGGCGAGAGTGTGCGGCTGTCGAATTGCCGGCTGGATGGCCATGCCTGCTGCACGTTTGAGACGACCTCACGGGAGGGCGACGCTCCCGCGGAGCTGCTTAGCTCGGCAGGAGCCTCGCCCTCCCATCGGACCCTCCCGCAAGCATGAAAATCAATTAAGCTATCCGGTTTGCCCAACACGCCACGCCGCAACCTACGCAGCTAGTGGAGCGACCATGGACCAAAACATCCGCATTCCGCCCTGGATCGAAGGGCGACTCGAAGAAAACGTCATCACCACCACGCTCGAGCAGGCTATCAACTGGGGCCGCCAATCGAGCATCTGGCCGATGACGTTCGGCCTC
>CAYLLN010000142.1:0-8965 GCA_964384375.1 uncultured Pirellulaceae bacterium
GGTCGTGCAGCGCGACCGGCACGCTGGCCAGCATCTGCCGCGGCTCCAGTTGCTCCAGGAAGTGGCGACGGGACCGGGTACGGGCTTGGCGAAGCGAGCGACGGGACATGAATCCCCCCTAGTGCGCACACAGCGAGCGCGGCGGCAAGTGTCACCGATTGCGACTTCCATGCGAGAATCGCCGCGACATTCCTAAACCTTGCGCGGCGTTGCCCGAACGGGCAAAACGGGAACAAGTTCTAATGCTCGCAAGGAAGTTGTCAATCATTTGAGGGACCGCTTTACGTGGAATTCAAGAAATACTTTGGAGGGGACGCTCGCCGCTGACAAGGGTTGTCACTAACCCGGCCGAAAGGATCAAAGGATGCCGATGGCTAGAGGTCTAGTGTCGACAACTGCGATTCTGGATTGCTTAAGCCGGATAAACCTCAAGATCGGCAAACTCGCTGGCCGAAAATCAGGTTCACCGCCCAACAACGGAGAACCTGCAATGAGTAAGACCGAAAAGGTGCGACTGCAAATCCACGTCGACGACGAACTGGCGGAACGGATCGACTCGCTCGCAACGAGAATGAACCGCAGTACCGCTTGGATGGTAGCGGAATTGATCGTGGATGCCGTCAATGCCCGGCAACGCTTTGTGAATTGGATCGAGTGGCGAGTGGTGAAACTCGCGGGATTGGCTGATCCACGGAAGCTGAAGAAGCTATTCAAGAAAGAACCGCGGCCGATGCAGAAGGGCACAGTTTATCTGCAAACCCATGTGACACAGGATGTGGTGGAAAAACTAGATCAATTGGCAGCCGCGAATCAGAGGTCACGCGCGGATATGGCGACGTTGCTACTGAACTGGGTCATGGACGATGAGGAATGGCTGCTGCAGGCCGTGACAGCTCGATGGCTCGCCGCTATGTACGACGGCTTGGGCTTGCCTCGTGGCCACCAATCGTCTGGTAACGGCGAAGAAAACGGTAAGCGGAAGCCGGGCGAGAACATTCGGCAGAAGAAACCGGCGGCGACAGATGAGGGCCTAGCAGCTGCGTGACGCGCGGGCGACAGGACAAAAAAGGAACAGGGAAGAGGGTAGAGGGGGTCCAGGGGGAGAGGGGCCTCGTCTCCCCCTGGTCGGCCGCGAGAAAAAATTCAATCGAAGCCAGTCCCCGTTGCCGCGGCCGAAACCAATCGGCGTGCCAACGGGGAATGCGGGAGGCGCGCGAGTAAGAACGAAAAAACCCGACAGGTCCGCTTCTGATTGGCGTCGGATCGGACCGGCCGGGCAAGAGTCACCAACAGTTCAAGGAGCGAACCATGAATGTCAATGACCGCAGGGATGCTACGTCTTTACCCATCGCACCTCAAGGCGAGTTCTCGCCAGGGGATGCCAGCACGCTGGATGCTGGCACTGCGGCTGCCGAGCATGGCCGGGCCGGGATCGCGGACGCGAGCGCAGCGAGCGACGCGAACCGGCCGGCCGCGGCCCCCGATACAAGTATCACGGGGGCCTCCAGTAGCCAAGAGGCGAAGAAAGGGAAGGGAGGAGGCGGACTAGATCGCCTAGTCGTCAGTTGCCACGGGGATTGGAACCCGGAAAAGTTTGCCGAACTGGCAGAATTGCTCGGGCCGGCCAAGTTGGATGCTCAGCGAAAGCAGGCCGCCGGTGTCGTCGAGCACCCTGACGGTGGTCAAGTGCTGGTTCGCCCGATGGGCTTCAAGGTGGGCCTCGTCCCGGTCGAATGGGCACTCGAATTCGACGGTTTTCTCGTGGGCCTTCCTCGGTACGCTGCCGCCGACAATAACCAGCCGAACGTCTTCGTCACGGCCGGGTCGATGGTCCTCATGCAATTGGGCCATCAGGAAGCTTGGGCGCAAGTCATCCGCTTTCTGTCAGGTCTAGGGTTCTCCATCAAGCAAGCCGTGCCGTCACGTGTCGATGCTTGCGTTGACCTTGTGGGTCACGACATGGCGGAATACGCGGAGCACTACTTGCAAGGTGCGTACATCTGTAAGGCGAGGAAGGACAAGTACTATCGAGAGGACAAGCGTATTACCGGCCTCAACTTCGGATGCGAAATCCTTTGCCGCATCTACGACAAGATTCTGGAAAGCGCAAGCGACCCGTTGAAGTGGGCGGTCCTCGTGGCTCACCGTTACGGTGGCGAAGAACCGGCCAGGGCGATTCGTGTTGAGTTTCAGATTCAGCGTAACGAGATGCGTGAAATGTGGTCGGTGACCGATGTGAATGACCTGTTCCGCAAACTTCCGGCAATCCTGGAAGAACTAACAACCTCCTGGCTTCGCTTTACGGAAGAACAGGTCGATCGCGAAAGCAAGCATCAAAGCCGATCCGAAACCTGGTCGCGGTGGCTCGAAGTGCAAGGGATGTTTCAGCAAGCCTTCGTGCCCAATGGTGTTGAAGCTCCACGGCCGGAACTCAAGCAACCCGACATCGGGAACCTCCTTCGACAGGCATTCGGCTGCATCAAGTCTGCGGCGGGGGTCGTCGGATTCTGTCCCAAGGATGCGGGTGAGTTATTCGTGTGGCTGGAAAACCAACTTTATAACGTGATGCCGCGGGATTGGTGGGTTGCGCTCAAGCGGCGATCCGATCTGCTTCGGGCTCGCAAGCCAGTCAATGTCGAGACGGACGAGGAGTGGATGGCAAGGCGAGCAGCGGAAGTACGTGCTCGGTTTCCCGGTCCAAAGAATCCAAATCCGGGATTCTCGCAAGGCTAGCTCAAGAGGGGGTGGCGCGATGAGCGCGAATCAAGAGAATGGTGACGCTGCCGAGCCGTTGCTCGTCGGCGTCGAAACGGTGGCGAAGCTAATCAGCGTCTCGACCCGTTCGGTCTGGCGGCTCGTGAGCGCTGGGAAGTTATTTCGTCCCGTGCGCGTCGGTAATGCGGCTCGTTGGTCGTATGCTCGGCTGAAGCAGTGGACCGAAATGGATTGTCCGCAGGTCGCGGGCAATGAATCAGGAGAATCGAGAAGTGGCGTCGATCTTCAAGCGGAACAAGCGGGCTAAGAACGCTGTCTATACCATTCAATACCGGGACCACGAGGGTCGGCGTCGAACGGCCAAGGGGTTTACCGATAAGGGGCTGAGCGAACAGCTGGCCGCCAAGCTCGAAACGGAATCCCGCCTACGTTCGACGGGAATGATCGACCCGGAGCAAGAGCGGTACCTCGATCAAAAGCTCGCGCCGCTCGACGGGCACCTAGCCGCATACGAAAGCAATCTGGCGGACAATTCGCCCCGCTACGTCAAAGGAACGATGAACCAGGTCCGTGCCGTCGTCACAGGCTGTGCCTTTGTGCGGCTGGCCGATTTCCAGCCGGAGGCGGTTCAAAACTACCTGCGAAGCCTTCGGCAAGCCAATCAGATTGGCCACCGGACGTACAACCACTATCTGCAGTCGCTCGACGGGTTCCTGAATTGGTGCGTGACGACGCAACGGCTGCTGCGGAATCCGCTCTTGGGCCTGGAGCGGCTGAACTGCGAAGTGGATGTAAGGCACAAGCGGCGAGCGCTCACTGCTAACGAAGTGGGCCGACTGATTGCAGCCGCTCGCGTCAGCAAGTCGCGCGTGCAACGTTTTACGGGCGAGCAGCGGGCGAGAATCTACGAGCTGGCGTACATGACCGGCCTGCGGCGCGGTGAGCTAGGAAGTCTCACCCCGCGGAGTTTCGACCTGGACGCATCGCCAGCGACGCTCACCGTCGAAGCGGCTTTCTCGAAGCATCGTCGTACCGACGTGTTGCCGCTGCACCCCGATCTGGCCGCGAAGGTGCGTAACTGGGTCGCTGGCATGTCGCCCACGGATCGACTGTTTCCGAAGCTCGAAAGCCGCAAGACGTGGGTCATGGTCAAGCACGACCTGACGACGGCGGGCATTCCCTATGTGACGGACGCGGGAATCGCGGATTTTCATGCTGCCGGTCGCCACACGCATATCACGGAACTTCTGCGCAATGGTGCATCGCTCCCCGAAGCCAAAGAACTGGCTCGGCACTCGGACATCAAGACGACGATGCGCTACACGCATATCGGCCTCGACGATCAGGCCAAGGCGATTGCGAAGCTGCCCGCCCCAAAACTCTCGGTACCGACCGCTGCGGAAGCATCCAATCCGGCCGCGCTGCACGGGCGCTGCATTTCCGGCGTCTCGGATCGACGCGAGCTGTCATCACTTGACACGGACAGCGACGCCGAGAAACGCCAAAACCCCCGCGTGTGCAAGGGTTTGGGCACGGATCGTCGCCAGTTGGCACGCAATGGCAAAGTCGGGGTGACAGGATTTGAACCTGCGGCCTTCTGGTCCCAAACCAGACGCTCTAGCCAGGCTGAGCTACACCCCGGGGTGGTCGCGTTTGGAACGCGGCCGGTTCATTGATGCTAACTGGCAAGGGGGAGAGGGGACAGGGGTCAGCCGATCTTGCGACGCTGCTCACCGCTGGAATTGTCCGTCAATTGCTCGCGCAGGCGGTCGAACTCGTCGTGGTTGGCAAAGTGGATCACCAGCTTGCCGCGGCCGCGGCTGTTGGCTTTGATCTCGACTTTGACCCCCAGGGCAAGCCGGAACTCCTGTTCCAGGGACGCGACCTGATCGGTGCGGGTTCGGGGCTTTTTGCCGGGACCGGGGAGGATGTCGGCTTCGGGTTCGTCCTCGCCGAGGCGCTCGGCGACGAAGCGTTCCACGTCGCGAACGCTCAAGCCCTCGGTTTCGATCCGTTTGGCAAACGCGACCTGTTCGTGCTCGTCGTCGAGCGGCAAGAGTGCGCGGGCATGGCCGGCAGTGATCGTCCCCTTACGAATGCCGTCGAGGATGCTGCCGGGCAGCTCCAAGAGCCGCATCAGGTTAGCGATGGTCGAGCGATCGATCTTCAGCCGGCGGGCCAAGTCGTCCTGCGTGCAGCGATGCTCGTCGAGATAGCGCTTGAACGACAGGGCCTTTTCCACCGCGTTTAGGTCTTTGCGTTGCAGATTCTCGACGATGGCTAGTTCCGCCACCAGCCGATCGTCGGCATCGCGGACGCGGGCGGGAATCGTCGTCCAGCCGGCGTGGCGAGCGGCACGCAAACGACGCTCGCCGGAGATGAGCTGATAGCGCCCTTCGACTCGCCGCACGAGGACTGGTTGGAGCATGTCGTGCTCCTTCAGGCTCTCGGCGAGCGAGGCGATCTCCACGTCGCTGAAGTCGCGCCGCGGCTGGAAGGGGTTTTCCTCGATCTCGTTGACGGGGAGTTGGAGCAGCGAGGGGCTCGGGGCTGGGGGCTCGGGGCTGGGCGAGCGGAAGTCAGAGGTCGGAGGTCGGAGGTCGGTAGCAGCCGGCGTGCTAGCAATCGCCTCGGCGTGCAGTTCGTCTTCGAGGGGCGTTCCCAGGAGTGCGGCCAGGCCGCGGCCAAGTCGTCGGTCTTTACTCACGTTCGAGCACCTCCATGCACAGTTCGATATAGGCTCGCGTCGCTCGCGAGCGCGGGGCGTAATCCATCACGCTCCGCCCGTGGCTGGGGGCCTCGGCTGCGGCCACATCGCGCGGGATGACAGTCCCAAAGACGATCCCGCCGAAGAAGTCGCGGACCTCGGCATCCACCTCGTGGGTCAACTCCAGGCTGTGATCATACATCGTCAAGAGAATGCCGCCGAACGCAAGTCGTCCGGGAAATCGCTGCATCACGCTCTTGATCACCTGAATCATCTGCGTCAGTCCCTCCATCGCGAAGTACTCGCACTGGATCGGCATCAGCACCTCGGTCGAGGCGGACAGGGCGGTTTGCGTGAGCGTGCCAAGCGACGGCGGGCAGTCGATCAGCACAAAGTCGTAGCCTTCCAGTTCGCCCCGCAAGTGCCGGCGAAGCAGGTCCGCCTGCGTTTCGTCAGCGCGGGCCAGCGCATCAACATCCTGAAACGAGCGGCTGCCGGGGAGGAGCTGCAGGTCGGGAGTTGCGGTTGCTAGCACTGCATCCGCCAGCGGCTGGGGCTCGACGAGTGCGTGCCGCTCGGCGGGCTTGTGGCCCAGGCCGGTGGTTGCGTTGCACTGCGGATCGAGGTCGATCACGAGCGTGCGCCGGCCGGCCCTGGCCAGACATGCCGCCAGGTTGATGGCGGTGGTCGTTTTGCCGACGCCGCCTTTCTGATTGGCCACGCACAGGACGCGAACCACGCCCAGCCTCCAGAATGCCAGCCTCGAAAATGCAAGCCTCCAAAATGGAGCTCGGATGATAGTGTCGCGCCAACTCCCGCGGAATGCTGCTTTGCCTGGGAGGGCGAGGCTTCCGCCGAGCCACTCGGCATCTGAGCGCCGGCCCGCACGTTCCACGTGGAACGCAAGTCGGGCACAGCTTGCCCGTTTCACGTGAAACGCGCAGGTTGACAATCGGCTCAACCTGGATTTGTTTTCTTCGGAGACCGCGGCCAATTGGCAATCGCGATCCAAATCGGCGCCTGAAGCCCGCCTGGATCGACCGCGAGCAATGCGACTCCAACCCAGCGAAGCCAATCGATTGGCCAAGCCGCAACCAGTCCGAACGCAACGACAAGAGAGCCTACTAAGGGTGTAATCGATGCGTTTCGATCGGTCTTCCCGCAGTAATGCGAAAGCATTCCACGAATAGTGAGTACGACATTCCCAACGACGAACAGTCCGCCAAGACAGTAAAAAACGCACGCTATTGTTTCGCGGACTCCAAACATGATTCGCCCTCAGTCGTTACTCCAGCAAATGCACCACCATCCCGCCCAGCAGTTTGGGATAGAAGTAGGTGCTCTTGGCCGGCATCCGCTCGCCGTGCTCGCTGATCGCGCGAACGTGATCGACGGTGGCCGGCATCACCAGGGCGGCCAGTTCGAAGCGGCCGCCAGCGCCCATCTGGCCGGTCGCATCGCGGCCGACTGCATCGCCTTTTTTGAGGTTGTCGATGACTTCTTCCACGGAATGCACGTACATCGGCTTGGGCAGGTCCTTTAGGCCGAGCAGCTCTTCCAGCACCAAGCGGTGGAGCAGCGAGACGCCCAGGCTTTGCCAATCGCTCGACTGTTCGGCCGCGACCTGGTGCATGCGGCCGGCGCCAACCAGGCCGATGGTGACGAGCGTCCAGGTGTCGTCCTGGGCCGTGTAGAAGGCGAGCCGGGCTTGCTCGCCGGCACCTTCGATGTCGTTCCAAATCTGCGCCGCCAGGTCTGGTCCTTTGCCGACCGTTTGCACGGTGAAGCACTCGCGCAGCTTGTCCTGCAACTGCTGCGAAGTCATCGCCGGCACGCCGCGGAAGAGCCGGTGCGTCGGCAGGACGAGCAAGCCGGGGTCGTTCATGCTCACGCACTGCGTCAGCACGAAGTTGGCCGGATGGTTCTCGTCGAGCGACCCCTTCGTGGCCAGTTCATCGCGATAGTTGCAAGCCGTTTCGTAGCGATGGTGCCCGTCGGCAATGAACAGCGGCTTGGCGTCCATGATGGCGGCAACGTCGGCGATCACCTTCACATCGGTCACCGGCCACATGCGATGGACGACGCCGAGGTGATCGGTCGCTTCCAGCGGCGCTTGACCAGCGACTGCCGCTTCGAGCAAGTCCTGCGCGGCGTTCTGCGGATCGGGGTAGAGGCCGAAAATCTGGCTCAGATTCGCCTTGCACGCCTTGGTGAGATTAAGCCGGTCGGCCTTCGGGCCGGAGTGCGTTTCTTCGTGCGGATAGATCTTTCCCTCGCCGAATCGCTCCAGCCGCACGCGGCACATGAAGCCGCGGCGCGTCACCGGCTGGCCGTTGTGCGGGAAGGTCTGGTGATAGACGTAGAGGGCCGGATCAGGATCCTGCTGCATCAGGCCCGTCATCTGCCAGTTGCGGAGGAACTTGGCCGCCCGCGAATACTTGTCTTCGATCGCCCCGTCCCCCGGTTCCTCTCGGTTGAGCTCGAGGCGGATGAAGTTGGCCGGGTGCTTCTTATACAACTCGTCCTGAAACGCGGGCGAGATGACGTCGTACGGCGGTGTCACCACGTCCGAAAGCGAGCCGACGTGGCCTAGGTCGTAGCGAAGTCCGCGGAAGGGTTGGATGGTGGGCATGGGGACAATGACGAAAGTCGAAATTCAAAGGACGAAAGCAGCAGACGGCCGGTCAAATGCATGCAGTTCGTACTGAGTACCTAGACTGCGTACTCAGTACGGAAAATTCCTGCCGGCGATCCATGCCGTCATTCAATCCTCTGGCTCAGTGGGCTTACGCTCACCGCTCGCCGGCTAGTACCGATAATGCTCCGGCTTGAACGGGCCTTCGACCGGGATGCCCAGGTAGCCGGCTTGCTTGGAGGTGAGCTTGGTGAGCTTCACGCCGATGTGGTCGAGGTGCAGGCGGGCAACTTCTTCGTCCAGCTTCTTGGGGAGGCAGACAAGGCCGATGTCGTACTTGTCGCTGTTCTGCCACAACTCGATCTGGGCCAGCACCTGGTTGCAGAACGAGTTGCTCATCACGAACGACGGGTGGCCGGTCGCACAGCCGAGATTCACCAAGCGGCCTTCGGCCAGGAGCAGCACGCTGCGGCCTGTGTC
Organism: uncultured Pirellulaceae bacterium; assembly: GCA_964384375.1. Lineage (GTDB taxonomy): Bacteria > Planctomycetota > Planctomycetia > Pirellulales > Pirellulaceae > CAYLLN01. Next base: position 8,538 of record CAYLLN010000142.1, read on the forward strand.
TTTGAAAGTGAAGCGATCGACCGCGCCCAGGTGGCTCGGCTTGATGTTCACCTTCTTCGCCTTGCCGGTTTTGGCCTGGTTTTCGAGCCACGCCACGTCGATCTCGATGTCGAAGTGGCCGATGTTGCAGATGATGGCATCGTTCTTCATCTGCACGATGTGCTCGGGGCGGATGATGTCGCAGCAGCCGGTGGTTGTGACGAAGATGTTCCCTTGCGCGGCGGCTTCTTCCATCGTGGTGACCTCGAACCCTTCCATCGCCGCTTGCAGGGCGTTGATCGGGTCGATCTCGGTCACGATCACGCGGGCGCCGTAGCTTCTCATGCTGTGGGCACAACCCTTCCCCACGTCGCCATAGCCGGCGACCACTGCCACCTTACCCGCGATCATCACGTCGGTCGCCCGCTTGATGCCGTCGGCCAGCGACT
>CAYLLN010000143.1:0-8939 GCA_964384375.1 uncultured Pirellulaceae bacterium
ACGGCGGTGTACAACCACCGGCCCGACCTCGTGATCCTCGACATGATGATGCCCAAACGGAGCGGCTTTCTGGTGCTCGAAAAGCTCCGCCGGACGCGGCCCGTCCCCGTGCGGGTGATCATGATCACCGCCAATGAGGGGAGCCGGCACAAGGCGTATGCCGAGATGCTCGGCGTCGATGACTATCTCCGCAAGCCGTTCGCGATGGACAAGCTGATCGATGCGGTGCAGCGGCTCTTGGCTTAACTACTTGTCGAGTTAACTATTTGTCGAGCACCGTCCGTTTTACTTCGCCGATTTTCTTCACGCTCAGCCAGCCGCGGAGCAGGTAGCCGCTGGACTTCAAGTTCTCGGCGGTCGGAGCCGAGGAGGCTTTGACGCCGTTTTCGCCGCCGGTGCCAGCCGTCGGATGTACGTCGTCCTTGCTGAGCAGCGTTCCGTTCCAGTCGTCGGGCCGGCGTTTCAGAATTTCACGCTCGTAGTCGATCAGCGGCAACTGTTGCTCGCGAGCCCATTTCCGGAGCGACTGGTTGTACGACTGAGTGAGTTCTGGCCGGCCGATATGCGGGGGAATGGTTGAGAGAATCGGAATCGCGTGGGCAGCCAGGATCAGCTTGGTGGCCGCGGCGACGTCCTTCGCATAGTCTTCCACCGACCGGCCCTGGGAGGCGTCGTTGGTGCCGATCATCAGCACGACCATTTGCGGTTGGTACTTTTTGAGCATTTCGGCAATCGACGGTAAGCCGGCACGGCCGCCAGCGAGTAGTTCATCCGCCCGCAGACCACCGGCGGCGGTATGGCTGCGACCGGCATTAGGCACATCGAACCGGGCAAGATACCAGCCGTCGGAGTCATCGTTCTTGCCAGCGTGCATCCATGTCAGGAGTGTCTTGTCTTCGTCAGATCGTCCCTCGCCGTAGTTGGCCCATTGGCCATAGGGATTGGCGTGCGTGATCGAGTCACCAACGTGCAGCACAACTCCCTCGCGCCCCTTGAATTCTGCTGCCGCTTTCTTCATAGCCGTCGCATACTTCCACTCCTGCGGCAACGGTTCCGCGGCCATCGCCGGACAGCGCAATGGCGCATGTGCCAAGACCATCGCAATCAGCAGGAGAACGACATTTTTCATCGACTCATCCCTTGATGCTGCAGAACCAGGTACGCAACCATCACCAGACCCAGCACCGCCAGCACGCTGGCAACGCCGATGGCCAGTGGATAGCGAAACGGCTGGTAAGGCTCACCTCGTTCGATCCGGCGGACGAACGTGGCATATTGCCATGCCGCCAGCAGATTTACCGCGATCCCGAGGACCAGCAGCACGATCCCGATCCAAAGCGACCATCCGACGGTCGATTGTGGCGGCAGCGACTCGGCCGTGCGGAGTTCGGTGAGAAAGAGCCCAAACCTCGCCACGACAAAGCCGAGCCCCATCATCGCCAGTCCGGTACGGACCCAGGCAAGGAGCGTTCGCTCACCAGCCAGTCGCACGCGAGGGTCTTCGTCGGTGGGCATCGTGCGAGTTCCGGACAGTCAACTCAGTCCGCCTGCCATTCCGCATCGCGCGAGTGCGGCGGGCGGAGCTCGTAGCGCTTGATTTTGCGGTCGAGCGTCGATCGTTCCACGCCGAGGATCGACGCCGTCCGACTCTTGTTCCAACCCGTCGCCTTGAGTGTGGCGTGAATGTGTTTCCGCTCGACCTCATCGAGTGAGAGCGGCTCGTAGGTCGATTTCGGGCTGGGAGCAAGCAGCTCGCCCGAATCGCTGGCCGCGGCAATCGACGAAAGGTTCAGGTCGTCCGGCTCGATGAAGTCGGTCCGCGCCAAGACGACGGCGCGCTCGATGACGTTCTTCAGTTCGCGGACGTTCCCCGGCCAGCGATAGTTTTGCATCATATGCAGCGATTCGGGCGTGAAACCCCGAATCTTGCGCCCCGTCTCGGCATTGAACCGATCGAGAAAGTAATTGGCCAGCTCGATGATATCCTCGGCCCGCTTGCGGAGCGGCGGGACGAAGACTTCAACGACGCGGAGACGGAAATAAAGATCGCGGCGGAAGGCGTTTTCGGCCACGGCTTTTTCCAGGTCGCGGTTCGTTGCCGCGATGACCCGCACATCGACCTTAATCTGCTGGCTGCCGCCGACGCGCTCGAACGAATGCCCTTCCAGCACGCGGAGAAACTTGGCCTGAATCGACGGGCTCATCTCGCCGATTTCATCGAGCATGAGCGTCCCCTGGTGGGCCGCCTCGAACTTGCCGATCTTGCGCTCGGTCGCGCCGGTGAACGCGCCACGTTCATGACCGAAGAGCTCGCTTTCGAGCAGCGTTTCCGTCAGTGCCGCACAGTTGAGGCAAACAAACGGCCCTTTCTTGCGCGGACTGGCATAGTGCATGGCCCGTGCGACAAGCTCCTTCCCCACACCGCTTTCACCGCGAATTAGCACTGTTGCCCGGCTGGGAGCGGCGCGGGCAATCTGCTGCTGCACTCCGGCCAGGACCGGGCTGGAACCGACGAGTTCGCTCTCTGCACCCAGTTGCTTGCGAAGCTGCTGAATCTCGTTGCGGGTCTGGTTCAGGTTCTCCGACAGTTCCTGCTTCTGCGCCAGGTTCCGCAGGGCGAGGGCCACGTTGTCGGCCACCGCGAGCGTGAACTCCAGATCGTCCGGGTCGGGCGCACGATCGACTGCGGTCGAGTAAATGTGGATCAGCCCGATTACGCGGCGGTCTTGCCGAACCGGAGCACAGATTGCCGCTGTCGCGTGGAATTCCCCTTTGCTGTCCTTCGTGGCGAGCTGGCTGTCCCCTTCGATGTTGCGTGCCAGCACTGCTTCGCCGTCGCGAAGGACGGTCGCTGCCAGAAAGCTCGACGGCTTGTGATACGAAGGCTCGCGGTCGGTTCGGGACGCAACGACCTGCAACTCCGCCGGGACGATCTCTCCTTCATGTCCCCGCGGCAAGAGCAGCACCGCGCCGGCATCGACGTTCACGCTTTCAAACAGACCGTTGAGCGCCAAATGCGAAACGGCGGTCGCATCGGGTTCGCTCGCCAATTCAAACGCCAATCGGCACAGCTTGGCCGCGGCCTGGCCCAGTCGGGGCACGGCCACGTCGCCGCTGCCGGGTACGAGAAACCGCGTTTGATTGCGGCGGTGCGTGATCGTCGTCGGTTCGTGCGACGTGAGGACATTCGAATCACTGAACTCGCCCGTTTCCGAAATGAGCGCACCGGTCACCGTCTCTTCGCTGATCGGCAGCCGGTCGGGTCCGCCCGTTGCTTGCTCGGGAAAGGCCTGGCTCAGATCCTGCACGAACGCCATATGGCACTGGGCGATGCGGACGACGTCACCGGGGACGAGCGTGTAGTCGCCGCGAACCTGGCGCTCACCGACGAACGTGCCGTTCCGGCTGTCGAGGTCGCGCAGCGTCCAGGCGCCACGGGTGAGGAAAATCTCGGCGTGATTGCGGCTGCACCGCTCGTCCTTGATGACGATTTGATTCGTCCCCGCCCGGCCGATCGTGATGGTTCGCCCCGGGACGAGACGGTACACGTCCGTCCACTTGGTTCCTTCGCGGATCACCAGATAAGCGAGCATTTTGGCCGGGGATGAGGGGCCATGGGAGCCAAAAATAGTGTCCTGCACGGGCAAAATGCGGCGATGCAGCAAAACGCCACACTGCCGGTCGCGGCTGACTGTTGCGTTTTGCCACGCGCAGAACCGTCCACCACCACGATAGTCTGCCCCCCGGCAGAATCGCAAGTGCCGTCTTTTCTTGCAAAGGCCGCAAGTCGTAGTTATTGTGAACCATACGTTCGCAGGCAAATTCAGGGGCATGCGAGCGTGCCGGGCGGTTGCTCGCCGCCGGTGACGCTGCTTTCGCCTGCACCGATTTCGAGGAGCTATTGGTATGTCGCATCGTGCGTCTCTCGTCTTGTCCTTCGCGCTCGTAGCCGCGCTCGCCAGTAGCACCTGGGCGGGGAACAACGGCGGTGGCTTTGGTTTTCAAGCGGTCGGTGGTGTCGCCGTCACTCCGGAAGGGGTGATCGGTCAACCCACGACTGAAGACATCAAGCTCCTCCGCGAAAACTATGTGAAGGGGTGGAAAGCGGTTCCCGAAGGGCTGAACGCTCCGGTCGAGCTACGAAAGGTTTCGCTTCGCGCGATCGAAGCAGCTGTCGCTAAGGCCGAGCAGAACGAAAGCTATGCACTGCCCGACGAGATTCGTTTTCTCGCCGGCATTCAGCGGATTCAGTACGTCTTCATCTACCCCGAACAGAACGACATCGTTCTCGCGGGCCCTGGCGAAGGCTGGAAAATCGACGACCGCGGCAACTATGTCGGCGTGACGACCGGCCGCCCGGTGATGCGACTCGAAGATTTGCTCGTCGCCTTCCGCACGGTTGAAAATGCTCGCCAAGGGGGAATCACCGTCTCGATCGACCCGACGGCCGAAGGTCGTCAGCGCTATGCGAAGCTGAAGCAAGGGATCAAGCAGGTCACGCCGCAGACGCTCGCCAGCATCGAAAAGGCGTTCGGCTTACAGAACATCACGATCACGGGCATTCCCGAGACGAGCCGAATGGCCCGCACGCTGGTCGGCAGCGACTTCCAAATGAAGCGGATCGCGATGAAGCTGACGGCATCGCCCGTGAAGGGGCTGCCGAGCTATCTGGACATCGTGAAGAAGGATAGCGCCCGCGTCACGAACCTGATGCCGCGATGGTGGCTGGCTTGCAACTACGAGCCGCTCGGCAAGAGCCCAGACGGTCTCGCGTGGGAAATTCGTGGCCCCGGCGTGAAGGTGATGACCGAGGATGAAGCGATTGGCGAAGATGGCAGCGTGAAGGGGACCGGCAAGGCGAACCCCGCCGCGCAGAAGTGGGCCGACCTGATGACCGAAAAGTACGACGAGCTGTCCGTGGCCGAGCCGGTTTTCGGTGAGCTGCGGAACGTGATGGACCTGTGCGTGGTGGCCGCTCTGATCGCCAAGGAAGACCTGGCGAGCAAGGCCCACGTCGAGATTCCGACGTTGACCAGCAGCGACAGCAAGCTGGAACTCGCCAAGTTCCCGGCCCCGAAGAACGTTCCCACGCAGTGCAGCATGATCAAGGGGAACGGCGAAACGATCGTCACGGCTTCGGGCGGCGTCGAGATCAGCTCGTGGCACATCGCCGATCGGGCCGTCGAAAGCGCGGCCGTTGGCGAAGTCCGCTCGCAAGCCGCCGGCAAGGGCGAGAGCCTGTGGTGGAACTAACGCGGCAATAGGCGTTCAGCCGAATTGCATTGGCTGGCGCGGAACCATCGCGCCAGCAGCGAGGGTGCGAGATTGTCCGCCAATGTGGATGGCGAGTTTGTCGTGCGGCCGCCCGAAGGCGCGTCGCGAGAAGAGCTTTTGCGACATGCCGAGCCGCCTCCGACGCTGCAGCCCGCTTCGGTTGCCATCGCGGCAAGACCACAGTTCGGCGTTCGCGACCTCATGGTCGTGATGGTTGGCGTGGCGGCTGGTCTGGCCGGTGGGACGTGGATGCCGCCGGATGTCTTCGCGGCAATCTTGGGCCTCGTGACACTGCTGGGATTGCTGGCGGTCCACATGTACCCGCCCGAGTCGCACCTGGGCAAGCTCCTGTGGGGTACGCTCGTGCTGGCGTACGTGATGGCTGTGCTTGCAGCGATTTGCCAGCCAGTGATTCGGTGACCCGCGCAAACTGACTACGATGACGCTATGAAAGTGCGCGTCGAGTTCTACGGGATCGCGAGGCAGCGCGCGGGAGTCGATCGGTTGGAGGTCGCACTTGCGGACGGCGAAGCGACACTGACGATTATCCTGCGCCAGATTGGCGAGACGTTTCCCGGGTTTGGCAAGCATTGCCTCGACGGCGGATGCCTGCATCCGTCGCTGGCCGCGAACCTCGACGGCGAACGGTTCGTCACCGACCCGGAAACCATCGTTCGCGACGGTCAGTCGCTGCTTATCTTGTCGGCCGATGCAGGGGGATGAATCGCGATGATGCGTGTGGATGCTCGACAGCAGTCGTCTCTGGATTTGGCCGGCTAACGCGTTGCCGGGTAGAATCGGGGCTATGGAAGTGAACCCCTACGATTCGCCGAAAGAGGCTCGTTGCGAATCGTTGGAACGAGACGGAGCAGTCCTGATCGTCGATGTCGCTCGAAGAGTTGAGCTAGCGGAAGGTACGCAAGAATACCTGGCCGGCATGCTCACGAACTATGAATTCGAGCGGCGCTTACAGGCGACCGATCTCCCCATGTTCCGTCAGCCGCGGCCTGAAGACGATTCTGTGCTCAGCCCGATGATGCAGCGCTTGTGGAACTTCTGCTATGTCCATGGCGATTTGGACGAGTATCGACTGACTAACGAATATCGACTTCCCATGAAGATTCGCCGGGAAGTTCTCCGCTGGGTACTATTCCTTCGGTCCGACCACCATTACGAATGGCCGCAGCTACAGTGGGGGCCCGATGGGATCTTTGTGGATATTGGCCATTCACTCTTGTCGCTGCTTACGTTGGGCTACTGGCGGAAGCGTCAACGTCTCATCGCTGACCGCGAATTCCAGCAATTCAAATTCGCGGGCGATTACGATGTGTGGCCGTTTATAAGGCGCTCGGACTATGAAGCGACACTGGCCTCGTTTTGTCCGCTATATCCGAGGACGTGATGCGTTTCAGCCTCCGGACGCTGTCGATTTTGCTGGCCGTGGGGTTGCCGTTCGTCGGATGCGGCGTTCGTCTTGGCGGCGGGGGAAACGGCGGTCGCAATTCGGATGAAGTGATTTATTACCCACCTGGACCGGAGATTGAAAAGATGCGAATCGACGCAAAGTCGCAGTCAACCACTACTCCTTAGGCGTATTGCCCCATGTTCCGTTTCACGATTCGCGACGTGCTCTGGCTGACGGTGGTGGTGGCGCTCGCCGTGGGGTGGGGTGTAGAACGTGGTCGCTATGACCGCCTGATGTCGGAGGTGAAGGGAGGGTTGCCCATTCGATTGGATAGTTCGGGCGAATTGATTCCACGCTTGTATCCACCTGCGGCAAACAGAGCGAAATGAAAAACAGCCCGTCGGCTATTCCAACCGCGTTGTCGAATACTTGCCGGGAACCGATATGGATTCTGCTTGAGGCACGACGATGGCGTTTGCATTTGGCCAGCTCGTGAATTACCGGGTAGAATCGGGGCTATGGACGACGAGAGGAATGAAAGCGACTCGGCCAGGAAATGGCTGATTGTCGCTCCTCTATTCGCGATGCCAGTGCTCTACGTCCTTTCGACGGGACCGGCGGTACTGCTCAGGGATCGTGGTGTCATTACCCAGGATTCGTTCTTGTGTTTTTATCTGCCGGTGGCGTGGGCAATCCAACACTTATCGTATTTTCATGTCGCCTTGAACTTCTACTTGGAACTGTGGAATTTCTGACAAGCATCCCAAGAAATACCGCCTCCGTTCGCTGCTGATTCTGCTGAGGGCGGAGTAAAAGCGATGCGCTGATTCACCACAATCGTGAGCTACACATGCTTGCTCTTGCTGCTGGCGGCCGTCCTTTGGCGACTGTGGATCGGTCCAGGCTGGGTGCTGACGATGTTGGTTTACGGATGTGCGGCAATCTCGATCATGGCAATGGTCGCCATGTACTGGATGGCCGCAATCCAAAGCGTCGAAAGGGCGGCCATTGATCGCCGAGAACGCCGGCGAATTCGAGTCAACGAGTAACCACTCGCGAGTAATCCATGTCCCGCTTCACGATCCGCGACGTGCTCTGGCTCGGTGTTCTGTTGTTGGTCGGATGCGGACTATCCACCGGCTGGTTTCTTGATGAAGTACGGCTCGACATCGAGAACAGCCGACTTCGCAGTCGACTGTCTCAGACCGAAGGACACCTTCAAGAGCTTCAGCGCATCCTGAAAGAGAATGGCCTGGAAGACCCTGGGTATTACTATTGGTGAAAGGCAGACCAGATCGATATTCGCCGAACTTCAAATTGGGACACTACTTTTCACAGACTACTGCCATGTTCCGCTTCACGATCCGCGATGTGCTGTGGCTGACGGTGGTTGTGGCCCTCGTCTTTGGCTGGGCAATGAATCATGACCGTCTCGCGCGACAGAGCCGCGCGCTGCGATCGGTGATGCGTGACCACGGGATCATCATGCGTGACGACGTGATCGTGAACTAACCGCCATGCGATACCGCCTCCGCACGCTGCTGATTCTGCTGGCCGTGGGGCCGCCGTTAGGCGCGATCATCTACTGGGACGTACAACGGTACGAACAACAGCAGCGAGAAGAACGTCGTGTGCTGAACGTGACAGCACCAACTGGAAACGTGATGCTCAGCCTTCGGCGACGAACCGATTCGCCGGGCGTCACTGCCGGCCCGCCCAGCAGTGCCGATGGGCGAGTGGACGTTGGGCCGAGATGTGAGCCGTGAACGAAGTCACCGTCTTTCGCCCCTGCGGGGCTGGATGCTGCTCTGGCCAACTTCCCGTGGGCTCGCGCCCACGGCTTTATTCGGTCGCCGCTCTCGCGGCTGCGGCGGGCGATCAATCGAGCCTCGATGAGGACCGGTATTGCTGCAGGGCCATTCATGGCCCTTTGCCCGTTCGACCCGCCGTTTACGGCGGGGTATTCGTGCTGGTTTGGTTTTATTTTCTGTGCGGCTCGCCCGCCGCTTCGCGGCGGGCGAGCCGAGTGGGTCGTGGGGAGACTCGCTCGCTTCCTAACCCGCCGTAAACGGCGGGCCTCGATAATCAAAGCCCCGTAAACGGGGCTCGAAAGAAAGTTGGCCCGAGGGCGCCGTCGGGGCCAGGTGAGAGATGGGACGCCAAATCGCCGGTTGACATTATCAAAGCAAGGGCCGCTGCTCTAGTTCTGTCCCTCACGGCGAGGCTGTGAGTTTTTTGGCGGCGAGCGGACGGTGCGGTA
>CAYLLN010000144.1:0-8819 GCA_964384375.1 uncultured Pirellulaceae bacterium
GCAGGATACCGGCATCGACGTGATGCCCGACAAGCCGGTGACGATCACCGCTGCCGGCCGCTGGACCTTCCACCTGCAGGTCGAAACGAATGCCGAGGGGATCACGATTCCCAAGGAGCTGCGCGACTACAACCTGGGTTGCCTGATCGGCGTGATTCGCACCCCAGCCGACCCCGAAGGAAGCACCCCGTTTGTCGTCGGTCCGCAAAAGCACCTGATGCCGGAGCGCGGTGGCCGGCTCTTCCTGCGGATGTACGACACAGACCCGCGCGACAACGACGGCGAACTGAAAGTGGAGATTCGCGGGACGTTTAAAGAGACGAAGAAATAACAACCGGATACACAGTCTGCGGCTTGCAAGAAAGAGGCGTCCGCAGGGAAAGCCCGCGGACACCTCAGGCGACCATCGCCTACTTACGTTCGGCAGCACAGGCGTCGGCGCATTCCCGGCAAACCTTCGCGCATGCCTTGCATGTCGCGTCGCCGTCCTTATCGCAAACCTCGGCACACGCCCTGCAAACCTTCGCGCAAGCGGCCCGCACGTCCGCGCCTACCTTAGTGCCGTCCAGGGCAGCGCAAGCCAGGCACAGGTGGTGACACGCCTCGCACATTTTGGCGCATTCGGGGCGGTCGTCCTTACATTCGGCAGCGCACTTTTTGCACGCTTCCGCACACGCCAGGCACTTCGCGGCGCAGTCGTCAGCAGTCTTTTGAGCAGCGAGCGACGATGAGGCAATTAGCCCGACGCCGGCAGCGGCAGTTGCCGCGAGAATTTCACGACGATTCGATGACATGGGGAATCCTCCGTTAAAGTGGATGCTTGGGCGAGGAACGCTCCCCGCTCCGGGATTTCGCAGCCACGGAGAATTAGCACCGCCAACAACAAAGCATTGCCTGTGGATTGTCGCACGGAACCCGAACTGGCGGTGCGCCTGTGGGGCGCAGCGGCGGGGCGGCAGCGAGCCAGGTTGTTACCAACGGCAAGAGCGCGAGAACCGGCTGTAAGTCGTCTGTCCCCTTCAGGACCAGAGAAGAGCACTTGCATTGCGGAAGCTGAGGCGAGGGCTGCTCTGTCGCTTCCTCAGATTCGCAGCACTGGTCAACGCAGGAAGCGGCAGGCAAATCGCGACACCAGTCGGGAGGCAGGGACGCTACCGCAGCGGCGACGAAAGCGACGATGGTGGCCAAGGTCCGCATTCCAATTAACCTAGTGCCGTGGATTTCGGGAGTCAATTGCAGCGATTTTGACCAATGACCAAAAGGGGATGTTCACCGATTGACGATTCGGATTGAGATAGCTGCAGCCAGAATTTAGGGCTTTGCTGTCGCCGCGGGCTTCGATTTACCGGTGGACTTCGTCGGCGCGGGCTCTTGGGTCAGATTCGACGCGATGATCAGGCCCAAGAGGCCGACCACCACGACGACGACCGCCACGATCGCCCAGGTGAGCCAGAGGCTGCCGATCTTCTCCAGGCGAATGTTCTCTTCGAACTCTTTCTTCTTCTTGTACTCGACGCTGTTCTTCCGCTTCAGGCGGAACTGAGCGTTGCACTGCGGACAGAGCACGTCCTGATCGAGCATGTCGAGCGGCGTTTCGAGCTCGTGGCCATTGGGACACGGGATGTGCAGCAGCTCTGGCTCGGCAGGGGCTTCTGGTTCGACAGTCGCGGTCGGGGCGCTACTCTCGCCAGGGGCAAACGAAGGAACTTCACTTCCAGGATTCGCGACAATATTGAGACCCGCGAACCGGCCTCCCGACGCTGCTTCAGAAGCCCCCTCGGACGGGGCTGAGATTGGCTGCGGGATGATAAACAGCATGCCGCAAGTCGGGCAGTGGCACTGCTGCCCGGCTTGGGACTCGTCGCCCGATAGCAAATGCCCCTGTGGGCACTGGAACTGAAAAGCCATTGCGTAACTAGTCATTGAACTTGCGGATCGGCTGAAGAATTATATCGCACGCTTCGGGGCGAAACGGAGTGGTTCGGCGGGGGTTCGTTCTTGGGAGCCAAGGTATTCCGACGAGCCGCCGATGACTATTCAACGCAATAAATTGGCGGGGCCGCGCATCGAAGGAATTGGGTGCATCCATACTAACCTCGTTGCAAAGCTGTCTCGCTTGCGCTTCAGGTTCGTATCCTTATCTTGCATAACGTGCATACGTGCATAATTCGCATTTCGCTGTAAGTCACTGTCAACAAAAGACTTGAGTCAAGAATCTGCGCCAGCACACTTTTTGACTCTGCGTGCATATCGGCCAAACGGGGTGGGAGTCGGCCATGAATCGAACGCTCATTGGGCTGGTGGCAATTGCGACTGCGGTCCCGGCTTTCGCTGCCGAGGACGATCCAAAGGGGATCGACTTCTTTGAGAAGAAGATCCGGCCGGTCCTGGTCGCCAACTGCTACCAGTGCCATTCGGCCAGTAGCAAGGAGTTAAAGGGAGAACTTCGGCTAGATACCCGTGAAGGCATCCGTAAGGGGGGTGAGCAAGGGAAGGCGGTCGTTCCGGGCAAGGTGGCCGAGAGCCTGCTCATCACGGCCCTCAAGCACGAAGACGGCCTGGAGATGCCACCCAAGGAGAAGCTCTCGGACGCGATCGTCGCGGACTTCGTGAAGTGGGTCGAAATGGGCGCTCCCGACCCGCGCAAGCCGAACTCCTCGACCGTCGGCGGGAAGATCAACATCCTTGACGCTCGGCAATGGTGGTCGTTCCAGCCGCCGAAGCAAATGCCACCCCCGGCGGTGAAGAACGCCGCCTGGCCGAAGTCGGAGATCGACCGCTACCTGCTGGCGGGTATTGAGGAGAAGGGGCTCGCTCCTGTCGCCGATGCCGACCGCCGCACGCTCATTCGCCGGGCCTATTTCGATCTGATTGGCCTGCCGCCAACGCCGGAAGAAGTCGAGGCGTTCTTCGCCGACCAGGATCCCAAGGCCTTCGAGAAGCTGATCGACCGCTTGCTCGCGATGCCACAATTCGGCGAGCGGTGGGGCCGGCACTGGCTCGACGTGGCCCGCTATGGCGAATCGACGAGCAAGGAGCGGAACATTCCGTATCCCTATGCATGGAAGTATCGCGACTACGTCTTCGACGCGGTTGCCGCCGACAAGCCGTTCGATCAGTTCATCCGCGAGCAGATCGCCGGTGACCTTTTACCCGCGAAGAACGACGCCCAGCGGAACGAGATGCTGACGGCGACCGGCTTCCTCGCGATCGGCACGAAGAGCCTGAACAACCGGAACAACGAACAGTACCTGATGGATCAGGCCGATGAGCAGCTAGACGTGGCGACGCGCGGCGTGATGGGGCTCTCGGTCGCGTGTGCCCGCTGCCACGATCATAAGTTCGATCCGATTCCGACGACCGACTATTACGCGATGGCCGGGATCTTCCGCAGCACCGACACGCTCAGCGGCGTGAAGCGCGGTAACAACCGAACGGGTTATGCCGGCGACTACGGGACGATCGTCGATCCGGCGAAGAAGGCCGAGATGAGCCCCGAGGATCGCAAGAAGCTCAATGAGTTGACGAAGGAACTGGCACAGGCGGAGTCGGCCTTGCAGGAAGCACGCAGCGAGGCCCGCGAGAAAGTCGCCGCTGCGGTTCAGGAAGCGGGGGGCAAGGCGAAAGCGAAGGCCAAAGCCAAAGGAAAGGCGAAGGCACTCGCCAACGCCTTCCGCAAGGAAGAGCAGCGAATCGCCGAGTTGAACGACCAGATGGCTGAGCTGCAGGCGAAGGCCGGCGGCGGCGAACTCGTGATGGCAGTCCGCGATTCGGCTCGGCCAGGCAACGTGAACGTCAACATTCGGGGCGAAGTGACCGATCTTGGTCCCGAAGTCCCTCGCGGCTTTGTCCGCGTCCTCACCTATGCCCAGTCGCCCGACGTGAACCTGAAGCAGAGCGGCCGCCTGCAACTGGCGATGTGGATGACGAACAAACAGAACCCGCTCACCGCCCGCGTCATGGCCAACCGCGTCTGGTTCCACCTCTTCGGCCGCGGTATTGTGAACACCGTCGATAATTTCGGTGCGCTGGGCGAGGCCCCCAGCAACCAGCCGCTGCTCGATTACCTGGCGATCCGCTTTGTGCAGAACGAATGGAGCGTGAAGAAGCTGATTCGCGAAGTGATGCTCAGCCGGGCGTATCAGCTGTCGAGTGAACACAACGACGCAGCCTATGCGATCGACCCCGACAACACGCTGGTCTGGCGGATGAATCGCCGCCGCCTCGAGGCGGAACCGATCCGCGACGCTTTGCTCGCCGTCAGCGGCCGCCTTGATCTCAAACGGCCCGAAGGTTCACTCACGCAAACGATCACCGGCGGCGAGATCGGCCGGCAGGCGAAGACGGCCGGACTGCAGAAGCCTGTGACGTTCCGCAGTGCTTATCTGCCGATCGTTCGCGGCTTGGTTCCCGAATTCCTGAGCCTGTTTGACGTAGCCGATTCGGAGCTGGTTGTCGGTCAGCGGGACGTGACGACCGTCGCTCCACAGGCGCTCTATTTGATGAACAATCCGTTCGTGCAGGAGCAAGCGAGTGCGACGGCGCAGCGGCTGCTCGCCAAGAGCGAACTGTCCGACGACGCAACCCGCGTCGATTATGCCTTCCGCCTCGTGCTCGGCCGACCGGCTGCTGCGGACGAGCAGGTTGCATCGTTGAATTACTTGCATGACTATGCTGCCTCGCTCGATGGCAACGCAGAAGCCAAACGGCTCGCTGCTTGGAGCAACCTCTGCCAGACGCTGTTTTCCTCGGCGGAATTTCGGTACGTGTATTAATCGTGGGGCAGGCGTCCCGCCTGCCGTGATCCCCATAGCCGGGACCTAACAGGTCCCGGTGCCTCACATCAACTTGCACATCCACCGGGGTCAGGTTTGGTCCCGGATAAGGTCAGATCAGGACGCCTCCCATGTTCACCTCCCTCACCCGTCGCGAACTTCTCCAATCCACCTCCTGCGGCTTCGGCATGCTCGCCCTGGCCGGGCTCTGCGGGCAAACCGCCCGCGCGGCGGCGACGGACGAGAATCCGCTCATGCCGAAGAAGCCGCACTTCGCTCCGAAGGCGAAGCGGGTGATCTTCATGTTCATGCAAGGGGGGCCGAGCCACGTCGATACGCTCGACTACAAGCCCGGCCTAGAACGGGACGACGGCAAGTCGCCCGGCGCGGGAGCTGGCGGCAAAGGGAATCGGAAGCTGATGAAATCGCCGTGGAAGTTCACTCCCGCGGGGAATGCCGGCCTGCCAATCTCGGAGCTCTTGCCGCACACGGCGAAGCACGCCGACGACCTCTGCATCGTCAACAGTATGCAAACTGACCTGCCGAACCATCCACAGGCGTCGGTGCAACTTCACACGGGGAGCTTTCAGTTCGTCCGGCCGAGCATGGGAGCGTGGGTGCTTTACGGCTTGGGAACCGAGAATCAGGAACTTCCCGGCTTCATCACGATCAATCCGATCACGCGCGTCGGCGGCGCGGTGAACTTCGGCAGCGCGTTCCTTCCCGCGCCGTTTCAGGGAACGTCGATTGGTGGCGAAGGACAGCGGCTGGCTGGCGCGACGATCCCGAACCTCGCCAACCGGACGCTCACGAAGGAGCAGCAGCGGAAGCAGCTCGATCTGTTGCAGACGATCAACCGAGACCGCCTCGCGCAGGATAAGGTGAACAGCGAACTCGAGGGTGTGATCGAGTCGTATGAGCTGGCGTTCCGCATGCAATCGGCCGTGCCGAAGCTGATGGACCTCTCGGACGAATCCCCTTCCACGCTCGACGCTTATGGCATCGGCAATGGAGCGACCGACAACTTCGGTCGGCAGTGTTTACTGGCACGGCGCTTTGCCGAAGCGGGCGTGCGGTTCATCGAACTGGGACATGGGGGTTGGGATCAGCACAACAACCTGCGGACCGCTCTCACGCGCAACTGCACCGCCATCGATCAGCCGATCGGTGCTTTGCTGAACGACCTGAAGCTCCGCGGCATGCTGAAGGACACGCTTGTCGTTTGGGGTGGTGAATTCGGTCGCACTCCGCACGCTCAGAACGAGGACGGCCGCGATCACAACAACGGTGGCTACAGCATGTGGCTCGCCGGCGGCGGCGTGAAGGGGGGCCTGCGGTACGGATCGACCGACGAGCACGGCATCAAAGCCGCCGAGAAGCCGATGCACGTCCACGACCTGCACGCGACCGTGTTGCACCTGCTGGGCCTCGATCACACGCGATTAACCTACCGCTATTCCGGCCGCGATTTCCGCCTGACCGACGTACATGGGAACGTGGCGAGCGAGATTATTGCGTAGCAATTAGTGCTGCTATCTGACTAGTTCACCGGATTGGCGGTCGCGGTTGTTGTCCCGGAGTCGAGATTCGATAGGACTTGTGTGCCGGGTTGTGAGGAGCGGTTTTTCAGTTCGGCACGATGGTGAACCATGACAGCCAATAGCTCGTTGTCGTCCAAATCCCACAATGTCCGCCCCGTCTGATCCTCGCCAAGGAATCCGAGATGGGCCATGAGCTGTCCCAAACGCACATCGGCGGACAAGTCGCACAATTCCCTGAGCAATGCCAGCGATTCGAGCTGAGTCTTGGAAATCATGGCAAGTTGTCTCCGATACGGGGACGCGAACCGAACGCTTGACGAAGCCGTCCGACGATTTCGACGGGCACGAGCGATCCTGGCGAGAGCTTCGCGATCCGGGTCGCCCTCGTCACTCCATTATAGATAACCAGCACGCCGTCGGAACCTTCATAAACGGTGAGAGGCGGCATTCCGGCGGTGGACGACGCAAAACGGGCAATTTGTCGGGCGAGTTTGATTGGGTCGGCAGTTGGGCGCGAAGCGGGAACGCGCAAGTCGCGCGGATCGACGTTGCGGAATTCTGAAGGCATGCAAGGAACGTAGTGGACGGCAGTGGGGGAGTCCAGCGTGCCGATTCGACGCGGCTGCCCACCATTGCTTATAATCGATGGACGTATTCGTTGGCTGAGAATGAGCTGAGAGCGAATGTGAGCATGATCCGAGAAATCAGTCTAGCTATCGCTCTCACGGTGCTCATTCCGACGTTGACATGCTGCGCGGAACTGGTTGTCTCCACCGACTTCGAAGGTGCCTCCGCCAAAGTCTTGTCTGTTGATCAGGCCACAAAGACCGTTCGCATTGCTCCCGGCGGAGATGCAAACCGCGGCTGGCCGTGCTGGTGGTACCTGCGGGTTGATGGACTGGCCAAGGGGGACAAGCTGACGCTGGAAGTCGTCCCGAGCGACCTCGTGCTGGTTGGGCCAGGCAAGAACCGCGGCAAGACACTATCGGCTGGCTGGTCGCAGCCGCAGCGGGCGAGCATCTCGACCGACGGCAAGACGTGGCGGCAGTCGGAGCATGGGGAAACGCGGGACGGGGCGATGCGGTATGTGGTCGATAGCCACGGCGAGTCGCTCTGGCTCGCGTGGGGGCCGCCCTTCACGCCGCACGACGCGAAGCAGCTTTGCGAGTCGCTTGCCAGCCAGTGCCGCGGCGTCGAAGCGATTCGCCTCTGCCAGAGCAATGGCGATCGCCACTGCCCGGCATTGCGCGTCGCCGATGGTTCGCTCGAAACAGAGAAACGTCACGGGATTTGGATTCAGGCCCGCCAGCACGCCTGGGAATCGGGATCGAGCTGGGTTTGCCGCGGCTTGGCCGAGTGGCTGTGTGAGGACGACGCTCGCGCTCGCCGCCTGCGAGAAGCGTGCGAGATCACGCTCGTGCCGATCATGGACATCGACAACGTGGCCACCGGCAACGGGGGCAAGGAAGGGCTGCCGCAGGACCACAACCGCGATTGGACCGACCAGCCGCACTACGCCGAGGTCGCCGCTGCCCAAAAGCACCTCAAACAACTGGCCGACGAGAAGCGGCTGGCGCTCTTTGTCGATTTGCACAACCCCAGCCCGACCGACAAGCAGCCATTCTTCTACACCTGCCCGGACGATTCGCTGAGTGATGTGGGCCGCCGCAACCTCGATCGCTTCCTCACGATCTGCCGCGGTGAGATGAACGGCCCGCTGCCGCTGATCGACAAGCCGCGCACCAGCGGCGCATCGTACGACCCGCTCTGGAAGCAGATGAGCAAGAACTGGGTCGCTGATCGCGCGCCGCCCCACGCCATCGCCGTCACGCTCGAAACGGCCTGGAACACGGAGGGCAGCACGACCGACGGCTACCGCACGGTCGGCCGTCAACTCGGCCAAGCGATCGAGAAGTACCTGCGCGACGACGTGCGGAAGTGACTGCGACTTCGTCGTTTGTTGCTCCCGCGCTCACTTCCGAAACTCCGCCCGATAGACGGGCTCGTCGTTCTTCCGTGTGCGGCGCTCGAAGTGCGTGCGGTAGTCAAGGTCGTGCTCGGCCGGCTTCTCGACGACCGACAGCGGGCCGGTGAGTTTGACGGTGGCGGCGATCAGTTCCAGCGTTGAGAGGTAGTACTCTTCGACATCGGTCCAGAAGTGCAGGCTCCCACCGGGAACGAGCGTCCGCTCGGAATCGCGCAGGAACGCTTCGTTGAGCACGCGGCGCTTCTTGTGCCGCTTCTTCCACCACGGATCGGGAAAATAGACATGCACGGCAGCGAGGCTCGCGTCGGGAAACCATTCGCGAAAGAGAGCCAGCGCGTCGCCAGCAATCATCACAGCATTGGGGCTTTCCTGCCGCGCCAATCGGGCGGCAGCATAGCGGGCGTACTTCAGCGAGACCTCGATGCCGAGAAAATTGTGCGCAGGGTTGTTCCGCGAGGCGCTCGCCAGAAACAACCCCTTGCCGCTGCCCACTTCGACTTCCAGCGGCTGCTCGCG
>CAYLLN010000145.1:0-8535 GCA_964384375.1 uncultured Pirellulaceae bacterium
CGCTGTATTCCGTTGAGTCAGTGGGTGAAATCTGAGGCGAGCCGAAATACCAGAAGTCCATCTGATTGCCGTTCTGGTTGAAGGTGGAGTCTTGCCAGACGGACTCACCAACCATGAAAGTGTTGGACGTTCCATCCAAAATATCGGCCATCTTCAGACTGGTGTTGCGGATGAAGATGCCCTCGAGATCGTTCCGCTCGAGATGTCGATTCGCGGGTGGCGTCGACGTACTCGGATCGTCGGAATCGGCAGTCGACGACGCAACACCGCGGTAAGTTGCGGGCACTCGTAGAGGAATTCCTTGATTGCTGACATTTCTGGGCACGGCGGCACTAGGGCAGCGCAGGATGTTGATGTACGTGCCGCACGCCGTTTCTTCCGGCGATCCATCCACCGCCCATGCGCTTGCTGCTGATGTGGTGGTATTAAATCGGAGAGTGCTGTGGAGTGGTCCCTGCTCGATTTGCGGCAAGATATACACGCTCCAACCTGTTCCCAGCGTGGTGACCCAACCGGGCGGTAAAACGAGATGCGTATCGTGGTAGTTGTGGATCGCGATGCCAAGCTGCTTCAGGTTGTTGCTGCACGAGCTGCGGCGAGCCGCTTCGCGAGCAGCCTGTACGGCGGGCAGGAGGAGCGCTACGAGCACGCCAATAATGGCGATGACCACCAGAAGCTCGACCAGCGTAAAGCCGCGACCGCGGCGCAGGACGGCAAATCGCATAGTTCCACCCCCCAAAGGTGAACGAACGATCGAATCGTTATATGCAAAATAACGGGCCGCAACATGCCGGCCAGCGATGACTATCCCCCTTGCTCGTTAACGCCGGGAAAGGATTGCGTTAACATTGAAAGAACCTCAAGTGCGCCGCTCACTGTAAACTTCGGCGGGGCCATCGGCAAGCGCCTGCCCGATTCGACCCAATTGACGATCCTCCTCTCCCTCTGAACAATCGAACGGATGAACATTCTGCAACAGCAAGACCCCGACGTTTTTGCCGCCATCGCGGCCGAGGAACATCGCCAGCAAGACGGGCTGGAGATGATCGCCAGTGAGAATTACACCAGCCCCGCGGTGATGCAGGCCGTCGGCAGCGTGCTGACGAATAAATATGCCGAGGGGTATCCCGGCCGGCGGTATTACGGTGGCTGCGAGCACGTCGATGTGGTCGAGGACCTTGCCCGCGACCGGGCCAAGCAACTCTTCGGCGCCGAGCACGCCAACGTCCAGCCGCATAGTGGCTCGCAGGCGAACCAGTCGGTCTATGTCACGCTCCTTCAGCCCGGCGAGACGGTCCTCGGACTGGACCTGGCCCACGGCGGTCACCTCACACACGGGATGAAGCTGAACCTGTCGGGCAAGCTCTATAACTTCATCAACTACGGCGTCACCCGCGACACGCACCGAATCGATTTCGACCAGGTCGCCCGGCTGGCTCGCGAGCACAAGCCGAAGCTGATCGTGGCTGGAGCGAGTGCCTATCCGCGCGAGATTCCGCACGAGAAGTTTGCCGAGATCGCTCGCGAAGTCGGCGCGAAGCTCTTCGTCGATATGGCCCACTATGCCGGACTCGTCGCGGCCGGCCTCCACAACAACCCCGTGCCAGTCGCCGATTTCGTCACGACGACAACCCACAAGACGCTTCGCGGTCCGCGAGCCGGCCTCGTGCTCTGCCGAAGCGAATACGCCAAGGAGCTCGATCGCAGTGTCTTTCCTGGCTTGCAGGGTGGGCCGCTCATGCACGTCATCGCCGGCAAAGCGGTCTGCTTTGGCGAGGCGCTCAAGCCGGAATTCAAAGCGTATGGCCGAAACATTATCACCAACGCCAAGGCCCTGGCCGAGACGCTGCTCAGCGGCGGCCTCTCGCTCGTCAGCGGCGGTACCGACAATCACCTGATGCTGGTCGATGTGACGACACTCGGCATCGGCGGCAAGCTGGCGACCGAAACGCTCGAAAAGTGCGGGATTACGGTCAATATGAACATGATCCCGTTCGACACGCGCAAGCCAATGGACCCGAGCGGCATTCGCATCGGAACGCCGGCCCTGACAACGCGGGGGATGGGCGTGGACGAAATGCGGCAGATCGGCCGCTGGATTCTGGCGGCGCTGAAGAGTCCTAGCGACATCGACGCTCTCGCCCGCATCCGCGGCGAAGTGAGCAGCCTTTGCGAGCAGTTTCCGGTCCCGGCTGCGGCGCTGGCGACGGCATAGGCCGCTACGACGCCAGCGAATCCCGGCTGTACGTCACCACTGCGTCTTCCACCCGCACCTTGCGCGGCTGTTCGCCCGAGCCGCCGAAGATTGTTTCGAGGTACGCCTGGCAGCGCTTGGGGACGAGGTGATAGAAGTTGTGCTTCCCATCGCGGCGGCACTCGATAATGCCCGCCACGCGTAGCAAGGCGAGGTGGTGGCTTACCGCCGGTTGGCTCTGGCGAAGCAGCTTGCAGAGCGTGCGAACATTGAGCTCATCCTGCTGCATGAGGAAATAAAGGATGCGGAGGCGAGTCTCATCCGCCAACAGCTTGAAGAGCTGCACGAGGTCTTTGGCGGTGTCCTCGCCGAGCAGCGCGAGGCTTGTGCCGCGGCCGTTGGTCGGCTCGCTGGCCGCGGCAGGTTCGTGGTCGGCCGGCAAGCGACGGGTTGTCAGGGTTACCATAGGGGCCTCGGGCGAATCACTTCCTGGGGAGTGATTCAACAGTCCTTTACGAGTATGGGACAAACTTGTCGCTCCTGATTGAAAAACAGTTTGCGACGAACGAGCTGCGATCAGCCTTGATCGCAGGCAGGGACAAAACGGCGGCAGAGCCCGGCAAATGCCGAGCGCAAGATCGCCAACTGGGCGTCATCGTGATTCGATTGGGACGAGTCAATTCCGTTTGCTTGCCGAAGTGGGCCACAGAACGTGGCTCGCCACGATCCATTCGGCAAGCGCCTCCTCATCGTTCGCCCCTATTGTAAACCCGTGCGGCAACGTTTGAGAATATGCTCAGGGCGAAAAATGGCTGGAATTTGCCCGCCAAACGTGAATTCACTTTGCGGGCAACGCTGCTATCGCGGCGTTGCCCGTGGAAGCGATGCTGGCTGATTTGGTAAATCTGTGGGTGAAGAAAGCCCGGATCGACTACGAGGATCGTCTCGAGACGTGGGAGACGTTAAGGTGTCGCGTGGAATGCAGGAAAACTCTCCGTCGCCGAGCGTTGTCGTGTTGGCCGGTCCGAATGGAGCCGGGAAAACGACGGGCGCGGCCAAGCTATTACGCGACACGCTTTCCGTGTCAAACTTTGTTAACGCGGACATCATCGCCCAGGGACTCTCAGGTTTCTCGCCCGACAGCGCGGCCGTGCAAGCAGGTCGATTGATGCTGGAGCGAATCCATGAGCTGGCAGCATCACGAATGACCTTCGCGTTCGAAACGACTCTCGCCAGCCGATCGTTCGCCCCGTGGCTCAGGTCGCTGATTCACGATGGATATTGCTTCCATCTCGTCACCTTGTGGTTGCCATCGCCGGAGATGGCCATCGCTCGCGTCGCGCAGCGGGTGAGGATGGGAGGACATTTCGTGGCTGACGATACGGTCCGACGCAGGTATCATCGAGGATTAGACAACCTGTTTGCGATGTACATGCCGATCGCGACAACCTGGGTCATCTATGACAATTCTGCACCGCCTGCGTCACTCGCAGTCGCATCGGGCGGCCGCAAGGCTGAAACCATGATTGAGAAGGCTGAGATTTGGAAGGAGTTGAAGTCCCGTCATGATCGCTAACGGACCGGCCCCTCCCGACATTTCACAACTTTGCCGGGATCGAACTGCCCTCGATCGCGCGATCGCGCTCGCCGGTCGCGAGGCTCGCCTGCGTCACAAGCAGCTTGGCGTGCCGATCGTGGTGTGGATAGACGGAAAGATCGTCGAAATCCCGCCCGAAGAAATCGTCGTCGATCCACCCAGCCCTCCCAGCGACTCCCCGTCTGATCGTTGACCGCCGACCTCCGACTTCCCGGCTCGGCGGGAGCCTCGCCCTCCCATCTCACAACTCCAATCTCCACTATGTCCCACGGTCGTCCCCCTGCCGCCGAACCGGTTCCCATCAGTCTCGAACCGACCATCGGCTGGCATTGCACACATATATATTATCGCTTTGACCGCGCGGCACTGGCTCGCCTGAGCGGCGAACTGCTGGCCCGCGCTCGTGAAGAAGTGCTGGCCATTCTCGATCCGGCCGTCCCGCAAGCGCCACAGCGGCTGCAGACGAGCGTCGTCAGCGGGCACAAAGCTGACTTCGGCCTCATGCTGATGGACCCCAGTCCGCTGAAGATCCAGGCGGTCCATCAGCGACTCATGGCCAGCACGCTCGGCCCCGCACTCGTGCCGACGTACTCGTTCGTCTCGATCACCGAAGTCTCCGAGTATGTGCCGACCGTCGAGCAGTACGCCAAGAAACTCGTCGCCGAAGGAGATGCCGAGGGGAGCCCCGCCCATGCCGCCAAGCTCAAGGCCTATGCCGACCGCCTCCCGATGATGAACCGCCAGCGTCTGACGCCCGAGTTTCCGCCGTATCCGGCAACGTGCTTCTATCCGATGAACAAGAAGCGGAAGGTGGGCGAGAACTGGTTCACGCTCAAGTTCGACGAGCGGAACAAGATGATGGCCGAACACGCCAAAAGCGGGATGACGTTCGCCGGCAAAGTGCAGCAGCTCATCACCGTCGGCGTCGGCCTGGACGACTGGGAATGGGGCGTCACACTCTGGGCGAAGAACCCGCAGTTCCTGACCGAGATCGTCTATCGCATGCGGTTCGACGAGGCAAGCGCACGCTTCGCCGAGTTCGGCCCGTTCTATACGAGCTATATCACGACGCCGGCAGAAATGCTGGAGCATTGTCGGGTTGGATCGGGTTCGTAGCAGCTTCAATGTCCAATCCTCTCATCAAGCCAAGCGATCCGCGATTTGTCCGGCCGACAATCGTCGATGCCGCGGGGAAGAACCGCTTCGGCGACGACGAGCAGGCGGCGGAACAAGCAACGACCGACGGACACAAACACGATGTCTATGCGGTGACGGCGGCAGCCGCGGAGGGCCGCCCCTACGAGCCGCGCTATGAAACGACAGCCCCGTCGCGCGGCACGTGGCTGCTCATTTTGGCGGTGGTCGGAATTGCCGGCGTCGGCACGAGTGCCGCTTCGTTTGGCGGCCTGGCGACTGGCTCGATCTTTGCCCTCTGTGGAACCGTAGCTGCCGCGGCGGCATGGATGCTCGCCTACAGCGACCTGCGGGAAATGGCCGTCGGCGCTCGCGACCCCGACGGCCGACCGCTCACGCTCTTGGCCATGTGGCTTGGCGTGTTTGGCATGTTTGCCTGCCTCGCCACCCTGGCGGCGATGATCTGGATCGGCCTCAGCTTCCTGCCGAACATTCTCTAACGATGGTGAATACTCCTGACGACCCGGCGCTCGACAAACTTTGCCGGCAACTCGTGGAGTTGTCGCCCAGCCTGCACCAGCCCGATGCCTGGCCGAAGAAGCAGATCAGTCTTTGCGCCGCAGCCGGAGTCTTTCGCTGGTTCGTTGGTCCCGAGTGGAACGGCTTGGCGTGGAACGAGGCTGATCTGGCCCGCGGCTATCTGAAGCTCTCGGCGGCCTGTCTGACGACGGCCTTCGTCATCACGCAGCGGATGGGCGCGGTCACTCGCATTGCTGCGTGCAACAACGATCCGCTTAAGCGAGAGTTGCTGCCGCCGCTGATCGCCGGCTCGACTTTCGCGACTGTCGGCATCTCGCATCTGACGACCAGCCGCCAGCATCTGGCAAAGCCCGTGCTGGCTGCGGAAGAAACGCCGGATGGATTTGTCCTCGATGGATATTCGCCGTGGGTGACCGGTGCGGAATACGCCGACCACATCGTGCTGGGTGCAACGCTCGCTGACGGCAGGCAGATTCTCGCGGCCGTGCCGACGAACCTGCCGGGCATTCACGTCGAGCCGGCATTGCAGCTTGTCGCACTCACGGCCAGCCGCACCGGATCGGTCCGCTTCGAGCGCGTTCACGTCGAACGGCAATGGCTCCTGGCCGGTCCTATGCACGACGTGATGAAGCAGGGCTTGGCTGCCAAGACCGGCGGCTTGCAAACATCGGCCCTGGCACTTGGCCTGGCGACCGCGGCACTGGCCGACTTGCGGGCACAGAGCCTCACACGCACTTCGTTCGCCGATCCGGCGGGCGCGCTGGCCGCGGAACTCGAACAAGCAAAGGCCGGCTTGCTTTCGCTCGCGGCCGGCAACGCGGCTTGCACGAGCGACGACCTCCGGAAGCGAGCCAACAGCCTCGCCCTGCGCACAACGCAAGCCGCCTTGGCCGCAGCCAAAGGGGCTGGGTTCGTCGCCGATCATCCTGCCGGCCGCCGAGCCCGCGAGGCGCTGTTCTTTCTGGTATGGAGCTGTCCGCAAAACGTCGTTGCCGCCAACCTGTGCGCGTTCGCCGGGCTGGTTACCACCTGAAAACCGCCTTTAGGTCCGATCTGCGTCCTAAGTCCTTTCCGGGATTCGACTTCCGCATGGTTACCGCCATTTCGTCTGGCGCGGTAACCAGCGCGGGAAAAAACCGTGCTTTTCCCGGTGATTTCGCGCGCCGTGGTTTCCAAAATCGCCAGAAACGGCCTTTCCCGGAAACCTGGTATCCACCTCGCTCGGCGTCCCCTCCTCACGCACCGCCGCTAACGCCACCCGTGCCTTGAACGATGCCGCATGACGCCCTCGCTTGCTCTCCATAACCCCTCCTCCTTGCTCCTGGTCCACGTTTCCCGTTCTACTCCCTCCCGTGGTCCAGTTCTTGGGGTCCACCACACTCGGACGCACTACTGAACAGAAATATTGCATTGAACTGGCAGCTTGTTACAATCCGAGTCGTCGGACGCCACACGTACGTTTGCCACCGATCCATGGGGCATCCATGTCCGCCCTGCTTCTTTCCACTGCCGTACAACCTGCCATTCCCCGTGTCTCCGAGCCGGCCAAGTCCAAACTGCTTGCTTGATCAGCTGCCATTCGAGTGTCGAGACGACCATGATCTACATGCATGTGCTCAATAAGGGGCGTTGCCCGGTGCAAAGCCCGCTGGACCTGTCAGCCGCCACATCCGCCACGTTAGGTTGCGCGCCGCCGCAAACTAATATGACATTGGCCAACTCATGCATGTAGCGGCAAATTCTGCCGGCCCCAGAACTTCAGGCACCAGTCCCACAGCGGGACGGGCAATGTTAGATTGCAGAAACCGCAACCAATGCGGGATTAGGTTAGTCAAGCTAATAACAAGTTCGCTGGCTTTGGTTTCAGATGAAATACGCCCCATATGTTCTCGTTGCAATCGTCGTTATCGCGATCGGGACATGGGTTTGCTGGCAATGGATGCGTTCGCAGTCTGCGCCGCCTACTCCCGCGTCAACGTCGTTCCGCATGCTGATTGATGACGCGTTTGCTCTCAAGGTTCCGGGGAAAGTCGTTGTCGTTGGAAAGATCGCAGAAGGCGAGGTCCGACCAGGCGACCGTTTGAAAATCAAACAGGGGAATGACGAAATAGCGGTTGAAGTGGAAGGACTCGAAGCATTCGGCTCACCAGTTTCAGTCGGTCGCAGTGGCAGCAAAATTGGTATCATGCTGGTTGGCGCCACGAAGGATCAGATTGCGTCTGGTGCGACTTTGGTCCGCTAAGAGCGGCGCCAGCGAACCAGCCGTTGCACCTGACGCGGCGGCATTAAGGTTTTTCAGGGTTCAACGTCTCAACAGCCGCCGCGCGGCAGGTGAGCGTTGGCGTTCGGCGGCGGAGGACATTTCCATGCACAGGTATGTGAAGTTCCTACTGGTGGCGACTCTGTTCGCCGGGATAGGTTCCGGGTGTTTCTCACAGGGTTCGGTGCCCGCGGACGATAAGGCGGCCGCCATAGAGGCTATGAAACGTGGACTCAGCTGGATTTCCAAGGGGGACAACGACAAGGCCATGAAAGAATTCGACGAGGCGATTCGCCTCGACCCGAAACAAGCCCCCCACTTCGTCATGCGCAGTGCGGCCTGGAGCACGAAGAAGGAGTACGACAAGGCGATCAAAGACCTCGACGAGGCGATTCGCCTCGACCCGAAATCCGTCGTGGCGTTCTACAACCGCGGCGACGCATGGAAGCAGAAGAAGGAGTACGACAAGGCGGTCAAAGACCTCGACGAGGTGATTCGCCTCAACCCGAAGTTCTTGTCGGCCCACTACAACAAGGCGTGCTGTTTGGCACTTCAGGGGAAGGCCGATCCCGCCCTGGACGCGCTGGAGAAGGCGTTGGAAATCGGGTATCCAAACTTCGGGCACATCAAGACTGACGCAGATCTCAACTCGATCCGGAAGAACGAGCGCTTTGTAGAACTGCTGGAGAAGTATTCCAAGTGACCGGTCGTGTGTGGGGCTGGGTTGAAGGTCGCTAGGGAGGAAAGGCACGCCGAACCTTTCTATGGCCTCCCTCTGTCAAGAGGGCGCACGGATAGCGCGGCGGACTG
>CAYLLN010000146.1:0-8238 GCA_964384375.1 uncultured Pirellulaceae bacterium
CGGCTGCGTCGTTCAGACCGCCAATGCCCAGGCGCTCAACGCTTTTCCGGTCCCACCACAGTGCTTCAACTCCTATTTCCCGAGTATCCGCGATCCAGTCGAGCTCTATCGCCTGCATCAGGCACAGTGCCGAATCCACGGCAGCGGGCCGAAGCTGCTTAAGATGGACGAACAGTTCGGCGGCGATCCGCTGGCTTACATGGCGTCGGCTCTCGTTGAGGAACTCGATGCCGCGGTTTCTGCGGGCTATATGCAGTTGGATGCCGCAGCGAGTCAGTATCGGCCGACGCTGAAGGGGGCGGTGCTGATGACCTACGGTGAACTTTGGCCGATGAAGGGGGTTCGCCTCCGCCGCCGGGCAAATCGCGAGCGGCAGATGCTGGCGGACCTCGCGTATCATGCGACGATCGCCCGCACGGCATAACTTCCGTGAAGAGCTGCGCAGCTTCCACAATTGCTCGCAATCGCGTCTGGCCGAACGCTTGCCGGCTTTCCATAATGGTACGGGGCGAAGTCGTTCCGTCGCCCACCTCTTCTGCCTGGAAAGTCTGCCGTGGAAGCTCCGCACAACGCTCCCGTAGCCTCCGACTCGCCCGCTGCGCGCCCGCGTGGCCAACTGGGGGACCGCGTCCGCTCGCTCCGGCTCTCCCACATTCCCGACCGCCGGACCAACTACTGGAACTATCTGATCGTCGGCGGCTTGCTGGCGATCGGAGCGTTCGCCCTGTTCCGCTACCGCGACAGCATTCGCGCTCTGCTGGCCAGCCAGCCAGCGGAAACCGCCGCGTCGCATCCGAAGTCCGATCCGCAGCCGGCGACCACTGCACTCAAACCAGTTTCTGCACCCACTGCAACTTCCCCAACTGCCACGGCGGCAGCCGAGCCCCCGAAGGGAGAGATCGCCCTCGAATCGAAAGGGTACATCGTTCCCGCCCACCAGATTCTCGTCAGCCCCAAGGTGAGCGGCATGATCATGTCGCTCGATGTCGAAGAGGGAAAACGCGTAACGAAGGGGGACGTGCTTGCCGTCCTCGAAAGCACCGACTACGAAGCCGACGTCGCGCGGGCCAAGGCAACCGTCCGCATGCACCAGGAACGGCTGCGGGAATTGGAAAACGGCAACCGGCCCGAGGAGATCAAGCAAGCCGAGGCGGAGCTTGGCGAGGCGGAGGCGACACTCGTGCAACTGACTGCCGAGTTCAAACGGAGCACCGACCTGCGAAAGAACAACTCGATCACGGCTCAGCAGTACGAGCTCGCCGAAAGCCAGTACAAAGCAATGCAGCAGAAGGTGCAACGACTGACGCAGGCACTGGCCCTGATGCGCCTCGGCGAGCGCGTCGAACGGATCGAAGTCGCCAAGGCGGAACTCGCCCAGGCGCAGGCCGATCTCGTGAAGTCGGAGTGGCGACTGGGGAACTGCACGATCCGTGCTCCGATCAGCGGCACGATCCTTAAGAGGAACGCTGAGGAGGGGAACATCGTCAACCCGATCGCCTTCAACGGCAGCTTCAGCCTGTGCGAAATGGCCGATCTCTCCGATCTGGAGGTCGATCTGAACATTCAGGAGCGCGATATTTCGGCAATCCAGGCCGGGCAGAAGTGCCGCGTTCGTGCCGAGGCCTGGCCCGACCGCGTCTATGAGGGGGTCGTTGATCGCCTGATGCCGATTGCCGACCGGGCGAAGGGGGCGGTTCCTGTCCGCGTCAAAATTGCGATTCCCGCCGATGAAGAAGGCATCTATTTGAAGCCCGAAATGGGCGCAATCGTGACGTTCCTGAATGCACCGCAAGCCGTCGATGTGGGGCAGACTTCCAGCCTGCCGTAGTGAGAGGAGAGAACAGAAGACAGACGCCAGAGGACAGGAAACAGAGCACCGCCATTCGTTACCAACTGACAACTGACAACTGACAACTGACAAATGACAAATGACAAGGGACCAGTTACCAGTGACAACGTCATCCTCCGCGTCGAAGGCGTCCACAAATACTTCCGTCGCGGCAGCGAGCGGATCGACGTGCTCAATGGCCTCAATCTCGACGTGGCCGAAGGAGAATACTTCGGCCTGATGGGCCCAAGCGGCTCGGGCAAGACGACACTGCTCAACCTGATTGCCGGACTCGACCGCCCCAGCGAGGGGGATGTCTGGGTGGGCAGCAACTGCATCTCGCGGATGACCGAAAGTCAGCTCGCCCGCTGGCGGACTCGCAACGTCGGCTTCGTGTTCCAGTTCTACCACTTGCTCCCCGTGCTCAGCGCGTTCGAGAACGTCGAGCTTCCCCTCTTGCTCCTGCCGATGTCCGCCCGCGAGCGGCGGCAACAAGTCGAAACGGCTCTCGATCTGGTCGGCCTGAAGGACCGCATGTATCACCGCCCCGGCCAGCTTTCCGGCGGCCAGCAGCAGCGCGTCGGCATCGCCCGGGCCATCGTCACGGATCCTCTGCTCATCGTCGCCGACGAACCGACGGGCGACCTCGACGCAAAATCGGCCGAAGAAATCCTCGATCTGCTCGAAGAATTGCGCAGTGGCTTGGAAAAGTCGATCATCATGGTCACGCACGACCCGCGGGCGGCGAAGCGCTGCGACCGCGTGCTCCGCCTCGAAAAAGGACGGGTCGTCGATGGCCGTGCCGCGATGCAGGAGGCAGTGTAAGTGAAGCTCTTCCTGCTGATGCTGAAGAATATTCGCCGCAACTGGATTGCGTCGCTGCTGGCGTCGGCAGGCACGATCGTCCTCGTGCTCGTCGTCACGCTCGTCTGGTCCATTCTGGCCTTCCTGGACGCGGCCACTGCCGAGAAAACGCAGAACCTCAAGGCCATCGTCACCGAGCGTTGGCAGCTACCCAGCCAGATGCCCTATTCGTATGCCGCCACGCTCATCAAAGGGGCGGCCCGCGAGGAAACCGATGTCCGCCCGACCGACTCGATGACCTGGTCGTTTTACGGCGGGACGACGGACATCAAGAACCGGACGCTCGACAACTCGCTGTTCGCCTTCGCGATGGAGCCGAAAAAACTCCGCACGATGATGGACGACCTCGATACGCTCCCTGCCGACAAAGCCGCCGACCTCGAAGCGGCTATCGCCAAGATGGAAGCCAATCGCCAAGGGGTGATTGTCGGCAAGGCGCGGCTGGAAGCTCTCAAGGCTCGCGTCGGCGACCGAATTAAGCTCTATGGCATTAACTATCGCGGCATCGATCTGGAACTGGAGATCGTCGGCCTCTTTCCCGAAGGGCGCTACGACAAATCTGCCGTCATCAACCGCGAGTATTTGAACGCTTCGCTCGATGCCTGGCCCCGCAATCACAAGGGAGAGAAGCATCCGCTGGCCGATAAGAGCCTGAACCTTGTTTGGCTCCGTGTGCCAGATACCGACGCCTTCCAGCAAGTCACCGACCAGATCACCACGTCGCCGTATTACGGCAGCCCGTCGGTGAAGTGCGAAACCGCGTCGTCGGGTATCGCCAACTTTCTCGACGCCTATCGCGATCTCCTCTGGGGAATGCGATGGCTCCTCGCACCGGCCTGCCTGGTTTCGGTGGCGCTGGTCATTTCCAACGCCATTGGCATCAGCGTCCGCCAGCGGCGGATGGAATTGGCTGTGATGAAGGTGCTTGGTTTCCGTCCGCTGCAAATCCTGCTGCTGGTCCTGGGCGAATCGCTCATGCTTGGCGCGGGGGCCGGCTTCTTCAGTTCCGGCTCGACCTGGTACCTGGTCAACAATGTCTTTGGCGGTATTCCGTTTCCGATCGCGTTCTTTCCGTCGTTCTTCATTCCCGACGACGCCCTCTGGTGGGGGCCGGTCGTCGGTGGCACCGCAGCATTGCTCGGAAGCTTCTGGCCCGCGTGGTCAGCGTGCAGCGTCAAAGTGACGGATGTCTTCTCGAAGGTGGCCTAGTTCTTGGAGGTAACGCCGTTGGCTGTGTCGCTCTGGAGCTTGACGCCGCTCGCCGCCGGATTGGTGCTGATCGGCCTCTTGATGCTGCTCGGCAAGGTTCCGGTGCGATACAACCTGCGCAACTTGCAGGTTCGCTGGCCGACGACAGCTCTCACTGCTCTGGCCTTCGTGCTTGTCATCGCCCTGATGACCGTGATGCTCGCGTTCGTGAACGGTATGTACAAGCTGACGCAGGGGAGCGGCCGGCCGGACAACGTCATCGTCCTTTCGGAAGGCTCGACCGACGAGTCGTTCAGCAATCTCGGCTTTTCGGACGTAGGGGACATCGAACTGCAGCCGGGCGTCGCCCGCGACGAGGCGAATCGCCCTCTCTGTAGCCGCGAGACGTACGTCGTCGTGAACCAGCCGGTGCGTGTGCGGCAGCCGGGCCGCCCCAAGGGGCGATTCACGCAAGTCCGCGGACTGGACGACGCCGCACTTTCCGGCATCGTGCATGGCCTGACGCTGGTCGAAGGGGGACGCTGGATCGGCCGCGAAGGAGTCCTCTCGGTCGGTGAGGGGCAGGAGGCGATTCAGGCGGTTCTCGGCGAAGGGATTGCCCGCGAACTGGGTCGCGACCGCCCCGCGGAAGAGCTTGCTGCCGCGAAGCATCCCGAGCGACTCGACGTGGGCGAGACCTTTCCGCTCGGCGGCCGGACGTGGGTGGTCGTCGGCATCATCAAGTCGTCCGGCTCGACGTTCGATTCGGAAATCTGGGCCAAGCGCGACATCATCGGCAAGATGTTCGGCAAGGCGAGCTATTCGTCGCTCGTGCTCAAAGCGAACGACCCCGCGGCCGCCCAGCAGTTCGAGGACTTTCTCAACAAGTCGTATGAGAAGGCCTCGGTGCAGGCGTACCTGGAAACCGAGTACTTCGCCTCTCTTTCCGAAACAAACAAACAGTTTTTGTACTCGATCATCGTCGTCACGGCGATCATGTCGCTGGGTGGCATCTTCGGCGTGATGAACACCATGTTCGCCGCCGTCAGCCAGCGGACGAAAGACATCGGCGTGCTGCGCATTCTTGGCTTCTCGCGGCTGCACGTGCAGGCGTCGTTTCTACTCGAATCGCTGGTGATCGCGCTCGTCGGCGGCACGCTCGGCCTCGCACTGGGGAGCTTCTGCCACGGCTGGCAGGCGGCGAGCGTCGTGGGCAGCGGGCAGGGAGGGGGCAAGTTCGTGGTTCTCGAAATGCTGGTCAGTGGCGACATCGTCGCCGTCTCGCTGGGGCTCTCGCTTGTGATGGGGCTGGTCGGTGGCATCCTGCCTTCGATCGGGGCCATGCTCGTACGGCCGCTCGAATCGCTGCGGTAACCTCGTCGCTGAACTATCGCAGTTCCGGCAGCGGCTTCTCCATCCGCCTCGTTCCATTGCCGAGCAGTTTCGATAGCGGCCGCGGATCGTCGATCTCCAGCCGGTCCCCCGGCTTGGCTGTGTGCTGGAAGTACTGCTCGAACAGCCGCACCGATGGCGTAAACGGCACATTGAGCGGTTCGTAAGCTCGATCGAAGAGCCGCTCGCCGTCGGGCGTGGCCTCGTCATACATCACGGCGTCGGGTACGTTCGCCGAATAAACGCACCACGCGAGATAGCCATCGCACAGGTTGGCGTAGAAGAGCAGCGGATAGGCGAATAGTGCAGCCGAGGCGATTTTCCAGCCCAGCCCGCCCGAATCCGGCGACTTGGCCCGCGGCCAAAGCGGACCTTCCCAGGCGGCAAAGAACCCTAGTCCGCTGGCGGCCAGCGCCAAGTTCCACGGCCAGACCGCTGTGTTCCAACGCTGCACCACGAGCGAAAGGAGAATTCCGCCGTGAATGATCGCCGCCATGACGGGGACTGACCGGCGTGACAACGGAAAGACAGCCACGATCCCCAGCGTCACTTCCGCCAGCGCCATGCCGATCGACAGCAAGAACGCTTGTTGGTCGTTCAGATTGGCGAACATTCCGCGAGCCAGATCCGGCCCCGTTTCCCACAGGTAGCCGCTGCTCAGCAGCTTGTGCAGTCCGGCAAAGAGCCAGAGTGAAATCAGATGCGACCGAGCCAAGAGGAGCGGTCCGCGCCGAGGGATGGTGCCGGCGATCAGAATCGCCAGTGAGACAAATTCGGGCTGAATCCGCAGCTGATCGAAAAGAATGGCAACGGCGAGCAACCCCGCATGAATCATTGCGCCGACCCGTGGCCACCAGATCGCGATCGCCAGCGAGACGAGGAGGAGTTCCCCCACGTTGAACTGCACGAAGTCGAGCCACGGAGCAACCGGCAGATTCGGCGGACTGATCGCACCGCTGCGCGCCTGCCAGAGCGGCCACGTGAGCAGGATACTCGCTCCCTGACAAGAAACCAGAAACCAGCGCAGGATCCGGCGCGGATCGTCTTCAACTTCCGGGGAGACTGTCAGGTGTTCGCTCACCTGCTCCATTCTATCGCGCCGCGACTTCTGGCTTGCTGGCGTTTTCACCTATCGGCTGCCGGTCGCGGACCTTGAATTCCGCCTTCGGGCGGCTTGGCTTGTCTGGGTTGTCGGTGAGTCGTCCGCTGAGCGTCCGGCCGTCGGCAAGTTGCCTCGTCAGCAGCCATGCATTGCCTTCGCGAGCCACCTGATAGCGATCCCCATTCCAGCCCAGCAGTGCATCGATTCGCTTCCGGTCGGTCGATAGGAGCAAGCTCCCGTCCGCTGCCAGCGTTCCCACGATCGGTAACTCAGGATTTCGCAATCGAGCGAGCAGGTCGGTAATACTGAGCGGCTGCACTGCCGTCGGGCTGCCGACGATCGCTTTCCCTTTCTCTCGGTCGAAAGTGGCAACCTTCACCGCGGCAGTTGAATGCGTTGCATTCGATACCCGACGCCATAGCTTGAGCACGGTTAGCATCTCTTGTTGCGCCGCCAGCAATTCGCCGCTGATTCCTTTCTCTTGCTCGAAGACAGGCTGACCGGCGAGCGGGTCTTTCTGCCACGCCTCGAACGCCTCCCGATGCTCCGGCACCAGGCGATCGAGCGGCGCGTTGACCAACGCCTGCCGCTCTTCGCCGCGGCGATACCGGATCGCACCGGCCGCTAGCGCCGCAGTTCGACCCTCGTCGATCGCCAACTTGATGCCTGCCAAGAACTGCGACGCAAACTCCGCGTCATTGCCGGTCAGCAGAAAGCCGACGTGCTCTGCTGCTTGCGAAAGGTGCTGAGGCTCCGATTGCAGTCGATCTTGCGATTGGCGGTTGAATCTCCATTGCTCGCCCCCTAGCGGCACTCCTTTCGGCGAAAACTCGTCGGGCTGCGGTGCATCGTCGGGCTGTCCGATAAGCGCGACGTGGCTCGCCAGTCCCGTCACGACCCACGGCGGCAGCACGCCGTCGAGTTCAGCCGCATGGAGCACTGAGAAGCCTGCCGCCTCACGCAGCCGCAAGAGTTGCTTGGCCAGCGTCGGCTGCCCCGGCGAAACCTTCAGGATCGCTTGCGTCTGAAGGCCGACGACGTTGATGGTCGTAAGAGGAGCATCCCGCTCGTGCGGCGGCTCGCCATCGATCACGACTTGCATCGAGTTGAGCCCAAAATCGGCCGCCCGATGCACGTTCGTAAAGCGATCGGCCAGGTCGAACATCTGGCCGCGGACCTTGGTAACCTCCGCTGCAGCCCATTTCGCATCTGCCTCGCTTGTGTTCGCGGCGATTGTGAATTGGTCCTCGCGAATCTCCCAGCCGCGATGGGACGAGGTCTCGCGCCGCACGGGCCGGTCAAGCTCGTCGGGAATCCGCGGCCGCACGTCCTTCACGCTCCGAAAAGCGGGAGGCACAGCCCGCGCCATATCAGCAGCGATACCGGACGCTAGCACAGCTGTCAGCCACGCTCGTCGGTGAAGTTGTCCATTCGCACGCCTGCTTGCACGCATTGCCCCCTCCTCGCTGTGTTCTCACTTCATTCTATCGGCCATGTACGACCCTGCGGCTTGAGCGGGTCGTGCGGATGATGCGGATTCCGTGGCCTCCGCACGACCGCTACCGGCCGCACGCTGCGTGTAATTGCGCCAGCAGTCAGAAGCCGGATTATCGGCACAATTTCTCAATCCGGCCTGCGCGGCGCGACGATGGGTGAAGTGAGGACGCGCCGTGGCCGGGATTGGCGGCCGTGCGTCCACTGGACCCAGAACGCAACTGCAAACGCGTGACTCGGGGAGCGCGGGTGAGTAGGGTGGATTGAGGGCGAGAGTTTTCGCTTCGATTCGCTCGGCGCCTGTGCGAGGCACGCGTTGGCAACTGGAGGGGGGATGACGATGCGCGAGTCGTCTTTGGTCGGCGTGCGT
>CAYLLN010000147.1:0-8230 GCA_964384375.1 uncultured Pirellulaceae bacterium
CGATTGTTGGTCGTTTCCCGCTCGCCCCCCGATTTTTCCAGCACCTTGCCGGTGGCAGTGTGCTTCATGATGAACGCCCACCCGCCGGGGCCGGGGTTGCCGCTGCACGCTCCGTCGGTGTAGAGCAGGACTTCGGGTTGAGATTCTGCGTCCAAGAATAATGTGCTAGTTGTGCTTGATCGTAATAATATCGCCGTCTTGGATGACGTAGTCCTTCGGCTCCTGCCGCATCAAGCCGGCGGCTTTGATTTCGCGCTCGCTCCCCAGGCGGACGATGTCGGCAACGGTCATCGTCTCAGCCCGAATGAAGCCCTTGGCCAGATCGGTGTGAATCCCTCCGGCCGCTTCCACGGCTGTGCCACCCTTCCGAAGCAGCCAGGTTCGCACTTCCTTATCGCCGGCCGTGAAGAACAGCATCTGTCCCGAGGCATGCATGATCCGCTGCAGCAACTGATCCCGATCGAAGGGCTGAACGTTCATCTCGGCGCAGAATGCTTCCCGCTCCTCGGCCGGCATCGCGGCCAGGTCCATTTGCAGCGTCAGCGACAGCGCCACCAGCTCCGTTCCCTCCGGAGCGAGCTTCGCGAACCGCTCCGGCTGTCCGTCGTCGTCGGCGATGTTCACGACGACGAGCCGCGGCTTGTCGGCGAAGAGCTGAAACGACTTGATTGCCTTGCGCTGCTCGGCAGTCAGCGGCTGCTTGTGCAAGGGACGGCCCGCCTCCAGTTCGGCGAAGATCGGCTCCAAGAGGGCCAGTTCCTCCTGCTCCTTTTCGCGGTTGGGACGCGGCTTTTTGACCGAATCGCGCAGCCGCTCGACGCGGCCGGAGACAATGTCCAAATCGGCAATTAGCAGATCGTCGTCAAAATTCTGCAGGTCGGCCGCGGCATCTGCCCCGCCATAGTTGGCCACGACGATGATGAGCGCACCGGCCTCGCGAATCATGGCGAGCTTCTGGGCGCTCCCTTCGTGCGTTCGGGAAAGGCCCGGCGTATCGACGATCTCGATCGATGCCTGCGTGATCTTTTTGGGATTGTAGATCTTGCACAGATCCGCAATGCGGGCATCGGGCACTGTCGCCATCGCCGCCTGAATCGAGTGCGACAGGGACGGATCGGGCGCAACGCCCGTCAGCCAATGAAATAGCGTGCTTTTGCCCGAGCCTTGGTAGCCGACGATGCCGATCTTCATGGACGCGCTTGGTTCACCGCGGGAGTCAATTGTTCCAAGGCTTGTTCTATCGCGGCTTGTTCCCGGCTGTCTAGGGCGGTGCCGCCGAAGCGAACGCGGTAATACGCATCGACAATCGCGGCTGGGAGGTCGGCCACTTCGGCAGTCGGCGACAATTGCAGTCGCGTTTCAGCGGCAGCGGCAAGCTCCCGAGCCGTTTGCCCGGGGCCTGCAGGCAAATGCATTCGCGCGAGAAGCGACTTAAGTTGCAGATAGAACCTGGGTGGATGAGCACGGCGACGTTTGGCCGCTGGGCTGCCTTGGCGGAAGCGACCTGAAAATCGCCAGATGAGAATTGCGACTTGCGAAAGTACCAGAGGGACTACGATGAGCAGCGAGACGAGCGCCCCCATGCGCCAATCGAATACGGTCGATTTGGATGACTCCCCGCCAGGCAGTTCCAAGTCCCAGCCAAGCTGTGCCGCCAGTCGCCGCACCAATCGATTCACGCTCCTCGATTCCAGCCAGGCCGGGAGCGACCCCAGCGCCTTGCTCGAAACGGGGTCGTAGATCGAATCTTTCTGTTTCGCGGAATTGAGACTGAGAACGTAGTCGCGCCAGAGAATTTCCACGTAATCGAAGGCGTCTCCAACCTGATTCAGCACTCCTTCGTTCCCTATTTGTGCCAGCCCCTCGCTGCTCGACGGAGTCGGATCGAGCCGATACCACACGCCTCCGGTCGCACTTTGCCCGGCTAGATCCCCATTCGGAACTTCGGACGCGGGCAAAAGTGCTTCTACCCAGGCATGAGCGTGCTTCTCGCGCACCTGGTAATAGCTGCCCAGCGAATTCAAATCGCCCCCTCGAAAGCCGATGACCATCCGCGCGGGAATTCCTTGCTTTCGCAGCATCATCACCAAGGCGCTCGCGAAGTACTCGCAATGTCCCGTCCGATGGTTGGAAACAAAGTCCTCGATCGGATCGATGTTTTTGTCGCGGACAAAGTCCAGGCTCAGCGAGTACTTGTAGCGCGTCGGTGATTGGAAGTGCCGCTCCAGCGCCAGCGCCTTGTCGAGCATGCTGGCCGATTCGAGTTCCTCGGAAACGATGATTTCGTCGGCCAGGGCGGCCAGCTTCGGGAAGCGGGCCTCATCGAACTGCAGGAGCGCTCGGCTCTCGTCGCTGTGATAAAGCTCCTCGGGCTTGGTGACGAGCGGATTCACGTGCGGCACGCCGCGGAGTTGCTTGCCGTAATGCAGGGCGCTCGTAGCGGCGGCATAGCGAAACTCACGAGAGCTTGGCAGATCCTCGTTGTCGGGACGCATTGCCAGGCGGTACGAGAGCGGCGCAAACACCAGTCCCGGCGGCGTTTCGTCCAGACGCTGCATCGGCACGATGATGAAGAGCGAGCCGGCCGAACCCCCTTCGAGCTTGAATTCCTGGCGCACCTGGCTGGAAGTCGTTACCGCACGCTGGGCCCGTTCGAGCATCTGTTGCGACAACGTCCGCGACATTTTGGGATAACTAAGCGGCGACCAGCGGCCTCCCTCACCGTCGTATTCGTACACACCCAGGGCCGTTCCCGTGAAGTACGGCTCGCCAACCATCTGATACGGCTTGCGATGGACAACCGTCGTGAGCGACACGCGCATCACGACTTGATTGCTCTGATGAATGCGGCCGAATTCCTCCAGGCGCGCCTCGTTGCGATAGCCGGTGACGGCGTGAGTTTGGTTTCGCCCGCCCGACCAGCTGCCCTCGCCGAGGCGAGGTGTCGCGTAGAAGAAAACTGCTGCGAAAACCAGCGTCGCACCTCCGAGCAGTGCAACCTGGCGACCGATCATTGCGGGGCGAGCGGCAGCGGCGACGTCGCTGCGGGCGGCAGGATTCGTCACGCTGGGTTCGGCCAGCAGCGACTGCCAGGCCGGAGCAGGTGCATTGCTCTCGGTCTTGCGGGCCGCTGCATCGTGTTCGGCCGGACGCTGCCAATCGCGATACAGGCACAAGAGTACGAGGGCCGACAAAGCAAGCGCCATATAGACGGCCAGCAGCGCGCCGAACTGTGGACCCAGATTCAAGGCTGCCGCAACAACGACTTGCAGAAGGCTGAGTACAATCAGCTGCCAATAGACACGGGTCGTCTTGTCTTGAAACAGGAGTACGATTTGCAGATAGACCAGCATGTCGGCAATGGCGAGCAGCCGATCGTAG
This sequence comes from uncultured Pirellulaceae bacterium, assembly GCA_964384375.1. GTDB lineage: Bacteria > Planctomycetota > Planctomycetia > Pirellulales > Pirellulaceae > CAYLLN01. The sequence goes on from CAYLLN010000147.1 coordinate 3,382, forward strand.
CTGTCGTTGGCCAGAAAGTTCCGCATCGACCAGATGACCGCGGCCAGCGCCGCGAGGTTGGCAATGATCCGGTTGAGCCGCAGCCAGCGAAACACGTTCGCTACGGTGGCGGAACACACGGCAGCAATCGCCAGCGCGACCGGCAGGAAGGGACTCTCGTGCCCCAGGCCCAGAAACACTGCACCCATCACGGCGAGAGCAGCCGTGTTGATTTGCAGGGCTCGGTCGAGTTGAAATGAGGGTTGGCCGGGCAAAGGAACTGGCTCCAGGTTTCAATTTCATTCTATCGCCGCTCAGACCGGGCGGGAACGTAGCCCAAGTGCGCGACTTGCTCAGGCCGATGCTGCCGATGATTCTGGTGCTGGCGGTGCCGCTGGTTCCGTTCGTGCTTTTTGGTTCGCAGGTGGATTCCTGGTTCGATGCCTGGCGGCAGAATCCACCAGCCTGGCCCATCGTCGCCGCCGTGGTGATTGGCCTATTAGCGACAGACGTGTTTCTGCCGATTCCATCGAGCGTCGTGAGCACGCTGGCGGGATCGCAGCTCGGTTCTCTCGGGGGTACGGCCGCGTCTTGGGCCGGGATGAGCCTGGGGGCGATTCTTGGATTTGCCATTGCGCGGAAGTTCGGGCCGCCGCTGGTAAGCTGGCTCACGCGGACCGAGGACTTAAGTCGCACGAGTCGCCTGGTCGAGCGATTCGGACCGGGATTGCTCATTTTGGGTCGCGGCGTGCCGGTGTTGGCGGAAGCGACGGTGCTGCTCTTTGGTATGCACGGCCTTTCCTGGCGACGATTCTTGCCCCCTGTATTGCTCGCGAATCTGGTGCTGGCCCTCGCCTATTCCCTATTCGGCGAACTAGCCGAGCGATACGATTCGTTGCCGCTGGCGCTAGGCGTGGCGATTGCGATGCCGGTGTTGATGGTCGCCGCGTTCCGGGCCTGGACTGGGGGCAAGGGATCAGAGGGTAGAGGGTAGTAGTGGATGGACCGAAGGAATTCCACTCATCAACTGACAAGTGACAAGTGACGACACATGACAAGTGACCTGGCTGATTTGCTCGAATGGAACTCGCCTGTCTTACCGGAAGTGCAAACGCATGCCGCCGGTCCCTCCGGCAAGCTGCCGCTGACCGACGAAATCCTGCGAACGTGGTCGAGCGGTGATTTGTTCGGTCTCACACAAGCGGCAGGCATGGGCTGGAACCCGGCCGATTTGCTCGGGCCACAGTACTTGATTCTGAGCACACAAGGGGGCGTTCGCGCGCCGGATGGAACGCCAATCGCCCTCGGCTATCACACGGGGCACTGGGAGGTTGGCTTGCTGGTTCAAGCCGCCGCGCGCGAGATCAAGGCCATTGGCGGTGTCCCCTTCGCTGCGTATTGCTCCGATCCGTGCGACGGCCGGACCCAGGGGACGACCGGCATGTTCGACAGCTTACCGTACCGAAACGACGCCGCAATCGTTCTCGGCAGGCTGATTCGCTCGCTGCCGCAACGGTCGGGGCTGATCGGCGTGGCCACGTGCGACAAGGGGTTGCCGGCGATGATGCTCGCCCTGGCGGCTGCTCGTGACTTGCCGGGAGTGATTGTGCCCGGCGGCGTCACGCTGCCACCGACCAAAGGCGAAGATGCCGGCAAAGTGCAGACAATCGGCGCTCGCTATGCCCACGGTGAAATCACGCTCGACGAAGCGGCAGCAGCGGGTTGCGCCGCTTGTGGCACGCCCGGCGGCGGCTGCCAGTTTCTCGGCACAGCGGCCACTTCGCAGGTGATTGCCGAGGCCTTAGGCATTGCCCTGCCACATTCGGCCCTTGCGCCAAGTGGCCAGCCGGTCTGGCTCGATCTGTCAACGGCCAGCGCTCGGGCGGTGAAGGGGCTTGTCGAGCGCGGTCTCAAGATGCGCGACATCCTGACGCCGGCAAGCATCCGCAATGCGATGGTCGTTCACGCGGCCTGCGGCGGATCAACGAATTTGTTGTTGCATGTGCCCGCTATCGCCTTTGCTGCCGGCCTGCCGCGGCCGACAGTGGAACAGTGGAGCGAAGTGAATCGGCGCGTTCCGCGGTTTGTCTCCGTGCTTCCGAACGGGCCGGAGAATCATCCGACGGTCCGCGTGTTTTTGGCGGGTGGCGTACCGGAGATCATGTTGCACCTTCGCGAGCGGGGCATGCTCGACCTGGGCGTGCTTACAGTCACCGGTCAGACGCTCGGCGACGTGCTGGCATGGTGGGAGAAATCGTCGCGGCGGCAGCAAGTGCGAAAGCTGCTGCGCGAGCGTGACGGCATCGATCCGGATGACGTGATCATTCCTCCTGAGGAAGCCCGCCGTCGCGGCCTGACGAGCACGGTCTGCTTCCCTCGCGGGAACCTGTGCCCCGAAGGCTCCGTGATTAAGGCAACCGCGATCGATCCGGCAGTGGTCGATGCAGACGGAGTGTATCGCAAGACCGGCCCGGCTCGCGTCTTTACGACCGAACGCGACGCAATTGCTGCGATTAAAGGGCAATCACCCCGCCCCCTGAAGCCCGGCGACGTGCTGGTGCTGATGGGACGCGGCCCGATGGGCTCAGGAATGGAGGAGACGTATCAAATCACGTCGGCTCTCAAGTTTCTCAAGTGGGGGCGCGAAGTGGCTGTCGTCACCGATGCTCGCTTTTCCGGCGTGAGCACCGGCGCTTGCATTGGGCACGTTGGTCCCGAGGCTCTGGCCGGGGGTCCGCTAGGAAAAGTCCGGGACGGTGACACGATTCGAATCGTCGTCGATCGGAATGAGCTCACCGGATCGGTCGATCTGATCGGCGATGGAACTCGGACCTTTACGCCAGAAGAAGGCGCTGCCGTTCTTGCCACTCGTCCGCCTCGCGAAGGACTCGCTCCCGACAAGGATCTTCCGCCCGAAACTCGCCTCTGGGCGGCACTGCAACGAGTCGGCGGAGGAACGTGGGGGGGCTGCGTCTATGACGTCGAGAAGATCGTGGCGGCGCTCGACGAGACTCCGAAAGGACGAGGCTCCGCGATCTAGTTGAACCGCCCGACGACGAGCGAGATATTCTGCCCACCGAAACCGAAGCTGTTCGACAGGGCATAGTCGCAGCGGGCCTGACGAGCGGCATTGGGAATGTAGTCGAGGTCGCAGTCAGGATCGGGATTCTCGTAGTTGATCGTGGGGGGCAGGACGCCGTCGCGAATGGCGAGAAGGCAAACGATCGCTTCGGTCACTCCAGCCGCTGCAATCAGATGGCCCATCATGCTCTTGGTGCTGGAAACGGGTGTCTGCATCGCCCGCTCGCCAAAGACCTGCTTGCAGGCGAGCGACTCGACGCGATCGTTCACCGCCGTGCTTGTGCCATGCGCGTTGACGTACTGAATATCAGACGAGGCAAGGCCGGCGTCGGCAATCGCCATCTTCATGCAGGCGATGGCCCCGCGACCTTCCGGGTGAATATCGGTAATGCGGTAGGCATCGGCCGTCGTGCCGTAGCCGAGTACTTCGCCGAGGATATTCGCACCACGGTTCTTGGCGTGTTCAAACTCCTCAAGCACGATCATCGCCCCCCCTTCGCCCAGCACAAAACCGTCACGCAGGCGATCGAACGGACGGCTCGCCTTGGTCGGCTCGTCGTTGCTGGTGGAAAGAGCCGTGAGCAGGTTGAAACCTGTCACACCGAACGGGTGAATCATGCTATGGGCTCCGCCGGAGAGCATCACGTCGGCTTCACCGCGGCGAATGATCTCCGTCGCCTCGCCAATCGCCTGGCTGCTGGCAGCACAGGCAGTGAGGCAGTTGGCATTCGGTCCCTGTGCGTTGAACAGACCGGCCACGTACCCGGCAGGCATGTTCGGTTCTTGTTCGATTTCCGCGACGGGGTTCAGGATTTCCAGGCCCGTGCGGGCGAACTGCACGAGGTCCAGACCGTCGCCCTGGAGGGCAGCCGTCATCATCCGGGCAAACGAAGGAAAGTCTTGGCTCCCTTCGCCGCAGCCAAGATAGACGCCAAAACGTGTCGGGTGGGAGAGCTTGTCGAGCACGCCCGACTGCGCCACCGCTTGCTTGGCCGAGGCACAGGCAAACTTGCTATGTCGGGCGCGATACTTCCAGACTTCCGGATCCTCACCCGTCTGAGCAATGTCCCAATTCTTGACCTCGGATGAAATCTTCGTGGGAAACTTGCTCGCGTCGAAAATCGTCGTGTAGGAGACGCCAGATTTCCCCTCCTTAAGGGCAGACCACATCGTTTCGACGTCGTGCCCCAGCGGGTTCACGCATCCCATCCCCGTCACTACGACGCGCCGTCTCATACCACTCTGTCCTCGCTGGCTCCATCGTCCGAATCGTAAAGTCGCTCGGACTTTCCCACTTTACCAAGCCTGTGGCGGGGCGGGTAGAGCGAACCGGGGAGGGGGCGGGGTACAGAGTTCGGCAATGACGCAGCCAAATACCGAATCGCTAGGTCGGAAGTCAGTCCTTCTTTTCGACCTTGCCCTCCTCGATGCTTTCGGCACGCGGTTGTTGTAGTGTGGCTTCAAGGTTAGCAAGGGTCTTTTGCATCTCGACCAATTGCGATCGGAGGGCATCGATTTGCTGTTGCGGGGTGTTGGCAGCAGGTTGACCGGCGAACTTCGAGGCGAGGTCGGCCCATTGAACCTGGGCGCGATAAGCCTTTTCATAGTTGTGAATCTTGGCAAGGTCGCCGTCGGTCCAGACGGACCACTTCGCCCCCAGCTTTTCCCCCATCAGCCGGTGTGGATCGAGGCCGTGCGAATCCTTGTGGCACGATTTGCAGTTGGTGGTGTCCCAGAGCTTCACGTCCTGAAAGGTGTGCGTCGGCTCGGCGGATTTGCGGGGAGTGAT
>CAYLLN010000148.1:0-7766 GCA_964384375.1 uncultured Pirellulaceae bacterium
CTGCCGAAGACTCCGAAGCTCAACCCGAAGCTGCCAGCGAATAATAAAATCCCCGATCGCTTGTACGGCGGCGAGGGGAACGACAACCTGAACGGCGGCGGCGACCACGACCTGCTTAGTGGCGGCGGCGGCAACGACGTGCTCAATGCGGTCAGCGGGAATGACGTGCTGATCGGCGGCGCGGGGAACGATTCGCTCTTCGGCGATGTCGGCCGCGATGCCCTGTTCGACGGCCTGGTGACCGTCGGCGGCGGCACGAGCGACAGTCAGGCGATTGGCGATGCGGCGGACCTTGCGATGCAAGCCCTGCTGGCCGACTGGCTCGCCGACCTCGCGATCGGCCTCGCCTTCACCAACGACCACGCCGGCACCGACAGCCTCCGCGGCGGCCTCAACGAAGCCGACACCTTCAGCACCGATAATCCCGCCGAAATCCTCGACTTCGAACTCGCCCTCGACACCCTCCTGCCGTAAGTACGTCCCGCCAGCTCGGCGGGACACGCTTACCACCGGGCTTCGAGTTGCACCCACTCATAGGCAGCCAGTTCGAGCTTGGCCTTGCCGTCGTCGATCGTGACGTCCGCCAGTCGATTCCCTTGGAAATCGACCATGGCGGCCGACTTGATGGGTCGAAACGCTGTGAGCGCAAGGCTAACTGGGCGGCCGGTCGTTTCTAGCAGGCGAACGCGAAAGCCGACGATCTTGCCGTTTTCTTCCAGCGGCAGCCAACTCGTGGCGACAACGGATCGAGACGAAAGATGCACAAGCCAGCCCGAGCCGCCGGACGACGGCATCGGAACATTCGGCACAATGACCGGCGGCGTTAAGAGGCCGATAGCTTCATGCAAGGGATGTGGCAGATCAACTCCGATGCCCAGGCGGAACTTGCGCTGCCGCTCGCCGCGCGTCACCAGCAGCGTATCGAGCATGTGTCCTTCCTGGCGGCGATGAAACGGAAGGCCGCCGGTCAGGATCGTCGTGCTCGTCTTCTCGTCGGCGATTTCGACGTAATGCGGCGACTCAAACTTCTTCTCCGTCGCTTCGGTCCGCGTCATGTGGAGCGTGCGAAGCAGTTCGGCCCCTTCATTCGGCCACGCGAAGCGGAGACAGTAATACGAGTTCCACGGGTCGGCCTTCGGCTCCTCGACCGGATCGAGCTCGACCTCCAGGTGCAGGACGCGGCTGCCGCGCCAGAGGCGATAGGTCTGTGTAAAGCCGGCGAGCTTGTTCCCGTTCAGATCGAGCAAGCGGCCGCAGACGACGATTTCGCCCAGCGTCGTCGTCGCGATCGTTGTTTCGACCGAATCGGCGGCCATCACCGAATAGACGGCCGATTCGTCTGGATCGCGGTACGTGTCGCCCGGCCTTTGCTTGGCACCAGGCATCCGCAGGGCGAGCTGCTGGGAAAGGCGGTTGCCGCGAGATTTGTATTCGTGAACGGAAGCGAGCGAGCCAGTTGTCGGATTGATGACTGCTTCAAAGAACTCGTTGCGAAGCGTGTTGTCCTCGACGAGGAGCAGCGTTTTCTTGTCGCGCGGTGTGGGCTTTCCCGGAGACAGATGCACGAAGCCCATCGCGGGGACATCGACGACGGCCTGCACGCCGCCGGTATGATGATCGGCCGCATAGACGGGACGCTCGATCGTCGGCGTCGCGTTCATCCCGGGCACTTCCACGCCGATGCGGCGGATGAAGCTGCAAGGGTTGATGAGGAGCGTGCCGGTGGTCGTCGATTTGCTTGCGGAAGTTAGTGCAGTGGTAAGCTGGTCGGTGGCGATTGTGAGTCGCGATGCCAGCGACAACTCTGAATCGCAGGGCGCACTTTCGACGAAAGTCTCAGGGGGCTGACGCCCCCCGCTCGCCATTCCGACTTCTGACCTCTGACCTCCGATCTCCGACGCCTTCCCCGTCACGAGTGCGGCCAATGTCTCCATCGCCTCAGCCGCTGCGGCAGTTGTAGCTCGCTGCCAGTAGCGGACCGGCGTTGTGAGGGGGTCTTCCTGCTTGCGGATGATCGCTTGCTTCAGGTAAGGCGAGCGGTAGCGAGCGGGCTCGAAGCGGTCGAGCTGGCCGGGCTGAGCGGTATCGCGGAAATACTGATCGACCGTGACGAAACGCCCCAGTGCCGAGCCATAGCTCGCGATCCGTCGCAGGTCATCGAGCCACTCGTTCGCCTGGCCGGGCCAGTGGGCGAGGCAGATCGTGGCGACATGGTCGCCGTCCATTGACTCGCCCATTTTCGTCGCCAGTGACAGATAGGTCTGCGGCTTGCTGGCATCGAGCGGCGTGCGGGCCAGAGCGTCGATGGCACTCCCGTCGAGTCCTTCCCAGCGCACCTTGATCTGCAAGCCGTCGGGCGTTTTCCCTTCGTCGAGCGAAGTGTGCAGCGCACCGCGAAAACCAAGGCGATGCAGAATGCCGGGGAGGTGTGGCGAGAGGCCAAATCGCCAGCGGCCAAAGACCTCGGGCCGCCGACCGAGGTGCGATTCATAAACAGCCAGGCCGCGCTGCAATTCGGCGAGGATCGTTTCATGCGACAACAGCGGCAGGCGATGCTCGGTCGCCTCGCCGCCGACGAGGCCGATGCGACCCGCTTCGAGACCGGCCTTGAGTGCGGCGAGCGTCGCCGGATGCTTGGCCGCCATTTCACTGAGCAAATCGCCCGAAAGAAGCACGCTCGTCGGCGATTCACGGGCTAGTTCAGCCGCCAGCGTCGGCCCCAGCGTTGTTGCGGCGACCATGTTCAGATCGACCAGGAACGCATCGACCGGATAATAGTGATCTCGTTCCTCGGAGAGCACGCTGAAGCAGGCCGAGAGCTTTTCCTTGGCAAGTGCCGTGTTTCCTTCAACTGCCGCCACCGCACCGGCGAGTGCCGTGTTCTTGAAGTACGTCTCGTCCAGGTTGCTCGAATAGCGCATCTGCCGCGTGAGCAACTGAATCTGCAGGTAGGCGTAACCGAGGGCGAGAAAGTCGGCAGCGAGTTCGGAGTCGATTGCGCGACCACTGGTCGCGGCTATGTTGAGCGCCGCGTCCAGAATCTCCTTCCGGCTCGATGTCTTGCGGACCAGAAAGCCCCCTTCGTCCTTGCATCGCTGAGCAAAGCCGGTCGGGAGCTTCTGCACGCAGACCGACGGCACGACGATCAGCTTGTCCTTCAGGTCGCTCGGCGGGTCTTCGATGCGCCGCCAACTCGGTGTTTGCCCGGCAGATGCCATCAGCTCGGGGTGCCACAGCGCCGACCAACTGGAGAGCAAGCTCTGGGCATCCTCTCCCTCGTGAAACGTGGGAAAGTCTTCCAGGCTGTGGCAGGGGAGCAGGATGAGGAGTTCTTGGAACTTCATGGGGCAAGGTGGGAGGTCGCGGGCGGGTCAGCACCCACGATACCTTGCCATCCGCGGGGCGTCGAGAAGCAGCCGCTTACTGTTCGTCCAGCGGTTTTAGGTCCGGCTCGACCCAGGTTGCACGAGCCGTCACGGAATAGAGCAGTTCGCGGCTGTAGTAGTCGAGCGGCACCTTGCTGTCGGGATACTTTGCGATGAATTCCGCCGCGAGTGCGTCGAACGAGCGATCTTTATCCGTTGAGTTCAAAAACCTGTCGATCAGCACGACATAGAATCGGGTGATCGTCTCGTGATAACCGCCCGTGGTCGTGTTGGGGGTGCCGTGAATTTCGTTGAGCCGGCAGATGCCACGGCGGAGGCTATTCAATGCTTCCTCACGACCCAACGTGAGTACGTGCCACAGCCCGACGCGGAGGTGTGCGTGATGCGTCCACACTTCTTTGGGAAGTGTTCCATTCAGGAATTGGCGAACGAGCAGATCCAAGTCGAGCGGAAGTTTGTCAGGCATGACGCCACTGACAGTATTCGCCAGCACTTGGTTCAGCAAACGCTTCGTTCGCTATTCTTTGATGAGATGCGTCGGCAGCGGGCGATCGTCGCTGGCGCCGAGGACCGAATCGTCCCCATCGCACCCCGCAGCCACTTCGCCGCGGCGATTGTGGTACGGATCGTCGCACTGCGCCGGCAGCGTTTTAAGCCACTGGACGCGGCCGTCCTCGTAGAGATAGTTCTGGCCGAGGCCGTCGTGATTGGCGCTCGTCCGCCCGGGGCGTCCATCCTGTGGAGCATCAGCCATCAGCACGTGATTCGCACGCCGCTGGTCGCGATGCGGGACCAATTCCTCGTCCTGCACGTAGCCCATGTTGTAGCCGTAGTCGCCACCCATGTGCCGCTGATACTGGGCGAGCTGCTCGCCGGTGGCGGCATCGAGCTGCTCCAGCGACGGAATCTGCAACTGCTGCGGATTGCCCGAAAGTTCGGATGTGGGGCAGAGCAGCAACCGCGGATCGAGGACAAGACCCTCGCTGACCAGCAGCGGAGCATACGACCCCGCCACGCCCCGGTTGCCGCCACTTTCGACGCGCGGGAACCAATGCATCGGATCGAGCGTCGCGTGTTCGTGCAACGCCATGCCGATCTGCCGGACATGGTTCTGGCACACGGCAATTTGCGATTGGAACCGGCTATGCGAAAGAGCTGGGAAAAAGAGCGCAAACCCGGCGACGAGCACCGAAGCGACGACGACGAAATCTGCCCAGGAGTAACGCCGGCTGGTCACCAGTTCACCCACCGGCGGCGTGCTGAAGACCGGCCGCGCGGGTGTAACTAGTTGCTCGGCACTCAGCGCTACAAAGTGGCAGGTTCGAGCCGCCAGACCCGGCGGCGGGTCAAACATCTCCGGCTCGTCGGCCAAACCGATGCGGCCGATGCGCGCCTCAAGGCGGTGCAGATCGGCCAGAAGCTCTGGATCGTCGGCCAGGTCACGCTCGATGGCGGCTCTTTCGGCCGGATCAAGGGCGCCGAGCACATATCCGAGCAAATGTTCGCGGGTAGGACTACTCATGGCAATTTAAGAACAGGCGATTCAATTCGATTCGGGATGCGATTGGTTCCAGGCCTCGTTCAGCTTGGCGACGGCCGCATGCATGCGGCTTTTCACCGTGCCGACGGGGATGTCGAGGGACTGGGCAGCCTCCCGATATTTCATGTCCTGGAAGTACACGAGCAGGACCACATCGCGGAGCGGTTGCGGCAGATCGGCGATCGCCTGCGCGATCCACTGCTTCCGTTCATCGGCCGTGAGCTGCGCCGTGGGGCTTTCCTCGTGGCTGGTGAGCAAATCGAGCAGCCGGCCGACTTCGTCGCCGTCGGCGTGGCCCGCCCGGTCGAGGCTCACCATGCGGTGCCTCCGGCTGCGACGCTGAGCGTCAATCGCCTGATTGGTGGCGATCGTGTACAGCCAAGGGCGGAACGCGCGGTCAGCCTCGAACTTCTCGCACTTCAAATGCACCTGGAGGAAGGCGGCCTGGAACGCGTCCTCGGCCATTTCCGCATCACCCAGGTAACGCCGCAGGTAGCTGTAAAGCTCGCGCTCGTAGCGGCGGACCAATTCGGTGAATTGGTCCCGATCACCCGTTTCGCGATAGGCCAGCAGCAACTCTTCGTCCGTGAGGCAAGAGTCGCCGGGTTTCATAGCCAGCCGCCCTGTCGGCGGATTCAAGGTGCTAGTCATTTCTACGAACCGCAGTCCTGAAAGTTCACGTTTCTCGCCCGATTCGCGCGCAATGCGAACCGTGAAAAGCGGCACTTGGCTGCAGCGGCTTTATTCTAGGCGGCAGATTGGGAAAAGTCCGCCCTAAGTTCCGCAGCAGCACGCCCTTTCGGCCGATTTGACAGTCCGGCCCAGGCGTCTTAGACTCTGGCCACCCATTAAGCAAAGGCCGTGCCGAGAGAGTCAACGTGACCGAAAAACGCTACCAGTGGGCCGCCCCCGGCGACGTAAATGCGTTCTTCGGCTTGATGTTAGATAACGTCGCGAATCTGCTGATGACGGTCAGCTTGCTGGCGGGCGTCTTTGCATTTCCTACAGACGTAGCAATTCGCTACATGGTCCCTGGCACAGCCGTGGGCGTGCTGGTTGGCGACTTGCTGTTTTTCTGGCTCGCGTTTCGCTTAGCCCGTAAGTCCGGTTCTAACTCCATTACTGCCATGCCTTTAGGGCTCGATACGCCGAGCACGCTAGGCATGATTTTCTTCGTGCTTGGTCCGACTTTTCTCGCCGCCAAAGGTGCCGGCATGGACGAGCATGCGGCTGCCATTCACACCTGGCACATTGGCATGTGTGCCATTTTTGTCAGCTGGATCTTTAAGCTCCTCTGCGCGGTGGGGTCGAACTGGGTGCGGCGAGTCTTTCCGCGCGCGGGACTCCTCGGCTCGCTCGCGGCGATCGCACTGGTGCTGATTAGCTTCCTGCCACTTTTGGAAATACTTCACTCGCCGATCGTCGGCTTCATTTCGCTCGCCGTTGTGCTAACGACGCTGGTTGCCCGGGTCGAGCTTCCGTTCAAGCTGCCGGGTGCGGTGGGGTCGCTGTTGGTGGGCGGTCTCATGTATTACGCACTGCGGGCAGCCGAAGGTTCGGGAATTCTGCCGCCCGCGTTCGCTTTGCCTCAGGAACTGCAACCGATCAATCCAGCTGACGGCCTCTTTCCGACCGAATGGCTCGCGGCTTTCCGGTTCGAGTGGCTCAACGCAATGCCCGAGGCGATGCGCCACATGCCTGTCGTAATTCCGTTCGCGCTGGCGACGGTCGTCGGTGGAATTGATTGCACGGAAAGTGCTGCCGCGGCAGGCGACGAGTACGACACGGGACAAGTGATCGCTGTCGAAGCATTCGCCACGCTCGTCGCTGCCTTGTGCGGCGGTGTCATTCAAACGACGCCGTACATCGGTCATCCGGCCTACAAAGCAATGGGTGGCCGCGCGGCTTATGTTTTGGCAACGGCGGTGTTCGTCGGGAGCGCGGGAATCTTGGGCTACTTCGGATATTTGTACGTCATCATTCCGAAAGTCACCGTCTTTCCAATCCTCGTTTTCATCGGCCTGGAGATCGCCGCCCAGAGTTTCCATGCCACGCCGGTCAAACACTATCCAGCCGTCGTGCTAGCCTGTGTTCCCGCACTGGCGACACTGGGCCTGGTCTTTGTCGATAAGATCTTCGGCGATCCGGCAATGTTTGCCGCAAAGCTATCGACTGCGTCGCTTGCAGAGCCTCTCAACGCTGAACTTACTACGCTCCGCATCCTGGCCAACGGCTTTATCGTGACGAGCCTGCTCTGGGCGTCGGCCTTGGCTGCGATTATCGACCGCCGCCTCGCTCGCGCCGGAGGGTTGTTCCTGCTCTGCTCGGTCCTTACGCTCTTCGGCATCATGCACTCGCCCCTTCCTGGCAGCCCGCTCTATCTGCCGTGGCAATTGGCGGCGGAAGTGCAGCGCCACGTGTTTCAGTACGCGGCGGGATACGCAGCGGCGGCGGTGTTGCTCGTCGCATGGGCCTGGCTGATCCCGCCAGCAAGCGAATCAGCCAGCGAGCGGGAGGCGTAAGCCTCCCGATGGCGTTAAGCTGGCGTTGATCCAACTCATCGGGAAGCTGACGCATCCCGCTCGCCTCTCTCGGAGTCACCCATGCTCTCCCGCATCCTTGAAACCGAGGTGATGGACACGCCCGAGGAGGCACTCGATTACGACGCGATGGATCACAGTGCGGTCAATCGCGTGTTCGTGGACGATTTGCTCGCGGCCCTCCCCCCAGCCCCGAACCCCGAGTCCCAAGCCCCTATCCTCGACATTCTCGACCTCGGCACCGGCACGGCCGTCATCCCCATCGAACTCTGTGGCCGCTTCGCCGGCTGCCGAGTGATG
>CAYLLN010000149.1:0-7279 GCA_964384375.1 uncultured Pirellulaceae bacterium
TCGCCCTAGCTTAGAATCTCCCCGCCGCCTGTCCAGCTTTTGGGGTCCACCTCAATTCTCGTTCTCATTGCGAGTTCTTCTTGCCGCCTTCATGGTTGGTGGTCTATAGAGGGACGCAGTTATCGACAGCAAATGGCAACTCCATTCGCGCGCGGAAAGCAAATGTTCTGAACTTAGGACTGCCCGGCGTTGCACCTTCGCCGTTATCCGGAAACCATCGATGACATGCGGCCGCGTCGACGATCGCGATGGCAGTTCTCCGCCAAGAAACGGCCAGCCCGCGCTAACGGGGGAAAGCGCGGGCTGGCAGGGGCGAAGGGCGGAGCACAGATTTTTATCGAATCGCAGGCGACTTATACCGCCGGCGTTTTCGGTCGGCTCATCTCCAAGTAGCTCGTCGCGCCCGGGCAGCCTGAATGCAAGGACCTCTCCCTTCCCTGAATTCAGGCGCCGGGCTGCAACGGGCGATATCGTAGGCACGTGGGATGTTGCGGGAGCACAGGCCTCAGACGCCTTGGCCGGCAAGCCGCGAATCCACAAGGTGCTCTGCGAGCGTTTAACAAACCACGCCAACATCAAGACTGGGTTAACCGGTGATTAGGTTCACTGTCTTGTGTGGCATTTGTTCGATATTGGAGGTAATTGCACAGGGCGTGCCAAACGTAAGTAGCCCCCAGCATGTTTTCGGTAATGCAGCTGCAAGTCCTTGCGAATTAGCACCTTGCGTCGCATGAATGTGGGTGAATTGCCTTCGCACAAGCACGCTGCTGCTTCGTTCGCGGCCAAAGGTTGAACAAGAATCGGGCACGCTTGCACGCAACTTGCAAGCAACTACGGCAATGCCGCTGGCTAGGTGGCTCAACTCTTCGATTCGCGGCCCAATGCCAGCGCATAGGCCGTGGCGTGTGTCCGGCAGTGAGAAATGGTGATGAGCATTTCGCCAATGCCCAGCTGCTCACAAAGTTCGCGGGCGCCGCCGGCCAGCGCAATTCTCGGCTTGCCGCCGAGATCGTTACGGACTTCGATATCCCGCCACTGCACGCCCCGCGTCCAGCCGGTCCCCAGAGCTTTCATCACCGCTTCTTTGGCGGCAAAGCGGCCGGCATAGTGCTGGGTCGATTGCTTCCGGGCACTGCAATACTCGATTTCGTGCGGCGTATAGACGCGGGTCAGGAACAGCTCGCCGTGCCGCTCGATCATCTGGGCCACGCGGAGGCACTCGATAATATCGGAGCCGATGCCAACAACACTCATGCTTCGCTCGAGAACCAGTTGCCTGGTGCTTTTTTTACGCTAAACGAACGTCGATAAACCTTCCACAAACAATCGGTCTTCTGGTTCCTTGATCACCCGTTGCTTGCCGCATCGCACACACTCGACAGTATGGACGAATTGATCGGCCACTACTTCATTCGAAATTGGCCGGCTAATCGTCTCACCTTGCATAGGCAAAGCATCACTTGATCCACAGCACTCGCAAGCAACCGATACATTCATCATGTCATCACCTTACCTTTCGCCTCCGATCCTACCGGACAGGCTTGGCACACTTCAATCATAATACGCCCAGCACTCAGCAAATTGCGGGCTATCCGAATGCAAGCAACCCGCCCCACAAGCGATTCTAAACCGATACTTATATGCCCCAAAGTGCCGGAAAATGGGGTGAAATCTGCACGTAGTTTCAGAGATACAAGCATTTATTTTTGTGTCTAAACCCCCGAAAACACTGGCGTTGTGGTTGCGAGTGCAAAAAATCTGACGAAACTTGAGCTTAACACAAGGGGGCAGCGGCAGGCGATGCCGCCCGCAGTCTTGTCCGACGAGCAGTATCCCGAGGAGAACCAAGTGGCCGATATCGCCGGATTGGCGAAGAAGATCATCGCGAACGTCGAGCGGGCCATCGTCGGCAAGCGGCAGCAGCTCATCCTGTCGCTCGTCGGCTGGCTGTGCGAGGGGCATTTGCTGCTCGAGGACGTGCCGGGCGTCGCCAAAACGATGCTCGCCCGGGCCCTGGCTCGCTCCGTCGGCTGCCAGTTCAAACGCATCCAGTGCACGCCAGACCTCCTGCCGACCGATGTGACCGGAGCGTCGATCTTCAACCAGAAGACGGCCGAGTTCGAGTTCCGCCCCGGGCCGATCTTCGCGCAAGTTGTCCTCGCCGACGAAATCAACCGCGCCACGCCCCGGGCCCAGGCTGCCCTGCTGGAAGCGATGGCCGAAAGCCGTGTCACCGTGGATGGAACGACGCACAAGCTTGGCCCGCCGTTCCTCGTCATCGCCACGCAAAACCCGGTCGATCACGAAGGGACCTTCCCGCTCCCCGAAGCGCAGCTCGACCGATTCTTGCTCCGGTTTAGCCTTGGCTATCCCGCGCTCGACGAAGAGCTGAAGATGCTCGAGCTGCTCCAGCACTCGCACCCGATCGACGGACTCGAACCGGTCGCGAGCGTCGAAGAGCTGATCGCTTGCCAGCGGGCAACACGCGAAATCTACGTCGATGACAAGGTGCGGCGCTACCTGATGCAGATCGTGCACGACACGCGTCAGCACGAGGACATCAGCCTCGGCGGTAGCCCGCGGGCGTCGATCGCCTTGTTTCGTACATCGCAGGCGATGGCGGCCCTTCGCGGTCGGAACTTCGTCCTCCCTGACGACGTGAAACGGGTGGCCGGCGCGGTCCTCACGCACCGCATCATCCTCCGCCCCGAAAGCCGCCTGCGAAAAGTAACGCCTGGCGCGGTCGTGGACGAAATCATCGCGGAGATTGCCGTGCCGACGATGGAGGAACGGGCCGCTTCTTAAAGTAACGATATGCTCTGGTGGGCCGGCGTCATCCTGTTGCTCCTCGTCGCGGTCGTTTTCGATCTCGGCCTCTTGGCGTACGCCATGTATGTGTTGCTGGCGGTGATGCTCGTCAGCCGCTTCCTCACGCGTCGCTGGGCCGAGTCGCTGGCGGCGAAGCGCGAAACAAGCAAGCTCGCGGCAGAGATCGGCGAGAGCGTGGCCGTTGTCGTCACGCTGCAAAACACGGGCAAGCTGCCGATTCCGTGGGTCTTGCTCGAAGACCTCCTGCCGCGCGAGGCGCTCTTGTACGATCCGCCGCGGCTGAAGGTGACGGGTCGGCGCGTCCACCTGTCGATGCTCGGCAGCCGCTCGCGGCGGTCGATCCTGTATCAGCTCACGCCGACGCGACGCGGCTACTACCAGATCGGGCCGCTCGTGCTCGAAACGGGGGATCTGTTCGGCCTGCATCGGAAGTATCGCGTCGCGAGCGATCCGCAATATCTGCTCGTCCTGCCGAAGGTCATTCCGCTCGCTGGCTACGAAGTGAGCTCGAAGCGGCCGATCGGCGAAGTGAAGATGAGCTACCGACTCTACGAGGATCCGACGCGGATTAGCGGTGTGCGGCAATACGAACCCGGCGATCCGCTCAACCGCGTCCATTGGCGGGCGTCGGCAAGAACGGGCGTGCTCCATAGCAAGGTCTATGAGCCATCGACGGTGGCCGGCGCGACGATCCTGCTCGACTTTCACGCTGCCGCCCACGACCGCAAGCACGAGCCGCATCGGAGCGAGTTGGCCGTGACCGCGGCCGCGTCGATCGCCAACGCTGTGTACTTGCTCGGCCAGCAAGTCGGCCTCGTGACCAACGGCCGCGACGCTGCCGATCGCATTCGGCAGGAAGGCTGGGCTCACGACCATCGCTCGCGTGCGGCAGCCCTGGCGGCAGCGAGCGTGCGCGACAAGAGCGACCGCCTGCAGCCGCTCGTCGTGCCGACCCGCCGCGGGGCCGAGCAGCTCGTCCGGATTCTGGAAACGCTGGCCCGCGTTGAACTGACCGACGGCCTCACCCTGCCGCAGCTGATCGAAGAAACGGCCAGCCGGATGCCGCGCGACGCGACGGTGATCGCCATCGTTCCCGGCGGCGGCTCGCAGGAATCGGCGCTCGCACTGGGAGGGTTGCGACGTCGCGGTTTTGCCGTCACCGCGATTCTGAATCTCTACGAGACCTACGACTTCGCCGACGCGGCCGGCCCGTATCTGGCCGAAGGGATCGAAACGCGGCATCTCCGCGACGAGCAGTCGATCGTCGAGATTTGCCGAGCGTATGCGTTGCGATGAAACAAGAGGTATGCGATTAGCCTCCCGTCGTTGTCCTCACGCTCCGCATCAGGCCAACTTGTGATGTCTCGCTCACGCTCCGCGTGAGAATTTCATTGCTATCCCACCGGCCGGCCAAACCTACTACCGCTGCAACGTTCCCCCCTGCGGCACGAGGCTCGGCTTGCGGGCAGTGCTCGCCGCGCTGCCGCGGCCGGCATCGGCAAAGAACTTCGTCGTCCCTTCGGTCACCAGCCGCGCCTCGGACTCTTCGCTCGTCACTTCCACGCGAAATTGATGTGTTCCCGCCCGATCGGCACGGGCTTTCACCCGGATCGTCACCTGCTCGCCGGCATCGAGTTCCACCAGCGGATGGCAAACGACCTGGCCAGGGACGATCTTCGCCTCGCAGCCGTCGAAACCGACCGGTTCGATCCCGTCGCCGAACTGCATGACGATCTTCACGTTCTTGGCGGCCGCACTGCCGCGATTCATTACCTGCACCTCATACATCGCGTGTTCGCTCGTCGGCAGCGGGCCAGACGGATCGTTCACCGCGAGCTTCAGCTCGGCTGCCGCTTCGACAGTCGTCGTCGCTTCGCCGCTCGCGGTCGCGCCGCCAGCCGATTGTGCATCGACCGAAACGACGTTCTCGCCAGCTCCATTCAGCACCGCTCGCAACTCAAACGCCTTCTCGGTCCCCGGGGGCAGGCTCGCCAGTTTCCACTTTACGCTCGTGCCGGTGGCCGTCGCACCGTCCACTCCGCCGAGATACTTCGCGTGCGGCGGCAGTGCTGTTGCAATCTGCACTCCATCCGCCGGAGCGTTCCCTGTGTTCTGTACGACGACCGTGTAGGCCGCCTCCGCGCCGGCGAACTTGAGCTGCGGCCCTTCGACGATCACGGCCAGTTCTGCCTTCCGCACGATCACCTTGCCCGCCGCTTCGGCACTCAGCCCGCCGTCGCCCGAGGCGACCGCGTGAATTGCCATTTCGCCCGCTTCGGCGGCGATGATCTGTACCGGCACGTCCTTCCGCTGACCCGCGGGAATCGTGCCCACTTCGATCTGCTGGCGGCGTCCCTGGCCGGCTGCGAGCTGAATCGTCACATTCTCCGCATCGCCGTTGCCCGGATTGGCGAGCGACAGCGTAAACGCCTTCTGGTCGCCGAACGTCATATCAGCCGGGCCGGACAGCGAAATCTGCAGTTGCGGCTGGCGGACCTGAATCGTCGCCGTCGCCGCGGCTGGGCGGCTGGCCCACTCGATCCCCAGGTCGAACGCTTGTCCCTCGCTCGCGACGAGCGACAGCCGCAGCGATTGATGCCCCCGAGCGCCAACGGTCGGAATCGACCAGACGAGCCGCGAATGACCGCCGGAGTCGGGCTGCAGCATCGTGTCGCCATCCGTTGGCTGAGCGTCGCTCACGCTCACAAAACCGGGGAGAGACATGCGGACTTGCACGTCGCTGGCTACGGCGTCGCTTTCGTTGACGATCGTCACCAGGTAGCCGGCCGGCTTGCCGACGCTCACTCCGGGCGGACCGGCCACATCGACGCGCAGACTCGGGCTGCGGCCGCTGACCGCCACGTCGGTGATTGACCGCGTATCAATCGAAGAGATCGACGGCGAAGTGCGGCTTGAAGTCGAAGGCCGCGATGTAGTCGTGGTCGAGGGCGTGGGCATCGGCGACGATCCGAACGTGCGGCGAGACGACGTGCCACTCCGGGCAGCATCGCTGCGCGACGATTCGCTTTGCAGCGCCGACACTCGCGGCGGCGGACCCGATTGCACGCGGGTTTCGACACGCGCGGGAGATTCCGTCGCAGGTTGTGGTTCTTGGACGGGCATGGTTGGCATCCGCTTCAGCACCGATCGCGTGCCGGAAGCATCGGACGGCGACTCGCTCGCGGGTGTTGGTTCGGTTGCTTCGTTGCTTGTTTCGGTCGGTGTCGCTCGCGGCGAATCGACGATTGGTGCCAAGCCAGGCGTCGCGGCGGATTCCGTCGGCATAGGGACTGCGCCTGCTGGCGGCTGCATTTCGGCCGGGCCATAGATCGACCGTGGCGGCGTGTCTTCCGGAGCCGTGCTTTGATCTGCAGGCGTCGGCGTGTATTCCTGACTGGCCGCTTCGCTGCTCTCTTGCAATTGACTGCTCAAGTTGCCGCTGCTGCTCGCCGCGCGGCGACGGCCGAGAATCCCTGCCGGCGTCACGTTGCTGTCGCTCGTTGCCTTGCTGCGCGGAGCGCTCGTGGTCGGCGGCGCGGTCGGCGGCGCGGTCGGCGGCGCGGAATCGACTTGCAGCAGCCCTGGCTCGGGAGCGGGAGCTGCGTCGCTCGCCGGTGTACCGCCATAGACGGACGGCCGCCGCCGCGAAGACTCCTGAGCGGGGAGCATCGCCACGACTAGACCAGCCGCGATGAGCAGAGCGAGAACCCACGTCGTGCGAACCATACTTCCATCCCTTCCTGAAAGTGCCGACACTTTCCGCGCGTCAGGGTATCGGCCGGCGAGACCGTTCGGGTTTAAACGACTTTGCCGGTTAGCGGGAATTGTGAGTCTGGGCAAGCCTTGCGGCCGCTAGCACGCAAGCATCAAGTAGGGCAGGACACATCTTGTCGTTAGCTCGTGCCCGGCTGCTCGCTGCGACGCATCGACGGCAGACCATCTTTTTTGCTGGGCTCGATAACGCGTATGCCCTCCGTCCCAGGCTCCTGCCTGGGACGAAACGAACCCGAGGCTCCTGCCTCGTCGGCGCTGAAACCGATTCCCGCGATGCACGCTTCGCCCGCAAGATTTGTCGGCGACGTTTTTCGCTCGCAACTCTCAACCACATCAGCACTTGCGCCCGCTCTCGGAATTATGCACGTATGCAAGTTATGCACCTGAACCTCAGCCACCGCGGACTCGCTGCTCTCGCGAATCACGAGAACGGGTAGTCGTGATTCTTGCTCGGGTGGATGTGGGTCGCGTAGCGAACCACGGCTGTTGGATGCCGATTTGCCGTGAGCGGCTGCACCGACCACAGCCACCCCCGCCTCACTCGTAGCGTGCATGCAATGCACCTTTTCGTTACTCGTGGTGCATTTCGTTCCACTCATGCACCCTACGTCGTCGTCCTCTCCACCCACCACCGCCAACCGCTCCCGATCCAGCTCCTTCATCCGCTTCGCCACTG
>CAYLLN010000150.1:0-6282 GCA_964384375.1 uncultured Pirellulaceae bacterium
CGATTGGCGATGCGGCGGACCTTGCGATGCAAGCCCTGCTGGCCGACTGGCTCGCGGACCTCGCGATCGGCCTCACCTTCACGAACGATCACGCCGGCACCGACTCTCTCCGCGGCGGCCTCAACGAAGCCGACACCTTCAGCACCGACAACCCGGCCGAAATCCTCGACTTCGAACTCGCCCTCGACACCCTCCTGCCGTAGCGAATCGCTGCGAACGCTGGCTATTGGGCTGTCTCCCACTTCCCCGCAAGAGCCGATTGCCAGTCGCGTTCGTTAGCGAAGCGATAGGTCGCCGATTCGGCCCCGAGCCGCACATGGACGCTGCCGCCGGGGAGTGAAAGCTCGACGTACTCCGGCGTGCGCCGAATCTCGCGACACTCCTGCCGCCTTCATCCGAGCAGGAGGTTGTTGTCAGTTCGCTGTAATCCTACAATCGCGCTCGTTACTTTCCTTCCGCGAACTACGAGCCGATCCATGCATCCCGACGCCATCTCCCTGCTCCCCAATCCTGACGTCTCGCGCCGCGGTTTTGTCGTCACGACGCTCGCCACCGGCTTTGCCCTTTCGGTGCGGCCGGTCAGCGCCGAGACAATCACGACGTCGACCGAAGGGCTCGAGGCAGGTGAGGTGAAGATCCCGGTCAAGGACGGCGAAATTCCCGCCTATCGCGCGATGCCGACCAAGGGTGGGCCGTTTCCGGTGGTGCTCGTCGTGCAGGAAATCTTCGGCGTCCACGAGCACATCAAGGACATCTGCCGCCGGTTCGCGAAGCTGGGATATCTCGCTGTCGCGCCGGAACTGTATGCCCGGCAGGGGGACGTGTCGAAGGAAACCGACATTCAGAAAATCATCTCCTCGGTCGTCAGCAAGGTTCCCGACTCGCAAGTGATGAGCGACCTGGACGCGACGGTTGCTTGGGCGAAGAAGTCGGGGAAGGGAGATACCGCCAAGCTCGCCGTCACCGGATTCTGCTGGGGTGGACGCATCGTGTGGCTTTATGCCGCTCACAATCCAGATCTGAAGGCGGGCGTCGCCTGGTATGGCCGACTCACCGGCATGACCAACGACCTGCAGCCGAAGTATCCGCTCGACATCGTTGGCGACTTGAAGGCGCCGGTGCTGGGCCTTTACGGCGGGGCAGACACCGGCATTCCCAACGAGTCGGTCGAGAAAATGCAGAAGGCCCTGAAGGACTCCAACAAGCCGAGCGAGATCGTCCTCTATCCCGACACGCCCCACGGCTTTCATGCCGACTACCGACCAACGTATCGCAAGGACAAGGCGGAGGACGGCTGGAAGAAGCTCGTCGCGTGGTTCAAAGCAAAGGGGGTCGAGTAAGCCTTTACATCGCGCGCATGAAAAAAGGGGGCGAACACCCTTGGTCCGCCCCCACACGGCCGTTTACCGCTGTTGTCGTGCCGATGTCGCGGGATTATGGGGCTCCCGCGACGACCGCGATCATTTGATCTCGATCTTCTTCGGCACGGCTTGCTCTGCCTTCGGCAGAGTGATCGTCAGGATGCCACCATCGAACTTCGCACCGATTTTCCCCTCTTCAATTCCCGTCGGCATCGCAAAGACCCGCCGGAATTGTCCGGTGCGCCGTTCGATCCGATGGAACGTCTTCCCTTTCTCTTCCTTCTCCTCCCTCTTCTCGCCGGTCACCCAGAGGGCGCCGTCCTTGAACTCGACTTTCACTTCCTCGGGTTTCATGCCAGGAAGTTCGACTGTTACTTCGACGGCCTTTTCCGTCTCCATCATGTTCGCTTCGGGCAGGAACTTACCGTCACGCCCGAAGGCTCCCGCTTCCGGACCGAGCACTTCGGTCATCCACTTCGGCCATTCGGCTTCGAAGTCGAACAGCCGCGGCACGCGGGTGGTCCAAGGTGTCATCATGCGTGTCATGGTTCGTCCTCCTATCCTACGAGTCTGGCAGGCGTGACGCCGAGCGTCGCACCGGCCGCACGTCCGCCGCCGCGCCGGCAACCCACTGCTAGCCGGCGCGGCCTCTCAATCACTCCTCCGTATCCAGCCGCGAGACCCAGTTCCCGCGGCCCTCACTCCTCATCACCCGTCACAGCCTCCACGTTCCAAACAGTGCGAATGGAGTGCCAAATGCGCGGCCACTCCTGCGGTTTCTATCAGTGGCGGTGGAATGGCCGTTGGTCGCAGCAAGTTCGGCGGAAGGGCGAACGCTCTGCCACTGAGTTGATTGCCGAGATGTCAGCCTTGCGCCGCATGCACGGCAAGGCGTGCTGTTCCGCGCGCGCTTTGCGACCGGCGGTCACATCGCAGCGCGCTTCGCCAATTCGGCGAGCTTCCCCGCTACAATACGCTCCCCGCAGTGGCTACGACTGGCTAAGCAGGGGATGATTCAGCCTCGCCGACGAGTCCATTTACGAAATGTTCGACCCTCACAACGATGCCGCCTGGACCGAAATTGCCCGCCAGTGGCAGATTCGGCCCGACACCACGTATCTCAACCACGGCTCGTTTGGCCCTCCCCCCGAACCGGTGCGAGCCGCTCGCCGCCGATGGATCGAGGCTGCTGAATCGCAGCCGATGGACTTCTTCGTCCGGCAGTTGGAGCCGGCGTGGCTGGCCGCTCGCGACAAGCTGGCGGCATTCGTTGGCACGAGCGGGGCGAATCTGATCTTCGTCGAGAACGCGACCGCGGGCATGAATATCGTGGCCGATTCGTTCCCTCTAGCGGCCGGCGACGAAGTGCTGCTGACCGACCACGAGTACGGCGCGGTGAGGCGAATTTGGCAGCGTGCTTGCGAGCGGATCGGAGCGAATGTCGTCACGGCCGAGTTGCCGCTGACGTTTCGCACGGTGGAGGAAACGGTTGCAGCAATCTTCGCTGCCGTCACCGATCGCACGCGGCTCGTCGTCGTCAGTCACATCACGTCGCCAACGGCGGTGATCCTGCCGGTGCAGGCGATTTGCAATGAAGCCCGCCGTCGCGGCATCGCGGTGGCCATCGACGGACCGCACGCGATCGCCCAGGTACCGCTAACGATCGACGATCTAGGCTGCGACTTCTATACGGCAAGCTGCCACAAATGGCTCAGCGCTCCGTTTGGTTCGGGCTTTCTTTACGTCCATCCGCGGCACCAATCGCTAGTGCGGCCGCCAGTGCTTAGCTGGGGGCGCATCCCACCGACGGAGATTCGCTCGTGGTCCGACGAATTCGTCTGGGCTGGCACACGCGACTCCTCGGCCTATCTGGCTGTGCCAGCGGCGATTGAGTTTCTCGAAGGGATCGGGCTGGATGCCTTTCGGTCCCGCTCGCACTCGCTGGCTCAGTACGCGAGGCAACGACTCGTCGAGCTCACGGGCCTGGAGCCGATGGTTCCCGACGATCCGGCGTGGTATGGCAGCATGGCTCATGTCCCGCTGCCGCCGATTCGAAAGGACATTTCGAACCGGAACGAAAAGGCTCGTCCCGACGACGGCTGCCCCATCTCCAATCCGCTCCAGCACACGATTTGGCGTGAACTGGGGATCGAAGTTCCCGTCGTCGAGTTTCACGGTGTTCGCTACATCCGCGTTTCGTGCCACCTCTACAACACGCGCGAGCAGATTGATCGGCTTGTCGCTGGCCTGAGCACGCTATTGAAGGCAGGATGGTAGCCGCTCACATGACAACGACTTACGGCTTCGATTTCAGATCGTAGTCGAACGTCTTGCTGCTTGCAGAAACATCGGCTTTGAGCGTGGAGGCCGTGTTGTACTGGGCGGGAATCGGCTCGGTAGGCTTTGAGACGGTGCCGTCTGCGCCTTCGATCGCGCCACCTTCGCATTTCGCAGTTCGGGAGTGGCCTTCTGTCGCAAAACATCTCCATATTCCGTTGATGCGACCTGACAAGATCTGACCTGACAGATTCTGACATGACAGATTCTGACATGCCGTTTGCGCGCCGCGCTTTTTACAAAATATTTATCACGGCTTTACCCTTTTGTGGACACATTCTGCGATAGATCGAAAGGGAGGAGTCCCTTCGTCAATCACCATCCATGAAAGGGCGTTTATGTTAAACTGGATTCGATCTGCAATTCGCAACAGAAATGTCAACTCTCCTCGACGACAACGGTTCCTGAGGTTAGAGCCTCTCGAGGGACGGGCGATGCTGACCGGCTATTATTTGTTTTTCTACGAGATGATCGAACGGGACAATGTTGAAGGGGACGTTTTTTATGCTGACTTCGGCCTCCAAGATAATCCGAGCACAGGTGAAGGTGGGTATCTAGTCGAGGCACCATGTGCTATTCAAGTCGAATATGAACTCCGCCCATATGTCGGTGGACCAGATCCAGGAGAGGATTGGATCGTCGACCACGGCTTTGTTACACTCCCTGCTGGGCAAGACTCTTGGTTCAATATTCCAATTCTACAGTCCAAGGTGGACACCATTGAAGAGACAGACGAGGCATTCTCATTGCACATTGTCAACATCGTCGCACTCGACCCGAATGTGGGAATAGCAACGCCGACATTTTCGAATATCTACATGTCTGATCCAGAAAAACTGCGATTTTTGGCGTCGATCGAATTGGTTGACGGATTGGCTGATGAACTAGGACAGGATACTGCCACTGTTCGCGTTACACTTGATCGTCCGGCGACTCAAAGCGTGACAGTTCCACTCCACTATTTTCAGATCGGAACAAGTTCAGGACTCTATCCTGAAGATACGATCTCGTCACTAGCAAGGCCGAGCTATCAGAACGCTGCAACCGGCGACTTTACCCAAGTTCCCGCATCTGTGACGTTTGCCGTGGGCGAGTCGCAGAAGGAATTCGATCTCACTCCGGTCGATGACGCAACTGTCGAAGCCAACGAATGGCTGGATGTGGAAGTGGACGGACGCCCCGAGACTTTTGAGTTGTTGGACTATGAAGTCCTCCGCGGACCAAACTGGCGAGCGGCACCCAAGGTGCTCGACAATGAGTGGCGATTTGTCAATCCCGACCCGAGCGCCTTTAGCCTGTCGAATGGGACGCTAGTAGGGAGAATTGACCTAGTGGATCATTCTGGCGAGACAGAGTACGAGCCGATTACCGTACCGTCAGGTGAATACGTCGGCTTTAGCTCCATCGGTTACTCAGGATTTAATGGCGTAGAGGCTGAGGCCGTGTCGCAATTGATTGGAATTAATGAGGCGCACCGAAACGGCCAAATGTACTTCTCGGTTAATCCAACGACGGGTGTTATTGCACGAAATAGCGGAAATATCGTGACGGGATCAAGCCTGCAAAATCAGGTCAGCGCGGACATCGGGCATGCCTGGGGACCCGTCGTTGATTGGAGCGCAAACGAAAAGAGAATTCCCGTTGAGTTCGAGTTGGCTTTCGGGTACGATGTGGAGATCAGTACTTCGGTTGGTGTTGGAATTGATGAAATCAACTTAAGTTTTGGAACAAGCGTTTCAACTACACTAAAATGGGGTGTGTCGACGGCGCAAAGGACGCTCGTTGTGCGGAACAGAGTTGACGACGAAAACACGGGGCTCGAGCCTGTTTCGCCTTAGTACCAACGATCAACGTCGCGTCGACCGTGCGATAGCCACAGACTGTGAACCTGGTCAGCTTTGATGGGCACCGTAGTCTCGCAAATGAACGACTACGGACTTGACTTGAGATCAAAGACAAATGAGCGATTGTTGGACGAAATATCGGCCGTGAGTCGCGATGCGCGATTGTATTGCTCAGGGATTTTTTCGCCGGCCATGGGATTGTCGGGGTCGGCTCCTTCATCAACCAAAGCAGCCGTCGTAATACGAACCGTCTTCAGGCCTGCCTGACATCCGGGATGTTGCGCGTCATACATCAGCCGGTATTTGCCCTCAGCGTCTGTGATGCCTTCGGCACCCGATTTATCGAGGGCCTCGAAAACGATTCTGGCGCCAGTCAGCGGCGCACCATCGAGAGTGACCTTGCCGGTCACGTCGATCAGTTCCAGCTTGTCGTAGCCCTCTTCATCCGCGCAACCGAGTGCGGCTCCAACAATCAGAATCAAACTAGCGATACGCATAGGAAATCCGTTAGGAATT
Source organism: uncultured Pirellulaceae bacterium (assembly GCA_964384375.1). Lineage (GTDB taxonomy): Bacteria > Planctomycetota > Planctomycetia > Pirellulales > Pirellulaceae > CAYLLN01. The sequence goes on from CAYLLN010000150.1 coordinate 6,059, forward strand.
AAAAGTTGCTATCGGATTCGCCCTTATCACGGCTCCCGAGGCCCTGATAGACGGGATAGTTGATGGTAAACGGGACAAATCGCACGGAGGCATCGCCAAAAGCAAACATCGCCCCGCCGGGATGGAAGCTGGAGAATGAGAGCTCCTTCACGTAGCCGGTTGTGGAAGCAATCTTGCGGGCGTTGTAGGGGACGCCGGTCGATCCCACGTGCTCGCTGTATTCC
>CAYLLN010000151.1:0-5706 GCA_964384375.1 uncultured Pirellulaceae bacterium
TCCGCTGCGAGCAGAGCCTCGGTGGACTTCTGAAGCACTACAGCCGCAGGGCGGCGTAGCGTTTGAGTCCCCGGTGGGCGATTTGCGTCGAATCGACCCGCGGCGATCGGTGCGCGCTGAGAGCCCATTGCAGTCATATTCAACTGTCTGGCAGGCTGCTCAGGTTCCCACCGTCGTTCCATTTTCAGCTCGCTCGTCAGAATTCTCTCTATTCGCTGCCCCGTTTCTGACTCCGCTGAACGGCAGACTTCATTTTTGCACTGGACGCATGTGCGTCGAATCGACCCGCGGCGATCGGTGCGCGCTGAGAGCCCATTGCAGTCATATTCAACTGTCCGGCAGGCTGCTCAGGTTCCCGCCGTCGTTCCATTTTCAGCTCGCTCGTCAGAATTCTCTCTATTCGCTGCCCCGCTTCTGACTCCGCTAAACGGCCGACTTCATTTTTGCACCGGACGGTCTTCATTTTTGCATCTGACGGCTCGTGTCGTTGCAGCGACTTGCCGGTTGATCGTTAGTAGAGGATCAGCTCCCAACTAAGTTTATGCATGTTATCGATGTAAACTGCAATAGTGCCTCCGTCCCGCCAAAGTAACCCACGCCAACGGTCGTCCTTTATTGAAGCTCCAGGCTCAATAAATGACGGGAGACTGCAAAGGAGTGATCGCTGATTCGGATTTGGGTCAGGATCACCGAACGGTAGCCTAGGACGACACCCACCTATCTTAAAACTATCCCACCGGAGAATTGCATCGAAAAGCATGGAGTCCATTGGGTGAAATCTTTGATTACCCCCAAATCCCAAGGCGCTTGCAAGAATACTTTCGGCCTTATTCTCACAAAAATCTGCAGATCTAAATCGAATGCTTTGGTATGAAAAAAAGGGCCATGCTGCGGGAGGGATACTACGTTCTGGCATTAGTTCTGTAGTGTATAGTGACGACCATTCAAAATAGATCCAAGACGGCTCACCTTCGTACGGCACATTGTCACGCGCAAATATCAATAGGAATTCGCCTGGCAGTCGCGGAACAATATCACTCGACTCGACAAACCTAAACTGTGCCACAAATGTGTACGGCACTCCTTCCGAGGTTGTAGGCCAAGGCTTTGATCGAGATCGAAAAGGAGCGCCGCCAATCATCGTAATGTCACGCTTCACGGGAGATGACTGTGTTGGCATAAATACGTCAGTGGGTGTCGCCTCACAGAGATGATATAGATCTGCGTTTTGCCGATGCCTCTCTATCACAGCTATGGCAAGTGGATCAGTGGCCGATCTAGGATACGCGCGATAACCGTCATCGGCCTCGCTGGAGTAATATGCTCGTGACAACTCTTCAACGGATGAGAGTAAATGTAGGTTGCTTGTCATAGCATGCTCCGTCAAGGTGTTGTCAAAATCTTATCGGCCTGGAACAAGGACTGGGGACTGACCGTCTTTCGGCAACAATACCGGAATAGCCACCGGGATTAGCTCTGGGTTCGATACAATTGTTAAAAACAAAGCTGTCAACTCTGGGTTTTCAATAGCAATCTCAACGGTTGTACGACTGGTCGCGCCTTGCATACACCAAGCATAGCCTTGGGTGGCACCGGTGCTGGACCATGCTCGGATCACGCGGCACCACCATGTAGCGCGACCGCGAGCAAGGCATGCGCGGTACTCGTTCTCAATTGCCCGCTTCGCCTGGTCGTACTGCGCACTACAGTCAGGTGTAGGCGGAACTGACGATGACGGTGGGCATACCTTCCCAAGCATCGTGTAAAATGCCAATTCGTTACGTGGTTCATTGTGTCGGTAAGGAACCAGGATAAAAGGATCCTCAAATCCTTTTGCCTTTAAATGGTTTACAGCTCCCACCATCGCTGCAACTACTCCACGTAAGAGATCACAACATGAACGCGCCGAGCGATATACGGCATCAATCTTTGCAATATAGTTATATCCGTGATGGATCTCATAGTGGGCAGAACCAACTCGGCTATTCTCGTAGGGAGTGGTAAAGGAATTGATGTCAATCTTATAAGAACAGCATAGTTTATCCAGCTTAGCTTGCCCTTGTCCCTGAAACTGTGGAAACCAATGATGCCACTGGGCTGCAAGGCCTGTTGGATCTTTGTAGTTCAGTGGATTCGCATGGCAATAGTAGTAAGGGGAAGTGATGATATGTGTGTAGTTGAATCTAGCACCTATGAGAGCAAGCTGAGAAGCGTGTATGCTGCGGGCTCTATGCAGAGAAGGAATTGTCTTGTGGAAAGACTGGCCAAACGAGAAAAATGAGCCGTAAATACCTAGCTCGCTCACGATATGGAGCAAAGGGTCTGCCGACAACCAGCGCGCAGATGTTGGAATATAATTCCTCCGGCGTACTGTCAATTCGCCGGTCGAAAAGTTGCGATAATAGCTGTGCTTTCCAACGTATTCAAACGGAAACACCGTGCTCCCTGAACTCTCGGTCGTTTCTCCAAACGCGGAGTAAGCCCGCGTGTCGGTGACGTTCTGGCTCACGTCGGTGACTGCGAGCGTAGAACCTATAACATCGTAGTGGAAGAAGCTACTCTGGCCGCTGCGGTGCTGGCTGATGATGTTGCCGAGGTTATCCGGTTCGGTTGTGTAATTCGCGATGGTGACGCCCGCATCGTCATACTCTTCGATGAAGTTGTCTTCTAGTTCGTCCCAAAAGAAGCAGGTTTTGGCCACGTTACACCTCCCGCCCCTGCATCCGCAGGTCGGCATTGTAGGTTATTGTCTCGCGCTGCCCGCTGGGAAGCAACACGAGCGTCCGCTGGTTCTCGTAGTCCCAGACGTTGGTCGTGATCCCACTCGGCGCCACTTCGATCTGCTGGTTGCCCGCCGCATCGAACGTGAAGGTAGTCGTGCCGGCAAGCGAGGGTGCTTCGCATAATAAACTGATCATAGGAGTCCACGGAAAAGACGGTTGGCATACTATTATGAGGTCACCTGACCCAACTTACTCAATACCGTTAAAATCAATTTCTAGAAGGAGCGATGCTCGACGAACTTTTACGTGCGGAATTAGTTTGTCTCGACGCATTCGGCCAATGAGCAATCGCGATATCTTTACGAGACGTTCACGCAGTTCATTTCTCTTGCTGTCTGAGAGTCCGCGCCGAAACGCGGATCCGCGCCGTCCAGCTTGGCGCAGATATGGTTTCTGAGCATCCCGCATTGCTTGGATCCGAACTGGATACTCATCAAGCAGATTGAAGCAGTGACGAATCTCATCAAGCCAGAAGTCAATTACAGCGGAGTACTCTACGAGCAAATGGATCGGGAGTGAGTTTGCCCTTTCCAGTCTAGCAAGCAAGATGCCGCAGTATTCTTCAGTATAAGTCATAGTTCCTGCTTGCATCGTAAATCCTCAGCTATTGTCAGTATCTCACGCCTGTGTTCCGCCTTGTTGTACACAGGCTGCTGGAGGTAGATTCCCACTGCGACTGCTCCAATGTGCGTGGATACACTCACTTGACTCAATATCTTGAGGTAGCTCACAGCAGTCACAACAGCCTACGCTTATTCGGTAGACTGCGGGGTCAGGGAAATGTCCAAGCAGAACATTCTTGACTGTACAGTGATACTGCTTGCCAGTCCCTCCTCCGCACGCTACTGGATTGCGATGAGGGGGAGCGTTAGGGTTCGGTGGATTTGGTGGTGGACCTATTCTACCTAAATTGATGCATTCGAGAACATTCCAGCCAGGACCACAGTCGACCCCTAAGAATTCACCAGCAACGGGCATTGGATTTCGTCCTGCCCAACCGCGTCATTTTGGCCACTGCGGGTGGCGATTAGTGCAGCGTCGCTGATTTCTCTTGCGTCTTATGCGAATTTCTTCGCGTACTCTCTCGCGTGTTTTCTCGCGAATCCGACGGTCGCGCTCACTGGTATCTACCACAATCCACAAAAGAGGGTTGCCGCCGAAAGGTACGCAACGAATAGGCAGTGGAATGGGCATAGGTCTGGGCAGAGTAACTCCAATAAGGCCGCTCGGATCAACTCGTAAAAGGGGATTGCCTTTCACATAAAAATAGTCGCTAAGCTCTTCGAGAACCCCTGCCGGGTCAGGCGACAGCCACCTCGCTCGTGTCGATTCATAGGTCCTTCTCCTGATATTCTGCTGCTCTGTCAACTCATCTGTGGAATACCCCTTCTGCCCGATGTACTGGCAGGGGACCTCCGTGGTGCCGGTCCGTTCCGTGACTTCGCCGTAGGCGGCGTAGGCGAAGGTATCGGTGACGTTCTGGCTCCCGTCAGTAACGGCTAACGTGGAGCCAAGAGCATCGCAATGGAAGAAGCTACTTTGGCCGCCGCGGTGCTGGCTAATCACGTTGCCGAAGTGGTACGGCTCGGTCGTGTAATCGGCGATCGTGACGCCCGATTCGTCGAACTCCTCGACGATATTGTCTTCGATCTCGTCCCAGAAGAAGCAGGTTTTGGCCACGCTACACCTCCCGTCCCTGCATCCGCAGCTCGGCATTGTAGGTCATTGTCTCTCGCTGCAGGCTCGGAAGTAACACGAGCCTCCGCTGTTTCTCGTAATTCCAGACGCCGCTTGCTCGATCTGCTGTTGCCGGCCGCGTCAAAGGTGAATGTTCTCGTGCCGGCAATAGGTGAAGGTGGTTTGTTTGTCGTCTATTGTTGGTCGCTACGAGGTGTGAATTGCCAGCACACAAAGCAAAGTAGCCATGCAAGAACAGTAAGAGTTGTGATAATATTGAGAATCCCCCTTCCTATATCTGGACCTTGGGGACGAATTGGTTGCGTCTGAGTTGCATAAAGAATCCATCCCCCCATGCATAACAAGCTCAACCCAGCCGTCACGATTGCAATGCCCAGCACTACGTAATGTCCTCTACTCATTGGCATGCCTGCACTCTTGGTGCCGTGCTCCCACTTGTACATGCACCTTTGGGTGCATCGGAGAAAATATAGTAATAAAAGTGTCCAATCTACACCTACGTGTGCATTACACACTCTGCACACCCTCACTCAATATACACATCTGACGTTGGGCATGTGGGGCACTCAAACGGGCACCCTTTGTCTCCAGATGGCCGAGGAGGCTCGATGCCATCCCATTCTTTAAGCTCGTCAAAAGCACTGCGTTTGTAACTACATGGCTGCCACAGGCATGCCAAATCTTGTGATCTCCAAAATACCCGGAAAGCCACTGCGTCTTGGTCTACAACAGTGAAATATGCGGCAGCAGTCGTGCGACATAGCAGATAACTTATACCACTCTCAGAGGCACACTTTGTAAGGAGGCAGGCCAGAAACCACAAATCGCATCCTTTCTTGCTCGCACCGCATCTTTGCCAGCATATATCGTGCTGATAACAGCAAGAACTAAACTTGAAGCCGAATGGAGAATCTGGCACGCCTGTGCATGTATCCAGTGAGTCAAGTTCTTGCACAAACTGTGGATTTGGTGTACTAGTGCGTTCACAGTGCTGTGCACAGCCACTTACGCCTCTGTAGCGAACTCGGAATTCACGACGTCCACAGAATCCCATCCAACGGATCTGATCGCGGAAATAGGTAGTCGCATCCCGTGAGCATGCCGGTCCAACAAGTGGGCACTTCGAGCTAGTGACGGGGACTTCTACATCTTCGCCACTTGGATCGAGCAGAAAAGGGGTCAGGCTTGAATGCCACGAAGATAAGCGGAAAGCTTTTGGGAGCGG
>CAYLLN010000152.1:0-5651 GCA_964384375.1 uncultured Pirellulaceae bacterium
CCCGATTCCAGGCGCAGATCGAGCCGCTGCTCGTGATTCTGCGAGAGAGCAAGCGGTCATGGCGGGCGGCGACATGGGTCGTGAACTACTTGCAGAAGCAGATCCGCGAGCGCGAGGAGACGCGGGAAGAGGCCTTCGAGCGAAACCTGGAGGAGAATGAGGCCCGGCGGCTGCAGAGCGAAGCGAGCGATCTGGCCGCAAAACAGCGGAAGGAGGAGCGCGACCTCGCCGAATTTCGCCGTGTCCACGGGATCAAGATTCGCGAGCGGAAGAAGAAGTAGGGCTCCGCCCACCACACTTGCGTTTAGGATCGGGGAACTCGCTGGTGGTGGGCGGAGCCCACCGCGGAGCCCACCCTACACCTTCCGCTTTCACCTTGACCCGTCCGGACGATCTTGCAACACTCCGCGACCCCAACTGGGGAAATCGTTCGGACTGCCGCTATCGCCACGGAGTTTTGGCATGAATCGCACCTGGATGGGCCTGTTTTTTGGCTTGAGCGTGGGAATTGTCGGCTGCGGCGGCAGTGGCGGAACGACCAAGCCAGCAGCCGAAGGATCGACGCCAGCGACCGAGCAGGCCGCGGGCACGACGGGTGGTGCTGTAGAAACCACTCCGGTGAAGGCAGCTCCAGCCGTCCATGTGCCGGCCGATTCCGGTCCGGACAAGGTCGTGACTGTGTTTCTGAACGCCCTGAAGAACGGCGACACCTCGACCAAGGCGTCTCTGCTCACGTCGAAGGCCCTGGCCGAAACGACCAAGCACGAGTTCGAGGTGAATCCCCAGAGCGCCCCGAACGCCCAATATGAAGTCCATCCGCCGGAGTTCCTGCAGAACAACCCCAACGGTGCCCATGTCACCAGCGTTTGGACCGAAACCTACGAGGACGGCCAGATCACATACGAAGTCGTCTGGGTTCTTCGTCGCGAGACTCCGGGGTGGCGCATTGCCGGTATGGCGATCGAGCTGATTCCGGGGCAGCCGCCGTCGTTCCTCAACTTCGAGGATCCGGCCGATATGGCCGCAAAATACAACGAAGCGGTCGCCGCTCAGCAGCCTCCGGCAGCGGAAACGGCCGCGAAACCCGAGGAACCGGGCTCGATTAATGCCACCCCAATCGAGCGGTAATTATTAGAATTGCGCTGCTGGAATTCCATGGGATCGCCAAGCATCGAAAAGTCTTATTGATTTTGCAAGTCATTTACAAATAAAGACTTGTGTCTTATCTGGCGGGAGGTTCCCATCCCTCCCGCCCCTCTTGGCTGCCGGCTGGACAACGACGCTCCGTGTCGTAGAGTTTTCAGCCTCGATCAGCGCAGCTTCCCCACAAGTCCAAATGCACGCAGATTGTGCATTTTATCACAAGCCGCTTGACACCGGCCCCTGTGCTGATACTTTAACGGCCTAACCTACGCGACCGCTACAGTTTTCGCAGTCGGCAAATCTTCCCAACAGGATTTGCTCATGCGAGCCACAGTGGTTGGCAAGGGTCCATGAGTCGCATCCAGGTTGCTCGCGCCGTCGGGCTGCCTTGATGAGGCGCGGTGACGGCAACTTGTTTTCGACTTACGGTACCTGTAAGCAACTGGAGGATTCGAGGATGAACCGCATTGTTGTACTTGGTGTGGCTGCGTTTTTTGCCCTCGTGGGCATCGCCCTGATCGGTGGAGAGAATTCGGCCGAGGCCGGTCTCTTCGCCCGCAGCGGCGGATGCAGCGGATGCTCGGATGATTGCGGCGGCTGCCACGGCCGCAAGCATCGTCGCTGCCACGGCGGCGATGACTGCTGCTCGTCGAAGGACAGCTGCAGCGATTCGTGCCACGGCCGCAAGCGCTGCCACGGCCGCGATCGTTGCCATGGCCGCGACCGCTGCCACGGTCGTCGTTGCAACGGCTGCAATGGCGGCTGCTGCGGTGGCGAAGTGGCCAAGGACGCCGTCCAAGCTCCGGCCAAGGACGCTGTCCAGAAGTAACACTGGCAGAAGTAACTTAGTCGGCCTAGTTCCGACAAACCTGTCCGCGGCCTTCTGTTGGGAGGCCGCGGAAATCAGGCAAAATAAGTAAAGACCGGCTCCCCGCGGGCCGGTCTTTCTTTTTGCGTCCAGGGTGCCATGTCCCACGCTGGCGTGGGCGTGCTGATTGTAGTGCCTCCTCCGCCTGGGCAGCTTGATTCCCTTCCCCTGGAGGCGGCCGGCGAACCGTTCCGATAGCCTTAGTTCTAGGACCATTTGTGTCGCGGGACGGATGCCGCTGTCGCTACGCCGCAATCCGCCCATGGCCTCCCCCGCCAAGCCCGCCGCCGCTGACGCCCCCGAGCCAGCAGCCGCCGGTCCCAATCCGACGCTCCGCAGCATCCTCTCGCTGCTGATCTTCATCCACTTCTTCTGCGTCTTCGTCGTCCTTAGTTCCACGTTCCGCCGCTCTCCGCTGCAATCCAGGCTCGTGGCGATCTTCGGCCCTTACACGCAGCTCCTCGCCTTCGATCCCGGTTTCTTCACGCCCTACTACTACACACAGGGCCAGACGAGCGACGACGACGCGGTGATCGTCGCCGACCTCTATGCCGAGGCTGATCGCCCGATCGAACAGCTCGAAAAGATGAAGACAGTCACGCTCCCCGATGGCGGTTCGCGGTGGCTGGCCGACCGGCGACGAGCGATTGCTCTGGCTCAGCTCATGGCCAGTTACGCCGATCCCGAGAACGAAGCCGACGAACTGAGCGGCGAGATCGCCCGCGGCGTCGGCAGCCGGCTGATGAAGGAAAACGGCGCCAAGCGGGTCGCCCTCCGGTGCGTGCGCCGTCTGAGTCAGCCCATGAACCTCTCCACGCTGTTCGCCAACTTTCCGCCCGACAATCCCGAAGCGCCGCAGTACGACGAAGTCCTCTACGAAGCGGATGTCTGGCTCGACGAAGACAGCGAAGTACAGGTGCAGCGCCGCGTTGCCCAGGCCGAAGCGGCACCACGGCGAGCTTCTCCCGCTCCCGATGCCCGAGGCACGACCCGCGAACCAACGACGCCCAATCGCCAGCAAGACCCAGCTCCGCCAGCCGCCAACTCGCCGACCACCACCCCATGAACGATCGCGGCTACTTTGCCGAACTGACCGATTCGCTCGGTAGCGGTTGGAATCGCTTCTGGTTTACGCCGAGCGACCCGCTGCCGTGCTCGGTGCTGCGCGTGGCGGTTGGCCTGCTCGTGATCGGCCATTTGCTGTCACTCACGGCCGGCCTCGACCGGTGGTACTCGAAGAATGGAATGCTCCCCGCGTCGAGTGTCCGCACGATCATCGTTGCCGAGACGGACGACGCTCCTTTGGCTCCTCCTTTTTGGTTCGATTGGCTTGGCCGATCCGAAGCCCGCATCGTCCACGCTTTGGGCATCGCCTCCGCAGCCGCCTTCACGGTCGGTTTATTCGCACGCTTTACTGGCCTCGCCACGCTAGTCGCTCTGCTCGGCTACTTCCACCGCCTGCCTTTGTTGGCCGGGCACGTGGAACCTGTGTTGATCTTTCTTGTCGCGTATCTCACCATCGGTCCCTCAGATGCGTACTTTGCGGTTGGACAATGGCTCCGCAATCGCCCTGGTGGAGCAGGTTTGGCAAGTCCGCCGCAACCGTCATACTGGGCGACCCTTTCGCTCCGCCTCATTCAGGTTCACGTCGCGGCGTTCATCGGGATGATGGGCCTCGCCAAACTCAACGGGAACGCCTGGTGGACCGGTCAGGCGGTCTGGTTCCTGCTCGCCCAAACGCATTCGCGGCCGCTCGACCTGACGTTCCTCCGCGACTACCCGCTCCTCGTCAACTTCTGGACGCATGCGATCGTCTATTACGAACTGACCTTCCCGATCCTTGTCTGGAACCGCCTCGCCCGCCCAATCGTCCTGGCCGTGGGCATCGTCCTTTGGACCTCGATCATTCTCGCCACCGGCCTCCTCCCCTTCGGCCTGACGATGATCTTCGCGACCCTTGCGTTCATCCCGGCGGCAACCTACCGCCGCTTGCTGCGCCGTAGCTGAAAAAGTCTACCAAAGGCCGCAGCTTAAAGTCTGTCGGATTGTATCGGAAATGTTGCGTAGATTGACGCAAGTTCAATAGCCACAACGCCTTGACAACAATTGGCTAGCCGTTACCATTGTCGTTAAATGGCTGTCACTGCGCACGAATTTCGTCTTCATTCGTTGCAGGCAGCGGCATTCATGCCTGGGCCCGAAGAGCAGTTTCGCGCCTCTGACTTACTAGCCGCAGTCTTGCCCGAGCATGCTGCTCGGTATGATGGCAAGATGCAGGTAATTCCGTCAGAGATCAATAGCCGTATTCGACTTGGCGGCAAAGGCAATGTCGGGCTTTCGTTGGCAGTTGGAGTTCCCGAGGTAACTCTTTCCAGCGGCAATTTGCAATGGAAGTTCGAGGGCGGGCCGGCCCGCGTTGATTCTCACTGGTATGCACGTTCTGACGCAGATCAGCGACTTTCACTAAATGACATTTGCCAGCAGTGCATTAGTCCAATTCTAGCTTGGCATCGTAGAAGTCCTGCCATCCAAATTGGCCGAGTTGCGTTGGTGTTGCGACTGTGGGCACCAATAGGCAACCCGGCGCAAGAAATCGCAAATCAGTTTTGCAGGTCCGAACTTACACAAAACCAGCCGCTCCGTCACTCACAGGGATTTCGCCTCGAAAACCTGAAGAAATTCGATTCTCCTTTCGGATACGGGATCAATAGTTGGGTGCGTTGCTACAGCAATGTCGTCAACGACATTGACGCGATTTCGGTCGAGCAAGACATAAACAGCCTTTCCGAAGTTGCCTCAGAGACCACGTTTGATGCTGATGCAATTGAGACATTCTTCGCTTGGGTTCCTGGGGAAATGCAGCAAATACTTGCTTATTACTTCCCGAATTCACCATGACTACAGCTGCCGCTGACGCCACTGATTGGGATGCTTTCGCGCCGACTAAGGTTGGAACGCAAGAGAATCAACTGAGCCAACTGGAGTGGGGCGACGAAGTAATGCTGCGCGAACTGGGCGAGCTCTTCAGGCCCGAAGAAGGTGAGGTCCCACCATCTCGGCCAGCGTTCGACGCCGCAATGGAGCTGATCGAGCAGACTGGCGCGGTAATGTACTCTCACCTTGTCGGGATGCGCGGGCAATGGTGGGAGTTTCCAGAGGGATATGTCGCGACAGACGACAACGGTGGTTTGCATATTGAGTGGTGGAATGGCAAACAGCATTGCATTGCCCTGAAAATCGGGCACACAGAGAATCCTTCGGTGACAGCCTTCGTGAAGATTGGACGCGACGACCCCGGCAAGCTATTCACGTCTGTGCATCCTGCATGGCTTGCGAGTAAACTTGCCACTCTCAACAAGATCAGCTAAACGAACAGAGGCGTCCGGTGCCATCTCTTGATCGCATCGCCGATTCCACCAAAGTTTACCGCACCCTGACGAAAGCCCGCCAAATTGGCAAAGACGGGCGACCGTTGCTACCTGCATTCTACCGGGAACGCAAGGACGATGACGGCATTTCCGTGGACTACAACGTACCTGATGCAACACCCGAATTTTGTGGAGCAGGTCTGAAAGGGCATCGAGCTGAGGTGGACCCTAAAAGCTGGACAGGCGGCGGGCGCGAGATAAAGAGAGCCCGG
>CAYLLN010000153.1:0-5252 GCA_964384375.1 uncultured Pirellulaceae bacterium
ACGCACGCCGACCAAAGACGACTCGCGCATCGTCATCCCCCCTCCAGTTGCCAACACGTGCCTCGCACAGGGCCGAGCGAATCGAAGCGAAAGATCTCGCCCCAATCCACCCTACTCACCCGCGCTCCCCGAGTCACGTGCTGGCGTTGTTGTTCGTCACGCTAGCGCACGGGTACGGAATCCGACCCTCGCGCCGCTTCCAGTGCATCGTCCACCTTCCCCCTTCCGATTGAGGAAAATGCGCCGGCTTTCGCGGTTGTGCCCGTCGTGACAGTCGCTCCGCCTGTGCCGGAAGTGCCGTCCGCGTTGCCCCTTGTGGCGAATCTTCGCACACGCACCGGTAAGAACGGCGAGCGGCCGCAGTCGCGCTCGTTCGCGCGCCTGCGGCCAAAAATGACTTGGTATGAAGTGCTACGCTCACGCATGCATGAGCGTGCGATTCCCGCCCACGCAAGCGTGGGACGGGGCACCCCAACTCTATCGCTGTCCCCGCAGCAGCTTGCTGCTCATCGACTCCATTTCGCCAACAGGACGCGATTCGATGGCAAAGCTCACCGATGCCGTCCGCACGCGGCTCTTTGCGGCTCGCTGACCCATCTCGACCGGCGGCACTTCATCGGTGTACGGCTTGAGTGGCGGGAAGCGCCACGGGCTGTGGTAGTCGGTCATGAGTTGGGCCGAGTACATGCCGGGCCAGTGGTACGTGTAGAGCGGCGGCACGGGAAACTTGTAGCTTCCGTTGCAGCCGCAGCTGAAATACGGATCGAGCCCTTCGTAGCGAGGTCCGCGGCCACGACCGTTGCCGCAGCCGTCGCCACACGGATCGCAGTAATCCCCCAATCCATCGACACCCGCTCCCAGCGCTCCGGCCACGGCAGCACAAGTCGGCGCCGCACACGTGGGAGCAGCGCAACTGGGGGCCGCACAGCCGGGACTTGCCGCACGAGCGACGCCGCCCACGAGCAACAAAGCAGCCGTCAGAGCGGCAAACGAAAGCGAGGCCTTCATGGTGGCATCTCCGCAGGTGCGAGCGATCGCACCGGAATCTGGGTCAGGGCGGTAGCTGTGGGAATCATCGGACGCTGCCGGCTGGGGAATCGAACCGCATTTGTCGAAAGCGCGGGTCTTGCCGAGTTTGCCGGGTTTGACAAGCGGTAGGGTGCAAGAGCGCAGCGAAATGCACCGTGCGAACTGCTAGCGACGACGGTGATTGCACGTAACAGACTGCCCAACGAAAATGGCCGCTGCCAACTTACGACCACTAGGGAATCGCTTCGATGAACTTGCCTTTGTCGCGCCGCGAACTGCTCTCCAGTACCGCCTTGCTGGGAGCAGCCGCTGCCTTGTCGCCTGCCGCCGCGAGTGGCCAAACCGAACCTGCCGCCGCGCCGGCGAAAGAGTCCGTCAAATACTGCCTCAACATGAGCACGATCCGCGAGCAAAAGCTGAGCGTGCCCGAGCAAGTGGACCTCGCCGCCAAGGCAGGCTACGACGCGATCGAGCCCTGGATGGGGGAACTGCACAAGTTCGTCGAAAGCGGCGGCAGTGCGAGCGACCTCAAGAAGCGAATCGCCGACCACGGCCTTGTGGTGGCCAGCGCCATCGGTTTTGCGGACTGGATCGTCGATGACGAGGCCCGCCGCGCTGCGGGCCTCGAAGTTGCCAAGAAGGACATAGCCTTGCTCGCGTCGATCGGTGGCACGCACATCGCTGCTCCACCGGCCGGCGCCACCAAGGCCCCCAGCGTGGATCTCTTCAAAGCGGCCGATCGCTACCGCACGCTGCTCGATGTTGGTGTCAAGGAAGGAGTCATCCCGCAGCTCGAAGTCTGGGGCTTTTCGGCCACGCTCAGCCGCCTGGGCGAGACGATGCTCGTCGCCACCGAGAGCCAGCATCCGCAGGCCTGCGTACTGCTCGATGTCTATCATCTGCACAAGGGTGGCAGCGGATTTGCCGGCTTGCGACTCCTCTCCGGCGCGGCGATGCACTGCTTTCATATGAACGACTTTCCCGCCGAGCCGCCGCGCGAAACGATCCGCGATGCCGACCGCGTCTTTCCCGGCGATGGTGTCGCCCCACTCACGCAAATCCTCCGCGACCTCTTCGCGACCGGCTTTGCAGGAACGCTCTCGCTCGAACTCTTCAACCCGACGTACTGGAAGCAAGACCCGCTGGTTGTCGCTCAGACCGGGCTGGCAAAGATGAAGGAAGCGGTGGCGAAAGCAACGTCGTAAGGCAGGACTTCTCCTGCCGGCTCCGAATAGAGCATCGCTGACCCGAACGATCACGAAAGCACGAAGGAACGAAATCGCGAAATCTCTTTCGTGCTTTCCCCGTTTCATGTTTTCGTGATCGGCCTTGATCCAGCGACCTTCCATTCGTCTCGGTCTCGTCATCGCCACCTCCGCGCCCGCACTAGCTCGCCCACTAGCGATACAATGAGTTGATCTCCCGATCCACTCGCGCCCACCGCCGCGTCGTCGCAGCCGCCATGTCCCAGCATCGCTGGCATCCCATTCCCATCGTGCTGGTGTCTGCGGCCGCGCTCGCGGTCTGGACCGTGGCGATTGTCGAACGCTCGGTCCTCGGCTGGTGGCAATTGCTCCTCTATGCCGGCGGCATCGCGGCGCTCGCGGCCGTCTTCTGGTTTCGCCGGCAACTGAGCCAAACCGAAATCGAACTCGAATCGCTCCGCAAACGCCTGGCCGACGAGGAATTCCGCCTCGCGAACGAGCGGGCCCAGGTCGAGGAGCTGCGCCGCGCCGTCGAACAAGAGCTTCAGCAGCAAGCCGCCCGTCTCGATAAACGCGAGCTGGCACTGGCCGATCGACTCGTCGCCTATCGCGAGTGGATGGAGTTTCCCGAGCCGGTCAATCTGATCGAGTCATCTGCTCCCTCCCCGGCGAACGAGAAGCAGCTCGCCGACCTCGCCCGCAAAGATCGGCAGCTCAACGAACTGCTCAAGAATGAAACAAAAATTCTTTACGACAACATTCTCGCCAACAAGTACGCGATCGACGGCGTCGTGCAGATTCCCGTCATTCGAGACGACGCCCTCGCCCTCGTTCACAAAGTCGCCGCGATCTATCGCCCCGGCATCGAGCAGCCGCTGCTCGGTGCCAGCCTCGCCCGCATCACGCGCGGCGCCAGCCGGGCTTGCCTGCAAGTGCTCGTCGTGCTCGACGAACTCCCGCTCGGCGTGAAGGACGCCAGCCTCGCCACGCTCTACGGCTACGTTCGCAATGCCGTCAAAGCGTGGCAGCTTTACAAAACGTCCGAACCCTACTGGCCCTACGTCAATGCCGCTTGGTATCTCGGCCGCTTCGCGATGGGCGCCAATCCGCTAACCCTCGGCGCGTGGTGGTTTGTCGGTTCGCTCAGCCAGCGCGGCGCGAAGGCGGTCGCCACCCACCTCGTCAATCGGCAAGCCCTCGCCCTGCTCGCCAGCCTCGTCCGCATCCTCGGCTACGAAGTGGCCGGCATCTACGGCGATGATTTCCGCCATCGCGACGCCAACTGGATCTATGCTGCCGAACTTTCCGAACTGCTCGCCTCCTTTCCCCTCTCGCGCGACAGCCTGGCTCACGCTCTCCGCGAGATCGGCGCTCTCGACCTCCGGAGCGAATACGACCGCATCTTTCTCTATCGCTGCCTCGCCGGCCACAAATCAGCCCGCCCGCAGCAGTACCAACCCGACCAATTCCTTTCGATGAGCGAACGCCAGGCGATCGCGCTCCGCCTGGAAAAATCGCTCGCCACGTTCATCCACGGCAAATCGGCCGACCGCGTCACCAGTTGGAAACGGGGCGTCGAAGAGCGCCTCGGCGTGAAGCTAGCCACCTCCCTCGCTCCGACGAGCCTCTCCGTCCGCGCTCAGCTCGACGACGGCATCCGCTCGCTCGCCAGCTTTCTCATCGCCGCCAAGCAACTCGAACCGGGTGAACTGCGACAGTATCTGGCCACAACGCAGCTCCTGGCCGAGCTTCCCGAAGCCGACCGCGAGCCACTGCTGACTCAGCTTCAGCAAGACCCTCCTTTCTTCTTCGAGCATCCCGATCTCGATCCCGACAGCGACCTCGTCGGCAAATACCTCGCCGACCTCGCGCTCCTGCACGCCCGCACGTCGCCGCGCGACGAGCTGACGGAAGAAACGCTCCTCGATGTTGCCGTCTATCTCCGTCGCGAACGAAAACAGATGCAGGCGATCCTCGCCAAGCAATACGCCGCACTCCTGGCCGATCGTCTCGCGTCCGATGCTCCGGTGCGCAAGTTCGATGGTCCCATCGCCCGCGCCGCCCTCGACTTGCTCGAACCGGGCGAGCAGGCCCGCTTCCTCTATCCCGGCGTCACGCTTGCCGCCGACAACGGCCACCCCGCCGGCAGCGACTCACCAAGTCTCTGGCTCCTCGGCGCGGGCGACCGCCTGATCGCCTTTGCCATCGCACCGCAGCCGCGAGTCGTCTGGCGTGGAACTCCCGCCGCAACGGCCGAACAGTGCCGCAACCTGGTTGTGTCCCACTGTCGTCTGACTGGCGGTGCCACCATCGACAACGGCCAACCTGCCGAGCTTCGCATCCCCACCGGCCTCCTCTCCTCCTACGCCACTTACTTCCGCCCGCTGCTGGCGATGCTCAAAACGTGACCGCGCCTGGTAGGTCCGGCCTGCCGGGCCGGACCTCTGTTCGTCTCCTCCCAATCCACCCTTCAAGGTGCTTTCACTCCGCGCTCGCCCATCCTTGAACAGGCCCTGCATCACTCGCTTCCCAGTCATAACTTCGTGCATGTTTCCATCGCGTCAGGCGATATGAATCGTCGCAACTCCTTGCCGGACAACATCTTTTCCAATCGCCTACGATAACCCGAATATGACTTTTATGACCGGCTCGCTGGCCTCCACTCGCCTTGTGAACAGTACTCAATCGGGAGTGTTCACCGTGGGTGAATTAAACCCGCACCTACCATCTGCGAATTGTGAAAGAGCAAGCACCCCGCTCCATTCCGCGCTGCAAAACAGAGCACAGTCGCACCGCGAACGTGCCATTCTGGCAGCCGTCTCGAAATGTGTACAAATGATGCAATCCGTGTGCCATCCCCAAAGTAGGCCCCCGACGCCGTCGGGGCCAGATGCGCGACTTGACATCGATTCTTTGGCAACGTCACACAAGAAGCAAGCCTCTCCCCGCTTCTGTCCCTCACAGCGAGGCTGTGAGTTTTTTGGCGGCGAGCGGACGGTGCGGTAGGGACGGAGTTGG
>CAYLLN010000154.1:0-5180 GCA_964384375.1 uncultured Pirellulaceae bacterium
CACGCTGCCGCGCCGCGAGCCCTCTGGGCATCGCCAATCTAAATGGGAAGGCTGCCTCCAACCGAAGCGGAGGCCATGATGAGTATCCAGACGCTGCAGCAGACCAGGGCCGCATGTAGCGTTTTCAGGATTCATCGCCCACTCGGCGGCCCCGGCTGCTGAGCTTTGTCGTTATCTCACGTGAAGCGAGCCGCTCATCCAGTCCATGACGCAATCGAAGACAGCAACCAATCCGGCGATCGAATGCTGTGGTGTCATCTGCAACGATGCCGGTCTCATTGAGATCGAGAACGGAAGTGTCGCCGTGTCGATTCCGCGGCAGGACGTGAAGCGAATCACTTTGCGGGAAGGCTTTCTGGCGCCGCGCCCGGTCATTCAGACCGTTTTCGGGCTCGTGCTCGCTTCTCTTGCGTACTTTCCGGTTCGCCACCTCTTTCATTGGCTGCAACACGGCGGAGCGTTTCTCACCCTCGAGATTTGGGTCATCTTCTTCGCTTTGATTGGCGTCTGGCTGATCTTCACTGCGTTCCGTCGAGGCGTGTTCTTCGAGGTGGAGACGGTTCGGGGCACGAAGAGATTGGCATTCCAGAAGCGTCCCGAGGGGGCTGCGCTCGACGCCTTCGTCAAGTCGATCGAGCAGCGATATGGCACATGTGTCGAGAAGCGATAGTGAAAGGGAGAAAGTGGAAAAGGTGTCAGGAACCGTCAGGTCAGTTTCACTCTGCTGTTTCGGACACTTGGCCTAAGGGCGACCGGTGGGCGCGCGATGGGCGGCAGCCTCGTGCGGGTCGGCGGCTGGATCGTCCGGCGGCTCGATCGCTGGGCGACATTGCGCAACGCAAAACCAAGATCGCAGCCCTCGATAGCGAAATACCGCAGTCGGCGCGTCGTGCGCCCGCTTATGGTGCCCCGGATAGGGGGTGTCGCTTTTGTTGGAATCACCTGTATGAAGTGCGGACCTCTCTTGTCGGTGTTCATGGTGTTCTGCCTCGCCCCTCTGCACGTCCATGCGGCAGACGAACTGTTCGACTCCAGTGGAGTCAAAATTCGGTACATCACAGCGGGCAAAGGGGAACCGGTCGTCCTCATCCACGGCTGGATGGCAGATGCCACGATGTGGGGTTCTCTCGACACCAACCCTGCGGCCAAAGAATACCAATTGATCGCGGTGGATCTACGCGGGCATGGGAAAAGCGACAAGCCGCACGAGGTTGAAAAATATGGCCCGGAGATGGCCGAGGACGTCGTCCGTCTGCTCGACCACCTCAAACTTCCGAAGGCTCACCTGATCGGCTACTCGATGGGCGCGATCGTCGCCGGAAAGGTGGCGGCAACGCATCCCGATCGCGTTTCGACCATCGTCTTCGGTGGCCAGGCTCCCATTCTCACGGGCAAGCCAAAGGAGGATGCTCGCGAAGTCGCAGTGTTCGCGAAGGCGGTGGAGGAGGGGAAGGGTCTGGGGGCGTACATCATCGAGGTAATGCCCGACGATAAGCCGCCGCTGACCGAAGCCCAGGCGAACGCAACGGCCGCATTCCTGTACGGCGGCAAAGACGTGAAAGCCTTCGCGGCCGTCGGCCTCGGCATCAAGAACCTGGATGTGACCGAGGAGCAATTGAAGAACTGCCAGGCGCCGATGCTTTTCATCCACGGATCGAGAGAGGCCAACTCCACGAAGAACCGAGCGGCGGCGATCAAAAAGCTGCTCGGGCGTGGCGAAATCACGGTGATTGAGGATGCCGACCACATGACCACCCTCACCAAGCCGGAATTCGCTGAAACGATCAACAAGTTCTTACGCGCAAACAAGGCGAAATAGACAAGGGAGGCCAAACTAGCCCACCGACCACACCGGCCAGTCCTCAGACAAAAAGAGGGGGGCCATAGACAAAGCGGAGTTCCTCGAACTGCTCGCGAAGCGATTGATACGAACGTCACGCACGCAATTGATCGTCAGCGGCTGGGCCCTGGCCGACCACACCTCGATGAACGCAGCCGAGATCATCGCCCGGGAGAACAAGCGCGGCCTCTGGCGAGGCGAATTCATCAACCCAGCCGACTGGCGCGCGGGCAAGCGGCTGCCGGAAGAGAAGTGATTCCGCCAATCTAGCGAGAATGGGACGAACGAGGCGCAGTGGCAGACCATGGCAGGGCTGCCAGTTATCTTGGTTACATTGGACTGCCGCCATGGCAGGTGAGCGTTTGACGCTGTCCGCTTCGAGACGAATGCACCGTCGATACTTTCCACCGTGTCCCGTTGTTGGGCCGATCGAACCGCCGGTTCCGTTCGGTCACTTGGGTTCGCGCGGCGCTGTGCCAAGGAAGTGCTCGGAGTGCCAGCATCTGTTCGAAGGCGAATGCACACGTTACTTCGAGGACGTTGGGCACTATTTGCACCTTGACCACGGACCCTGTGGGGTCAACGGGCCAACGGACCCGGTCAGCTACGAAGACGAACTAATTACGTCAAAGGTCGAAATCCCACGCAAATGTTCCACTTGCGTGTTCCTTGGCGTCGATCGGATTTATGGGTTCCATTGCAAGAAAGACAGGAACAAATGGGGTGATTTCTATCGCGGTCTCGATTGGGGCGCATGGGAGCCCGATGTCGTCTTTCTCCAATTGCCGCTCCCCAAGGTCACGACCAAGGAACTGTCCTTGTACGCCCGGCAAAACGACATGACGGCATTCATCAAAGAACATCGAAGGATCAATCCCGGATTGTCGATTGCAGAAGCTCAAGCCGACTTCGCTCACTTTCGGGGCATCCTCGAGAAGCGCGGATAGCAATCCGTTACACCTGACCGTGGCGATATTGTTCGCCTCTGTGACAGGAGTTCCTGCCGGAGCGGTGATCATCCAATGAAGAAGACTTGGGAAGTTTGGAACCAGATCATCGAACGGCTTCCGAATGGTCTGACGCCGACGGAGCACGTAGTCAATCGCGTCAATTTCTTCCTGATCGACTTTGAATCTGGGGGATGGCTATTCAATCTCAGTCCGTCCGCTGGAGTTGGGGAGAGATGGACCAAACTTCGCAATACAGCGGAGTCAGTGGCAGCCGTCGGTGCCCCCGAGGTGGCTCGCGCTCTCACTGAGGTCGCTGATATCGTTGAGAGCGCGGACGTGCAGGAGCTATGCACTTGGGGTGAGTATTTGGCGAAGGCTGATCCGTCCAAAAGAATTCCGCAACTAGAGCGTTTTATCTCCAATGAGATTCCGGGATTGTGGGACCAGTTGGAGGAATACACGCTCGCACACTTCGAGTGCGAACGAGATTAACCACTACCGTCATTCTGATTTCACGTCCACCATTCGCGGATATAGGTAAGCGTCGGCGTTCAGGCTCCTCATGGAAAACATCGCCGTCATCGTGCTGCTAGTCGCGGCTCTTGTGGGGCCGGTCGTAGTTTTCTGGCTGCTCAAATCGCGATCCAGCTTGCACGGCCTGGTTGCCGCAGCGATCGCGGTGGCAGTTGGCTGGGGCTTGAATGTGGCTTGGGCCTGGTATTCCCAAGGGAGCACGGCGAGCGATCCGTCGCAGACGGGTGGCGACAACCTTTCCATTGCCATCCGCTTCGGCTGGGCCTGTCCGATCGTCTTGGTGCTGCTCACCTGGCTCGTCTGGCGTTTCAAGCCGCGCCGCGCAAAAGCCGCAAACTGATTAACTTTCACCATGCGACCCCTTCGATATTCCATCAACGTCACGTTGGACGGGTGCTGCGATCATCGGGCCGGCACGACGGACGAAGAACGGCATCGTTACTGGGCCGAGAACCTCGCCCAGGCCGATGCCCTAATCTTCGGCCGGGTCACCTACGAAATGATGGAAGCGGCGTTTCGATCGGTGGCGGAGTCGGGCGTGAGGCCCGAGTGGATGGAGCCTTGGATGGAGCCGTTTGCCCACACGATCCACGCGGCCAAGAAGTACGTCGTGTCGAGCACCCTGGACCGGGTCGATTGGAACGCGGAGCTCATCCGCGGTGATCTAGGGAAAGCGGTTCAGCAGCTCAAGCAGGAGCCGGGCAACGGACTGTTCGTGGGAGGCGTGAAGCTCCCGCTGGCGCTCGCGGAGCTGGATTTGATCGATGAGTACGAGTTCGTGGTGCAGCCCAGGATCGCGGGCCATGGGCCGACGTTGTTCGCGGGGCTCTCGAAGTATGTCGATTTGAAGCTCGTGAGCCGACGAGAGTTCGGCTCGGGGGCGGTGGCACTGCGGTACGAGCCGAGAAGGTAGTCAGCGACTCGTTCCCGCCGGGCCGGCGGGATCTACTTTGCCACCAAATCTGCGGCTGATTTGCCGCCGCTGTGGCCGTTTTGCTTCGTGTGGATCGAAGGGCCGAGGATCGCGGCGATTTCCGGTTCGTCGAGCTCTTCCTTCTCGATCAGCCGCTGCGTGAGCTTCTCGAGCAGCGGTCGCTGGTCCTTGAGCAGGGCCGAGGCCCGCTCGCTCGCTTCGCGGAGGATGCGGGCTACTTCCTGATCGATCGCCTCCATCGTCGCTTCGCTGAACAGCCGCTGCTGGTGCATTTCGCGTCCGAGGAACGGATCGTCGTCAGCTAGCTTGTAGCTCACCGGCCCGAGGCGGTCGCTCATTCCCCAACTCATCACCATGCGGCGGGCGAGGCCGGTCGCACGTTCCAGATCGTTCTCGGCCCCGACGGTCGATTCGTTGTAGATCAATCGTTCGGCTGCTCTGCCGGCCAGCAGCATGGTGAGATTGTCGCGCAGCTCCGGCTCCGACATGCTCACGCGATCCTCCGTGGGAATCATTTGCGTGACGCCGAGCGAGCGACCGCGGGGGACGATCGTCACCTTATGAACGCGGTGTGCGCCCGGAAGCTGCCACGCCATGAGCGTGTGTCCCGCTTCGTGATAGGCGGTCTTTTCCTTTTCCTTCTCGGTCAGAACTTCCTCGCGCTTCGCCCCCATCAGGATTTTGTCGCGGGCGTGGTCGAAGTCGGACATTTCGACCTTGTCCTTATCGTGCCGAGCCGCCCAAAGAGCCGCTTCGTTCACGATATTGCGGATGTCGGCACCGGTGAGGCCGATCGCCCCGGCAGCGAGCGTCTCCAGGTTCACGTCGTCGGCCAGCGGCACATCGCGGGTGTGGACCTTGAAGATTTCGACGCGACCCTTCTGCGTCGGACGGCCGACCGTGATGTGCCGATCGAAACGGC
>CAYLLN010000155.1:0-5135 GCA_964384375.1 uncultured Pirellulaceae bacterium
TTGAAGTGCTGCCCGCTCACCATCAATCAGGCAGCCGTAAACTGTGAACGGCTACTCGCGCCCCAAGTTTAACCGCTGTGGCACCTTGTCCACCAATTGGACTCAAAGCCATCGCGGACAGTGCTGCATCCTGATAGTTTCCGCGCGCTAACGAGATTAGAGCGTTAGTACCATCAGCGATTTCGCCGACCACTGGCACGGGCAATAGACCGACGAGATCGAGCCCGAGTTGCACGCCGTCCAAGAGTTGCTCGTTTGCATCGGTACTGGGAATGCCATCCATAGCACCTTGCGTCGCCTGGAGGAGTGCGAGTTGATCCAATCGCTGATCGAAGCTTCGCATTGGGTCGCTTGCGCGACCACGATCAACTAGTTGGTCAACGATTCCAGGAATATTGTCCTGAAAACGACGGTCAGACTGTGTTCGAGGCGGGAACGTACCACTAATCTCACTAGCGATGTCTGTGGCGCTGAATGAACTGCGCGGGCGGCCCGGTTCTCGATCAATTCCATAGTCTCTGAGTTGATCGATAAGCTCTTGAACGCGGGTCTGCGTAGGAGCATACGGTGCTTGCTCTTGCAATCCATATGGATCAACTAGATTGACAGCGTTGTTACCGACATAGCGGGAGAGGTTGGGGTCGGCCGCCGCAAAGCCACTAGGGTCGTGGGAGAGAAAGACGGCGGTGGTGGGATCGTAGTAGCGCAAGCGGTAGTACAAGAGGCCGGTTTCCTCGTCCCGCTCTCGGCCGGTGTAACCGAAGATGTGGTCCACAGCGGCGTTACTTTCAGCAGTAACTTTGCCGAAAGCATCGTACTTGAGGTGGTTTTGGACCGTGCCGGAATTGTTGACGAGGTCGCGGACCGTGCCCGAGTTGTCGGCTAAAGGCCAGAGGATGGCGTTGGAAGAATCTTCGTCGGCCAGGATTTGGTCGATGGCAGGGCCGTGCAGGTAACGGTGGGTGAGGTTGTTCGATCCGTCGAATTGCAGCGCGATGTGGTCGCCGTCATAGACAAAGCGCGAGACGGTCGCTGAGCCGCCCCCTGCGCCGTCGGCATCGTAGGATTTACTGATGCGGCGGTCGAACAAATCGTACTTGTAGTCGGTTTGCTTGGTGATGGCTTGGCCCGCACCAGATGCTCGCTCGACGACTTTGGTTAAGCGGTTACGGTGGTCCCACGTGTATTCGGTGAGGGAACTGTCGCTGATTTTGGTTCGTGTGAGCCTATTCCCTTCGTCGTCGTACGTGTAGTTGTACGTTCCGTCGCTCGACATACGATTGTTGCTGGCGACGGTGTAGCTCCCGTTGGTCCGGTTGCCCGTCGCTGAGTACGTATAGCTCTCGTCGGTCTGGAACGAGTGGTCGGTTGCAGTGACCTGACTTTCCTTGTCGTAGGTGTAGTCGCTCGTGCCATCGGGACCGCTGAATTGCAGCACGCGGTCCATCGCGTCGTACGTCCAATCGTAATTGGCGATGTCGGTCGTGCTGTGCTTATGGTCGAGAGCAGTGATGCGGTTCCGTGTGTCGTACGTGAACGTGCTGGTGGCGACCTCGGTCCAAGTGCCGGAGAGCTTGTAGTTCCGGTCGATCGACGTGAACTGCCCCAAGGCGTTGTAGGCGAAATTCACCCGCTTGTCGGCGACCGTCGCTCCGCCGTTGCCGGTTTGGTCAACGCGCGTCATCCGGTTCAGGTTGTCGTACGTGTAGCTATTTAGAAAGTCCGCCGTCCCGCCGCGAGTCGCTGAAAGACTCGTGCGGCTGCTATTCGCGTTATAGGCGGAGGTGAGGACCACGGTCGGAACTCCCGACGTGCCCGAATTGCTGGTCGTTAGCACGCGGCCGAGGTTGTCATACGTGTAAGCGTAACTCGAATCGGGGTCGGAAGTCGAGGTAAGCTGGCTCGCCGCGTCGTAGCTAAAGCTCAGGGTCCGATCGAGCGTGCCGCTGGTCAGGAAGGTGGCGTCGGCGGTGATTTGAGGCACGTTCGTGTTCGCTTGCGTGCCGCCGAAGGTGATCGTGTAGGGGCCGCCCGCGCTTCCCGTGACGGTCACATTGTCGATGCCGGTGAGCGCTTCCAGGGCCGTTTCGACCGTGCTCGCGCTCGCGTTGTAGGCCAGGGCACTCGTTTGCTCGGTCCCGAAGGTGAGCCGGAATGTGCCGCCGGTGGCGTTGCTGATCGTGACGGTCTGCACCTCGTCGCTCGTGCTGCTCCCCTGCGTGTCGGTCGCCTGCGTCGCGCTAGCCGAGGGGAACAGGCCCGCCGTGCTGATCGTGATCTGCGAGACGTTGCTGGCGGCCAGCGCCCCCTGGAACGTCACCTGCCATTCCTTGGCGCTGAACGTGTTGACCGTCTGCGTCACCGCCACGTCCCCCGTGCCGATGTTCGACAGGGCTTCGAGCGCGGCGAGCACGTCGGCCGCGCTGGCGTTGTAGGCGAGGCTGGTCGTGGTCTGGCCGCTGTAAGTGAGCGTGAAGTTGCCCCCCATCGCCCCGCTATAGCCGACGCGCTGCACCTCGTTGGTCGGTCCACCCTGGGTGGTGGTGATGGCGCTCGCCGTGGGGACGGTCCCGCCGTCGTACCACTTCTCCTCGGTGAGCCGATCGAGGTTGTCGTAGGTGTACCGCGTGGTCCGGCCGCTCCGGTCGGTCTTGCGGACGAGGTTGCCGGCCGCGTCGTAGGCGAAGTAGCGGGTCTTGGAAAGCTCGTTGGTCTCGCCGGTGGCCCGCCCCAGTCCGTCGTAGGTCCAGCTCGTGTCGTTGGCACTGGCGTCCTGCAGGTTGGTGAGCCGGCCGAGTGCGTCGTAGGTGAAGTTCGTCGCGCCACTGCGCGGATCGGTGATCGTGGCGACGCCGTGCCAGCGGTCGTACGTGTAGCTGGTGACGCTGGCGGTCACGCCCCCGGCCCCGTCGGGATCGGGCGTGGTGACGCTGCTCACCCGGCTCCAGACGTCGTAGGCGGTGGTGGTCGTCTGGCCTTCGTGGTTGGTGACGGTCGTCCGCCTCCTAAAGTCGTCGTAGCCGAACGTCGTATCGCGGCCGAGCGGGTCGGTGATCTCCGCAAGCAAGCCCTGGGCGCTGTAGGTATGGGTCGTCACGGGGGCCGAAAGTCCACCCCCTCCATCAGGATCTGGCTGCGTGACGATTAGGACGCGCTGCAGGTTGTCGTAAGTCGTCGTCGTGACGTTGCCCAAAGGATCGGTCACGGACGTGACGCTCCCCAGCTTGTTGTAGGCATACGTCGTCACAGGGGACGAAAGTCCGCCTCCGCCATCCGGATCTGGCAGGGTCACCGTGAGCGGGCGGTTCGCGTTGTCGTACCCGAAGTTGGTGACCCGGCTGAGCGGATCGGTGACGCTCGTCCTTCGGCCGGCATCGTCGTAGGCGATGGTTGTGACTGGGGCCGAAGCGCCACCGGCCCCATCCGGATCGGGCCGCGTAATCGACGTGACGTAGTGGCGGTTGTCGTAAGCGTAGCTGGTTGCCCGGCCGAGCGGGTCGGTGACCGACGTTTGCCGGCCCAGGTTGTCGTAGGCATACGTGATGATCGGGCTGGCGAGTCCGCCGGACGTGCCATCGGGGTCAGGGAGCGTCAGCGTGGTCACGAGGCCCCGGGAGTCGTAGGCCCGCGCGGTGACGTAGCCCAGCGGGTCGGTGGTGGTGAGGAGCTGGCCGGCGGCATCGTAGCTGAACGTGGTCGTCGGGCCATCGACGAGTCCGCTGGCGACCTGCGAGCGGATCGTGCTCGTCACCTGGTCGCGGGAGTTGTAGGCGTACTTCTCGTACCGGTAGTCGCCGTTGGCATCCTTGTCGGTCTGCTTCGTGAGGCGGCCCAGATTGTCGTAGGTGAAGACGGTCCCCGCCTGGTTGTGGATCGGACCGAGCTTGCTCGTGAGGCGGCCCGCATCGTCGTAGGCATACACGACCGAACCGCTCAGGAAGACCGATGTCCCCTCCTCGCTGATCTGCCCGACGTTGTTGTACGTGTACGTGCTCGTGGGCCTCGTCAAAGAACCGCCCCCGTCCGGATCGGGACGCTGAACCTGCGTGACCCACCCCCGGCTGTTGAACGTGTAGTCCGTTTCGTTCCCCAGCGCGTCGGTCACTTTCGTCCGCTGGCTGGCCGCATCGTAGGTGAAGCTGGTCACGGCCGCCGTCAATGCGCCACCGCCGTCGGGATCGGGATCGGTGGTGCTGGTGACGCGATTGAGGTTGTCGTAGGCGGTGGACCAGACGTGCGATAGCTCGTCGGTCGTGGTGGCCAAGAGGTCGGCGACGTTGTAGGTGAAGCTGCGGGTGCTGGCGTCGGGGTTTTCGATGCTCGTGAGTGTGCCGGTGCTGCCGTTCCAGGTGTACTCGGTGACGGATGCGGACTGGCCGCCGCCGCCATCGGGATCGGCCGTGGTGATCGTCTCGACCTGGCCGCGGGCGGTGTAGGTGTAGGTCGTCGTGTTGCCCAGGGGATCTTCCTCGGTCAGCAGGTTCCCGTCGGCGTCGTAGGTATATTCCCAGGTGTTGTTCAGCTCGTTTTTCCGCGTGAGCACGCGGGAAAGGCCGTTGTACGTGAACTCCAAGTCATTCCCGTCGGGCTGATATTGCCGCACGAGGTCGCCGGTGCTGCTGTAGCCGAACTTGGTGATAGGCGAAGTCTGAGCACCACCACCGTCTGGATCAGCCTCGGTGAGGCGGATGGGAAGGCCGGTCGCATCCCGCTCGGTGGTGGTGACGTTGTTGAGCGGGTCCTTGAAGTACGTCTGGTTGCCGAAACGGTCGGTCTTGAACGTCCAGACCTTGTTACGCTCGTCGGTGTAGGTGCCCGTGGGGTTGATCGTCTCGCAGAGGGCGTTACCGCTGCCCGTGGCCAGACCGACGGTGAGCGTGGGGGTCAGCAGCCAATCGTTACTGTCAGGATGGACGATGCTCGATAGCCGCCGGCTGGTGGTGTTGTAGTTGTAGGTCGTATCGTAGTTCAGCGGGTCTTCGTAAGTAGTGAGCAGCAGTGTCGTCCCGTCGTAGGCGTATTCGTGGACGGGCGAGGCGAGTCCGCCACCGCCGTCCGGGTCCGGCATGGTGACGCTGACGAGTTGGCCGCTGGTGTATCCCAGCGACGTGACCCGGCTGGCGAAATCGGTGAAG
>CAYLLN010000156.1:0-4193 GCA_964384375.1 uncultured Pirellulaceae bacterium
GTCGGCAGACGGCCAGATCGTGCTCGTGCCGCGGACCATCCATGTGGATCGAGAAGGCGAGGTACTTCGACGGCTTGAATCGCGGCAGAGCCTCTTCGAGCTTGAGCGCGTTCGTGCAGAGGTAGAGATATTTGCGGCGGGCGACGAGGCCGGCGACGATCTGGTCGATTTGCGGATGCAAAAGCGGCTCGCCGCCGGGAATCGAAATGACCGGAGCGCCGCATTCGTCGGCTGCCGCGAAGCATTGTTCGGGGGTGAGCTGTCGGCGCAGGATTTCGGCCGGAAACTGAATTTTGCCGCAGCCGGCACAAGCCAGGTTGCAGCGAAACAGCGGCTCGAGCATCAGCACGAGCGGATAGCGCTTCACGCCGGCTAGCCGCTTGCGCAGGACGTAGGTGGCAACGGTCCACGCTTGTGAAAGGGGGACGGACATGCTTAGTGAAGCCGGAGGTCAGAGGTCGGAGATCGGAGGTCGGAGGTCACGAATTCTGACTTCCGATCTCCGACTTCCGACTTCGTTGGGTTGGCGATGGATGTTTGAAACTGGCACAGAGCCAGCAGCGGGAAATAGATGCGGTAGTAGTGATAGCGAAGATAGAACACGCGCGGGAATCCGGTGCCCGTGAACTCCGGTTCGTCCCACGTGCCATCGGGATTTTGCGTGTCGAGCAAATAGCGAACGCCGCGATCGACGCTCGTGTGCTGCGCGTAGCCTGCCGCAATCAGGCCGAGCAGCGCCCAGGCGGTTTGCGACGGAGTGCAGGGTCCACGGCCGCGGAGTTCCGGCCGTTCGTAGCTGTCGGCCGATTCGCCCCAGCCGCCACAAGCTTGCTGGCAGGCGAGCAGCCAGTTTGCTCCCCGTTTGACGGCCGGATCGTCGGTCGCCAGGCCAATCACTGAGAGGCCGACAAGCGTCTGCCAGGTGCCGTAGATGTAATTGACCCCCCAGCGGCCGAACCACGCGCCGTCGCGCTCTTGCGTGCGACGCAGATAAGCAATTGCCCGCTGGACGCTTGGCTCGTCGAGCTTCGCGCCCCAGGCGGCGAGCGATTCCAGCACGCGAGCCGTCAGGTCGGGCGTGCTCGGGTCGATCATCGCGTTGTGATCGGCAAACGGGACGCGGCAGAGGAATTCGCTGTCGTTGTCTTTGTCGAATGCACCCCAGCCGCCGTCGCGATTCTGCATGGCACGCATCCAGCGCAGGGCTCGCTGGCTGGCCGCGGTGAGGCCGCGAAGACGAAACAAGTGCGGAGTGCGGATTTCGGAATGCGGAATGGGGTGAGTGGTAAGTGGTGAGTGGTGAGCGCTCACCGGCTCCTGGTTCCTGGCTCCTGGCTCCTGGCCCCTGATTACGCGCAGCGCGATCAAGGCCATGGCCGTATCGTCCACATCGGGATAGAACTCGTTGTGGTGCTCGAAATACCAGCCGCCAGGCGGTACGGCAACATTGTGCGACCAGTCGCCCGGTCGGGTCACTTCCTTGTCGAGCAGCCAATCGACGGCCCGATCGACCGGTGCGTCGCCGAGCGCGAGCCCCGCACCGGCTAGTGCCCGCAGCACGATGGTCGTATCCCACACGGGCGACAAGCACGGCTGCAGGCGGGCGGTTTCATCGTCTTCAATGGTCAGGCCGCGAAGCTGATCGAAGTTGTAGCGCAGCTCGACGCTCGTGTCGTCGTAGCCCAGACACTTGAGAGCGATGATGCTCCAGATGATCGGCGGGAAAATCGCTCCCAGCCCATCGCTGTGGGCAAAGCGGGTCGTCATCCACTCCTTCGCTGCCGCGAGCGCTCGGCGGCGCAGCGGACGCCAACGGCGTTGTTCCAGCCACTTGATGCCTCGATCGGCTCGGCGGAAAAACTCATCCCACGAGAACCAGCCAGTTTCGGAGGCGAGACCGGGACAGCGCAGAACCGGCCAGTCACGCTCGTCGCGGAGAAACAGTTCGCGAATGCTCATTTCCGCCGGCAGCTTTCGCGCCGGGCGGTGCGCCCACATGATCGACAGGGGCACCACGATCGTTCGCGACCAGGACGACATGCGGTAAATGTTGATCGGCGACCAGCCGGGAAGCAGCACGAGTTCCGGCGGGACGGCGGGGCACTGCTCGTAGGAGATCTGTCCGAGCAGGGCGAGGTAGAACCGCGTGAAGCTGTTGACCGCGTCGGCGCCGCCCGCTTCGCGAATCGCTTCGCGGGCTCGTCGCATGTGCTCGGCATGAGGATCGTCGCCGGCGATCTTCAGTGCGAAGTAGGCTTTGACGCTGCCGCTGATTTCGAGTTGCCCGCCGGGATACATGGACCAGCCGCCACTCCGCAATTGCTCGCGACGAATCGTCTCGGCTGCTTTGACGACGATCGGCGAGCTCTCTTGCCGCAGCCAGGCGAGGAGGAGGATGTACTCGCTTTCGAGGATCGTATCTCCTTCGAGCTCGCCGCACCAAAAGCCGGTCGCGTCCTGTCGGGCGAGGAGCCAGTCCCGCGTCGCGGCGATGGCCGTCGAGAGGTTTTCGTGCAGAGGATCGTTGCCGCGCGAGCGCGGGGCAATTCCGCTACCCACGCTGAAGTGCGGCCGAGGAACCGATCGCGAATCGCCCAAATCCATGGCGGAACCAAACGTCACGCGGAGAATTGTCGGCTCGCCGAACCGCGGCAGCCCATCCACGTTTGCCTATACGGGAATGGCTTGCTCGAAACAATAGCAATGCCAGCACCTTCCGGCGGACGAACGACCAACTTGATCCGATGGATTCAATTAGGGCTGGCGGCCCACACTCTTCGGCCGCCGGTTCCCTGTCCGTCCTGGCAGTGCCACGCCCGTCTCGCGATCGAATTCGTCAGCCGTCCGTTCGCTAGGCGTTTCGTCCTTCGTCGTCCGCTTCCAGTCGTCCAGCTCGGTCCGCAATTTCGCCAGCGTCGGGGCATGTTCGGGTTTGTCCGCCAGGTTCACTAGCTCGTGCGGATCGGCCGTCAGATCGTATAGCTCCTCGGCGGCTAGAGGCTTGCCGAAGCATGCCATCTGAGCCGGCGTGAGCTTTCCCTCGTCGCGCAGTTTCCGCATCGCCTGAAAGGTCGGCGAGCGAACCGCGTCGGCCGGCGGAGTATTGGGGAGGTCCGCGTACTCATTGCGGATGTACTTCCAGCGCTTGTCACGAACCGCCCGGCTGCGGGCCTCGAAGTCGTGCCAGTTATGCTCGGCAAAGGCAAAGTCGCGAATTTCGGCCGCCGGATCGGTGAGCACGGACGCGAAGCTCTTCCCTTGCGTCGCTTCCGCAAGTTTCACGCCCGCAAGCTCCAGAATCGTCGGGCCGATGTCGATCGAGCTGACGAGACTGGCCGTGCTCGTCTGCGGTTTCACCTTGGCCGGCCAACGAGCCAGGAGCGGCGTTTTGATGCCGCTGTCATAGACCGTCGTCTTGCAGCGCGGGAAGGGCCGGCCGTTGTCGGTCATGAACAGGACGAGCGTGTTGTCGGCGACTCCCTGCCGGTCGAGTTCTTCGAGCACGCGCCCCACGTAACTATCGAGCCGCGAAATCTCGTCGTAGTACAGCGCCAGATCGCGTCGTGTTTCCGGCACGTCCGGCAAGTACGGCGGCACAACGACATCTTCGGGACGATGTGGCTCGGCGATCGCTCCGGGCTGATAGTCGCGATGCGGATCGACCGCCGCCAGCCAGAGAAAGAACGACTTGTCCTTCGGCCGGTTCGCAAGCGTGGGCATCCAGCCTTCGCAGCCGCTCGGATTGCCGCCGCCAGCTTTTCCCTTCTTCACGCCGGGCGGACCAGCGGGGAGCATCGCCGTTCCCCACAGACCAACCACGTCGAAGCGGTCCTCGACGGCATTTCCCAAGTGCCATTTACCCACGGCTGCGGTCCAATAGCCGGCCGCTTTGAGCAACTCGGGAAACGTCGTCTGCTCTTTCGGCAGCGGCCAATGCAACTGCTCCGCTCCCGTATTGTGCGGATAGCGGCAGGTAATGAGCGAGCTGCGGCTAGGGCTGCACGAACTGCACGTGAGGATGGCATTGTGAAACGTCAGCCCTTCCGCCGCGAGCCGATCGAGCGACGGCGTGCGAACCTCTTTGTTGCCATACGGGCCGCTGTCCTCCCAGCCGAGATCGTCGGCGAGGATTAAGACGACGTTTGGTCGGGTTGCATTTTCAGCAGAAAATGCTGTAAAATGCGGGATAACTG
>CAYLLN010000157.1:0-3825 GCA_964384375.1 uncultured Pirellulaceae bacterium
AAATCCAGGCTCGCCCCAGTTATGCCAGATTGCCTAAAATCGCGCAATCGCCCTGGGTCATCGCCCTGTTCACGCTGATGGCGGTCGGGGGAGTCGTCAGCGCGCTGTACATCCCGATCGACGCCGTGCCGGACATGACCAATACGCAGGTCCTGGTGCTGACCAAGGCGCCAGGTCTCTCGCCGCTGGAGGTCGAACAGTACGTCACCAATCGCGTGGAAAACGCGATGGGCGGCTTGCCGCGAGTGTCTGAGATGCGGAGCGTCTCACGGTTTGGCATTTCGTCCGTCACGCTGGTTTTCGAAGAAGGAACCGACATTTATCGCGCCCGTCAGCTCGTGAACGAACGGATTACGGTGGTCCAGGGCGAACTCGCGCCGGGCCATGGCCCGCCGGAGATGGGTGTGCTCTCGACGGCCCTGGGCGAGGTGCTGCAATTTGAGGTTCGCAGCGTGGGCCCAGGCGGCCGGCCCGTACGCGACGCCATGGAGCTGCGCTCGATTCTGGAATGGCAGATCGCGCCGCAATTGAGGCAGGTGAAGGGGGTCACCGAAATCAACTCGATCGGCGGCTTTTATAAGACATTCGAAGTGCGACCCGACCCCAACCGCCTGGCCGCCGAACGCGTCGGGCTGGATGAACTGCTCAGCGCCTTGGCGCGAAACAATGCCAACGCGGGGGGTGGTTACGTCGTGCATGAGGGAGAGCAGCGGTTCATTCGCGGCGAGGCCTTGCTGCGGGATATCAAGGACATTGAGAACGTGGTCGTCCGCAGCGGCGAAGCGGACCTGCCGATCCTAATCCGCGACGTGGCCGAAGTCGCCATTGCCCCGCTCACCCGCCAGGGCTCCGCGACCCGAGATGGCCGTGGCGAGGTTGTCACCGGCATGGTCATCATGCTGCTCGGCGAAAACAGCCGCACCGTGGTGCATCGGGCCAAAGAGCGTCTCCAGGAAATCCAAGCCACCCTGCCCGCCGACGTAAAACTGGAAATCCTCTATGACCGGGCCGATCTCATCCAGCGGACGCTCCACACGGTCGTGAACAACCTGCTGGAAGGCGGCATCCTCGTAATCCTCGTGCTGCTCGTGCTCCTGGGGAACTGGCGGGCGGGCGTCATCGTCGCCCTCGCCATCCCGCTGTCGATGCTTTTTGCAACGAACATCATGCTGGCGACGGGCATCACGGCCAGCCTGATGAGTCTGGGGGCGATCGATTTCGGCTTGATCGTCGATTCATCGGTGATCATGGTCGAAAACTGCATCCGGCGGATCGCCCACCACTCGGAAGGCAAAACGCACCTGGAAGTGATTCGCGAAGCGGCGATTGAGGTCCGCAAGCCGACGATGTTTGGCGAGTTGATCATCGCGGTTGTCTATCTGCCAATTCTCACGCTCCAAGGCACCGAGGGCAAACTCTTCAAGCCGATGGCCCTGACGGTGTTATTTGCCCTCGCCGGTTCGATGGTGATCTCGATGACGCTGATGCCCGTGCTGGCCTATACGTCGCTACCTAAATCTCTCGAGGAAAAGGACGTCTGGCTGATTCGCCTGATCAAGTCGATTTACCGGCCACTCGTCGAACGGGCGCTGGCGTTTCCACTGCTCACGACGGGACTGGCTCTGGCCCTGTTGGCCATCAGCGTACCGATCGGGATGAACCTGGGCGCGGAATTCATGCCGCGCCTGGACGAGGGGGATATCCTGATTGAAGCGGTGCGGCTACCGAGTGCCGCGCTCGAAGGGGCAACGGCGATCTCGACCGATATCGAGCGGGCGCTCCAAGAGTTTCCCGAAGTGAAGACCGTTTTCTGCAAGACTGGCCGGCCCGAGATCGCCAACGATCTGATGGGCACGCACCAGACGGACGTCTGGGTCATCCTGCATCCCGAACGCGACTGGCCCGAGCATAAAACCCGCGATGAGCTGATCGAAGAGATGTCCGCGGTGCTCAATCGGCAGGTTCCGGGCACCTCCTTTGGCTTCAGCCAGCCGATCGAGATGCGGGTCGATGAGTTGGTCGCCGGGGTCAAGGCGGATGTGGCGGTGCTACTGTATGGCGACGACATGCAACTACTGGGCGAGAAGAGCAAAGCGATTGAGCGGGTCTTGCGCGGCATTCGCGGCGCGGTCGATGTGAAGGCCGACTATCAGGCGAATATCGAAACGCTCACGGTTCGCGCCCGGCCCGAGCAACTCGCCCGCTATGGCATCGACGCTCAGGCGCTGTTGGAAACGGTTGAAGCGGCCAGCGGGCACGAGATCGGGCTGATCTTCGAAGGCCGGGCGCGCTACCCGATCATTCTTCGGTTCCCCGAGTCGTGGCGCGAGGACGCGAGCCGTTTGGAGCAATTGCCCGTGCATGTCCACGGCCAGCAGATCGTGCCACTGGGCGAATTGGCCGATGTCGTGCTGCAAGAGACTCCGCCGAGCATCGAACACGAGGCCAGCCAGCGGCGGACATTTATCAGTGCCAACGTCCGCGGTCGCGATGTGGCCAGCTTTGTCGGCGAAGCCCAGGCCGCCGTGCAGCAGCAGGTCAAGCTGCCGGCCGGCTATCGGCTCGAGTGGGGGGGCGACTTTGAAAACCTGCAATCCGCCAGCCGCCGCCTGATGATCATCACGCCGATCGTACTGCTGATCATCTTTTTGCTGCTCTATACGAGCCTCAAATCGGCCCGGCTCGCGGCGCTCATCTTCCTGGCAGTGCCGATGGCGGCCAGCGGTGGAATTATCGCCCTCTGGCTCCGTGACATGCCCTTCAGCATCTCAGCTGGCGTGGGATTTATTGCCCTGTTCGGCGTCGCAGTCTTGAACGGCTTGGTATGGGTCAGCGGCGCGGAACACCTGCGCGAAGCAGGCTGGGAGCCGCTCGCGGCGGCCAAGGAAACCGCCGAGCATCGTCTGCGTCCCGTATTGATGACCGCCCTCGTCGCCAGTCTGGGCTTCCTGCCCATGGCCACTTCCACGACCGCCGGCGCCGAAATCCAGCGGCCGCTCGCTACCGTCGTGATTGGCGGCCTCATCACCTCCACGCTACTCACCGCCTTGGTCGTGCCAGCGATCTACAGTTGGTTTGCCCCGCGCGAGCGATTAGAGGAACCGACAGCGTCCCACGATCGGCCCTAGCGCTTCTTCAAATTGAGAACTTGGAGTTGTAACGGCAGAAAGCGACGGGGCGAATGAATCAGAATAGTCCGGAAACAAGCACGGGGACGGCCGGCTACCACACACGCACGTTGCGCTACGGCCAACGCGTCGAATGCCTAGCAGCCCGTTGAAATAGTCGTTTTCAGGAGCCGGCAACGAAAAACTGTTGCACCAGAAGCCCGTTTTTCCGGTGTTTTTATCGCCTCGATGTAAAGGCGGAAGACCGGGAATCACTTCTTCAACAGGCTGCTAGTAGGGGACGTGACGATCGTGCGCCCGTGCCGTGGTACGTTGGCACAATCAAATTGTACGATTGGGACGAGGGCGACTGGCACGACAAGTGGCCGGTACGAGCGCGACGCGTCGCCGGTTCATCTCGGGTGCCGGTCGAGCCTAGCTTTGTCATCCAACTCATACGCGTTCTAATCTGAAGTGACGCAGCTAGCAGTTTCACAAACTCTTACGGGGCAACGGTATTCGCAATGCTAGCGACGCGCTATTTCAGGTTAGGATCCGTATCAGATGAGTCAGTTCGCGGTATTCGCCTGAACTGCCGACTTTCTTCCCTGCTTCGGTCCGACCCGCCGAGAGCGATTCACCATAACGCGTCGTTGCGTCGGCGATACCGACCGAGGGCAGTTGGGCCGGAACGCCTGGCGTTCTGGTCACATCGACC
>CAYLLN010000158.1:0-3709 GCA_964384375.1 uncultured Pirellulaceae bacterium
GGACAGGGGATTGCTCGCCGCCGGACCGCCAAGCAAACCATCGTCGGCCGGCGGGCTTTCCGACGGTAACTGATCCAGACCCACACCCGTGCAAATCGGACAGTTGCAACTGGCGTGGCCAGAACCGTCAAGTGATATCCCGCTAAGGAGCCGGCGCGACTCGAGTCGTTCGACGATTGGGCTACGACGAAGTCGGGCATGTTTGTTCCGAGGGCGCGAAGGGAATTCGCGGTTGAAGTGCATGTCCTACCTCGAAATGGGACGGAGCATGGATCACATCTGAAGTGTGCTCATGGCAACGAAAATATAACTACAACAAGTCGCCAATTTGCTAGCACAAGGCGATAACAGGTTCTAGAGCGATTAAATTAGCGGCACGTCGGACGAAGGCTCAGCTCAGTAGAGAAAAATCGCCCGAAAACAGGGCGAAGGCTGCGATGGTTGCATTAGTGGCCGCATGTGCCGCAATGGAGCCGCCGAGTCGAGACGAGCGAGCGATGCTGCCGTACGCGATCCCCGCCAGACAACCGGGGAACCAGAGCGAACCATGCATCAGCCCAAACAAGATCCCGGAAACCGCGATCGCCAGCGGAGAAACCCGCGAGTACTCGACTTCATCGAAGTTCCGATCCACGAGTCTGCGCATCAAGAAACCTCGAAATGCCAACTCCTCTGCGAGCGGCACCGTCACGATGTATCCAATCAGTCTCACAGCCAGCATCCAGGTGTCGGGGGGGGCTAAGCCTCCAGTCGCAACCTCGGCAAAAAATGCCCGCTTGGCCGTTAGCAGCACCAGCCATACCAGCGCCACCGCAAGACCCCAGACAACGGAACTCCACGAGGGATCAATTAATCCTGGCAGGCGAGATCGAAACGTCCATACCAGGCCAGCAACCGCGGCTACTCGCAGGAAGTACCACGCGTCGGGACGCGGCGAGAATGCCCCGGTCAGCATCGCGATCAACAGGATCGACAGAAACGGGAGCAGGTATGGGACCGACGGATTGACTCTGCCAGTCTCGATCGGATGTTCCCGTATCGTCTGGCGGAGCCAAGGCATGCGATCGACGAAAACGATGAGCAACAGTCCCACCGCCAGAAAGCCGATCCATCCCGCTTGGGAATGGAATCCTCCTACTGCCAACTCTGGATACCCGTGACTTCCAATCATCACGAGAACAGCAACCCGGAGAGCGTTCGCCAACCAAATCAGCAGTATGCCGACAGGCACGATCATCGCCGCCTGAGGAAAGCGAAGGGAGCGACGATTGACCGACAGGTAAACCGAAAGAAAGACGACGATCAGGCCGATTCCTTCGATTCCTGAGCAGGCGGGAGCGACCCGGACCGCAAACGTCTCCGTGCCCAGCGTCAACTGATCAACGTTTACCTTCACATTGTATTGACAAGCCCGCAGCAGAGAACTGGCCGCGTTGAGCGTGAGCGCTGCGAATGAGTGCCAGTATCCCATCAGAAGCCAGCCCGCCATCACGGCCGCTAGTCCCGCACCGAGGGGAATCCAGAGGTGGTGGCGAGCATTCGCCACTAGCCGCAACCAGTTTTCTGCCGTCGCCACGGTAAATGCCCAGGTCAGCCCCAATCCCAGGACCATGCCGACGATGACCAGAGACAGGGAAGCGGATGGAGGATTGCCCGGATTTGAAGCGGCGGGGAGCAGCACTACTAAGCCGACTACCGCGAACAGATGAATGGAAAGCGCTGCCAGCCACCAGGGGTTTGGAAGCTGAAGAAACTCCATCAGCCGCTTGCCGCTTGAGGCGAGTTCGATCGGCCCAAACAAGCAAGCGGCCACGAGCGCTGCGATAACTGTCTGCAAAATCAGGCCAAGAGCATCGATCCCCCATTTCTCAACGCCTAGAGGCATGAGGAGGATACCCATGTCCCCCAGCAGCGAAAGTAGCAAAAATTCGGCGAGGCCAATGATCGCCAGCCCAACTCCCCTTGCCATGGACCAGGTGAGTTGCGGAGCGGTTGCTGAGACTTGGGATGCTGACATGCGAATGGAAAACTGCCGGCAAGAAACAACAAAGCACCGTAACGACGAGTTGCCGTACGGTGCTCTATTATAATTTGGGTCGGCGGAGAACTACTTCTTGCCTTGGCGAAACATCATCGCTCCACCAATCAAGAGCGCAATCGCCGCGCTCATCGTGGCAGGGTCAACTTCCGGAACATCTTCAACTCCGAAGGCCACTCCACTCATCGCAGAGAGCATGACTGCAAGGCCCAGGACTTTCCAACCGTGGCGGATCAACGTTGTCATCTCAACTCTCCAAGTCTGCAAAAGTAGTTTGCGAAAAAGGACGAAAGACACTGAAAGCACTAGCGACGGCGACGTGAAGCGACCAGCCCCAGGCCGACGATGCCACCCCAGATCAATAATGTGGTAGGCTCTGGCACCGGAATATCGGACCGCCCTTCCAGCAGGATATATTGACTCTGCTTGGCTTGAGTTCTGGCGGCGTTCCCCCACAAGTTCAAGACCTTGACGTTGTAGTCAAAGAACCCGTCATCGTCCACATCCTTATCCGCTGCAATCGCCAAGTTCACGAGCGTCAGAGCATCGCCACTGACCGAGCTGAGCTCCCCCTCCAGATACCACAGGGCGGCCTGAAGGTCACCAGCGTCAGCGTCAACACCGTATTGATAGACGCTGGACCCAACCAGTCCTGGAAGTACGTTATTCGCATACGCAGCGTAAAGCCACGCCGCGTCGAGCCCCAGTGGATCGGGTGAACCACCTGATATGCCACCACCGCTGGCAGCACTGTCAACGGAAACGTAGTAATCACCAGGAAGCGTAATGCTCTCGTTTCTTTCGAGGCAGAACGTTTTATACTTGTCACCAACGAGCGAGCCACCGATTCCCGTAGTTTCTTGGATGAAAAACTCGCCACCCCCTTCGCCTTTGTTAGCACCTCCGGTTGTCGCGCGGTAGGTAAAGGCATCGCCAAAATGGTTCGTGGTGCTCGGGTTATTCGATCCGGTATTGTTCACGGAAATCCGGATCGTATCGCCCGTCACAATGTTGACCGCGGCATCCGAACGGGGGCAAAGACCAAATAACAGCACGACGGTTGCAAGTAGTCCAAATAAATATCGGGTGGCGACCATCTGTTTTATCCTTCAGCGCTTCAAGTGATGTCTCGAAGTTCCTCGCGGTCCTTCTCTCTACAGGGTTATTGGCCGAATCGACACGCCTCCTGACAGGCCGAAATTGGAAAAGTATATTTTGATGCACTCAAGACAATTCATCTAAACAACTGAAAAAATACACCGAAAGAAGTAAATCTGAAGCCTGAGCCAATCGTGCTTCGCCCTTTTGACATGGACCAAAGTTCGACCTAGGGTTTCGTTGCGGTCGATTCTACCTGAGTACTCACTCATCGTCGGTCGCGACTCCCGTCAGTTATCCCTGGAGATCGAACGTTCCAAGGGTTTCTTTATGCGAAACGATTGGCCGAGGACGAGCAGTGTTCATTCGCATCGCACTCGTTCCCACTTGAAGCTGGAAAGGCTTGAAAGTCGGCTCCTCTTAACCGTCGCACCGACTTTTGGATTGGATAGCATTTCCTCGGGTTGCAACTGCCCGATCT
Source organism: uncultured Pirellulaceae bacterium (assembly GCA_964384375.1). Taxonomy (GTDB): domain Bacteria; phylum Planctomycetota; class Planctomycetia; order Pirellulales; family Pirellulaceae; genus CAYLLN01. The sequence continues at coordinate 3,618 of CAYLLN010000158.1, forward strand.
GCTCTGGAAGTGGCCTCGATTTGATTCCAGTCCAGAGCCCGACAGGCGAGGGAGGGGCGGGGCAGGGTCCAGCAGCGAGCAGTCCTCTTTCG
>CAYLLN010000159.1:0-3635 GCA_964384375.1 uncultured Pirellulaceae bacterium
TCACGAAGACCTTGAACATGAACCGGTCTTGCTGGGCTTCCGGCAGCGGATAAGTTCCTTCTTGCTCGATTGGGTTTTGCGTGGCGAGCACAAAAAACGGCGCCGGTAAACCGTGTCGCTGGCCGCCGATCGTCACCTGCCGTTCTTGCATCGCTTCGAGCAGTGCGGCCTGCGTTTTCGGCGGCGTCCGGTTGATTTCGTCCGCGAGAATGATGTTCGCAAAGATCGGCCCGGTGAGGAACTTGAAACCTCGATCGCCTGTCGCCCGGTTCTCCTGAATCACTTCCGTGCCGGTGATGTCCGAGGGCATCAAGTCGGGCGTGAACTGAATGCGGCTGAACTGCAGCTTCAGCGAGCGGGCGAGTGTGCTGACCATCAGCGTCTTGGCCAGACCGGGGACGCCCTCCAGCAAGCAGTGCCCCTGAGCGAAGATCGCGATCATGATCTGCTCGATCACTTTCTCCTGACCGACGATCACCTTGCCCAACTCCTGCCGGACGGCAGCATAAGCCTTCTTGAGGTGTTCGAGGGCTTTGAGATCGTCGGCACTCGGTTGTGCTACTGGTTCGGACATCGTCGGTTCCTGAAGATGATTGCCAGAGGTGAACGGCGGGCTGTTAGTTCAACGAGCCGCTAGTTTGACGAGCGGCAGGTCGTGATTGTTCTGTTCGGCTCGTAATTTAGTGTTGCAAAAAACGCTCACGCGGAGGGATACCAAGGCGCAGCCCTACCCTGGAGGTTTAGTGTTCTACCGGTCAGTGAAAGTTTAACGCCCACTCCCATTCTAAATGCCACCAGAGGCAAAGTCAGCCGTAGCGCGTCTTGTCTGTGTAAATTGCAGTGTGAAAATACACGCGAGAGTACGAGATAATCGACGCGGAGGTAGCCGTGGCGGAAAACGAGCAGCTTGCCGAGCCCAATTCTCACGGTCTCCGCTGGCCGGCGTGGGCATTGTCGGTGGCCGCTCATCTGGCAGTCGCCGTGCTCGGCGCACTCCTGGTGACTGCGGAAATCCGGTCGCGGGATACTGCTGCCGGAGATCGCCCGGCAGGAATCGTGCTCGTCAAGCATGGGGCCGACAGCAACCAAGTCCGTTACTTCAGCGAACAGGACGCATACTCGGGTGCGACAAGCGCTGCCGGCCATAGCATTGCCCCGGGCGATGCAAGCGGCCGCGGCGACGATCCGCTCTTTGGCGCCGCACCGCCCGATGCAGGAATCAAGCTGCCCGATCTCCCAGGCGGACTGCTATTGGGCGAAGGACTTGTCCCCGCCGTCGCCCCGAATGCGGGAAGCGGCCGCCGGCCCAAGCTCCCCTTTGCCACGATCGATGAAGCGGCCGTGCTCGCCGCAGATGCTCTCATCCCTCGCGAGCAGCAACCGACCGGTCCCAAAGCTACGATGTCGCTGTTCGGCACGACGGCCGAGGGGCGCTCGTTCGTCTTTGCCATCGATCACTCGCAGAGCATGGGAGGGGACGGCCTCGGTGCGATTTCCGCGGCAGCCAAGGAGTTGGCGAAACAAGTCACTTCGCTTACCGAGGAGCAGAAATTCCAGGTCGTCAGCTACAACCAGTCGGCGACCTTCTTCACCACCCGCGAGTTGATTCCAGCCACGGGCGAAAACAAGGATTCGCTGGTTCGGTTCGTGGCCAACCTCGTTGCAGCCGGTCCGACCGAACACGAGCGGGGCCTCCGTGCAGCGTTGTCCTTGAAGCCCGAGGTGATCTACCTCCTCACTGACGGGGGCGATCCGCACCTGAAGCCCGCGCAGATTGCCGCGATCGTGGAACAGGCTGGCACGCGGACGACGATCCACTGCCTGCATTTCGGCAAGACGAAGTCGGATGCCGGCGCAAACGACCACTTTCTCCGCCGCCTTGCTGCCGCCACGGGTGGGAACTACGCGTTCGTGCCGATGGTTGGCCGGTGAGCAACTTGCGGCCACGAAGTGCCGCTGGTGCGCGAACCTCCCGCTTTGCTGCGCGTCGATTCTGGAGTACACTTGCCAGGGATTCGGGCGGCTAGCTCAGTTGGTTAGAGCGCCATGCTCACACCGTGGAGGTCACAGGTTCGAGCCCTGTGCCGCCCATTCGCTCTTCGGTTCTGCGGCCGGGCGCGTCCTTGGCTTGCGGTCATTTGCTACGGATAGATAGTACATCGCAAATGGCCAGCGGCTCATAACCGAAGTTCATGTCCGTCGCCATCATCGACTACCAGATGGGGAACCTTCGCAGCGTCCAAAAGGCGCTCGAGAAGGTCGGCTGCGCGGCCACGATTACCAGCGACCCGCGCGAACTGGCGGCAGCGGAGAAGATTGTGCTGCCCGGCGTCGGCGCTTTCGGCGACGCGATTGCGGAATTGCGGCGGCGCAGCCTCGTCGAGCCGATTCGCGAAGCGATCGCTGCCGGCAAGCCGTTCTTAGGCATATGCCTCGGCTTGCAGCTGCTCTTCGACGTCGGCTACGAAGGGGGAGAGTTCGAAGGGCTCGGTGTTGTTCGCGGCAAGTGCATCCGCTTCGATCTGCCGCGGGAATACAAGGTGCCGCACATGGGGTGGAACCGGGGCCGCTTCTTGCTAGCCTCGCCGCTCCTCGCGGGCGTTCCCGACGGCTCGTTCTTTTACTTCGTCCATTCCTACCACTGCGTGCCCGACGATCCGCAGCTCGTGGCGATCGAGTCCGACTATGGCGGTCCGTTCTGTGCTGCCATCGGCCGCGGCAACCTGTTTGCGACACAGTTTCACCCCGAGAAGAGCCAAGCGGCGGGGCTCGCGCTCTTGCGGAATTTCGCGCAGAGTTGACTAAACGCTGTGATGGTCGTACTGAAGCGCCGACTTACGCGCTCTTAAACACGTTCGGCACGCCGGCCGGCTGGGGGTCTTCCTCGCTCGCCTTCACGTGCGCGAGCAGTCGCCGAATCACTTCGTCGGCATTCACGCCGGCCGCGTCAGCGCTGAAGTTCAGCTTCAGCCGATGCCGCAGGACGGGCGGGGCGATGGACCGGATGTCGTCGGTCGTGACGAACAGCCTCCCCATGAGCACGGCCCGCGCCTTGGCTCCCAGCACCATGAACTGGCTGGCCCGCGGCCCGGCGCCCCACAGCACGTACTCCTTCACGAAGTCCGGGGAATCCGGCTCCTGCCGCCGCGTCAGCCGGGCAAGCGCGAGGGCGTAGCGAGCGACGTGATCGGCGACCGGCACCTTGCGGACGATCCGCGTCAGGGCGGCGATCTGCTCGGCATGCAGCGTCGGGGTGATCTGCACTTCGATGTCGGCCGTCGTCCGCTTAACGATCTCCAGTTCTTCGTCGGCGGTCGGATAATCGACCCAGACGTGGAACATGAACCGATCGAGTTGCGCCTCGGGGAGCGGGTACGTCCCTTCCTGCTCGATCGGGTTCTGCGTCGCCAGCACGAAGAACGGGTCGGGAAGCATGTGCTTCCGTCCGCCGACCGTAACCTGGTGTTCCTGCATCGCTTCGAGCAGCGCGGCCTGCGTTTTTGGCGGCGTCCGGTTGATCTCGTCTGCCAAAATGACATTGCCAAAGATTGGCCCCGGTACGAAGCGAAACGTCCGCTCGCCGGTCGATTTGTCTTCTTGAATGACCTCCGTCCCCGTAATGTCCGACGGCATCA
>CAYLLN010000160.1:0-3596 GCA_964384375.1 uncultured Pirellulaceae bacterium
GCTGCCGGCCGACGGCGTCAATTTCGTCCACGAAAATGATCGCCGGAGCGTTTTCCTTTGCGGTCTTGAACAGGTCGCGCACGCGGCTGGCGCCGACGCCGACGAACATCTGGATGAACTCGCTGCCGTTCACAGAATAAAACGGCACGCCCGCCTCGCCGGCGACGGCGCGAGCCAGCAGAGTCTTGCCGGTGCCCGGCGGACCGTTGAGCAGCACACCCTTGGGGACGCGCCCGCCGAGGCGCTGGAACTTCTTTGGGTTGCGGAGGAACTCGACGATCTCCATCAGGTCGGCCTTCACCCCCTCGATGCCGGCCACGTCCTTGAACGTGACCGCCTGACGCGACGCTTCATAGCGGCGAGCCGGACTGCGGCCAAAACCGGAGAGGAAGCCACCCCCCATCATTTGGTTCTGCTGCCGGCGGAGCCAAAGCCAGAAGAGGACAAAGAGTCCGACCATCACCCCCATGACGATCAGCGAGACCATGACCGAGGGTTCGATCGGCTGGGTAGCGTAGTCGTAGGTCGCTCCACTCTCGCGCAGGGCGGTCGAAAGTTCCGCGTTGTCCTTCTGACCGGCGGGGAGCGAGACGGTGAAGAATTCCTTGGCCTTCACCGGTTCGGCAGCCTTGGCTTTCGACTTACCCTCTTTCTTGGCGGTCGCCTCCGCAACGGAATCGGGCGCCGTCGGCAGGAAGGGGGGATCGCGGAAGCGGCCGATCGCCGTCTCCCCCTTGAGCTGCACCTCCAGAACGTTCTTGGCCCGCAATTGCTCGAGGAAAAAGCTGTACGTGATCGGCGTCGTGGCCGGGCCGGTCCGCAGTATCCACGCGCCCACGAGCACCGCGATTAGGACAATCGGGATCAACAGCCCCAGATTCGGGCCGCGCGAGGGGGACTTTTTCTGTTCGCTTCCAAAATCGTCCTGATTGTCCTTCTCCATCGAACCCTTTCAGCAATCGGCAGGCTGCAGACTTCTCGAAGCGCGGGGGCTTCTGTCAAACGCGCGGGCGGAACGTACTATTGTACCCCGCAGAAACGGGCAAAGTAGGCCCGATGCCCGGCTCGCTCTGCCTTCCACCGGCAATGTCGCGGCGCGGTATTCTAGTGCTGCTGCTGAATTTCGCACGAGCAGGAGCACCGATGACCGTCGTCCGCGATCCCATCCGCGATGTCGATTCGCCCGGCAGCGGCATGTCGCTGGCGGCGATCGTGCTCGTGCCGCTTGGCCTCGTTGTGATCTTCAGCGGCCTCTGCCTGGGCCTCTGGATCGTGAGCCTCGTCTATTCGATGCTCTACCACCCCGACGAGGTGCCGCTCGTCAAGCAGGTGCTCGATTTGATTCAGAAGGACGACGTGGTCTTTCAGGCGGTGCAGGAAAACGGCACGACCCGGTTTGAAGGAGCCGGCATTCGCTACGGCATCTTGCTATCGCTCCTCTTCGTCGTCTTCATGGCGGCCGGCAGCGTGGTTAAGGCGTTTCTGACCGGCGGAAAGGCGATCATTGACGTGGGCCTGGGCCGCCGCCCGGAGGAGCCGGGGAAAAAGTAAACCCTGCCTTCGCGCAGTAGTCACCGACGCAGGTCGATTCAAGCACTCCTTGCAGCCACATCAGACTCGCTCACGCCAGCAGGTCGCGCATAACCTTCCCATGCACGTCGGTCAGGCGGAAGTCGCGGCCGGCATAGCGATAGGTCAGCCGCTCGTGGTCGAGGCCGAGTTGGTTGAGGATTGTCGCCTGCAGGTCGTGAATGTGAACCGGATTCTCGGCCACGTTGAAGCCGAGGTCATCGGTCTTGCCGTAGGTGAGGCCCGGCTTCATGCCGCCGCCGGCGAGCCACATCGTGTACGCCTGCGGATGGTGGTCGCGGCCGAGGCTCCGGCCCAGGGCGGTGTTGGTTTCGACCATCGGCGTGCGGCCGAACTCGCCCCCCCAGATGACGAGCGTCGAATCGAGCAGGCCCCGCTGCTTCAGATCAGCCACCAGAGCCGCCGATGCCTGGTCCGTCTTGCCGCAGTTGCTCTTCAGGTTGCCGGCGACATCGCTGTGGGCGTCCCACCCTTCGTTGTAAATGTTGATGAACCGGACGCCTCGCTCGACCATTCGCCGCGCGAGCAGGCACGCCCGGGCAAACGACGGCTCGTTCGGCTTGCAACCGTAAAGGTCGAGCGTCTTCTGATCCTCTTGGGCGAGGTCCATCAGTTCCGGAGCCGACGACTGTAGCTTGAACGCCATTTCGTAGGACGCGATCCGCGTGGCAATCTCCGGATCGCCAATCTCAGCCCAACGGCGGCGATTGAGTTCGCTCAGGAGATCGAGCGTATCGCGCTCCGCGCGCCGATCGAGCCCGGCGGGACTACTGACGTTGAGAATCGGATCCCCCTGATTCCGCAGCCGCACTCCGGTGTACAGCGATGGCAGGAACCCGCTCGACCAGTTGGCCGCGCCACCGCTGATCCCCGCGCCGGTGGACATCACGACGAACGCGGGCAAGTCGCTCGTTTCGGCTCCCAGGCCGTAAAGCACCCACGAACCCAAGCTCGGACGTCCCGGCTGCGAGAAACCGGTGTTCAAGAAGATTTGAGCCGGGGCGTGGTTGAACTGATCGGTCCGGACGCTTTTGACGAGCGTGATCTCGTCGGCTACTTTCGCCAGGTGTGGCAGCACCTCGGAGAGTTCCACCCCGCTTTGACCGTGCTTGGCAAATTTGAATCGCGGGCCGAGCACCGCTGCATCGGAACGAATAAACGCATACCGCTGCCCGCCGATTACTTCCGGCGGAATCGGCTTCCCTTCGTACTCGACGAGCTTCGGCTTGTAGTCGAACAGGTCGAGTTGGCTCGGCGCTCCGGCCATGAAGAGGTGAATGACCGCTTTCGCTTTGGGCTCAAAGTGCGGGGCCTTGGGCACGAGTGGATTGGCAGGTGCTGTCTCGGTTGTGTGCGCGGATTTGCTCATTCCGCCGACGAGCAGCGACCCGAGGGCGATTTTCCCCAGGCCGAGCGTGCAATCGCGGAGAAAGTGGCGGCGGGCGACGAAAGGAATATCTTTGGTCATATTGAGAGGGCTATTGTTTTGTAATGAATTCATCGAGGTTTAGTATCGCCCGAGCCACGAGCGTCCATGCAGCACGTTCGTTGATGTCACCTTCGCCCGGTCCAGCGATCTTTGCCGCATCGAGTTCCTTTTTGGTTAGGCGTTCGCGCTGAGTGGCGTGATACTTCGTGAGAAGTTCGAACTCTTCCGTAGTTGGCGGGCGAGAAAGACAGCGGCGGAACAACTCCACAATGCTTAGGCGTGCGGCCGAATCACCCTGACCACTGGTCAGGGCTTTGTCGGTCAGGGCTTTGGAATCGCGACCACTGGTCGCGGCTATGTTTCCCAGCGCCTGCGCCGCTTCGATGAAGACCGCATCGTTCAAAATCGTCAGCGCCTGTAGGGGCGTGTTGGAAAGCTCGCGGCGGGCGACGCACACCTCACCACTGGGTCCGTCGAACGTCTGAAACATCGCGTAAGGCGCCGTGCGCTTGGTGAAGGTGTAGAGGCCGCGGCGATAACGGTCTGGGCCTTCGCTCACCTTCCAGCCGAGCGCGCC
>CAYLLN010000161.1:0-2874 GCA_964384375.1 uncultured Pirellulaceae bacterium
ATCCCAACCACCTCACGCCCACCAAGATCACTTTGGAAACCGTGAACGGCTACCGACCGAAATGCCCTATTCGGTGGCATCGGGTTTCACTTTGGAATCCGCCGAAATGAGAATGCTTGTTTTGTCCCAGGCTGAAGCCAGGTTGTATTGAATCCACTCAGGACTTAGGTGAATGTCTAGCGAATCAAGCCGTCCAGGCCCCAGGTTCTGATAGCCGTGCGGAATGTTTGCAGGACCCAAAACGACGTCACCTGCTTCAGCATCGATAGTCCTGTCGCCGACGGTGAATCGAGCTCGGCCTTCAGTGATCGTAAAGATTTCATCATACGGGTGAACGTGCAAGGCCGGGCCCTCCCCCACCACGTCAGTAACGTAACGAATAAGCGTAATGTTGGTTTGTAAGCTCTTTCCTTCAAGCAGGCCGCGGAATTTCTGCCCCGGATTTAGCCAATCACTAGCGGACACTTTTGCAGGCTCTATTTTCGATCGAATTGGCATGGGTCACGTTCCTTTAGACAGTGAGGTTTGCCATGGTTTAGCGGATAACGACTGCGTAATGCCCCGCCCCGCTCACGCCAACTCAAAATTGGCGAGACTCGACTCTTTGCCGCACGCCGCACACTTGCCGCGACAATCAAAGGAATCGAAATACTCCTGGGCACGAGGCTCAAGCTCCGGCTCGTCCTCGATCAGATCAAAGTGCGGATGCGCACAAAACGCGGTCATCGAAAACTCGGACGCACCGCACTCGGGACACGGTACAGCCTGTCGCTCGCCGGTCCCGCGATAGTTCGAGTCGTAGTTCTCTCCGCCTTTACTGATCTCGGAGTTGTAACCGTGCTGCTTGGTATCGAGGATCTCCGTCGACTTGCCACACGACGAGCACAAGAAAGCCAGCGGGCTGACGAACAACGGAGGGCCGTCATACTCAGGGTTGCATTCCTTCAGCGGGTGGCCTAGCAACTTCCCGTTTGTCGCGCCACAGGAGCAAGCCAGAGACCAGCCGGCCCAGTCGTTCCAAGGCTGGGCGTGGGCTGGCAAGACGCGAAAACCTGCGAGGCAGCTTGGCGGATGTTGTTGCACCTGCCGCACCATCTTTTCGATGAAGGGATGCATGGGGCGCTTCCTCAAGGGGCATAACGTAAGGCCGATCAGTGGCCGAGCCGGCGCCGCGCCGACTCTGGAACCACAAGAAGCTTAACCGCCGGCTCGGTCCACTGCATCGGCGGGTTATACGGCTGGCCGGACGGCCGCGGCTACCAATTCACGTCGTGCTTTGCGTCTTGCCAACGCTCTTCGCAATTCGCGAGAACCTCGCAGTCGCAGTGACCGCCATTCTCGTGGCACCATGCTGCGACGGCGTCAAACGAGAGACCGCGCTCCTCGGCCCACTCGCGAACCATGCGAAGCGTGTGGTCGCAGCCACGTTCCGGCAATGCGGAATCGAGCATGTCGAACATCGCTTGCATCTGCTCGTCCGACAACGGGAGCTTCGACCGCGCGGCGGCGCGCTGCTGCGCACGCCACTCGTGCAGCTTGTCCTTGCGGCTCTGCTTGTCGGGTCGTTCGGGCACGCATTCCCCAGCCGAACGGATCAGCATTGAACGGCCGGCCGGGCGCTCGACCGACTCTCGAATCACAAGGACCGTTACGCCCGGCCGGTCCGTTCCAGTGCGGGGTTATTCGGCTGGCCGGACCGCCGTCACTTCGGCGTCGACTGCGAACGGTACCGCGCATCATCGGGCTTCCAGAATGCGAAGTTCGGCGATGCTACTTCAAGTCGATCTGCGAGCCCGACTCTCGCCAGCACGGCGGCGACATTCTCCGCGTTCGTGCAATCTTCGAACTCTAACACGTGTTGCTCGGCGATTACATCGCCATAGTGCTTGGCGTTGTTCTGTTGCGCCAGCTCAAGAAGCCCCGGCTTGTTGGGACCGCACGAATATGTGTGAATGTCGTGGTCCACGGCGAACGTCTTGATGCGCCACGCCTGATCGCCGAGCCACCACTGGAGCGTATCGGGAACTTCGCCGTCGCCGATCGCCTCTTCGGTCTCCGCGATGTAGCTGCTCCTGACGTTGAGGATGGCGAGGACGAGCGTGCCCTGCAAGGTTGCTCCAGCCGAATAACGGACTGACATTCACTGGCCGGCCCGGCGCCGGCCACGCTTACGAATCACCAGGACCGTTCCGCCGGGCCGGTCCATTCCAACGGCTGGTTATCCCGCCGCCGCGCGGCTGAGGCGCAGCCAACCGGATACCCCCTCGTGGAACAACCGCATGCATGACTGATCGACGACGAGTACTGCCACGGCGTCGATGCCGCACCATTCGACCTCGATCTTGACTGCGGGCTTTTCCTCAGAGCTGATCCAGTCCGGGTCTGGCCCGACTGTAAATGCCAGACGCGCCCAGTGGTCTTGCGCCAGGTTGACCTCAAATGGGCTTCTTTCCGCAAGCCATTGCGTGAGCAACTCGTCAAGGTGGACCAACTTGTCACGTGAGATCGAACAGGCCGTAAGGGTTAGTTCCGAGGCGGACTCTCCCTCGACCGACTCCATCGCGATCGTTACATCCGCGACATAAGATCCCGCGGAGAAGCCTTTCGGGGAAAGCGCGAGCCGCTTACGCCCGCTGTTGTCGGGCAATTCGATGGCTTCAGCGATTTGCTCGAACTCCACAGGAACCTCGGCGGGATAACGGACGACCCAGCTCAGCAGCGGCGGGGGCCGAGTGAGCTACAAAGCCCAGAAAGCCTACCTGCCCCCGCCGTCTGCTGCAGCGCCTGGATACTCATCATGGCCTCCGCTTCGGTTGGATGCAGCCTTCCCATTTAGATTGGCGATGCCCAGAGGGCTCGCGGCGCGGCAGCGTG
>CAYLLN010000162.1:0-2759 GCA_964384375.1 uncultured Pirellulaceae bacterium
CTCGCCCTAGCTTAGAATCTCCCCGCCGCCTGTCCAGCTTTTGGGGTCCACCTCATGATGATGTCGTTTGGCATCGAAGCAGGCGAAGAGTTGCACGCCGCTTCCGCGTACACTTTGGCCGCCGTCGTTGCCGTTCATGTGGTCGGAGTGGTCTGGTATTCGATCCGGCACCGAGAGAACATCACCCTAAGCATGATTACCGGGACCAAGGAAGGTGAGCCAAAGGGTGCGATTTCATCAAGTCACCCCATCGTGGGTCTAGTATTCCTAGCGACAATCATTTTGCTGAGTGTAGGCCTCTTTCAGAACTTTGAACCGTCGAAACAGCAAACAAGAATTCCCCTCGTAGAAGTGATCGTTCCTCTCGGAGAAGCGGAGAGCGGTGGTGGTGAGCGCGACGACTAACGGTGAAACAAATCGCGGACTACCGTGCGGGACGGCAAGGTCGCGGAGTGGAAGTTCGAAGTCAGGAATCCTCCGGTTCCGGTTAAGCCAGGCAAGGAACCGCCCGTCACGGAGCCCACAAGGGTGGCGACCGGCGCGATGAAACAGCCGGTCGAATGTGACGATTTGCGATAGATCAGTAGGCCAGTTAGACTCTTGGTATCGACTGAGCCCCAATGCATGTTGATTGCCGCTCGATGTTGACAGGATCCCACCGCCGCTGTGCCACGATCGCTGCCGCGCTCTTGGTAGTCGTTGCGCTCCTGCACTGCGCGATGGAGCCGATTGTGGAATTGGGCAACGGAAGCGGTCCTACCTGGACGGCGTCGACCGGTGAAACCGCGCCGCACCAAGGTTGCAATAACGAATCGGGATGCATTTGTCGTGGGGCAACGCTGGCTCATGGTGTCGATGTAGCCGCTTTGCATCCGGTGCTGATGAACCTGCTGCCCGTAGAAAACTACACGGCCCAGGCCAGCCTGGTTGGGGCTGACTCGGCGGTGGCGAAGGGCATTTTCGACGATCCCTGTCGACTGCCTCCACTTTCTGGGCGGATACTGCGCGCACGCCACTCTTCGCTAGTGATCTAGCCTCACGGCCATCTGCCGTCGCTTGCCGCTGGCACGCACCCTCGCGGTGCTGCCGGGCGCGAGCATTCTGTTGATTCTGATCCGTCGGTCGTGGGAGCTTCGTTATGCACATGCGCAGTTGGTTCTCGTGGAGTGCCGCGCCACAAACCGTTCGTTGGCTGCGGGCCTTGCTGGGCGCGATTGCGATCGGGGCCGCGCTCCTGCTGCTGCTCGCGCTGCGGATGGAGTGGATCAGTATCTTGCCGGGTGAAAGCGCCGTGGACTCCGCCGGCGACGAGGCGGCTCTCGCCCCGGCGACGGCGACGTTACAACTCACGCCGGAAAAGCTCGCGGCAGCCAATTTGCACATCGCCGCGGCGGAAGTTCGCGATGTTCAGCCCACGCGCACGGTCCCCGCCACGATTACCTACGACGCCGCGCTCCGCCTGCCGGTGAATGCGCCGGTCGCGAGCGTCGTGCTCAAGGTTTTGGTCGGACCCGGACAGGATGTCAGCGCGAACCAGCCACTGGCGGTGCTTTCCAGCCCCGAAGTCGGCCTGGCCCGCGACGAGGTCCTGCGGCGGCAGGCCGATCTGGCCCTGGCTCGCAAGCAGCAAACTTTCAGCGACGAGACGGCTGCCAACGTAGTCCGCTTGCTGGACCTGCTCCAGCAGCGGCCGAAGCCGGACGAATTGGAAAAATCGCTCGCAGGTCAATCGCTCGGCGACTATCGCGAGAAGATCGTGGCGCCCTATTCCAAGCTGGTGCTGGCCGATCTTCGCCTCAAGGGCACGAGCGATTTGCAGGAAGCCGGCGCGCTAAGTCGCCGCACGCTGGAAGAGCGCAACAGCGACCGCGAAGTAGCGGCGGCCCAGTTTACGGCGGCCTGCGAATCGGCCAAATTCTCCGCCAGTCAGGAACGCGAAAAAGCCGCCGCCACCGCCGCACAAGCCGAGCGGCTGGTGGCAGTGGCCGAGCAGACCCTGGCGAATCTCCTGGGACCGCTGTCCGACATGACGGCTGTGACCGAGCGGGACAAGCTGAGCGAGTTGGTGCTGCTCTCGCCGATCGCCGGCCGAATCGAGGAACGCCAAGCGGTTGAGGCGGCCCGCGTGTCCGCCGGTGGGCAACTTTTCCTAATCGCCGACACGAGCGTCATGTGGATTTCTGCGGAAATCCACGAACGCGACTGGCAGGTCCTCGACGCGGCCCGCCAAGCCACGATTACCGCGCGCGTGCCGGCTCTGGGCGACGCTTCGCTGACCGCTCAGGTGCGATTTGTCGGGGCCGAGGTAGCTGCCGACACCAGGTCGGTGCCACTGGTCGCGGAAGTGGCCAATCCCAAAGGCAAGCTCCGCCCCGGCATGTTTGCCTGGGCCCTGGTGCCGCTCGGCCCGCCGCGGCAATCGCTCGCCGTGCCGCCGGGCGCGATCATGCGACACGACAACCAGGCATTCGTGTTTGTGCCCGAGGGTCAGAACGGCTTTCGCCGGGTCGATGTCCAAACCGGAATCGAATCGGCAACGGGAATCGAAATCCTCGCCGGTCTCAAGTCGGGCGAGCGGGTCGTTGATCGCGGCGCGTTCTTTTTGAAATCCGAACTCCTGCTCGAACGCGAGGAGTAATCCAGAAACGCCATGCTCACTTCCCTCATCAATCTGTCGCTCAACAACCGCTTCCTGGTCATCGCCCAGGGCGATTGCACCATAATTCATACTCCCATTAGGACTTGTGCCAGGTAGTGGT
>CAYLLN010000163.1:0-2715 GCA_964384375.1 uncultured Pirellulaceae bacterium
AGCGAATCTAACTCCCCGCTCCCAAAAGCTTTCCGCTTATCTTCGTGGCATTCGGCTCTGCGATTATTTTTTGGAATGGGCGAATGTATTTCATTGGACGCGACGACGTTGTGGAGTCGTTCTCCGTAAGCTTTACAAAAGTCAACACGCGTATTCATTTTGACTTTTCCGGTGATCACCTATTCGGAAAAGGGATTGCAGTTCCGGACCACAACGACGGCCTTCGAGTATTTATCAACGAAGCTGACAGGCGAGAGATTGCTGTTAAGGATCCGGGGATTGCGATCGAAAAGTGTGATGAATCGTATATTTGTCTACCGCTGTCTCAGGAAGAAGCGAGCCAACGACTTGCAAAATCTGGAATCAAGGTTTTGGCCAAAGAAAGATGATTGGGCGCAGTACATATGACGGAGTCTCAGACGCCCAGGACGATTGCACCTTAGTTCACGATGCGAATAGGTGTAATGTTAAAAAACTCGGACGAAGGTTGGAGCGGTAAAAAACGGGAGGGGAACTATGCGGAGACGGCCGAGGCGCGGGGGCGGTGCTCAGGTAAAACTTGCCAATCGTGTCAAAAAGATAGCGTCGGAGGTGCGTTTATTGACTGGTGCGCAGGAGTAAACGTCGCGAGAATTGTTGGGTGGACGTGCGGCACTCAGGAGGCGAGGCGGTGGTAGTGCTTAAGGAGGCCAACCAGGCGCTCGCGACAGATGATTGGGCGTTCGGTCCAGGTATCTGATTCTCAAGGTGCGATACGGTTTGGCAGCCATGCAAATGGCGAGTGAAGTTAAGTCCGCCAGACCTGCGCGGACGCCCCAACTACCTCCACTTACGACACGGCCAATCAGCTTCAGACCGCTGTATTGCCTGCCGGCACGACCACCTTCACGTTCGATGCGGCTGGGAACCAACAGATCGAGCGGGCGCCGGGCGGAATCACAACGAGCGTCTGGGACTACGAGAACCAGCGGACACTTGTCTTGCTGCCCAGCGGCCAGCGCGAGACAATGGTTTACAGTGCCGACTTCCGCTGCGTGTACAAGGAGCCATGACGATGGGCACGCGCTTCCTATGGGATCCGGTCGAGGACAACATCGTCAAGGAACTCGACGATTCCAACGCCACGCTCGCCGACTACACGACGGAACCCTACCTCTACGGCGACCTGATCATCCAGGACCGTAGCGGCCAGTCGCGGTTCTACCAGTTCGACGGCCAGGGTAGCACGATGGAATTGACCGACAACAGCGGCAATGTCACCGACACACGAAGGTACTCGGCCTTCGGGGAGACAACGGAGAGCACGGGAGCTACGGTGTTTTCTTTTCAGTATCTCGGACAAAAGGAGTACTATCGACATCAACACAAAAACAGATACTTCGTGCGTCGTCGGGAATACGGTGCCGTCCAGCAGCGCTGGCTGTCACGCGATGTACAGTATATGATCTCGATCCTAAATGGTTACATGTTCCTTCACAATCAGTTTATGACATTGGTTGATTATTCAGGGAACGATGATTGCCCTGTGGATGAGAAAGATAAAAAACTTACATGCGAGGAATTTATTAAAGCAATATCTACACACAAAAAGTATTTGAAGGAGCTTCACACCTCACTCGAAAAAATATTTGCGTGCAATGTAGATATTTATTGCGGAAAATGCGAAGGATTTCAAGGGTATACGTGGATCGATCCGCCGTCAAGACCGCGTTGGGGGCACATTTGTCTAAATGACAGCCTAGAGAATACAATGTTTTATTGGGTCGGTTTGCTTATCCATGAGGCGTTCCACTTCATTCAATTCGACAACAGGGTCACTCCAAGACCTTGTCCTGATAAAGAGTTTATGGAACCTAGAGGAACCGAGCCACCACCTGTAGGAGGTCCACCAACAAAAGAAACCTGCAACAAGTGCAAGGAATACGAGACCCGCGCCTATCTTCACCAAGCTGTATTCCACTTCCCTGGACCTAAATGCGCAACAGTGCGTGAAGTTTTTGTTGAATGGGGATTGGCTGTTAGCTGTGCGGCTGCTTGCAAAGGGATTGAAATGTGGGATGTAGAGGGCAAGTGGGCCAAATTTCGGGCGGTTCTTGAGGAAAGTAAAAAAGAAGGCTGCGACCCAAGCCCAGTCAAATTTCCCGAGGCGCCCAAGAAATGAGCTTGCGTTGGAAACAGATTGGACACTCCATGTACAGTTCTCCTAAAATATCAATCCACACAACCTGCATCACATAACCATAAGTTTCAGTGAGAAGTGGGTGAGTAAATGCGAAAGCGATGGGTACTCTGGCATTGCTGTCAATTCAGACTCAAAACGATCGGATGCGTAGTTGCAGCCATTGCCGCGCTGTGTGCATATGCAGGAGTTGTTGCAAGACAGGGCTTTGAACAAGCGATGGAAGCTGACAACGCCAACTCGATTGCTAGCATCGGCAACGATGGGTATCTTGTATTTAAGGATCCATCTGTCATTGACAGAGTTGCGATGGCAATACTGGGTTCTCACTACGCTCCTCCAGTACGTGCTATTGGATTCGGAGGTGATACGTTTAGAAACGAGGACATATCGATTCTCTCACGTTTTCAGGAAGTCGAGGAGCTGAGCATGCCGTTTGTTAACGCTACCGATGACGGGTTTATGCTCATCGACACCCTGCCGGTAGCCGTTCACGGTTTCCAAAGTGATCTTGGTGGGCGTGAGGTGGTTGGGAT
>CAYLLN010000164.1:0-2687 GCA_964384375.1 uncultured Pirellulaceae bacterium
GGCAAGTTCTGGTTCTTCTTGCCCCACCAGCCGCCGGTGTCGCAGTCGTTGCCATGATGGCAACCGGCAAGACTTATAAGAGTCAGGAGACTGGCGGTGATGAGAGATGTCTTATGCATGGGTCGCGTCCGTGCGAATCTGAAATCCTAAATTCCTACTGTCCGTGTCCAAACGGGCCGCTCGTCATCGCTGGGCCGCCGTAACGCTTCTTCAGCCGCGGCCAGACCGTGCTCCGATACTCGCGGCTGGGATGCCCTTCGATGTCGCCGTGCAGGAAGAACTCGCCGTTGGTCGGCTCGCTCACGTCGAAGCCCGGCAGCGGCGGCACCTCTTCGGGCTCCATCGGGTGGACGAGTTCCGGCGTGACAAGGATGATCAGCTCGGTTTCGTTCCGCGAGGCGTCGCGGCGGCCAAGAACCTTTGCCAAAAACGGCAGATCCCCCACTGTGCTCCCCTTGTACGTGTCTTCGAGCAAGCCGGCGATCGCCAGCGTCTGCCCCTCGCGCATCTCAACGGTCGTCGTGGCCGAGCGAACGTTGAGGCCCGGTGTGCCGCCGACCGTGAGGCTGCTGTTGATCTGGCTGAACTCCGGCGCGACTTGCAGCCGGATGCGGTCCTTATCCACCACCGTCGGCAGAAAGCTGATGATCGCGCCGAAGGCCCGGAAGTCGGTCGTGACCGCATTCAGGCCGACGCTGCCGACGACTGTGGGGACGGCGAACTCGCCACCCGCCACGAACGTCGCCGACTTGCCGCTCAAGGTGACGAGGGTCGGTTCGCTCAAGAGCCGCACGACGCCGTGCTGTTGCAGGTAGCGGATGCCGACCGAAGCGTCGTCGCCCGAGATGTCGGCGATAACGCTCGTGCTCCCTTGCGTGTTCAGCAGCGACGCGAGGAGGAGCTTGCTCCCATTCACGGCGTCGCCAAATTCAATGTTCGCCCGCACGTTCACCCCAAAGCCGCGAGCCGACGAGCGATTGAGCTCGGCGATCTTCACGCGGAGGGCGACCTGCTGCACGCCAGGAACGCGAAGCATGTTGACGATCTGATACGCTGGCTGGCTGGCGAGTTGTCCCGCTGCGGCCGCAGGGATGACGCCGGTCGCGGCCGAATCTCCGACCCCCAGTCCGCCGCCACCATACCCGCCGGACTGCCCCTGCGTCCGGACGATGGTCATGATCTGAGCCGCTTCCTCAGAATCCTTGGCCTGCCCCTTTACGAGGAGCTTGTCGGCGAGCACCACGAGGCGAATTTTGCTGTCGGGGAACATCTCGTTCACGAGATCCTCGAGCATCTGATACTTGTACTCGTCCCGCTTGATCGCGTCGGCATCGGGCTCGACCTTCACGAGGTACGTGAGCGGCGGCTGAGCCGGGTCGTCGAACCAGAAGGTGATGTGCGTGCTTCCCTGAGCGCGGCCGATGAGCGAAATTTCGCGCGGCGTGAACTGCACGATGTCGCAGATCGACTCATCGACGACGGCCGTGCGATAGATATCAACCTTCGTTCGCATCAGGAGCGAGCGGCGGACGCGAAGCGAAAGCGTGCCCGATTCTGTCACCGCCTCGAACGGGCTTCCCGCCGGCAGCGGGCTGATCGCGGGACCGGCCGGAACTGGCGCGAGCACCGCCGGCGGCTGGGCAGCTGGCGGCGCGGGCTGCTGCGCGGCAAACAGGTCCGCGTCGTCATCGCGAGTAAACTGCGCGGGCTTGAGTGTGCTGACTTCTGCCTGTACTCGGTCTTCTGTCTTCTGTCCGCTGGCTCCCTCCAGTGCCGTCCGAATCTCCTGCATCCAGGGCGCGGCGGCCTGCGGGGCGCCACTGCGGGCTTGCCCAGCCGTGCTCTGTTGCGGCTTCACCCGCCGCGGCATCGCCGACGCTGGCACGATTGGCGGCAGGCTCTCCTGAGTAGATCCCGTCTGCCGGGCGGGATCTTTAGCGGCATTGCTCGTCGTGTTCTCAATCGGCAAGGGCAACGCCGCGATCTGCTTGATCGGCGCTTCCGTCGGGATCGCCAATACTGCTGGCTCGCTCTTCCCCGAACCCCTTTCCGTCGCCGGCACAAACTGCGGCTTCTGGGCCAGCATCGTGTTCTCAATCACCTGCGGCTGGGCTGGCACACTGGCAGCTGACGCACTGGCAATCGTCTTGTTCTCAATGACCTGCGGTGCAGCAAATGCACGACTGGTGTTCGCGGTGCTGGTAAACGCATTGCTGATCGTCGCGTTTGGTGTCGCGGCGACTTGTGTCACCTTCCGCAGCGGCCTGGCCTCGCTCGGCGAAATGATCGCAGGCAGCGCCGGCTCAATCGCATCCTCGGCGACCGAAATCGCGGCAGGCTTGAGCGCCTTCACCGAACCCTGAACCCCGAACCCTGAACCCTCGTCCGCGAACGGCTCGGCAGGAGCCTCGCCCTCCCAAACCGACTCTCCCTCCCGAGCGGACTCGCTTTCCAGCACAGCGCTGCGGGCCTGTGTGTACTGATTCCAGATCGCCTGCGGCGCGACAGGCGAAGACGCAGTCGGCAATGATGCAGCAGGCAGCGCGGGATCGTCCCCCGCGCACAGCATCTGCCCGGCCAGAAAGCCGGCGGCAGAGAGCGCCGAAGCCAGAAATTGTTTCCGCCAGCGCGCACGCACGCCGACCAAAGACGACTCGCGCATCGTCATCCCCCCTCCAGTTGCCAAC
>CAYLLN010000165.1:0-2514 GCA_964384375.1 uncultured Pirellulaceae bacterium
CGGCACGCCTGCCTCGCCGGCGATTGCTTTAGCGAGGAGCGTCTTGCCGGTGCCGGGAGGGCCGACGAGGAGAACACCCTTGGGAATGCGCCCGCCCAGCCGCTGGTACTTTTCGGGCGAGCGGAGGAAATCGACCACTTCGCGGACTTCTTCGACGGCTTCGTCGATGCCGGCGACGTCGTTGAACGTGACGCCGAGGTCTTCCTGAGCGTAGAGCTTGCCGCGGCTGCGGCCGAACGACATCGGCGAGCCCGCACCGAGCAGGCGACGGAGCATGAAATAGACGAGGAACAGGCCGAGGACAAAGATCAGAATCCAGGGGAGATGCTGGTCGAGCGGACTGGGACCGGCATCGAAACGGACATCGAACTTGTTCTCTTCGAGGGCTTTGATCAGCTGATCGCGAAACTCCCCTTTGTCGGGCAAGTTTGTGCGAAATGCGACGCCGTCGCGAATCGTACCGTCGGGCGTGAGCGTGCCGTCGGTCCCCTTCTTCGTCGGCACGATATTGACCATGCCGACGATCGACCGGTCTTTGACCTGCACGCTGCGGAGATTGCTGAAGCGCCGGGTTTTCGCCTTGCCCACCTCGGTCACATCTACATAGACCTCGGCAGGCGAGGTGATGCCGTTTTCGCGGGCGGTGGCGGTCGCCTCGATGAGCCGCTTGAGGTCGCTAGCGGCGAGATCTTCGTAAAAGTAAGGGGTGATCGCATAGGCGACGAGCAGGCCCGTGGCGACGATGAGGCCGCCCCAGAGGAGCAAACTCGAACCGGGCGAGCCGTTGCGATCGGAGTTCTGCCGGTTCGGGTTGTTATCTTGCGACATGTGGTGTGATTCCGATTCGGGAAATCAACAGAAAAGGCAGGGAGGCGGTGTTGTTTGGAGGAATGCAAACGGTGGGCCGTGGTCAGCCTTGCGGCGTATGGTTGCAAGTGGTGGTTGTGGCGCGGGTTAGGGCCGCTGGCAGCTTTGGGTTGCTCCAATAGGCGGACGGCCCTACAATGCTTCGCTCGCCGGAAGTCCAAGCTAGTGGCCAATTTAGGGTAGAATTGGCACAGCCGGACACCGGGCCGGTCGCGGGTGGAACCTGCCGCCATGTCATTCTTGCCGGTTTGTCCGCCGTTGGCAAGCAACCGGCCAGAGCGAGCCTGAATTGAAATCCCGCAATTGCGGCGAACCGATGACCAGTCCCCGAAAAATCGCGATCCTCGGCTCGACCGGCAGTATCGGTCGCAGCACGCTGGACGTG
The DNA here is from genome assembly GCA_964384375.1 of uncultured Pirellulaceae bacterium. Classification (GTDB taxonomy): domain Bacteria; phylum Planctomycetota; class Planctomycetia; order Pirellulales; family Pirellulaceae; genus CAYLLN01. Next base: position 1,253 of record CAYLLN010000165.1, read on the forward strand.
GTCCGGTTCTTGCCGGGGAAATTGGAAGTCGTCGCTCTGGCGGCTCATCGCTCGTGCGACGAACTGATCCGCCAGGCCCAGGAATTCCAGCCAAAGTGGGTTGTCGCTAGCGATGTGGCAGCAGCCCGGGATTGCAATTGGTCCGGCCTGCCGCGGGGAACGGAATTGCTCGTTGGTTCGCAGGCGATCGAGCGGATCGTGCAGTCGCCTGAAGTGGATGTTGTCGTTGCGGCGGTCGTGGGAAGTGCCGGGCTGACCGGCACTTGGGCCGCTTTGGAGGCGGGAAAGACGGTCGCCTTGGCAAACAAAGAGACGCTGGTGATGGCCGGTCCGCAAGTAATGCGGCTCGCTGCCGAGCGGGGAGCCAAGATTCTACCCGTTGATAGCGAACATTCAGCAGTGTTTCAGTTGTGGGAACGGCGGGCAAACCTCCGCCGCATCATCCTCACCGCGAGCGGCGGGCCGTTTCGCAACTGGACACGTAATGAAATGGAGCGGGCGACCGTCGAGGACGCCCTCGCTCATCCCACGTGGCGGATGGGGAAGAAGATTACCGTCGATTCGGCGACCATGATGAACAAGGCGCTGGAGATTATCGAAGCTCGCTGGCTGTTCGACCTGCCTCCGGAACAGATCGACGTGGTGATTCATCCGCAGTCGATCGTTCATTCGCTCGTTGAGTTCGCCGATGCCTCGGTGTTGGCTCAGATGAGCCCGCCCGATATGAAGCTGCCGATTCAGTATGCCCTGACTTGGCCCGACCGCTGCGAAAGCCCGGCTCGCAAGCTCGATTTGACCGAGGCCTTGCGGCTTGACTTCGAGCCGCCGGACGAGGACCGCTTTCCTGCGCTGCGGCTGGGTCGCGAAGTAGCCGCCGCTGGCGGAACCGCAGGGGCAGTGATGAACGCCGCTAACGAAGCTGCCGTGGCGAGTTTCCTGGCGGGCGAGTTGTCGTTTGTTGAGATCGTCCCGGCATGCCGGGCCGTCCTAGAAAGTCATTCCTTCAGTGCCGACCCTTCGCTCGGCGAGCTGCTCAAGCTCGACGCCTGGGCCCGGCAGGAGATTTCCCGGTGGATATGTGCCTGAATTCGGCGGCCTGGCTGCCGGCGTTTGCTTTTACGTTGCTGGACCCCGTCAGTCTGCTGGCCGTCATTAAGCCCGAGCCAACGACGCTGGAATGGGCGCAGGGGCTCACTTGGATGATTTTTCAAGTTGGCCTCGGCCTGGGCTTCGTGATCTTCGTTCACGAACTGGGGCACTTC
>CAYLLN010000166.1:0-2466 GCA_964384375.1 uncultured Pirellulaceae bacterium
GTGGTCGCCGCCGCCGTTCAGGTTGTCGTTCCCCTCGCCGCCGTACAAGCGATCGTTCCCCGCGCCGCCGGAGATCGAGTCGTTCCCCTGGCCGCCGTAGGCGTAGTCCGCGCTGCCGGCCGTCGTGATCTGGTCGATGCCGGGGCCACCATAGACCGTATCAGCGCCGTCGAGCGTGCTGAGGATGTCGGCATAGAGGGCTTCGCCGAGTTGCGGATTGAAGGGCATCGACGCCATAAGCTGACGGTTCGCCTCGATGTCCGGCAAGCCAACCTCGACCGGGTCTTGATCCCCCCAGACGACATTGTTCCCCTGGCCGGCGTTGATCCGGTCGCGGCCGATGCCTCCGACGAGCTTGTCCGCCTGATTGTAGCCGGTGAGGTAATCGTCGCCGTCGCCGCCGTAGAACTCGGCGACGCGATTGAAGTTCCCCATCTGCACATAGTCGTTGCCGCCGAGGGCATAGACGACCGTTCGTCGCGTCACCGTGAAGAAGTTCTGATACGCGTTCACGCGGACGCGGGCGACGTTCGGGTCGATCGTTCCGGCGAAGCTGACGTTATCGACCGCATTGCTGCCGCGAATGAACAGATCCCCCATCTCGACATCGGTGAGGATTCCCCGATCGACGAGGTTGATGTCCTCGATCTCGATGAAGTTGACCGGTCGGTGCGACGGCGGAGCGGCAATCGACTGGGCGACGCCGGGAAGGCTGGGATTGGCGCCGAGTGTGGCGACGATCACCGGCGGCAGCAGAGCCGTCGTGTCGAGGTTGAGCACGTCGCCGATCTGATCACCGACGGGCGGGTTGGGAGCAGCAGTCGGCCTGCCGCCGTCGATGTTGATCAGCGTGCTGATGCTGTTGCGAATCATGCGGACACCCAGGCCAACAACCGTACCAGGAATCAGGCTCGGCGGCGTTTCGCCGAAGATATCGTTGCCGTCGCCGGCGTTCGGGTTGCCGGGCGCGTCGCCGAAGAGGTTGATCGTCTGGATGCCGGTGGCGGTCCCGCCGATCTGCTCGTCGGTTGTCGTGAGATAGAACTGATCGCCGCCGGTCCAGCCGCTGAGCGTCACCGTGTCGAGGTCGCTGCCGGGAGCGAAGCTGGCGTCGATCGTGTCGGCCCCTTGCGTGGCGGTGACGTTGAGGATGTCGATGTTGTTGTAGAGGATGTCCAGACCAACCGCGAAACCGGTGATTCCTTCGATCGAGGTTTGGGTGATGAGGACCGTGTCGGGACCGATATCGCCACTGTCGATCACGGTCAGCGTGTTGTTCCCCGCATCGCCGAAGACGGCAACGAGGTTCTGAATGTTATCGACGGTGTTAGCTGCGTCGAAGAGCTGAATGAGGTCGTCGCCGGCATTGGCGCGGACCAGGACGTTCACCGTGGCGGGGGTGCTGCGGACGCGGAGGGTGTCGCCGGCCAGATCGCCGCCAGGCTGGCTCAACACGTCGGAGGTGTTGCCGCCATAGAGTCGCGTGTTGGTCAGTGTGGTGGCCGAATCGAGGCCCACCTGATCGACGAGTTGACTGCCGTTGCCACCCGCCACCAAGAGGTCGCTAAAACCGCGGAAGCGGGTCGTTTCGAAGCCGCCGTCGCCGGCCACTTGCGACCAGCCGTCGGCGGCGATTGCATCGTCGCTGAGCGTGAGGCTGGTGGTGGGCGTGCCGCTGGCATCGAGGAGAAGCACGCCGCCCGCACCGGACAGGTTGAGCGGCGCGAGATTGGCAAACGACATCAGGAAGTCGGCGTTCACGCCGGCGACCGTTCCCAGGTTGCCGCTGTTGGCCGAATCGAGCGTGTCGCTGGTGTAGGCGACCTGGTGGACGGTGATCAGGTTCAGGTCGATCGAATCGACGCCAGTCCGTCCGTCGAAGTGGATCGTCACGTCGCTGGCGTCCCACGGAGTACCGGCAGGAGCGATCGTTTCGAGAATCTGGTCGGCCGACGGGCCGAGGTGCGAAGGATTCGCGATGCCGCCGCCGATGCCGACGTTGTTCACTGCCGGAGTCTGGCCAAGGAACTGCGGCAGACCGCCGGTCGTTTCGTCGATCCGGAGCCGGTCGTCGTCCGAGCAGCCGATGATCGTGAGCGAGTTGACGCCGCTGGCCGCACCGGCAAAGACCGGAGCACCGTCCACGTCGATCAAGAGGTCCGTGCCGGTGGCGTCCATGCGAACGAAGATGTCGTTGGCCACACCGTCCTGGAAGCCGAGGTACTCGAGGTCGATGACGAGGTTCGCCGCACCGCCGCCGGCATTGACCGTTTCGATGCTGGTGTAAGTGACGCTGGCCGCGGCAGCAAAGGTGTAGACGCCGTCGTTGGGACCAGGTCCGACGAGGAGCGTGGGAACGCCGAGGCCGGTGATGTCGAGGTTCAGCACGTCGCCGGGAGCAACGGTCGGATTGGAGGCGTTGATCGTGATCGGCGTGTCGATGTCGGGCCCGCCGCCGTCGCCGTC
>CAYLLN010000167.1:0-2127 GCA_964384375.1 uncultured Pirellulaceae bacterium
GGCACCGCGCCCTTCATACCGGTACTGACGGACAAGCACTCGAAGGGGTGGCCAGAGCATGAAGTCGGGCGCCTGGCGGTCTACATGCCGCTCGAAGATGCGCTCGAACGTCGGTGGCCTAGCGATGCGCACTTCGCCTCGTACAGCGTACCGGCCCAACCGCGGCGCCTAGCACGTGCAGAAGCCGTCCTGGCCATGGCCGACCGGGGAGGCATACCGATGGTTCTGGCCGTGTTCGACCTCGACGCGCCCGACCACCAGGCCACGGAGGCGTGGGCGGCCGGCCAGTTGGAGGGCATCGAGGCCGCTCGGGGGGCCCACCCGGGGCTGTTCGCGTACCGAACTCGGGGGGGATATCGGCTCGTCTGGCGCCTGGGGGCCCCCATTGTCATGCGCACTGGCGACTGTTCGGCGCGCTGGCGCCTTCGGTACCAGCGCTGGTGCTGCTACCTGGCGCGCACCTTCGGTCTGGTCGCCGACCCATCCTGCTCGGACTGGACCCGGCTCTACCGACTCCCCCACGCCACCCGCGGCGATGTGGGGGGGCCCGAGGAGCATCCCTCCTGGGGGGACCCCCGGGGGGTGGGGGTCTTCGACGTCAACCTCGACGAGGACGGCATCGAGGACGACGTCGCCATCGCCAACGAGCTCGCCCCAGGGTGGCGCCTCTGGGGTCCGGTCGGGAGGGCCTTGCGGGAAGAGCAGGTACGCCAGGGGGGGGCTAGCCCGGGGGGTAGTCTGGGGGCGCCCCTGGGTCTCCCGGGGGGGCGGTCGCCGATCGACTTCTTCGCCCCGACCCCCCCCGGGGAGGACCGCCAGGCCAGGAGGCTCGGGGGGTATGCCCATCGAACTCTCTCCCGGGCAGCCGAGGAGCTCCGGGCTACCCCGGCGGGGGCTGGGAGGAACAACCTGCTCAACGCCAAGGCCTACGCTCTGGGTCGCATGGTCGGGGCGGGCCTCCTAGTTCGCCAGGAGGTCGAGATGGTGTTGTTGGAGGCCGCCAGGGGGGCTGGTCTTCCGGAAGAAGAAGCTCGAGCCACCCTCCGGAGTGGCCTGGAAGGGGGCCTAGCCCAGCCCAGACTCCCCGAGCTACCCCCAGACCCCTCCCCTACAAACTACATAGATAGAACCCCCTTCAACATCCCATCCTCCAAAGAACCTCCCAGAGAAAACCAGGAATCACGGGGATTTCTCTTCGGCAAAGAGCGCTTGGAGAAACCCCCTGGGGGGGCCCGGGAGGCGAACAAGCCGGTCGAACCATGGAAATTCAACTCGACGGACACCGGAAACGCAGAACGTTTGGTCGAGCAGCACGGAGAAGACCTCCGGTACTGCCATCCTTGGCAGAAGTGGTTGGCCTGGGACGGGCGCAGATGGCGTGTCGATGTCACCGCGGAGGTTCGTCGACGGGCGAAGGAGACCGCCAGGAGCATCTACTCGGAGGCGTCCGCGGTCTCTGGGAACGACCAGGCGGCCGAGATGCGTCGCAAGGAGCTCGGCGCATGGGCCCGAAGGTCCGAAGCACGCGAGCGTAGGAGCGCCATGATCGAGCTCGCTCAGAGCGAGCGGTGCATCCCGGTACTCCCGGAACAACTAGATGCGGATCCGTGGCTCCTCAACTGCCTGAACGGCGTCCTGGACCTGCGTACCGGAAGGCTACACCCCCACCGGCGCAACGACCTGTTCACCAAGCTTGCCCCGGTAGCCTACGAACCCGAGGCCACGTGCCCGACCTGGCTAGCGTTCCTGCACTCCATCATGGACGGCAACAGGGAGCTGGTTGGGTTCCTCCAACGCTTCGCCGGCTACGCGCTCACGGGAGTCATCCGCGAACACGTCCTGGTCATCTGCTACGGCACCGGTTCGAACGGCAAGAGCACGTTCCTGGAGACCCTCATCTCCCTCATGGGGGACTACGCCTGGCAGGCTCCCCCCGACTTGCTCATGCTCAAGAGTCTCGGCGCCCATCCAACCGACGTCGCCGGGTTGTTCGGCGTACGCTTCGCCGCCTGCATCGAGACGGCATCAGGCCGTCGACTCGATGAGGCACGCATGAAGATGCTTACCGGCGGTGATCAAGTGACCGCTCGGCGTATGCGGGAGGACTTCTGGTCCTTCAGGCCCACC
>CAYLLN010000168.1:0-1879 GCA_964384375.1 uncultured Pirellulaceae bacterium
GAAGTGCTGCCCGCTCACCATCAATCAGGCAGCCGTAAACTGTGAACGGCTACAGAAATGCTTATCCCCTGAGTTTGAGTACAGTCAACCACGGCGGTCGGTTAGCAATGTCATTCAAAGCCCCGACCAGTGGTCGGGGTGATTCGCCGTGGCGTGCCACTTGGCAGCCCACCCTGACCGCTGGTCAGGGCTTTGTCAGGCACGATTGGCACGCCGCCGTTTATTCCGCCTTGCCTATTAGTTCCCGCTCCCGGTTGGGCCCAAAGCCGACGTTCGTTTGCGTCGTGTAGCGTAGCTCGCCGTCAGCGAACTTCAGACGCAACGTCGCTACAAACGGTGTCTCGACGAAGCAGACCTTCGCGGAGAACGTGTCGTCGGCCGTCCACGCGCCGCAAGCGGCGAGCGGTTGCTCGGGTCGTTGGCCCAATGTCGCCAGCCCCTTTTCCCAAGTGCCGCGGCCGCAGACGATTCGCTGCTCCGCGCCATCGACGACGAGCGTGATGACGGCTGGGCTGCCGTTTTCGCTGGCGAGCGAGAGCGACTGCACCTTCTGGTCGTTCTCGGGGAAGACGTATTTCGCCGCTGTGGCCTTCGGCTTCTCGGCAGCCGGTTCGGGCGTTTTGAGCGACAATTTCGCCAACGATGTCCGCAGCGATTTCAGTGCCGCCTCGTCGCTCGCAATCGCCTTCGGCTGCATGGCCGGCAGGAGCTTCTCCCACACGAGGTCGAGCACCGATTGCATATTCCCCAGGCCGCTGGTGATCGCAATCACCGCATCTTGTTCCGGGAGCACGATGCAATACTGCCCGAATGCTCCGTCCCCCCGATACGCCCCGTGCCGGCACCGCCAGAATTGATAGCCGTAACCCTGGTCCCAGTCGCTGTTTGGATTGCTGCCGTTGGAGGTTTGTCGGGCGGTCGCCGCGTCGATCCAGGCCGCCGGCACAAGCTGCTTCCCCTCCCACTGGCCGCGCTGCAGATAAAGCTGCCCGAAGCGGGCGATGTCGCCAGTCCGCACCGACAGACCGTAGCCGCCAGTGCTGACTCCCTGCGGGCTTTGCTCCCACGTCGGCTGCTCGATCCCGAGCGGCTCGAACAGACGCGGCTGCAGGTAGTCGAGCAGCGTCTGCCCGGTCGCCTTCTGCACGATCGCCGAGAGCATGTACGTCGCCGACGTGTTGTAGAGGAAGTGCGTCCCCGGCTTGAACGGTACGTCATGGGCGAGGAACGCCTTGGTCCACGACTGGTCGGCCGGCCGCGGCGGCTCGGTCTGGTGGCCGGTGTTCATGCGGAGCAGATCGCTCACCCGCATCGACTTCAGGTTCGCGCTCGGCTCAGCGGGGGCGTCGTCCGGAAAGAACTTGAGCACCGGATCGTCGAGGTTCAGCTTCCCCTCTTCGATGGCGATGCCGACGGCGGTCGAGGTGAAGCTCTTGCTGAGCGAATAGAGCTGATGCCGCGTGTCGGGCGAGTACGGGGCCCACCAGGACTCGGCCACGACGTGCCCGTGTCGCACCAGCATAAAGCTGTGCAGGGAGTCGATGTTCTTGTCGGCCGCGGCAACGAACTCTTGAATCGCCGCCGACGAGATGCCTTGCTCCTCGGGGCTGCTGCGGGGCAGGTCGCCGGCGACCGCGACGTTGGTGGGCGATAGACCAATCGCAAGTCCCAGGAGCACCATGATGACAAGCCCGACGCGATGGATAGGCGACATGTAGTGAAACCCTGCGGTTCGGCGATGTGATGACCCGGCGAGTAGTATAGCCGGACTCGGAGCGCCTGGGGCTAAACACCGACATCAGTCACCCGACGCAAAGTAGGTCGCTGACGCCGAGGCTGTGATTTTTTACAAGATCGGTTTGCCTAATTTCGCGTTGGG
>CAYLLN010000169.1:0-1798 GCA_964384375.1 uncultured Pirellulaceae bacterium
CCGCCAGCGGCGCCGTCACCGTCAGCGGCACGATTACCACCTCGGGCGGAACCTTCCTGGCGGGCAATCCGGGTCGCAGTGCAGGAGCCGTCTCGATCACCGGCAGCACCGTTTCGGTGGCCGCGATTACCGCGGCCGGCACGAGCGCCACCTCGGGCGGAATGAGCGGCGGCAGTGGCAACGCGATTCTGCTCGATGCCGCCTCCGGCACGATTACGCTGGGGGGAAACCTGACGACGACCGGCGGCAACGGCAATGGAGCGGGCATCGGCGGCAATGGTGGCAGCATCACGCTGAGCGATGCGGTGGTGCTAACCGGCAACCGGGTGCTCTCGTCGGTCGGAGGGACAGGGGGAACCGCGGGGAGCAGCGGCAACCAGCAGCTGCTGGGGGCAGTCGATGGAAATGTGGCCGCCACGCGCACGTTGACCCTGACCGGCGGAACCGGAGATGTGGTGATCGCTGGAGCGGTGGGGGTCACCGCGTCGCTCTCCGCCCTGACGATCACGGGCAACGACATCAGCCTCGCCAGTATCGGCGGCGTAAGTGCCGGCGTCAGCGGAGCGACCGTCGTCACCGCGTCCACAAGTGGGGCGGACACTGGGTCGATTGCCTTTACGGGCACGACCTACAACGCCAATGCGCAGACCTACACAGCGCCCAGCGGACAGACCCTGCTGTTGAATGCCGGGGCCACGACCACCTTCACCAGTTCCGCCGATGCCGTCACCTTCACGACCGGCACGCTGCTCCTTGCCAATGATTCCAACCTCGTAGTAACAACAGCCGGCGGGGCGATCTCGGCCCTCGGCGGCATTCGAGGCACGTCGCTGGAAACGGTGACGCTCAATGCCGGCGCTACAACGCTGGCCGTGGGCGCGATTGGCAGCGGCGACGAGATCGCCTCGGTGGCGCTGACGGCCACGACTGCTACGCTCAGCGGCGACATCGTGACTGGGGACGTTGCCGGCAACAGCGTGACGATCACGGGAGCCGTCACACTGAATCACGCTGTCGGGACGACGCTCACGATCGACACGGACAATTTGGCCAATGATGGTGCGATAACGATCACTGGAACGATCACCAGCACAGCTCGCCACCTCGTGCTCACTGGCGGCACGATTTCGACCGCGGCAATTACCACCACGGGAGGCAGCAACCAGAACGGCGGCGCGGTCACCCTGTCCGCCAGTGGCATCATCACCGTAAGTGGCACCATTACGACCTCGGGCGGCACCTATCTGGCTTCAAATCCGGGCCGCCATGCGGGCGCTGTTACGATTACTGGCAGCTCGGTTTCATTGGCGGCGATCACGACGACGGGACGTACCGCGACAACCAGCGGTTTCGATGGCGGCAACGGCGGCTCGATCCTGCTCGATGCGACGGCTGGGACGATCACCCTCGGCGGCGATCTGACGACGACCGGCGGCAATGGGAACGGAGCGGGTCTTGGCGGCGCCGCGGGAAACATCGTGGTCAGCGATGCCGCCTTGATCACCGCCAATCGGATTCTCTCGGCAGTCGGCGGCACGGGTGCGACGGCGGGCGCTGGAGGAAACCTTCAGTTGCTGGGGACGGTAGATAGCAGCAGCGCCACGGCACGTACGCTTACGCTCACCGCGGGCAGCGGCGACGTCACCCTGGCAGGAACCACTGGCAGCACCTTTGCACTTTCCGCCCTGACGATCACGGGCAACGACATCAGCCTCGCCAGCATCGGCGGCGTAAGTGCCGGCGTCAGCGGAGCGACCGCCGTCACTACGGCCACAAGTGGGGCGGATGTCGGGTCGAT
>CAYLLN010000170.1:0-1729 GCA_964384375.1 uncultured Pirellulaceae bacterium
AACCTTTCTATGGCCTCCCTCTGTCAAGAGGGCGCACGGATAGCGCGGCGGACTGAGTGATTGGTTTGTGGTTCACCGTCCAGCTTGTTTCGTGACAGAATCTTCCGGGTGATTCGCGCGTGACGGTTCGTGGCGAAGGAGTTCTCAGGTTCGGGCTGCGGCTGCACGGTCTCGTGGAACGTGCACCGCGCCAAACATCTCTTGAGGCTGCGCGAGAGGGCGAGCATACGCCCGCCTCGCTGGAAGTCTTCCTTCCTCCTAGAAATTCCTCCGTTCCCTGCTCTGTGCTCCTTCTTTTCCCGGCTGCTCAAAACGGCGGGCTCTGTGCTCGTGCCAGCGCAGTCCAGTTAGGCACTACTCGGGGCAGGGGCGACGCACGCGTGGTCTCTCCTGGAATCCTCATGGTCCGCCGCGCGGACGCGCCGCGCAATCCAAAGCCGAGGGGCTCGGGGCATCTGGTGCCGGGGAGAAAGCGGGATCAGCGACCTTGGCCGCTGTCCGAGAATCCATGCTCCCACGGGCACTCGCCCCCGCGCGGCCCAGTTAGGCGTTCGGCTGACGCGCCGCCGGCGGACGCCTCTATTTCAGGAACTTGTGGGCATCGAAAGCCTCCTTGCGTTTGAGCATTAGCCAGGCGGTGCGGGCAATCCGCGCCGCCAGAATCGAAATTGCCTTGGCCTTGCCGTGCTGCTTCTCCAGCCGGGCCACGTAGGTCTGCGCCGCGGGTACTTCCCGGAGCATCAGACAGGCCGCCTCGCCAAAGGCCCACCGCAGATGAGCATTGCCGATCTTGTGCCCCTTGCTGGCCGACTTCTTCCCGGCGCTCTCGTGAGTCGGCCGCACTAAGCGGCAGTACGAGACAAAGTGCCGCTGGTTACCGAAGCGGCCGGCGTCGTGCATCTCGTACAAGAGCACCAGAGCCAGGACCTTGCCGATGCCAGGAATCGTCTGCAGCAGGTGATACGCCTGCGGATCGTCGACCTTCGCGTGCCGCACGAGATACAGTTCCAGGCCCTTGAGTTGCTCGTCGATGTGGCCGATCAGAGCCAGGTCCGATTCCACCATTCGCCGCACGCTCTCGTCGGCGAACCGCTCGGCAACGCCCGCGCGATTGGCGGCAAACGTCAGCTTCTTGGCCAGCGGCGGCAGGTTGTACTGGCTGACGGTGTTCTGGATGTGAGCCAGGGCCTCGGCGCGCGTTCGCACCAGCTTCGTCCGCCGCCGCAAGAGATCACGGGTCGCCCGCATCTCCTTCGGGTAAGCGTAAGCCACCGGCAGCATCCCGCCCTTGAGCAGGAGTGCGATCTTCTGCGAATCGATCTTGTCATTCTTGGCCTTCCCCCCGTGAATGGCCTTCATGTAGAGGGCGTGGCCCAGCACGAAAGGAATCTGCTCCTGGGCGCACAAGTCCGCCAGCCAGTACCAGGCGAACATGCACTCGGCCGCCACGACCAGCCCCTCGCGGTACGGCCGCACGAGCGGCAGAAAACGGTCTGGCGTGGCGTCGATGTTCTTGTGGACTTTCGTCTGCCCTTCGCGATCGACAATGCAGACGTGCATGCTTCTCGCGTGCAGATCGACGCCGCAGTAAAATTCATGCTGCTGTTGGTAGAATCTCATCGTGGCCTCCGTGGAAGATGGATGCGGTGGAGCCCGCATCAAGCGCCGCAGCCCCACGCTGCCGCGCCGCGAGCCCTCTGGGCATCGCCAATCTAAATGGGAAGGCTGC
>CAYLLN010000171.1:0-1657 GCA_964384375.1 uncultured Pirellulaceae bacterium
CAGGTTGCATCTAATCTGGCGACGGAGAAGGTCGGTGATGACTCCAGCGATGGTGTTGGCGCAGAAAACCTCGCACAGGTCGTAGCTGGCTGCCGGAATCAGGACCCGGTGGCTCAGCGATCGCTGGTCTTGGCGACCCAGGATCAGGTTTACCGCTTGCTGTTTCGACTGGTTGGTCAACAGGACGCGGAGGACGTTGCCCAGCTCGTGTACTTGCAGGTATTTCAGCGGATTGGCCAATTCCGCGGCGACTCATCGTTCACAACCTGGCTGTATCGGCTGACCGTCAACGAGGCAATGCAGCATCTCCGTCGCGAACGATCACGCCGGAAACGACTCTTGAATCTTGAACCGCAGGATGACCGCTCCCCCCAAGGCGACCGCGAGGAAGCTCGCGAGCTTTTGGCCTGCGCCCTGGAGAAGCTCGCTCCCGAGCTGCGGGCGGTGTTCCTACTGCGGGAGGTGGAACGGCTATCTTACAGCGAGATCGTAGCGGCCTTAGAGATTCCAATGGGGACGGTCGCATCGCGACTGAACCGGGCGCGAGAAGAGTTGCAGGATCACTTACGAAAACTAGGCTGGGATGGCTAGAGCCATGCACTGCAACGAAGCACAACCGCTGCTATCGCCCTTTTATGATGGCGAACTATCGCCGGAGCAGGCTCACAGCGTGGCAGCACACGTCGAAACCTGCCCAAGTTGCGCCGGTCGATTGCAGTCGTTGCAACGGCTGTCCACGCTGGTCACAGATTCACAGCCGCCCGCCGCACCGCCGACGTTGCTTCCGAGCATCGAGCGATCGTTAGATGCAGCCAGTCGGCCGACGGCAAACCGGCGTATCCGAGGCCGTCATTTGGCTGCCTTGGCAGGAGCCAGCGCCGCCTTGGTCATCGTCACGGTACTGACGTGGCAGATCCTTTGGCGGCCACACAGCCACGGCCAAATGGTTGACGACTTCGGCACTTTTTTAGAGGAGTTTGAACGCCGTCCGAACGAGTCAGTGAATGTTCTGGCCGTAAAATATGAAGGCGTACCTGCGAGCGAGGACGAGGCGAAGGCGGCGCTAAAGCGATCCACCGTGGGACGGGCAACCATCCTCGGCGATCACACGCTCTTCAAACGGTATGTACTCAACATGCCGTGTTGCCGCTGCGTGCAGACTGCCTACCAACGCGATGGACAGGTATCGCTGATCATGTTTGAGCATGATGAGCCGCAGCTCGATTGGTTTGGCCACCGACCGGCGGTTCAGGCCAACTGTGGAGACAAGTCGTGCTGCTTGATCCAGCTCGGGGATAGGCTCGCGGGCAGTTGGCCACTCGAAAAGGGGCATGTCACGGTCGTGGGCATGCGCGACGTGGCCGAACTAAAGGCCCTGGTGCAATCGCTCCGACAAGAATGACTCGCGACAATGTCGAAACAAGTAGCCCCGGCTCCATTGAAGCCGGGGCTCTGCGATCAACTTCAGCAATCGTGCTGCTCGGCTAGAAACCGCGGCCCAACGCTTTGTTGATCCCGTTTGTATAGGCGGGACCGCCAGTGTTGCCACGATAGGCCCGATAGGTCGTTACCGGAGCCGCCGGAGCGGGCTGATACGAATAGGCACGCACTCCAGTTTGTGCGGGTACGACCGCTTGAACGGTTGCCGGGGCAGGCT
>CAYLLN010000172.1:0-1589 GCA_964384375.1 uncultured Pirellulaceae bacterium
ACGTTTGGTCGGGTTGCATTTTCAGCAGAAAATGCTGTAAAATGCGGGATAACTGCACTTATCACAGTTGCAGTAACGACCGCCAGTGTAGCAAATCTGTGTAGCAAGCTTTGGTGATAACGGCCCCGGTCCAAGCGGGGCAGGAAGGCAATGTTCATGACAGCACTCGCAGGTAATCCGGCTCCGGCCCACATTGTGGCAACGACGAAGCCAATTGTCCCCCAACTTTCTGCGTTGGTCAAACACCCCGCTAGGCTGTCCTCAAGCGAATCTAGCGAGCTCGACCAATCGCCTCGTCGCCGTCGAAGTCGCAAGAAGTCTCGCCGTCAGTCCCATGGCTCGGCCTGGCATTGGCAACAGACCGACAGTTGGTATTACACGCTGCCAGGAAGCAGGAAGCGTGTGCCCTTATTCGACGAGGACGGCAATCGTATTCGAGGCATCGACAACAAGAAGGCCGCCAACCTCGCATTGGCACGAGTAAAGCTTGGTCAAGGCTGGCGTCCCGAAGCTCCTCCCGCATCTCCTGATGATTGGCTCGTCGCCAAAACTTGTTCGGAATACCTCCAATACTGTGAACGGGGCGTCGCCAACGGATCGCTCAGCAAGGGACATCGCGATACGACCAAATTCATGCTCAACGACCTGTGCAGGTTCTGCGGGGCGTTGCCTGTCACCGAACTCAAGAAAGGCCACATCAAGACCTGGATGGAAAGTCACGAAGGTTGGAAATCCCCAGCCACGTACCGATCGGCGATTTCGGTGGTGCTCGCCGCGTTTAACTACTCGGAAGAGAACCACGACATTGCCAATCCACTCAAAGGGCTAAAGAAGCCGCAGTCCAGACCCAGGCTCCAGTCATTTTCCAAAGAGGACGAGGATGCTCTTTACAAGGCCGTCGACAAGCCGCTGCGCGACTTCCTGTTTGCGGCCCTGCACACCGGCCTACGGCCTTACTGTGAACTCGCCAAGATCACGGCCGATGACGTGGAGGAAACTCCACGCGGAATGATGTGGCGAGTGTATTCGTCCAAGACAAAGAAAACTCGCAAAATTCCCGTTCGTCCGGAAGTAGCGAAACTGACTTGCGAGCTGATGAAAACAGCGCCTCGCGGTTCCGGGCTGCCCATCTTCCGCACGACAACAGGGAAGGGCTGGAGCAAGGTCAACGGCGTGATCCGGTTCATCGAAGTCCGGCGCAAGCTAGGCTGGGACAAGGATCCCGTTCGCAGAAAATATTCGTCCTACACCTGCCGGCACACCTTTGCGCATCGAATGCTCTCGGGCTACTGGAACAAGGGCGTGGGTTGCTCGATCGAGACACTGGCCGAGCTGATCGGTGACACGCCTAAAGTGGCCTTTGACCACTACGGAAAGGAATGGGGCCAGCACTACCAAGATCCGCTGTGGGCGGCGATCGGCGTGAAGGGCAAGGCACAATCGTTGAGCGCCGCACGTTAGTCCCTGAAATGCGCTGGCGCGAGCATTTACCACGTTGCCAGCCTCGTTTGATAAATGAGTCATGCGCAGCATCGGTCGATGTGACCAGAACGCCAGGCGTTCCGGCCCAACTGCCCTCGGTCGGTATC
>CAYLLN010000173.1:0-1570 GCA_964384375.1 uncultured Pirellulaceae bacterium
GAGGCTGTGATTTTTTACAAGATCGGTTTGCCTAATTTCGCGTTGGGCGCTAGCTTGTCGTGCATGAGCGACGCATTGTTTGAGCGAGAAGAGTTTGATGGCCCGACGCCTCCCTCCCCGGCGGCTGGTCGGCCACGGTTGCGCGTGCCGGTCCGCGATCAGGTGGAGTTCCAAACGGCCTCGCTGGACCAGTTGCTGCCGCCGGAACATGAGGCCCGCGTGGTCTGGTCGGCGGTGAGCCGGCTCGAATTCGGCGGTTGGCTGGGGGAGATCAAGGCGGTGGAAGGGCACGTGGGACGCAACGCCACTCCGCCGCAACTCCTGGTGGCGCTGTGGGTGTACGCGACGCTGCGCGGGGTCGCCAGCGCGCGGGAACTCGCCCGGCTGTGCCAGCACCATCTGGCGTACCGCTGGTTGTGCGGGGGCCTGAGCGTGAACCATCACTTGCTATCTGACTTTCGGTCGTCGGGAGGGGACCGGTGGGATGCCCTGCTGACCCAGCTGGTCGCGGCCCTGATGAGTGAAGGTCTGGTCACGCTGGACCGCGTGGCTCAGGACGGCATGCGCGTGCGGGCCAATGCCGGCAAGTCGTCGTTCCGACGGAAGGCGAGCTTGCAGCGATGTTTGGAAGAGGCTCGCGAACAAGTTGCCGCGTTGCGGGAATTGGCCGAGCAGGATCCTGCGGAAGTTTCGGCCCGTCAGCAGGCGGCCCGCCAACGTGCCGCCGAGGAGCGTGCTGCCCGCTTGGAGGAAGCCCTGCGGCACGTGGATCAGGTGCAAGCCCAGCGGGAGGCAGCCGTCAAGCGGAGCAATCAGCCGGCGAAGGAAGCACGGGCTTCGACGAGCGATCCGGAGTCGCGGGTGATGAAGTTCTCGGATGGGGGCGTGCGGCCGGGCGTTAACGTGCAGTTTGCGACCGATACGGCCAGCGGGATCATCGCGGGCGTCGAGGTGACCGATGCGGGCAACGATCAAGGCCAGTTGGGACCGATGCTGGATCAACTGCAAGAGCGCTACGAGCAGACTCCCGACGAGGCGTTGGTCGATGGCGGATTCGCCTCGCACGAGGACATCGAGTCGGCGGCGACGAAACACGATTGCCAGGTGCTCTCACCGCTGAAGAACGAGAAACAGGAACTGGCCGCAGGGAAGGATCCCTATGCTCCCAAGCGCCGCGACAGCGCGATGATCGCCCAGTGGCGCAAGCGGATGGGAACGGAGGAGGCGAAAGAAATCTATCGCCTGCGGTCGCAAACGGCGGAATGGGTCAACGCTCAGGCCCGCAATCGCAACCTGTGGCGGATGCCCGTGCGAGGATTGGCCAAATGCCGCATCGTGGCCCTGCTCTATGCTCTGGCTCACAACCTCTGGCACGCGGTCACCCTGCGCGCCGCGACTGCCGCCCGAGTGAGTTGAAAGCTCCACCCAGGAAGGATCGGCAAGATAGCCAACTAAAACACCCCGCGGCTGTTCCCAATCGCGGCACTCCAAAAAAACAAACCTCGTCTCCCTCGCCCAACTCCGTCCCTACCGCACCGTCCGCTCGCCGCCAAAAAACTCACAGCCTCGC
>CAYLLN010000174.1:0-1545 GCA_964384375.1 uncultured Pirellulaceae bacterium
CTTTTCGATTCGCCAGTCGTCGTACTGCCCGAACTCTTGCAGACAGACGACGCCACAGGCCGCCATCGCAATTGTGCCGCCGCCACCACCCTTACTGTAGGTGAACTGGCCGGGCATCTTCTGCTGCTCGGACTCGGTCAAGTTTCGGCCACCCTGCGGGGCGTAGTGCTCTCGGACACTCCGAATCGCCAGGTCGATCACCTCGGGCGGCACTTCCAGGCCGCTATCGACGGCACTTCGCAATGCCTTGGCCTGCATCACGGCTAGACTCAGGTCGTGGCCGTTCGGCTGGCGATGAGCCTTGTAGTCCCAACCGCCGTCCTCGCACTGCGTATTGGCGATCAGCTTGAGGGCGCTGTCGAGGACGCGGTTCAGCTTCCGGTCCTTCGACGTCGTGATGCCGTGGGCCTGCCCCAAGACAAACGTCGCCAAGCCGTGGTTGTACATGTCCCGCTGGCCGTCGGCGATGTTCAAGAGGCCCGACGGCTTCGCCCGGCTGACGACATAGTCCAGAGCCTTGTCGAGTTCCTTGCCGTATTTGCCGCGGCCCGGAGCGTGGCCGGCCGACATGAACGCCAAGGCCCCCATACTCACGAGGCCCAGGTCGCTCGAGCCCCAGTTCCCTTCCGGCCCCTGATTGCGGGCCAGCCAATCGAGGCCCCGCTCCAGTGCCGCCTCGCTTTGAGGCGTGAGTTCGTCCTCGGCCTGGGCCCACGCCGGTCGCTCGGGGTAAACCGCCGTCGTGGCGATCGCGAGAGCGAGGCAGGTCGAAACCAGGGTCCGGCGACGTAACATGAGCGGGCGATTGGGCTTGCGCGGTTCGCGTGGGGCTGAAGCGCTGGCGATCGGTCGCGGCCAAGAGAGGCCAAAGCCGCGGGCGGGTGGAAACACCCATCGTAACCACGTATGGCCTGGAATGCGAATCCGTTACGTCGCAGCAGTTACAGGAGCGAGTACGGGGCGGGCACCCGCTAGTGAGGCGGCAGGCAACTTGGTATCAAACCCCAACCCCCGCCTCGAATCTCGACCCCCGGAGCAAGCCATGTACGACCGCCCCGCCCTGATGGACCTCATTCGCCGCCAGGCCCTGCAACTGGGCGATTTCACGCTCGCCTCCGGCAAAAAATCGAAGTTTTACCTCGACTGCCGCAAGATCACGCTCGACTCGGCAGGGGCGAACCTAATTGCCGACGGAATGCTCGAACTCATGGGCGACAAACTGCCCGACGCGGTCGGCGGGATGGCGATTGGGGCCGATCCGATTACTGGAGCGATTATCACTGTTGCCGGCCGCAGCGGGCGAAAGCTCAAGGGGTTCATCGTTCGCAAGGAAGCCAAGGCACACGGGACCGGACGCGATGTCGAAGGGCCAGTCGTCTCGGGCGAATCGGCAATCATCGTCGAAGACGTCGTTACCACCGGCGGCAGCTCGCTCGCCGCCATTGAAAAGGCTGAGGCATTCGGCCTGAAAATCCGCGGCGTCCTGGCGATCATCGACCGGCTGGAAGGGGGCCGCGAAACGCTGGCCGCCAAGGGCTACAAGCT
>CAYLLN010000175.1:0-1518 GCA_964384375.1 uncultured Pirellulaceae bacterium
TGAATGCCACGAAGATAAAGCGTAAGTCATTGCTGTAGCAAGCGTTTGCGAAGTGTGGCGCGGGGTTGTCTCATGAGTGGGTATGGCTTGGGTCGGCGTTTGCGGACACGCGGTTCGTGCCGTCCGGGGCGGTGTGGGCGGACGATCAGAGGACACAGTTCCGCGCCCTCGCGGGCATGGCACAGCCAACGGAGCGCGTCGATGAAGCTGAGTCGATGCACGCTGGCTTGTTGAGCTGCGGCCGCGCGGAGCATCACCAGCCGCACCAAGTTGTAGGCCAGGGCGATCATCAGCAGTTCTTTGTGAACGCCGGCCACGGTCTTGCAGCGGAGCACGTCCAGGTGCAGCGTCTGCTTGAGGTGCCGCAGGTTCACCTCGATCTGCCAGCGGTCGGCATAGAGCTGGGCCAGTTCCGCGGCGGGATATTTCAGCGGGTCCAAAAGCGTGGTGACGAGCGTCACCTCCCGCGTGCGGCAGCCGGGCTGCGTAATCGTAAAACGCAGTTCACGAACGCAGATCGAAGCCGGGAGCGCGGCGTAGGCCTCGGCAGTAAGCCAAGTCGGCTGACGAGTGGGTTTGAACCACAGGGCGAGCTGATCGCAGTGCCCCAGCCACTTGATCCAAGCCGAACGCGGCAGCCCTTTCGCACCCTTCAGTTTGGGGAAGGGGGGACTGGGCGGCACATGCATCCGCCCTTTGCGGAAGTCCACGATCACGCGCTGATGGATCCGCAGCACGCCGTGCAATCCGGCCTGGATTAGTTGAGCTAAATGGGCGTAGGAGCAGAAGCCGCGATCGCCCACGAGCACATCACCCGGCGCGAGTTCTGGGTGCAGCCGTGACACCAGACTCATGTCGTGGGTTCGCAGCGGTGCGACGAGAACCTTCTCGAGCAGCCCCGTGCCGGCATGAAACAGCGTCAGCAAATGGGCCACGGGGAATCCGCAGCCGGGCCGTTGTTCGCCTGGCTGACCAAACTCCTGCTGTAGCGCGGGCGTGTCGGGCATCGAACAACTGGAGCCATCCACGAGCCAGACGCGATGGCCGCACCAGCGGGCCGCCTCGTCGCGACATTCGGCGAGCGACTTGCCGACGAGCGCGAGCAGGCGCTGGAACAGTTCCAGCGGCAGCCGCGCTCGGGCCTGGATGTAGGCGTCGCCGGTGAACGAACCATGCATCAAATGCGGCACGTGGTCGCAGGCCGTGTTGCCGTGCAGCACTTGGAGCAGGAAGGCGTGCATCGTCATCACCGGCCCGAGCAGCCGCTGTCGCCAGGCATGTCCCAACTCGCGGCAGAGCGCTTCAATGGCCGCGGCCTCCAGATGCTCCGCCACATTCGCCTTGATTTGTCGCACCGCGGCGAGGATATTACTGGCCATCCTTGGCCTCCGGGGGAAATGGGAGCGTCAACAACCCCATCTTCCTCGAGGCCAGGGACTTTCACCCAGCCCATTCGCCGACAGCTAGCGAATCTAACTCCCCGCTCCCAAAAGCTTTCCGCTTATCTTCGTGGCATTC
>CAYLLN010000176.1:0-1506 GCA_964384375.1 uncultured Pirellulaceae bacterium
TAGCCGTTCACGGTTTCCAAAGTGATCTTGGTGGGCGTGAGGTGGTTGGGATAGTTTGGCGTCGCTATGGACGAGCGAGCGACGACATCCCGATGTTCCAACTGCGCGGTGCTGGAAGCGAGGATCACGGAGTTGGAGGCTCGGTTGGCGAGGTTGGAGAAAAACTCCAGCAACTCGTCCAAGCCGCCATCGAGCGACATTGTAAAGCCGGCTGCCGTGGGAAGGAAACGCCGGTCGCGGCGAAAGCGGGGCGCTCAGCCAGGCCATCCGAAGCACGAGCGGCCGACCTTTTCGCCGGAAGACATCGACCGGATCAAGGACTATCAGTTCGCGCGCTGCCCGGAATGTGAAGGACCGTTGGAATTGCTCGCCGAGCCGGTGCGAGTCGTGCAACAGATCGAGATTGTCGTGCAGCCGACGAAGGTCATCGAACACCGCAGCCGCACCTGCCGTTGCTCGCGTTGCCAGAAAGAATTTGTGAAACCCATTCCGCGCGCGGTGCGCAAGGCCGGTTTGGTGGGACCGCGACTGACGGCGCTGGTCGGCTATCTGAAAGGGGCCTGCCACTGCTCGTTCAGCACGATCCGCAAGTTCCTGCAGGACGTGGTCGGCGTGAGCATTAGCCGTGGGCAACTCCGCAAGGTCTGCGGGAAGGTGGCCCGCAGCCTGGACCAGCCCTATCAGGACTTGCTCGCCGCCTTGCCCGAGCAGGAGCGACTGAACGTGGATGAGACGGGACACAAGGAAAACAAAGCCGCGATGTGGACGTGGTGCTTCAAAGCGCCGCTCTTCACGTTGTTCAAGATCGATCCCTCGCGGGGCAGCGACGTGCTGCTGGACGTGCTGGGCACGGAGTTTCGCGGCGTGTTGGGCTGCGATTACTTCAGCGCCTATCGCAAATACCTGCGGCTGAACGAGAACGTGCTCGTGCAGTTCTGCCTGGCCCATCTGATCCGCGACGTGCGGTTCCTCGTCGAGCACCCCAGCGCGAAGAATCGGGCCTACGGACAGCGCGTGCTGCGGGCGCTGCGCGATCTGTTCGAGTTGATTCATCGCCGCGGGCAGATGTCGAAAGCTCGCTTCCTCGGCGCGTTGGAGGATCAAGGTTACGAAGTCTGGACGCAGGCGACCTATCGGGTGCCGCCGACGGCGGAAGCCCAAAATCTCGCGGGGCGGTTCCATCAGCATGGCCGGGAGTATCTGCGGTTCATCACCACCCCGGGCGTCGAGCCCACCAACAACCTGGCCGAACAAGCGATTCGCTTCGTCGTCATCGACCGCCGCGTGACGCAGGGCAGTCGCAGTCCGGCGGGACGAAGGTGGTTGGAACGCATCTGGACCGCCATCGCCACCTGCACCCAGCACGGAAAAAGCGTGTTCGACTTTCTCGACCAATCGGTGCGGGCCCTCTTCGCCGATCAGCCCGCTCCGGCGCTCCTCTTCGGCACCTCTTGAAGTGCTGCCCGCTCACCATCAATCAGGCAGCCGTAAACTGTGAACGGCTAC
>CAYLLN010000177.1:0-1459 GCA_964384375.1 uncultured Pirellulaceae bacterium
GCGCGGCGGATGTCGGGCGGTCCGGGAGGCGGGTCGTACTTGCGGCGCGTATCGATCCGGCTGGACTTGTTTTGCCGCGGGTAGTCGTCGATGACCGCGCGTTGCACCAGCGCACACAGACTCTGCTTGGGGCCGGCCGGATGCAAGTAGTCGCGGAGCATGCGGCGAAACGCGCGCAGCACTCCCGCGATGCTGACTTTGGCGGCTGGCACCTCTTTGCGCGCGAGTTCCACTTGCGCATAGAGGGCCATCGCCCAGAGTCCCAGGAGCGACCATTGCAGTTCCAGCTTGGCATTGTCAGCTTCCAGGCTGCGGAGCTTGCGACGCTGATAGGTCTGCTTGAGATGGCGATAGAAGAGTTCGATCCCCCACCGCATCCGATAGAGATCGCCGACTTGCCGGTCGGAAAGACGCTGGCCCGACAAAACACTGGTCACCAGGTACACCGGATGGCGGCCGTTCTGGGTCACGACCAGCCGCAGCACCAGCGGCTGCGCTCCCCGCTGCGCAGCCGCATCGGGCCAGAGATAGACGGTTCCCTTCGACTCGCGAACGGTGCCGAGTTGACGCAGCAAGCGGACGTTGCCGCCCACGCGCACCAGAATGTGCCGCCCACTGGCCACGATCAATTGCAGGAAGTCGAAGCCCACAAAGCCCGCATCGGCGGTGAGAAGCGCTTCCTTGGGCAGGCTGGGAAGCATCTCCAGGAGATGGCTTCGCTCGCTGCTGTCGCACGGTCCCAGCCGCCAGTTCCAGGGCAAACCAGTCGCCGCGTGCCACAGCACGGTGAGCCACAGTTGCGGGACATTCGCTTTTTTGGCCCGTGCCGCGGCCGATTGTCGCGGGCGGCGGACCCGCTTTCGCCAATGCTTTCGCTGGGGACCGGGCAGCGGAGCATAGGCCTCCTCGTTTGATCGCGTCCGGGGCAACTCGATGCGGCTGCCATCCGTGCCAAAGACCGCAAAGCCATGCACGAGCCACCGCGATGCGAGCGATTGTTGCATCCGCCGTCGCAGCGCCTGCTGCAGGCACTCCACGAACGTGTCGGTCCAGCGCCGCAGGAGCTTGGTGAAGGCCTGATACGAACCGGCCGGCTCCTGTTGCTGCGGGAAGAGAGTTTGGACTATCTTACGCGCCGTCTGGAATCGCTCGCCCAGCGTGCATTCATCCGACCAGGCCCAAAGCAGCGCGGCAGCCGCCAACTGCGAAGCGGACCAGGTGCAATCCGCGCGAAAAGCAATCGACGTTAGCGCCGTGCTGGGCAGCAGCCACACCAGTGCGCGGCGCAGATATTCATAATGAAAGCGGACCTTCCGACCATCTTGGTCTTGATGCGACATCCCCGATTCCTTTCGGGTGAGTGGGTGACGGTTCCTTCCGTGTGAGAGCAGAAAGAATCGCCATAACCTTCAGTCGCATCAAGACTTTTGAGAACAAAGAAAAACGGTTAACGGCGTTA
>CAYLLN010000178.1:0-1368 GCA_964384375.1 uncultured Pirellulaceae bacterium
GTAGGGCAGGACTTGTCCTGCCGAAGTTCGTAACCAATCCCGGCAGGATAAATCCTGCCCTACACCTGAAACCCTGAACCCTTCCCAACTCTGAGTCCTCCATGTCCTTCCTCACTCCCACCGGCATGTCGCGTCGTCACTTCATGGCTCACCTGGCCGGCAGCGGGGCGGCGGCCACCGCGGCCCTATCGCTCGGCCACAGCCTGCGGGCCCATGCCCAGGAACTGAAGAAGAACCGCAAGTCGGCGATCCTCCTGTGGATGAGCGGCGGCCCTTCGACGATGGACATCTGGGATCTCAAGCCCGGTGCGAACACCGGCGGCCCGTTCCAGCCAATCAGCACGGCCGGCGACCTGCAAATCTGCGAACACATGCCGATGACCGCGAAGGTCATGGATCGCCTCTCGATCATCCGCTCGATGAGCACTCGCGAAGCCGATCACGACCGCGGCCGCTATTACATGCACACGGGCTACGTCCCGAACCCGAACATCGAGCATCCCAGCTACGGCGCGGTCCTTTCGCACGAGCTGATCGACCAGCGGGCCGACCTCGAAATCCCGCCATTCGTCTCCGTCGGCGGCGGCAGCGAAGGGCCGGGCTTCCTCGGCATGGCGTGGGCTCCGTTCGTCGTGAACAGCAACGGCCAGGTCCGCAACCTCGACATGCAGCTCGATGAGAAGCGGCTCATGCAGCGGATGGCCGCCCTCGACCTGATCGAAAAGGGCTTCATCTCGCAGAATCGCGGCTCCGCGGCCGACGACCACATGAAGATCCTGAAGAAGACGCTCAACCTGATGACCAGCGCCCAGATGGAGGCGTTCAAGGTCAACAAGGAGCCGCAGGAGGTGCAGGACCGTTACGGCACCGACGGCTTCGCTCGCGGCTGCCTCATGGCTCGGCGGCTGGTCGAGGCGGGCGTGCCGTTCATCGAGGTCGATTACGGCGGGTGGGACAACCACAACAACATCTTCCCGACGCTGAAGGACACGAAGCTCCCAGTGATCGACAAGGCGATGAGCGCCCTGGTCGAGGATCTCGATCAGCGCGGCCTCTTGCAGGACACCGCGATCATCTGGATGGGCGAATTCAGCCGCACGCCACGGATCAACGGCGATTCAGGCCGCGACCACTGGGCTCGCTCGTGGAGCGTGGTCGTCGGCGGCGCCGGCATGAAGGGTGGCATCGCGGTCGGCAAGACGAACGACGACGGCACCAGCGTCGAGACCGAGCCGTACACCTCGCAGGACGTGATGGCCAGCGTCTGCAAGGCTCTGGGCATCTCGCTCGAAACGACGTTCACCAGCAAGAGCGGCCGCCCAATGAAGATCGCCAACGGCGGCAAGGTGATTAAAGAGCTGTTCGCGT
>CAYLLN010000179.1:0-1368 GCA_964384375.1 uncultured Pirellulaceae bacterium
AAGTGCTGCCCGCTCACCATCAATCAGGCAGCCGTAAACTGTGAACGGCTACCTCTTCGCCGACCATTGGCCAGCAGAAAGTTGTGCGACGGCTTGCAGAGCAATCACTCTCAAGCAGCTTAGTAGATCATGAACTCCTGAAAGAACTGAATTCTCGCCTGGTTATTCACTTTCATCCTCATTATTCTCAATGATGTCGAATTCATTGTGGATATGCCTAGCCATTCTCGCATCGTAGTAGTCTCCCATGTGCGGCAACCAAGTGATGCCGAAAATACAGGCGGCCAAATCCTTCGGATCGCCGCCATCCCGGAATGCATGCAAATTCCATTTATCTACAAGCTTTCGCAGCGCATGCAATTCTTGGTAATGGTCAGATTCGCGAGCCGCGTTCGCTAACGCCGAGGCATCAGCTGCAAGGTCATTATCTATCCCTGGTACACTTGCAAGTTTTCCGGCAACAAGCTTTGACGCTGTCAACAACATGTCTTTTGTGATACCGGTGTCGGGTACGAATCTGAAAGTCTCTATCTCTCTGACGAGAGGTGAAATGAATGCAAAGCAATCGGTGGGAGTGTCAGCCGAATGGGACAAAATCTCACACAGCTTTGTAATGCGACGGTGATTTGGAACAAACAGCTTTGCCAGCCCAAGTCTATTTGCAAGCCCAGTACCGGAGAGAATGGCCGATAGACAAATATGGAATATATGCCTTCCATACGAAACCAATGAGCGGTAATTGAGTTGCGCCGACTTATTGTCTTTTTTTCCGGTCCACGCCGGATTGTACATTACGCTCGAGGTCCGGCCTTTGTGCATCACGGAAGATCGGCAGTCATAAAACTGAGTCAACCAGCCATCTAATGCATTTATTCGTCCACAAAGCGTGGTCACGACCTCCTTGAACTTGTCCGTAATATGCGGCCCCTGCTCCAAGTCGAGCAATGACTCGAACGCAATCGCTAATGCGGCAATTTCCAGGTTTTCGTCAACGTTCAATGGACACGACCGAGCGTACCATTGAAGAGCCGAAAGTATTCGCGGTTGTAAATCCCCAAATTCGTCGCGACCAGCTTCTCGTTCAAACAACTCACCACACGGATACTTGGGAAACCTCTCCACAACATCGTGACAAAGGTCTTGCGACCTATTGATCCACAGCTGTAGCGCTGAAGGATAGATACGGCTTCCAGGTGCAACCCAAATTCGCTCCCGTCCGTTGACTAGACCATCGAAACCATTTATTTGCCCTATGCTATCGGCGGTCGCATACACTGAGTCTCCCATCGCAATTGCAGGGTCATCTTGAGAAAGCGTAGCCGTTCACGGTTTCCAAAGTGATCTTGGTGGGCGTGAGGTGGTTGGGAT
>CAYLLN010000180.1:0-1339 GCA_964384375.1 uncultured Pirellulaceae bacterium
AGATGTGGTCGAAGAAGCCTACGACGCCCTCCGTACGCTCGGTCACTCGGAAGCCGACGCCAGGAAACTGCTTGATGGCGTGCTGAAGGCGAAGCGGAAGTATCCCGATGTCGAGGCGCTCTTGCACGCGATCTATCAGCAAAGCCATGGCCGGAGCGACGAGGCGAACTGACCGCTATTGCTCGATGATCTCGACCGGCGAGTCATTCCTCTGGCTCTGCATGTTCCGGTTGAGCATCCCCCGCGATTCGAGTTGCAACGACCGGTTCGTCTGGCTCACGTCGCGGCTGGTGGGGAGAGCCCGTTCCAGACCCGCCTGCCGAACGCCGGATTCGAGGTCGTCCCCTCCTTCGATGAACGGCACGTATTTCACGCGGCCATCGGCGAGCAGCGACTCGTCGTCTTTCAGATGCTCGGGGAGGCGTTCGTAGTTCTCGAACGACCGCAAAGCCTCGCGTGCTTTGCCGTGCGTGGGGTCTTCATTCAGGGCCATCAGGAAGCATTCCTTGGCCTGGGCGGCTTGCTCTTTCGTGGCATAGACAAACGCGAGATTGTAATATGCGTCCGCTTCGCTCCCCGCCTCCTGAAAATGGGCCAGAGCTTCCTCGTAGCGCCCCTGATGACCGATCACGAGCCCTAGGTTGTTGCGATACCGCGGATTGCTCGGCTCGGCAGCGACAGCCTTCAAGAGAGCGCTCTCGGCCTTCGTAAGTTGCCCTTGCAGGAAGTAGCAGTAGCCGAGATCGGCAAGGACATCAGCGTTACGCGGCTCGCGCTGCAGGACGAATTGGAACATCCCCTCCGCCTCGGCATGACGCCGCTCGGCATCGGCCACGACCCCCAGCCGGTGGACAAGCTCCAGGTTCTCCGGGTGCTGCTTGCGGAGTCCCTCGTACAACTTGCGAGCCTTAACGAAGTCACCTGATTTTTCCATCCCACGGCCGCGCAGAATATCCAGTGCGAGCTGACCTTCCGCGGCCCGCTCTTCGTCAGTCTTCGATTCGGCTTTCTTCGCAGCAGTTTTGTTCTTGGCAGGCGCTGCTTCCTTTTCCTCCGCCGCTTTAACGGTCGCCCAGGGGGAAGGGAGGTTAAGCCCCGCCAGCGGACTCTTGGGCTTCGTGCTCGTGCAGCCCGCGAAAGCGGCGCAAAGTCCGGATACGAGGGCCAATTGAAGCCAGCGACGAAGCGTAAGTTGCATGACGATTGACTTCCGTGTTCCTTGAAACCCAATCCTTCGCTTGTCCTGCAAGCACGATGCCTGCGCCACGACTCTACCGATACACCCCGCCATACCCGCCGAAGCGGCGGCCGACGCCGCCACTGAAGCCGTTGGTGAGAA
>CAYLLN010000181.1:0-1257 GCA_964384375.1 uncultured Pirellulaceae bacterium
CAGGGCGATTGCACCATAATTCATACTCCCATTAGGACTTGTGCCAGGTAGTGGTCGTCCCAGCCAGCGGCGAGGCGTTTGTTCTTGATGCCGACCTTGAGCGTGTGATTGTTCTTGAGGAGGCTCAAGGCGGTGCGGCGGAGGATGCTGAAGTTGGCGTCGGCGTGGCCTTTGCGAATGCGCGACTGGTCCTCGCCGAAGGTCACGTCCAGTTGCCAGTGCAGTCGGTTCTCGATCGACCAATGCCCACGCACTGCGGTCCCAAACCTCTTGGCCGAGAGCTTGCGGCTCAGGATGTAGTACCGCACTTCGCTTCGCGACTTGCCGTCCTCCACGATGTCGTTGATGGCGATGCCTATCGCGGCGAGGTTCTTCCACCGTCCGCGGTCGGGCAGGTCGGCGGGTACGGGGCACACGAAATAAGTTCGCGTCTCTTCGCGGCCGTGGCCGCGCTCGACGGTCTGGCAGCGGCTGACCTTCACGCGAGCGAAGTCATCTTCGAGATGGTCGAGGAAGAACTTCACGATCCCGTCGTGCAACGTCGGCTGATTGCCCTTCACCGCGAGGATGTAGTCGGCCTTCTGGGCCACGATTTTCTCGGCGATCTCGGTCTGGCAACCCAGCGCGTCGATCGTCACCAGGCAGCCGGAAATCGCGATGATTTCCAGCAATTTGGGGATCGCGGTGATCTCGTTGCTCTTCTCGTCCACGACGATCTGACCCAGGCTGATGTGGTTGGCCGTGGCCCACGCGCTGACCATGTGAATGGCCGCCTTGCTGCTGGCGGCGTCGAAGCTGCGGCGGAGCGTCTTGCCGTCGATGGCGATCACCTGACCGCCCGTGATTTCGTGCAAGGCCGTGATCCAACTCAGCAAGCACTTTTCGAACTCGGCCGGATTGAGCGCGGCGAAGATCGCGTTGAAGCGGTCGTGCGAAGGAATGCCCGCGCTCAGATCGAGGAACTGCGCGAGCCACTTCTTTTTCTTCTCGCCATACTCCGCGATCGAAACAAAGTCATCCGCGCCGCACACCACCGCACAGATCGCGATCGTCACAATGGTCATGAGCGGATACAGCGGCTCGCGCCGCCGTGGGTCCGTCAGCTCCTCGAAGTGGTCCTGAATCCGCGTCGAGATCGCAGGCATGGCAAACCTCCTGGCCGGCCTCGATTCGCCGCCAGTCACCACACCGGCAAGCAATACAAATCCAGGCTCGCCCCAGTTATGCCAGATTGCCTAAAATCGCGCAATCGCCCTG
>CAYLLN010000182.1:0-1255 GCA_964384375.1 uncultured Pirellulaceae bacterium
AGCGAATCTAACTCCCCGCTCCCAAAAGCTTTCCGCTTATCTTCGTGGCATTCGGGTCAGGCTTCATTTTCCAGGTTCCTGGGCCGTCCGCGGCCACGAACCGTGCTTTCTAGTCCCAGGGTGGCGACTACTTTCTTCTGCCAGCGCTCGCTCCCATACGGCACACCTCGCTCCACGCTCCGGCGCAAGGCCACCAGCTCCGCATCGGTCTGCGGCTCGGCCACATAGGCTGGCCAGTCGCGCCCCCGCCGCACCGGACCGTCATGATACCAGGCGGGCCGTGTCGCTCCGTCGTGCAGCCGCAGCGAACTCCAGGCCCAGTCGTTCACGCCCGGTGTCAGACCGGCCCGTAGCGGATTGCGTTCGACGTACCGCAGCACCGTCAGCAGGTGCTCGTCCTCCCGAATGGGAAACGCCTTGAACCGCCCCTGCCAGACGTGTCCCGATGTGTGGTAGTGCTCGTGATATCGCCGCACGTGGGTCGTCTGAATCCACTGCATCCATCGGCTCACGTCTCCGTCGCCGCGCGGCCACAGCACCAAATGAAAATGGTTCGGCATCAGGCAATACGCGAGCAGCCGCATCGGGCAGCGTTCTTGTGCCTCGTCAAAGAGTTTCAGGAACGCAGCATAGTCCGCGTCCTTGTGAAACACCCGCTGCCGGGCGTTCCCGCGGTTGAGAACGTGGTAGCAGTAGCCGGCCGGTGTGGCGCGTCGAGGTCGAGGCATGCTCGATAGGCTACCACGACTGACTGCCCTCGGCAATAATTAGGCCTGACCCCTTTTCCTCCCCAGGATTACTGCGCAGCCCGCCGGAAGCATCACAGCCTTCCGCTTCAGGTTCCTCACCAAACCAGACCACGTCTCTCGTCACAAAAAACCTCGCGATCGTGGCGCTGGACGCTAGCGGCGCGGGTAAAATAGCAGACAACAGTCTGGTCGCTGCACCGACGGTCGGTGCCACGACCGCCCCGGCCCCTCACCTTCGAGCCGCCGGGAATCCAACCTCACGAGGAGGCACATTCCTCTACCAATAAATCTGCAGCTAGCGGACACGATTAGCGATAGGGCACAGGGATGGCCAGTTCCAGGGCCGTGCCCAGCATTATGCGTTTGTGCGAACGAACGTCCGAATCCTACTACAATACGATACAAAAATGTTTCCCTTGGGGATATCGAGTTTCAATTCTACTGGCGATACTTCGTAGCCGTTCACGGTTTCCAAAGTGATCTTGGTGGGCGTGAGGTGGTTGGGA
>CAYLLN010000183.1:0-1255 GCA_964384375.1 uncultured Pirellulaceae bacterium
CGGCGAGACGAGCTGTTTTGACCGGCGCGTGACCGAGGATGGGCTTGAAAGGGTGCATGACTAAGCGCGGGGCCGCGTTCGCTCTGATCCTCATCGCCAGCGCATGCGGCGGGCAGCAGGGCGCGCCTGTGAAGGACGATCCGCCTTCCTCCCCCGCCGCGTCCGCATTGGAACAGGCTGCGCGCGATGCGGGCGTGGTGGGAGACACCAGCGCCTCGCCCATCGGCCTCTATCGCAGCCGCCACGAAGCCGGGCTGGACAGCCTGTGCATCGTCCCATCCGACGAACCGGGCAAAATGCGATTCGCGCTGGAGGCGGCATTCGGCGAGAACAGCGAGTGCCATGGGCGCGGTAACCTGCGCCGCTCCGGCGAGCGGCTGGTGATGAACTTCGATCGCTCGGCCTGCCTTGTCGTCGCCGGTTATGAGGGCGACAGGGTGGCGATCCCCGGCGCGCTCGATGTGGAATGTGCGGGCCTGTGCAACAAGCGCGGCAGCCTGGAGGGCGTGAGCTTTCCCCGCGTCTCGCGCGAAGTGGGCGTGGCCCGCGATGCGCGGGGCAAGGATGGCGAGCAGTTGTGCAGTTGAACCGACTTGACGTTTACGTGAACGTAAACTATATAGGCTGTCATGAACGACATGAGCCTCAAGCCCGGCTGGGTCGAGCTGCCTGATGCGAAGGCGCAGACGACCTACTCGATTTCCGACCTCGCAGGCGAATTCGGCATCACCTCGCGCGCGCTGCGGTTCTATGAGGATGAAGGTCTGATCGCGCCGGAGCGGCAGGGTTCGACCCGCATCTACGGCAAGCGTGACCGCGCCCGACTCGCGTGGATATTGCGCGCCAAGCGTGTGGGCTTTTCACTGGCCGATGTTCGTGAGATGATCGACCTGTATGATGTTGGCGATGGCCGCGCGACCCAGCGCGAGGTCACGCTGCGGAAATGCCGGGACCGGATTGCGCTGCTGGAGCGCCAGCGCGAAGACATTAATGGCGCGATCGAGGAACTTGCCGGGTTCGTGGCTCTCGTAGAAGCCGCGAAACGGAATGATAAGTAAGATAGACCATATTCCCCCGTCATAAGACAATTGGAGGATTGCCATGCCCGTCTATTCCCCGCCGGTGAAAGACACCCGCTTCGTCCTCGATGCCGTGGTGCGGCTCGACGCCTATGCCAACCTGCCCGGTTTCGAATCCGCCACGCCCGATCTCGTGTCCGCGGTGCTGGAGGAAGGCGGCAAGTTCGCCGCCGAGG
>CAYLLN010000184.1:0-1251 GCA_964384375.1 uncultured Pirellulaceae bacterium
TGTGCATGTGATCGGCACACCAATAGCCGAGGACCGCGAGATTTTTCATGAGCACGACGAGGGCTTCCGCGTCTCTATCGGCCTCACGTCCTCCGAAAAATGGATCGTCATCGGCACCGGCGATCATGTGACCAGCGAGGCGTGGCTGATCCCCGCCGACGATCCCTTTGCCGCGCCCCGCCTTGTCTCCGCGCGTCAGCCCGGCCGCGAATATGATGTCGATGAGCATGAAGGCACGCTCTATATCCGCACCAACGACACCCACCCCAATTTCCGGCTGGTGAAGGCGGCGCTCGATGCGCCGGACCAGTGGGAGGAAGTGATCGCGCCAGACGATCATTTCTATCTCACGGACGTGACCCTGTTCAAGCGCTTCTACGTCACCGAAGGGCGCGAGGACGGCCTCGACCAGATCGAGCTGCGCGATTACACCACCCATGAGGCAAAGCGCCTGCCCTTCCCGGAGGCGAGCTATACCGCCTCGCTCGATGACAACCCGGAATATGATGTCGAGAAACTCCGGATCGGCTATGAATCGATGGTCACGCCGGACACGATCTATGACTATCATCTGGACAGCGAAGAGTGGGAGCTGCTGAAGGTTCAGGAAATCCCCGCAGGCTATGACGCAGAGAAATACGAGACGCAGCGGATCATGATTGCCGCGCGGGACGAAACGATGGTGCCGGTTTCCATCGTCTATCCTGCCGGTTTCCCGATGGATGGCTCCGGGCGGCTGCACCTTTATGGCTATGGCGCCTATGGGCTGGCGATGGAGCCGGGCTTTTCGACGGCGCGGCTGTCCCTACTCGATCGCGGCTTCGCCTATGCCATCGCGCATATCCGTGGCGGCGATGACCTGGGCCAGCAATGGTATCTCGATGGTAAGCTCGACAAGCGGAGCAACACCTTCACCGATTTCGTCGATGTAGCAAAGGGGCTGGTCGAGCGTGGCTTCACAGCCAAAGGGAGGATCAGCATTTCCGGCGGCTCGGCCGGGGGAGAGCTGATGGGCGCGGTGCTGAACTCCGATCCTGACCTGTGGGGCGCGTGCGTCGCGCATGTGCCGTTCGTCGATGTGTTGAACACCATGCTGGACGCCTCGCTGCCGCTGACGCCGGGCGAGTGGCCCGAATGGGGCAACCCGATAGAGGACGCGGCGGCGTTTGACCTGATCGCCTCCTATTGCCCCTATCAGAATGTCCGCGCCCAGGCCTATCCGCCGCTGATGGTGACGGCGGGGCTGAACGA
>CAYLLN010000185.1:0-1224 GCA_964384375.1 uncultured Pirellulaceae bacterium
GAGATAAAGAGAGCCCGGGAGGAGTCGAGAGCGGTCCAGTGTGGGTGGTTGGGTCCTTGTCGAATCGGTTGCTAGAGGCCGTGGAAGACCTCGTAAGGCGTGCGGTAGCCCAGGGCCTGGTGCGGTCGCCGGTGTGTGTACAGGTCGAACCACCACGTCAGCCCCTCGTTCACATCGGCTCCCGTGGCGTGGTCCTTGAGATAGATCTCTTCGTACTTCACACTCCGCCATAGCCGCTCGATGAACACGTTGTCGGTCGCCCGGCCGCGACCATCCATGCTGATCGCGACGCAGTGGCGGATGAGCATCGACGTGAAGGCCTCGCTGGTGAACTGCGAACCTTGGTCGGTGTTGAAGATCTCCGGACGCCCCTGCGCCAGCGCCGTCTCCAAAGCCTCGATGCAGAACGCCGCGTCGAGCGTGTTCGACAGCCGCCAGGCCAGTACGTGCCGACTGAACCAGTCCATCACCGCGACGAGGTACAGGTAACCGCACCGCAGCGGCACGTAGGTGATGTCGCTGCACCAGACCTGGTTCGGCCGATCGATCGTCAGTCCTCGCAGCAAATACGGATAGACCTTGTGGCCGGCGGCCGGAATCGTCGTGTTTCGCCCAGGAAACAGCCCTTCCAGACCCATCACACGCATCAGCCGCTGCACCCGTTTGCGATTCACGTCGTGCCCGCCGCGCTGCAGGTGCTGAGCCATCCGCCGGCTGCCGTAGAACGGCGTCGCCAGGTACTGCTCGTCGATCAGACGCATCAACGCGAGGTTCTCGCGGCTCTCCGGCACCGGTTCGTAGTAATACGAGCTGCGCGGCAGGCCGAGCAGCTCGCACTGCGCGGCGATCGACAGCTCGCGATGGCCAGGCTCGATCCACTGCCGCAAGTCAGCCGCCGAACTGGGCAGCTTTTTTTTTGAGGAACTCCAGTTCCACCTTCAGCCGGCCGATCTGCTCGTACAACTCCGCCGGATCGACCGCCTCCACCGGCTTCGCGCCCTCCTTCTCAAAGACTCCGGCTGCATCCTCCACGAGTCGACGCTTCCACTCGTGAATCTGCGTCGGATGCACCTGGAAGCGCTTCGCCAACTCGCCCACCGTCTCGCGCTCCTTCACCGCTTCCAGCGCCACGCGAGCTTTGAACGTTGCATCACGAAACTTCCTTCGCCGAGCCATCTGCGGTTCCTCCTGACCGCCCCTCCTCCAGGGGGCTCGCCCTAGCTT
>CAYLLN010000186.1:0-1213 GCA_964384375.1 uncultured Pirellulaceae bacterium
CAGCCTTCACATCACCGGGACGCCGCTCGCGCGCCACGTTGTGGCGGCAGACGTCGCCGAGGCGCTGCTCGCATCGGTGCGGGCCGTCCTGGAGAACGTCGTCAAGCATTCTGGCGCGGCGACGGCGGAGGTCGAACTCATCGCGGAGCCGCACACCGTGACCGTCATGATCACCGACCAGGGAAAGGGTTTCGACCCGTCGGCGGTGCCGTCCGACCGCCTCGGGCTGCGTGGATCGGTGGTGCACCGGCTGGAGGCGGTCGGTGGTCGGGCAGACATCTGGTCTGCGCCGGGGGCGGGTACCTCGGTGGTGCTGTCGGTGCCGGCGCAGGAGGTGGTCTCGTGAGGATCGCGGTGCTCGACCGGCAGTTCCTCCGACTCTCGGCTCAGGAGGTCGACCCCCTGAGCTGGTTCACCGGATCGCTCGCGCCCCTCGTCTTCGCCGGGTTGAACCTCCTCTATGGCGGCACTCTCGCCGTTCTCACCTGGGGTGGCACCGACGCCCCGATGCTCCAGGTCGTCGGAGTCGCCCTCGGCGTGTCGGCATCCGTGCTCGTCTATCTGATGACGCGGCCGATGAATAGACGGATGGGGTGGGGCGGCGCCTCGGTCGCACTCGGGGTCGGCATTCTCGGTCTTGCGGTCTCTGCTGTCGGCTACGCGCATTCGACGCTCGCGATCGAGCTGTGGTGGGCGCCGTTCGGTTTGGCGCTGGTGATCGGATCGCTGGGCCCTTACCTTCCGCCCCGGGCGATCATCCTGCTCGGCTCGGCCGCCACGCTGATCGCTGTTCCGGTCGCCTACGCTCTCGTGCGAGCGGAGGTCGTCGGGTGGGGGCCGATCGCGACCGCCGTCATCCTGGCGCTCCCGCCGGTACCTGGCATCGTGGCGACCGCCGGCTTCTCACTCGCGGTGGTCGCGCGCACCCTACCGCTCATCGAGCGGCGCAGTCAGGCGATGCTGACCATCGACGCCCCGCGAGGCGCGCGGAACGAGGCACTGGAACGCGAGCGTCTCGCCGGCCTGATCGCGCGAGCGGCTCCGTTCATCGAAGGAATCGCGCGATCCGGCACGGTGACGCCCGCCGATCGCACCCTTGCCGGCCAGTTCGCCCGGCGGCTACGCGACGACCTGGTCACCCAAACGAACCTCAGCTGGCTCGACTCGGTCGCGCCGGAACGACTGGTGGTCGTCGACCCGGACCACCAGGCGA
>CAYLLN010000187.1:0-1173 GCA_964384375.1 uncultured Pirellulaceae bacterium
GAGCAACTGGAGCCGCGGCAGATGCTGGCCAGCGTGCCGGTCGCGCTGCACGACCCGCTCTACAGCACGGCACTCAACACCGACCTCACGATCTCGACCACCGGCGCGGGGATCGTCAACAACGACTTCGATGCTGACGGCAACTCGCTTTCCGCGTCGGTCGTTGCCAGCCCGGCCAATGGTTCGCTCATCTCGTTCAATTCCAACGGCACGTTCACCTATCGCCCGAACACCAGCTTCACGGGCATCGACACGTTCACCTACAAGGTGAGCGACGGCAGCAACGATTCCAACGTCGCCACGGTGAGCATTGCCGTCGGCGGGAACTTTGGCGTGCGGACAAACCTCGATGAGTCGCCCCAGAATGCGATGCTGATGACTGGGGCGCTCACGCTCACGCAGCCGCTGACGATGGGGCAACAGCTCGTTTATCGCTCCGATACGGTGAACCCGTATCCGATCGTCGTCCTGGAAACGTCGCTCCTCTCGTCGAGCAGCGTCCCCAGTTCGATCGACGCCCGACTGACGTTCAACGGCGTGCAAGAAAGCACCGTCAGCTACACGAACACGGGCCTTTCCGCAGGTGACCCGCTCCGCTTCGTGCTCAAGGCCGACGGCACCGCCCTCGCCACGGGGTACTACGACTGGTCGATCACGCTCACTGCCTGGATCGGCGGCACGGGATACACCCGGACCTATACCGGCAAGCAAGCCGTTGTGAACCGGACCACCAGTGAGTACGGCAAGGGATGGTGGATGGACGGCCTGGACCAGCTCTACGCCAGCGGCTCGGGCGCACTGCTCGTCCGCGGCAACGGCGATACGCTTTGGTTTGCGAGCAACGGCGCGGGAGGCTATCTGGCAGCGGATGGCGATACTTCGTTCTCGACTCTCGTGAAGAACGGCGACAACACGTTTACGCTCACGAGTAAGTACGGCCTTGAGTCCAATTTCAGCACGACCGGCTTGCTCACATCGGTCGTCGATACGAACGACAACACCATCAGCTATGCCTACACCGATGCCGACAGCGATTCGGCCACCGACGAGCTGCTGGAAATCTCCGACGCTTTCGGCCGCGATCATTCGCTCGCCTACAGCAGCAACCGTGTCAGCACCTTCACCGATTTCGCCAGCCGGGTCACGTCGCTGGGATACACCAGCGGCCAACTC
>CAYLLN010000188.1:0-733 GCA_964384375.1 uncultured Pirellulaceae bacterium
GCTCGACTCGACGGACCCGGATAGCGAGATCCAGGTTGACATCCCCAACGATCCGTCCGAGGGCATCACCCTCAGTCAGACGGGCGTGAGTGAGATCGTGATCGGTCTACCGGAGGCGGACGGCGCCGATAATGCTGACTATGGCGACCTGGGCATTGCAACCTACGACAATAACGATGGATCGACGACTGTTCCTATTCCCAAGCCCGACGGGAGCGTGCAAATCACGACGGTGATTGACGGCCCGGGCGCCCCGCAGAGTTATGCGTATCCCATCTCGTTGCCGGAGGGTGGCTCGCTCGTCGATGCGGGAGACGGCTACTTCGGGATCCTGGATGCTGAGCATCTGCCTGTAGCGATGATCGAGCCGGCATGGGCGCTTGACGCGAACGGAGCCGACGTCGACACTCACTACGAGATCGCGGGTAATGCGCTCGTTCAGGTCATTGCCCATGGGCCCGGCAGCGCGTATCCGATCGTTGCGGACCCGGTGTTCAGGGGCCAGTACATCACCAAGGTGGTCAAGGTGAATAACCCGCAAGGAGTCACTATGGCCGTCTATCCCGTCAACTCTTGGAAGTTTGTTGGTGCAGACAACTACTACGCCGAGTACAGGCTGTATGTGACTTCCGGGTACCAGGGGCAGAAGTGGTACGACCAGCTGAAGTGCCACTATGACTTCGCCCCCTTCAAGACTCCGTGGAACCTCGACGCGTGGCGGCCGAACGTCGGA
>CAYLLN010000188.1:743-1122 GCA_964384375.1 uncultured Pirellulaceae bacterium
GGTGCAACCCCTAATGCAGGTCTCAACGAACCGGCGGCTCCGGCAGCTCGGGCCCCGGCTCCTTGCCCTTGCTGGCGTAGCCCTCGCCATCGTCGGCGCGACCGCAGCCGTCATCGAAGGCTACGCATCTGACGCGGAAGGACGCGCGGGTAATGTTCTACCCGCGGTCGCCGTTCTGGCCGTCGGAATCGTCGCTGCCGCGATCGGAGTCATTCTGCTCCTCAAAGCGCGTTCAGGGGCAGAGCGTCAGCCGAAGTAGGCGACAAGACGGACTAGCGGTTGCGTCAGCCGGCGGGGTCATGGGCCATCTGTCCATGGCTCCGCCGACAGTCGACTTGAGACGTGTACCTTCTCTGCGAAGCTCCCCACACGTTCCTGT
>CAYLLN010000189.1:0-1120 GCA_964384375.1 uncultured Pirellulaceae bacterium
GAGCAGAGCGAACAGGATGATGAGGGAGTTCTCGTAGAGAACGAGCACGACTCCGCCCCGTCGCACGGGCCACGGCGCCTCGGCGTCACGTGACCGCTCGCGAGGATCCTGGTCCACCTCCTGTGGTTCACCGATCGGCTTCGACTCCGCCGACCCCTTCTGGAACAAGAAGATGGTGAGCACGACGTAGGCCGCCATCTGGAGGAACTCGCTCTCCCAGTTCTCGAAGGTCGCCTCCACGAAGTCGCCGCTGGTGAGGTACTCGGCGAAGGACGGCGGTGGTGCGCCGTGATCGGCGGCGTCCTCGCCCGCGACTTGCCACCCGGTGACGGCCATCCCGCTCAGGAACACCACGAACAGTGCGAACAGCGTCAGCGAGAGGCCCCGCTCCTTCAGCCACCTTTTCATGCGACGTCAAGCCCCTCCTTGAGAAAACCCGGTGCCGGATAGCGTTCGGAGCCGTGGCAACCGCAACCAAACGCGCCCAGCGCACCGAGCACCGATGGCCCGCGGTTGGCGCGGTTCTCGTCGCCTTGACCCTCTACGCCCTGCTGCCGAGCGCGTTCCTGCTGCCGTTGCGGGTGGCGGTCGTGATCGTCTGCGTGGTGCTGCTGATTCCGGTCATCGCGCTCAATCCCCTGCGCATGAACAAACAGACCCGATGGTCCCGGTGGGCGTCGGTCGCCGGCACCGTCGTGCTGGCGCTTGCCAATCACGTCGCGCTCGTCCAGCTGATCATCCTGCTCGTGCAGACCCGATCGGATGGCGACGTCTCGCTGCTGCTCGCGGCCGCCCAGGTGTGGCTCACCCACATCGTCGTGTACGCGCTGATCTACTGGGAGATGGACAGCGGCGGTCCCGTCGTGAGGACCACCGTCGAGCCGCGCAGCGCGCTGCCGTCCGCCGACATCCGCTTTCCCCAGGATGAGAACCACGACACCGTCTCCGAGGTCGCGAAGGGCTCGTCGAAAGCCTCGGATTGGACGGCCGGTTTCGTCGACTACGCCTACTTCTCGCTCACCAACACGATGGCATTCAGCCCCCCGGATGCGATGGCGCTCACTCCCCGCGCGAAGGTTCTTGCCGGCCTTCAAGCGCTCGGAGGCTACGTCATCCTGGT
>CAYLLN010000190.1:0-1106 GCA_964384375.1 uncultured Pirellulaceae bacterium
AGCAGGGCGAGCAGGTTGTCGGCCGAATCCTGGGCGATTTTGATGTAGCGGACCTGCCGCTGGTCGAGCCGCGTGCCGGCGACGAGCTGCAACATGCCGATCACGCCGTTGAGCGGCGTCCGAATCTCGTGGCTCATGTGGGCGAGGAATGCACTCTTCGCCTGGCTCGCGGCAACGGCGGCTTCCTTCTCGGCCTGCAGGGCGGCCGATTGCTTCCGCTGCGTGATGTCTTCGACGGTCCCTTCGTAATACAGAATCTCGCCGGCCGCGTTCCGAATGGCCCGGGCGTTCTCGCTGATCCAGATGACCGAGCCGTCGCGGCGATAGACCTGCGATTCGAAATCGACGATCTCGTCGTGTTCTTCCATCAGGCGGACGAATTCGTAGCGGCGGCACGGATCGACGTAGAGCTGCCGCTCGATGTTGCGAAGCGATTCGGTCAGCTCGGGGACCGACGGATAGCCATAGATCGCGGCGAGTTTAGGGTTGGCGGCGATGTAGCCGCCATCGGGCGTCGTCTGAAAAATCCCTTCGATGGCGTTCTCGAAGATCGCCCGGTACTTGTCCTCGGCAGCACGCAGAGCGGCCGCGGCATGTTCGGCCGTCGGCGAAATTCGGCGGGCCAGCCGCTGCTCGATCAGGGAGCCAAGCGTGAAGCCGACGAGGAGCGTGGCCAGCACAAGGAGCAGGATTTCGATCGTGCCGGGCGGAGGGAGCATGGGCGCATCCTGCGGGCGACGGGAGGGGAGTCGCCGGAGTCTGGTCGGTTTGGGCGCAGCAGTAGGGACGTCGCGAGCGCACCCCGCCTGGGTACGTGCGGGCGTGAGTCAAACCTAGCTCCGCAGGCGCGCAACTGCGGGCCAGGCCGATCCCGTAAGGACCGCAAATTAGCCCGCCAATGGCCGCCGACCCTCCGTAGAGCCAACACAGGCTGAATGATCGGAACGGGAGGTCGCAAAGTGATCAGTGAAATAAGGGTGCCACCTAACGCCGTTAACCGTCGCGGGTCTGAGCCATGACTTGCTTGGCTAATTGCCGCTGAGCGCCGGTGGCGCGGCGGATGTCGGGCGGTCCGGGAGGCGGGTCGTACTTGCGGCGCGTATCGA
>CAYLLN010000191.1:0-1019 GCA_964384375.1 uncultured Pirellulaceae bacterium
CAAGGGGCCGACGTCGGCGCGTATGTCGATGTCGACCTGCACGTCGGCGAGCACCGAGCGCCCGATGAGCGGTGCCGGAGCGGTGACCCGCAGGGCCACGCGGATCGCATCCACGCGATGCCTGGGCTGCGCGAGCAACCGGTGCTGCTCGCCCGTGTCCGAGAGCAACGCGGCCGTGCGGGCCATCGCCGAGGCCGCGGTCTCGGTGCCCGCCACCATGAGCAGCGTCGAGAGGCCCTGGGTCTCTTGCAGGGTGAGGCCGATCTCGCGGCACCGCCCGATGATCGTGTCGGGGTGCGCGCTGTCGAACGCCTCCCCGATGTGCCCGGTGAGCCGCTCGACGATGACACGGGCGCCCGCGATGACGTCGGGCGGCAGGGTGGTGTCGGCGGTCGTTCCGAGGGCGATGGATGCCAACTCCTCCCCGGTTTCGAAGATCTCGCGGTAGGCGTCGTCGCCGCGGCTGGCGTCGACCGGCAGGCCGAGCAGCTGCACGACCATGTGCCCGACGAGCACGCGCGAGAGGTCGGCGAGATCGAGAGGCTCGCCGGCATCCAGAACTGCCTTCGCCTCGGCCAGCCGCGTCGCCCACGCACGCTGCACGAACCGGGCCGACGTCTTCTCGGTGAACAGCTCGCGGCTGCGGGTGCGGAGGTCGTGGTGCCCGGGGCCGTCGAAGAGGTCGTACACCCAGTCGCCGAGGATCTGCGCCCAGAGGTGGCCGACGCCGCCCTCGGAGAGCAGGGTCAGGTGTTCGGGGTCGTTGAGCAGCTGCCGGGCGATCCGGGGATCGGAGGTGATCCAGCCGAGCCCCGGAACCTTCATGATCGGCCGGGCGAACTGGCCCAGCCAGTTCAGCACCGGCAGGGCGGGCCGCGCGGCCGAGAGGAGCCGGTGCTCGTGGGCGGCGGCACCGGAGCCGACGCCGTCCCAGAGCCGCAGGCGACGTTCGCGGGTGACGGGGGCGAGGTCGTCGGCCACGGGCATGGCTCGAGTCTGGCCTATCGGCTCAGGCGCCC
>CAYLLN010000192.1:0-1015 GCA_964384375.1 uncultured Pirellulaceae bacterium
CTGGATCATCGACCTGGGGCCCGAAGCGGGTGCGGCGGGGGGGCAGGTGGTGGCGGTGGGAACGCCGGAGATGGTCGTCGAAAACACTGGCAATTCAAGACTGAGTGAAGGAGCGAAGGAGAGACAGAAAGAGAGTAAGTCTCTCCGTCCCTCTGTCTCTCTGTCACTCCGTCCGCGTAGCTATACCGCCGAGGCTCTTGCTCCCGTCCTCTCCGCCGGTCCCCGTGAGCAGCGAAAGAAGTACGATCCGCACGAGCTGGTGGCCAAGCGCGACGGCGACCTGGACATCACCGAAGTCGGCAAGACGGCAAAGATGCCGTGGCAGGCGGACGGACGGAAGTGGCACACACAAGACCGCGTCGGACGGACGGGCGAGCCGTGCCGTTGGGACGGTCGGATTCTGGAACGCGTGGTCGATCGGATTCATGAATTGGGTGAGTTCGCCGAAACCGATTGGAGCGAGCGGAGCGTCGTCGAAATCTCGGCCGAGAAGAAATCCGACGGCTGGTTCTTTCATGCGATCACCGGCGAGACCTGGCTCGTAAAGCTCAAGTTCCGCGTCTATCGCGGCACTTTCAAACGCGACGAGCTGCAGCAGCGGATCGAGCTCAAGACGCTCAACGAATTGGCCGATCTGCCGATCTACGGCAACGAGCCACGGGTGAAGGTCAAGACGCTCCGCGGGCCGTGGCAGGAGGTCGAAATCCGCGTCCATTCGCTGGACGAGATCGACACGCCGGAGTTCTGGTCGTTTCTGGAGGATGCCGTCAGCGGCTTCTCGCGATTCCTCGAAAAGGCGGAGGTGAAACCGGAGGAGATTTCGCCTTGGAAGGCGCTTGGGCAAAAGTGGCACTTCATGCGGAAGGGCTTCCCGCCGGGCAAGTCGGTTGCCTGGCCAATGGAACTGCTTGAGGAACTGTGCGAACTGCTCAAGGACAACGCTCCCGGCGGGCAGTTCCTCTGGAACAATCAGCAGCTCGTCCATTACATCCCTGCCGGTCACCGCGAGCCGTGG
>CAYLLN010000193.1:0-1007 GCA_964384375.1 uncultured Pirellulaceae bacterium
CGTCCCTACCGCACCGTCCGCTCGCCGCCAAAAAACTCACAGCCTCGCCGTCAGCGATCAGCGGCGGATGGACGTTGATTCGTTGGTGATGCCGGCTGGCAGTGCCAGCTCCGTTCGCAGTGCCTGGCCCCGACGGCGTCGGGGGCCTACTTTGGCGACAATCCCCTGCGGCCCAAGGGGCCGACCTGCGCCAGCCCAGGGCAACGCCCTGGGGAGCGAATCACAATCGCGTCCACCGAAACCCCCGACGAAACGGAACATCCGTGAATCGAAACGCTTTGACGTGGCGACCGTTCATCGCGCCCCTTCGGGGCTCGGAATCTGAAAATCGCCACCGACCCAGGCCTGCGGCCTGGGCTGGCGCAGGTTGCCCCATTGGGGCAAGCAGGGCAGCGGCTTTGCTGGTCCCGCTTGGAAATGTTTTCCAGCTGTGAGTCGCCTAGCGCTGGCCTTTGGTTAATTCTTGTCTTGCCACACCCGTTTTAACTCGTCCAAGTTGAACATTGTCTCGGGGTCGCAAGATCTCCAAAGGCTGTCGCTCCGCCACATCCGCTCCATGCCGTCTGACGAAAGATTCTGAATTAGTTCCGCACCAGAATTGAAATTCAGAAGGACTCGAAGTGGTTCGAAACCTTGGCTAGTCGTTGCCCTTAGGAACAGTTCAAGTTTTCCAACTTGGCCAGCGTAAACCGTGCAACGCGGATACCACCTTGCATATCCGATCTTACTCGACGCAATACAAGCAATAACGTCAGCCTGCAGTAAATCCCGAAATGGTACGCTCTTTCGATTTGCGCGATCATGAACGAGGTCAGCCATTACACTAAGTCGTCGACGACCATCGCGATTAGCGCACTGTCCTTCAAGCGACTCAGGATGATCATTGAACCGTGTGAAGCTATGACCATCGACGGTGTGGCCATCTAGGGTGTCGGAGGCGACATAACGATGATCGTAGCCGTTCACGGTTTCCAAAGTGATCTTGGTGGGCGTGAGGTGGTTGGGAT
>CAYLLN010000194.1:0-1001 GCA_964384375.1 uncultured Pirellulaceae bacterium
GGGGGCGCACTGGACAACAACACCCCAATAGTTCTGGATGCTGTCGTATCCTGCGTACGATTTTGTAAAGTTCGCGTAGAAGCCGAGGGTGGTAGTCCCGTTGTTACCACCAACTCGGCAGTTGGTGTAGTAAGAGACGCCGGTCCAGCTAGATACGGCACACCCCGTTACCGCGTATGCGCTCGGTTGGCCGGGCTTGCCGCGTACGGCACGCGGGATCTCAGAAAAGCCAGTCGTCACCGATCCGTCCGCGTATGTATATACGGTGATCGTTTCGTTGCCGACGATTGATGTCTTGGATTTAACGGGTTCCTGGCCTCCCTTCAGCGAGTCTGGAAGGACCCCGTTCTCAAGACGCACCAAGAGATCAGCTTGAGTCTTCGGCGAAACGCCGTTCTCAGTCCAGAAGGCGACCAAGTCGTCATACTGGCCATCGCCTTGCGCAGGAGCCGCGATGCCGACCGAGGCGGCAATTGCGAGGCCGATTGCACTCGCACCCAACGAAAAGCTCCGCAGCATGTTTTTCAAATACTCATCCCATTCCCTGTCGTGTGGCTAACCAGTTACCTGATCTTCAGTGGCAGGTGAGTAGTCCCCAGGTCGTTCTTCGGACTCTACGGTATGTAGACCGAGTGGAGAGCAAGGCGCAGGCTGGCCGCAACTACGGCATCCGACACGAGAAGGTCGCGCGCGTCTTCGACGAGCGCTTTCTTGTAGCGGATGTAGCCGGATGAGTCATCTCGGCCCGCCCGGCTGTTCAGTGATGAATGTGGCGCCCTTCGCGAAGAGGTGCTCCTCGAGGCCAGCTCTCGCGAGCCGCTCAGCGCAAGCGGAACCCCTTCAGCACCCGCAGGAGCAGCAGCAGCGGCCCGCGCAGCCGATGGAACTCGGCGCCGGTGCGCGGCAGTTGGATCATTCCCGTTGCGTGCGAGATCGTGCGAGATTCCACGAAGCGCAGAATGCCTTCGGGCCCGTTGCGCCGCCCGACGCCCGACAGCTTG